>CAVSQY010000016.1:0-41298 GCA_963730285.1 uncultured Actinomycetes bacterium | reverse complement strand
TCACCCTTCCCACCGTGGTCAGGTCGATCACCGCATGACCGTCGAGATCCGTCATCACGGTCACGGTTGCCCGCTTCCGGCCTCACCCAGTTGCGGGATCACCTCGGTCGCCAGCAGCTCGATGGCTTCGGGGTTGTGGACGTCGGCAGTGTTGATGATCACATGCTGGACCCCGGCGTCACCGAGACGGCCGAACCGGTCGACGAGCTGTTCGGCGGATTCGGGACTGGACTGCCAGGCGTTGGGAGCGAACAGGCTCACCGACTGCAGGGTGGTCCGTTCGATCTCGTCGAATGGTCTCCCCACCGCCTCGCAATGCTCGGCGAGGACCCGATACTTGTCACGGAGCTGGTCGGGGTCGCCGAACAGATTGGAGGCGTCGGCATATTGGGCGACGAGACGAAGCGTCTTCTTCTCGCCGCCTCCCCCGATCATGATCGGCACTCTCGGTCGGGAGATCGACTGGGGCACGTTGAGGAGACGTTCGGCCTTGAACTGGCGACCTTCGAAACCCTGCTCGCTCCCGCGCTCTCCTTCGAACATCTGCTGGGCAATCTGCAGAGTGTCCTCCAGCATTTCGAACCGCGTCCTAGTGTCAGGGAACCCGAATCCCAGGCCGACGGACTCGGCCCGGTTCCAGCCGGCTCCGAGACCCAGCCAGGCCCGTCCTCCGGAGAGCACGTCGAGGGTGGTGGCCGCCTTCACCCACAACCCGGGGTTGCGGTAGTGAACACCGCCCACCATCAATCCCAGACGAGACCGTTGGGTATGGGCGGCCACGAACCCCAGAGCGGTCCAACCCTCCAACATCGGCTCGGTCTCCGAATCCGGCGCGCCGATTTGCCAGAAATGGTCCATCACCCAGATCGAGTCGAATCCCGCCTCATCAGCGTCACCCGCGACCCGGGCCAGGGTGGGACCGATCGCTGCAGGGCCGCCAGGCCAGGTGAACGAATAGACCTGGAGCCCGAACCTCATCGCACCACCTTGACGTTGAACATCGGATTCTGCGTAGCTCCCATGATCCGAAGCCACAGCGGCAGGTACATCTCGGTGCCACGGGAGGTGGTGATGTCCCCGAGGTCGACGATGTCAGACCAGCCGAACGACGCCAGAAGTTCTGTGACTTTGGTCTTGGCGTCGGCGTCGTTTCCGGAGACGAATACGGTGTGGTCGCCGCCAGCGAGCTGCACGGGGTCGACCATGAGGTAGGCGTTCACGGTGTTCAGCGTCTTCACCACTCTGGCGTCCGGAAAGCGGCGTTGGATCTGCTCGCCCAAGGAGTCCGTGTTGGAAAGAGCCAGTGAAGGTGGCATCCCCTGGGAGAAGTCGAGCGGGTTGGCGATATCGACGATCATCTTGCCCGCCAGGTTGTCCTCCCCAGCCGCCTCCAGGGCCTGGATTGACACGGTGCCGTTGGTGGCGTTCACCACCAGTTCGGCACCGGCAGCGGCATCCGCCAACAGGGCGACGGCGACATCAGGATGTTGCTTGGCCCACTCCGGGAAGGGCGGATTCCCGAAATTGTCGGGATCATTCCGCGCCATTGTCGCCTCCACGTCGCGGGTGCCCACCGTCACCTGGTGACCCAGCTCGTCGAGCTTGGCCGCCACCGTCTGGCCCACCGGGCCGGTGCCCAACACTGCAATCCTCATGTCCTGTTCCCTTCAGATGAGACAGATCTGTCTACGAGACTGGAAAGGTACAGACAAGTCTGTATCATGTCAACCTGATGACCACCACAACAGAACCCTCGGTGCGAGAGCGGATCCTGGAAACGGCACAGCGGCTGTTCTATCGGGATGGGTTCCGGGCGGTAGGGATCGACACCATCATCGCCGAGGCCGGCGTGGCCAAGATGAGCCTCTACCGCCACTTCCCATCCAAGGACGACCTGATCGTCGCCTACCTCGAAGAGTCCAACCGCCAGTATTGGGAGTGGCTCGACGGTGCCGTTGCCGACATCACAGACCCGCTCGACAAGCTTGTGGGGATGTTCGGGGCGATCGAGAAGCTGGCCACCAGCCCGGAATGTCTTGGCTGCACCTTCCAGGGCACCGCCGCCGAGTTCCCCGATCAAGACCACCCGGGCCACCAGGTGGCCCTCGCTCACAAGAAGCGGGTGCGGGACCGATTCGCTCAACTGGCTCGAGAGGCGGGTCTCCGCGACCCTCACGAACTGGGCAACCAACTTCTGTTGCTGATGGACGGAGCCTGGGTCGCCGCTCGCATGTATGGGCCCGCCAACCCGGCGACCGGCGTGACGGATGCGGTCCGAACACTCATCCGCGCCCACCACTAGCAGGCGGCCCGGAACCGGACGCGAATAGGTCCGCCCGATCCAACGAACTGCCTCGGCGCTTGCGAAACGCGCCGATTTCTCGGCGACCGAGGCGCCCGCCCACGCGACATCGACCTGCTTGTTGGCAACTCCGTCCAGCGCCTGAAGAGCGCCGTACAGCGCCAACGCAGCCACCGCCGAAGCTGCACCGAATCGACCAGCCCGTCCCGTCGTTCCTAGTTGAGCTTCCAGGGCGAAGAGCAGACCGAATAACCTCTTGTGGGAGCGGATCCACGCCAGTCCCTTGCGCCGACGGCGCCGAGGACTCCACGGCAGTAGACGTCACAAGCGGCGTCACGTATCCCCCGAAAAAGTGACCTTCGACTCTGCCTGACGACGAGCCGCCAACCGAAGCTGATATCGTGACTTCAACAGATCTTGATGCAACGTCTCTTGAATCGAGAGCAGGAACCTTTGGGGCGTTGAGCGACCCGATCCGGCTGTCGATCCTCGATGAGTTGAGCCGGGACCAGCGGTGCGTCTGTGAACTGCAGGAAGCGCTGGACATTGCACCGAACCTCTTGTCGTATCACCTGCGCATGCTGCGAGAAGCAGGTTTGGTCGAGTCGAGCCGCCGAGGCCGCTGGGTCGACTACCGGCTGGCAGACGACGCCGCTGCTGTCATAACCGTGGCGTTGCCGTCGCCGGTCGCCGAGGCGGTGTCGCAGTGAGCACCCGGGTCGGTACCACCCGGATCAGGCCTCGCACCCTGGGGCCTTGGGCGACGGTGGTAGTCGCGGCTGGACTGTGGTGGATCGCCTACGCGGTGAACCGTCCCCTGTGGGAGTCGCTGGTGTTCGACGTCGCCGGCCTCGACGCGGAATCGCGGGTCGGGTCGGTGGTGGAGTTCTTCCTCTACGACACGGTCAAGATCGTGCTGTTGTTGAGCGGGATCGTTTTCGTGGTGACGGTGTTGCGGAGCTTCATGAGCGCGGAACGCACTCGCGCCCTGCTCGGGGGCCGGCGAGAAGGCGTCGGGAACTTGGCCGCAGCCGGACTAGGGGTGGCCACTCCGTTCTGTTCTTGCTCGGCGGTGCCCGGGTTCATCGGGTTCGTCTCCGCCGGCGTACCGCTCGGGGTGACGATGAGCTTTCTGATCGCCTCACCGATGGTCAACGAGGTCGCCATCGTCTTGCTCTACGGCCTGTTCGGATGGCAAGTCGCCGCCCTCTACGTCACCGCCGGCCTGATCATCGCGGTCGCCGCCGGCTGGGTCATCGGCCGGCTCCGGCTCGAAGGATGGGTGGAGCCGTTCGTTTACGAGACCACCGTGCGCGGCCAACCCATCGACCCCTCCCAAGGTCTGTCCTGGACCGACCGGTTCGCTATGGGCCGCGGAGAAGTCCTCACCATCATCCGCAGGATCTGGCCCTACCTGCTCGTCGGGATCGGCGTCGGTGCCGTCATCCACGGCTGGGTCCCCGAAGATTTCTTCGCCACCGCCGCCGGACCGTCCAATCCACTCGCAGTGCCCGTCGCGGTTGTGCTGGGGATTCCCCTCTACTCCAACGCCGCCGGCATCCTCCCCCTCGTCGAAGCCCTCCACGCCAAGGGCCTCGCCATCGGCACCGTCTTGGCCTTCATGATGTCCGTCGTTGCCCTGTCGCTGCCCGAGATGATCCTGCTGCGCCGGGTCCTCAAACCCCGGCTGCTCGGCGCCTTCGTCGGCATCGTCGGAGTCGGGATCCTCATCGTTGGGTTCCTTTTCAACCTCGTCCTATGACCACAAAGGAGACAGCCATGCAACTCAAAGTCCTCGGATCCGGATGCGCCAACTGCCGCACCCTCGAATCCCGCACCGTCGACGCCCTCAACACCCTCGGGGTCGACGCCCCAGTCGACAAGGTCACCGACTACGGCCAGATCGCCTCATATGGGGTGATGTCCACCCCCGCGCTCGCCATCGACGACCAGGTCGTCCTCGCCGGCCGTGTCCCCACCGTCGACGAACTCGTCGACCTCATCCGGAGCGCGACGCCGTGACCCACGACAGCGGCGTCGCAGCGGCCGAGGCCCCCATCCTTGAGCGTCTCTCCCTGTTCGACCGCTTTCTCCCCGTCTGGATCGGGCTCGCCATGGCTGCCGGGCTCCTTCTAGGCAGGCTCATCCCCGGCCTCAACGACTGGCTCGACACCGTAAAGGTCGGCACCGTCTCGCTACCTATCGCCGTTGGGCTGCTGGCGATGATGTACCCGGTACTGGCCAAGGTCCGCTACTCACAGGTCGGCGAGGTCGCGACCGACCGCAAACTGATCACCACATCCCTTGTCCTCAACTGGGTGGTCGGGCCGGCTCTCATGTTCACCCTCGCCTGGCTACTGCTCCCCGACCTGCCCGAATACCGCACCGGATTGATCATCATCGGGCTGGCTCGCTGCATCGCCATGGTCCTCATCTGGAACGACCTCGCCTGCGGCGACCGCGAAGCAGCCGCGGTGCTCGTCGCCGTCAACTCCGTCTTCCAGATCGTCGCCTACTCGATCCTCGGCTACTTCTACCTCGAACTCCTCCCCACCTGGCTCGGACTCGACACCGCCGCCCTCGATGTGACCATGTGGGAGATCGCCAAGATCGTCCTCGTCTTCTTGGGCATCCCGCTCCTCGCCGGCTACGTGACCAGACGATGGGGAGAACGGACCCGCGGCGTCGCCTGGTACCAGAACGAGTTCATCCCCCGGATCGCCCCATGGGCGCTCTACGGACTCCTGTTCACGATCGTCGTGTTGTTCGCCCTCCAAGGCGAGACCATCACCGACCGGCCACTCGACGTCGCCCGCATCGCCCTCCCCCTCCTCGCCTACTTCGGACTCATGTGGGGCATCTCATTCGCTCTGGGACTCCGCCTCAGGTTCAGCTACGAGAAGAACACCACAGTTGCGTTCACCGCCGCCAGCAACAACTTCGAACTCGCCATCGCCGTCTCAATCGGAGTCTTCGGTGTCACCTCGGGAGAAGCACTCGCCGGCGTCGTCGGCCCCCTCATCGAGGTCCCCGTCCTCGTCGGCCTCGTCTACGTCGCTCTCTGGGCCCGCAAACACTTCTACCCCCAACACAACAAGGAGCCACAATGAACTGCTACGACTGCGCCCAAGCCGGACTGACCGCACCTGCGGTCGCCGTCTGCCACGACTGCGGCGCTGGTCTCTGCCCCGACCACGCCATCTCAGGACAGCACACCCTCACCGTGGTGCGCGCCATCAACGCCCAAACCTCGGTCGACCCGCCACAGCGCCGGATCTGGTGTCAGGCTTGTGCCACCGCCATCGACAAAGCCAACGAGTTGTCCGATGCCAGAAGAGCCGACCATACGGTCGGCGCATTGACCGGACCCAGGCGATGACCACGCCAGCCACTACAAGGACCTACCGCGTCCACGGAGTCAGCCGACCCGTCGGCCACGGGAAGATCCACTGCAACATCACCGACATCAAAGCCGATACCGGGGCTGGCCTTTCGATGTGACGGACGGCGTAGACGATCGGCCCGGCCGCCAACAGCCCCTACACTCCGGAGACCAGGATGGCACCCCTTGTACCGATGGCGGCGACCAAGCCGAGGGCGAGCAGTGGCCCACCGACGCCCCCAGGTTGTCCATCGTCCGCTCGAAACCGTAGGCCCGGCCATAGGTACCCGGCCCCGTCACGTCGGCGAGGAGTGCAATTCTGAGCCAGCACCCTGACACCCCGAGCCAGCCAGGCGCCGACCCGCAGCACGGCCACCTGCCAGACCGTGGTCGCCAAACCGATCAGCGACGAAAGGACCGCGGTGGCCGTGTACCCGCCGGGGCAACGTCGCCTCGGTCGCTCACGCACCCAAACTCCGGTCGATCCCCAAGGTCGAACCACAGGCATGGACAGCTCAGGAACTGCAGGCGTTTCTGCGTGAAGCGGCTGGCCACAGGCTGTTCCCAGCCCTCTGGCCTCTAGCCAACACCGGAATGCGTCGCAGCGAGCTACTCGGTCTCCAGTGGGACGATGTCGACCTCGACCAGGCGAGGATCTCGGCCAACAGGGGCCTTGTCTCGGTCGGCTACGAGCTGCACGTATCCAGGGGCAAGACCAGCAACTCCCGGCGTGCAATCGACCTCGACCCAACCATCGTCGCGATTCTGTCGGCGTGGAAAGAGTGGCAGGCGTCGGAGCGTGGGGCTGAGGATCGAGCCCACGGGTCAGGTGTTCGCCGATGTCCAGGGCAACCCGATCCACCCCCACTCCCTCTCACAGGCATTCGAGCGGATCGTCGCCCGCTCAGGCGTTCCCAAGGTCCGTCTTCACGACATCCGCCACACCCACGGGACCCTGCTCATCAAAGCCGGGGTGCCAGTCAAGGTCGTCTCAGAACGGCTCGGCCACGGGGACCCCGCGTTCACCATCGACACCTACCAGCACGCGCTCCCCGGGAGGCAGGCCGATGCCGCCCGCGTCTTCGAGAAGCTGATCGCCAGCAGCCGGTAGAGAATCCGGTGGAAGCGACGGTAGAAGGGAGTCTGGAGACGGTAGATGCCCCGGTCAGCAGTCCGCTGACCGGGGCTTTTCGTAGCGGGGGCGGGATTTGAACCCGCGACCTTCGGGTTATGAGCCCGACGAGCTACCAGACTGCTCCACCCCGCGTCGCTTTGTGGACCCAATTGTAAAGGTGGCGGGCCACTGTGCCAACCGGCTGTCACCCAGATGCGGTCTTTGGGCACTGTCCATTGGGACCGGATCCTCTATCTGGGCCTCGGCGATTACCGGACACTCGAGGGGTATGGCCGCGAGGAAAGGACTCACACATGGCCAAATACGATTATGAGGGCAAGGTCGCCATCGTCACCGGGGGTGGCTCCGGGATCGGAGAGGCCTGCGCCCGCAGCTTTGCGGAATGCGGCGCCACAGTGGTCGTCGCCGACTTCGACGAGCCGGCGGGCCAGAAAATCGCCGATGCCATCTCCGGGGAAGGCGGCCGGGCTTCGTTCTTCCACGTCGATGTCGCAGATGCCGAGCAGGTGAAGGCGCTGGTCGACTACACCGTCAAGGAATACGGCGGGCTGCACGTTGCGGTGAACAACGCGGGTATCGGTGGTGATCAAGCACCTGTTGGCGAGTATCCGCTCGACTCCTGGGCGCGGGTGATCGGGGTCAATCTCAGCGGCGTCTTCTACGGAATGCGCTATGAGATCCCGGCCATGCTGGCCAACGGTGGAGGAGCGATCCTCAACATGGCTTCCATCCTGGGAAGTGTCGGGTTCGCCAATGCCCCCGCCTATGTGGCCGCCAAGCACGGTGTCGTCGGCATGACCAAGACGGCGGCGATCGAGTACTCGGCTCAGGGGATCCGAATCAACTCGGTGGGCCCCGGGTTCATCCACACCCCCCTGCTCGACGCCAACCTCGATGAGGAGACGCTCAAAATCATCGCGGGCATGCACCCGATCCAGCGCCTCGGCAAGGCCGAGGAAGTGGCCGCACTGGTAACCTTCCTCTGCTCCGACGAGGCGTCTTTCTGCACCGGCGGCTACTACCTGGTCGACGGGGCGTATACCGCCCAGTAGGGCTAAAACTCGAGAAGGCGAGCTGGCCGTCCTGCGTCACCTGATTCCGACGGCCAGCCACTTCTCGACCCGATCCGGGTTTGGAACCAAACATGCGGTGGTAAATGCCTGCCTCAAACGCGGCTCGACAGCCTGCCACTAGTCGGGCCCTTTCTGACAAGCCATGGAGGCAGACATGAAACGGAACAAGAGAACCACCAAGTCGATAGTGGGCCTGGCTTTGGCCATTGGCCTATTAGTGGGGGCTTGCTCGCCCAACAACGACAACAGCACCACGACCGTCCCCGGCGGAGCGACGACTACCACCGCTCCAGCGGTTGACATGACCACCACGACGGTCGGGGGCTGACGACTCGCCCGCGGCGGCCGGCGACAGCCAAGGCCGGAGGGTGATCTCCTCCCACCCTTCGGCCGATCCCCTAACTCAACTCTGGGTCACCCAACCCGTTATCGACGCCAGATTCCCATCCGGGTCACGAAAATGAGCGGCGAGAAGTGACCGCTCAGCGTCGGAAGTCACAGGTCTCAGTTCGACGTCGAAAGGGACTCCCCGCCCCTGCATCTCGTTGAAGGTCTCGCGCACATCCTCGACCTCGAGGACGATCTCGGTGTCCGACACGATCGGTTCGAAGCTCTCCGGCTGATTGAGCACCACAGCGACGTCACCGATCTGGAAGAAGGCGAATTCTGGCCCGGCAAAACCCATGTCGAGACCGACCCGATCGCGCCAGAAGGCGACAGCGGCCTCCATATCGGACACCCTCAACATGATGTTGCTAACCCTCATTCGCGCTCCTTCCGTGCCAACAAGGAGCCTAGAGGGGGCCTGTCAGGGAAGATCCGAGAAGATGGCAAAGCAACCGGTCACCACCATGAGTAGTGCCGTCACCACCGCAGCAAAGTCGAATATGAGTTCCATACCGTCATCATGAGCTACGGCTGGGACAGATTCCGCCCCACCCCCCAGTTCAGCGGTATCGCCAGACGATCCTGCCTCGGGTTGGATCATAGGTGGAGACCTCGACGTCCACCGTGTCCCCCGGGAGCACGCGGATGCCCCTTCCCCGGCGCATTCGGCCCGAAGGCTTGGCCAGTAGCTCGAAGCCGCTGTCCAGTTTCACCTCGAAGGTGGAGTCGGGCAGCATCTTCACCACTGTCCCTCGCATGCGTATGTATTCGTCTTCGTCCTTGGCCATGTTTTCCTATGAAAGAGAGCTTCACTCTAGGGGGAGGGGGAGTCTGTGAGGAATGAGCCGACTCAGCCCACCGAAGCCGCGTGAGCCTCCACCGCTCCCTCCAGGATGTCCTTCGCATCCTGAATGAGACGTCTCGCCTCCTCGACCCAACGCTGATACCCGGCCAGGTCACCGTTGCTCAGCGCGTCGTCAGCCTGTTGAAAGGCGGCGGCCGCCTGGCTGAGGAGGTCGTCGACGGTGGAGCCATCCGAGCCCGTGGGAGGCTGATCGGTCCCACTGCTCCCGCCAAAGACCTTGGCCAAGGCCCCATCCAGCGTTTCGGCCCACTCCACCTGGTCGGCATACACCACGATGACCCGCCTGAACTCGGGAAAGCCTCCACCCTCGGCCTCGAGATAGATGGGTTGGACATAGAGAAGAGAGTCCTCGATGGGCACCACCAAGAGATCCCCCTTGATCACCATTGAGCCCAGCGAGTCCCACAAGGTGAATTGCTGGGAGATCTCGGCGTCCTGCTCGATCCGCTGACCCACCTGACCGGTCCCGTCGACCAACTCGCCCTGCGGCATGCGGAAGTCAATCAGTCGCCCATACCGTCCCGGCGTGGAGTCGGCCACCAGGAACGAGGACATGTTCTTCTTGTCCTTCGGTGTGAATGGCTGGAGCAGAAGATAGGAAAGGTCGTCGTCCCCGGGAAGCTTGGTCAGCAGGTAGTAGGGCAGGATCTCGGCCCGATAGCGAAGAGAGCCGGTGGCGTCGCGGCCATCGCTCTTCAGGTACTCCTGACCGACCGAGGTGCCCCGGGTGATGGTCGAGGGATCGTCGGGCAACGACCAGGCGTCGTTCCCGGTGAAAAGCTGGTTGGGATCGGTGACGTGATACTCGAGATAGAGCTGGCTCTGAAGACGGAACAGGTCTTGGGGGTAGCGAAGGTGGTCCTGAAGACCGTCGGGCATCTCGGAAGCCGGCTTGAACAGACCGGGGAATGCGTCGCCCCATGCTTTGGCCAGTGGGTCGCTCTCGTCGTTTAGGTAGAAGGTGACGTCCCCGTTGTTGGCATCGACCACTGCCTTGACTGAGTTGCGCAGATAGTTGACGCCTCTCGAAATCTCCGACGACACCGCGAGCCGCCCCACCGCGTCGGTGGTCAATGGCTGGGAGTAGGGATAGGAATGGGTCGAGGTGTAGAGGTCGAGGACCCAGAGGATCTCGCCGTTGAGGATCACCGGATAAGGGTCGGTGTCCACCTCGAGGAAGGGGGCCACGTCTTCGACGATCCGTCGCACATTTCGTTCCACGAGCACTCTGCTGTCACTCCTGATCTCCGGAGAGATGAGCAGGTTGAGGTCGCGATATCTGAAGGCAAAGGCGACCCGTCTCCAAAAGCCGCCGATCTCGACGCCGGCCGCACCGTCGTACTCGTTGTACTCGGTGCCCTCGTCCGGCAACGGGGCATCCACTTCCTGGGGGCTGTCGCCGGTCTTGACGATCACCGGTCTCCCTGGCTGATAGGTCTCACCGAAGTAGACACGTGGCTCCTTCAGCTCGAGAGCCGGCACCGCAGCCTGTGGTGGCACATCCTTGAGCAGAAACTTGGGCTGGCCCCCGGCATCGACCAGATTGGCCTCATTGACCACTGCGCCGAACCCGTGGGTGTAGAACAGACGCTGGTTCTGCCAGTCTTCACGCGGGAGGTTGACCTCTTCCAACTCCCGCACCGCCAGCATCACCTGTTTCGGGACCCCGTCACTGATGTATCGATCGGTGTCGACCACAGCCAGCGAGTAGTAGGTCCTCAGCTCCTGGAAGTTCTGGAACGTCCGTGGAAGCACAGAAGGGTCCCAGATCCTCAAGTTGTCGACAGTGAGTGAGTTGGCCTGGATCGCATCGGCGTTGAGGCTGTCGGCCGCGGAGAAAGGCTGGACCTCGACATTGTCCAGACCCCAGGCGGCCCTGGTGAATTCGAGATTGTTGACGATATAGGGGCGTTCCCTGCCCACCTGGTCGGGGAGCACTTGGATCCGTTGGATGATGGCCGGGTAAATGGCCAGTGCGGCGACGGCCACCACGATCCACGACCCAACCGCCACCATCGCCAGAATCCAACCGGGTCGGAAGATGTTGACGATGAACAGCACCGCGGCGAGAAGGGCGACCAGGAGCAAGAGGCGGTAGGCGGGAAGTCGGGCCATGACATCGGTGTAACCGGGGCCGAAGAAATTGGCCGAAGGGCGATCCACCAGCATCAAGTTGAACATGTCGAGGCGGTAGATGACCGCCCGGACCAACGCGATCAGGGCGAGCATCACAGAGATGTGGATCTTGGCGGGACGGGTCGAGGAGAAGCGCCGCCCATTGAATCGGATACCGCCGTTGAAGTAGTGGGCAACCGCAACCAGGACTGTGGCCAGCACCAGGACGTTGAACACCCAATCGGTGATCGTCTCCAGCAGCGGGAGACGAAAGACGTAGAAGCCAACGTCCTGATTGAAAATCGGGTCGGTCACCCCGAAGCTCTGCGAGTTGAGAAACAGGAAGACCTGGTCGCGCCATGCGGCCACCGCCAGGCCCAAGATCAGCGCCAGCGCGCCGGTTACCCAGAACCTGACCTGTCGCACCCGGGGTTCCACCCACTCCCGGAAGCGCTCGATCAGTTCTTCCTCCTCGCTCAGATCGAACGGCTGCCAGCGCGGAGACATGCGGTCAACCACCTTGAGACTGACCCAGAGCACCAGGAAGGCCAGACCAACCCCAACCGCTCCCAATGCGACGGATAGACCCCACCGGCGCTGCCAGACGTAGTCGTACCCGATCGAGTCGAACCACAGATAGTCGGTCCAAAGTGTGCCCAGGGCGGTCAGGATCAAATAGATCGAGGCGATGCCGACCAGGATCAGCGTCAGGGGTCGACGTCTATCTGAGCGGTAACCGGAGGGAACCCTGGTGAACATCGAAGATGAGGGTAACTGCTATTCGCGCTTCGGTTTCTAAGAGTTCAGGTGATGGCCAGGGTGCACTCGCACCCGGCGTGGATCGGCGGCAGATGTTGGCTGGGGTCGGACGAAGCCTCACGACAGGCGCTGCAGGGCGTTCCATTGGGGACCCAGACCAGGTTGGCTCCGGGCGACGAGTCTCGGAGGCCCCGGTGATATGCCTCCAGGGCGAGCAATCGCACCCTGCGCTCTGCCTCATCGGTCCGCCATCCGCGGTAGACACGTGAAGTGGCTGACTGCTTCTCCCGCTGACCGTCGCCCGCGTCGACCAGGGCGGCCTCCACGGCCGCGGCTAGATCACGCCCGAACATGTCCGAGGCGTCGGAGCTGGGCGTCACCGGTCTCTTCAACTTGCCGCCGAGCATTTCCTCGGCTGCAGCGTGGCCGGCGGAGTAGGCCTCTGCCCAAAGCCCGATGAGGTCGGCTCGGAGCAGGTCGGACAACTCGGAGGCATCAGGTGACCAGTCGCCGTCGGTGCGGAGACTGTCCAAAGCGACATTTTGTGCATCCGTAACCGACTTCTTCACCCCGCGCAGGGCGCGGTTGGTGATAGGTAGAAGTCGCCCGTCGCGCTGCTCCAACAGCTCGGTGCGATCGGAGAGAACCGCTGCCACTTTTGGTGGCGCCGGGGCCGGCTCGATCTCATCCTCGGCTTCGGCGTCATCCGGTTCTGAGGCAACCGCGGGTTGGACCGGCTCGCCGTCGGACGGCTCACCACGCAACGATGCGAACAATGCCCCTACCAGGTCCTCGTCCTCGATGGGCCTCCCGGCCGCCGGCTCCTCCTCCGGCTCACGTTCCACGGGGGAAGGCTCCGGTGCGAGTCCTTCCGGCTCGATTGCCTCCTCGGGCTGCTCGGGCTGCTCGATCAAGGGTTCGGGCTCAGGCTGGCCGAGCTCCGGCTCGACTGACTTGGAGATGGTCGGCTCGGTGGAAGGTGCGGGCTCGGGTGGGATGATCCGAACCGTCTCCCCCAACACCCAGCTATCCACGTCGGGCTCCACCTTCGATGGCGGGACGATGCGGACGCTGGTCGACTCCGAAGGTTGGCTGAATCCCTCGCGACGTTCCTCCAAGGATCCTTCGAGACGGCCAAGTGTGGCCCTCACCGACTCGAGCTCCTCCATCAACTCCTCACGCCGCTCCTCCAGGGCACGGGTTCGCTCCTGGGCGGCCTCGGCCTGACGGTGAGCCTGATCGAGCAAGTCGTCGTGACGCTTCTTGGCCTCCGACGAGAGCTTCTCGGCGTCCATGCTTGCGGCTCTGAGGACGTCCTCCGCCTCCCGTCGCGCCGAGGAGGTGAGACGATGAGCCTCACGCTCGGCCTCGCCCATCGTGGTCAGGACGTCCCGCTCGGCACCGGCGCGGATGCGTCTCGCCTCTGCCGTCGCCTGATTCAACATCTCGGTGCCGGCGGCCCATGCGTCACCCCGAAGGGCTTCGGCGTCGTTGCGAGCGTCCTTGCGCATCTCCTCGACCTCGGCCATGGCCTCGGACCGCCAACGGGCTGAGTCGAGTGTGGCCCGCTCCCTCATCGACTCCGCCGCCTCCCTGGCGGATTGCAGCACCGCCGCCACCTCGCGACCCAGGCTCTCGAACTCGGTCTCCAGGTCTCGATCGGCGTATTCGCCCAACCGGGTGGCGAGACGGTCCCTCTCCTGGCGAAGACTCTCCATCTCGGTGGAGATACGACCGACGTGGCTGAGCACCTCGTCAGGGTCGAATCCGCGGAACACGGTGCGGAATCTGGCGCGTCCCACCTCGTCCGGGGTTCTGTCAGAAGCCATCGGAGCTAGAAGATACAGGCAGGGCCTGGCTTGCCGTCGGGTTTGGGGTCAGACCGAGGGAAGACTGCCCAGGAAGTCGATCGCATCCTGGAGGTTGGCGACGGGAACCAGCTCGATGTGGTCCCGCTCCGCGGTCAAGGCCTCGTCGTAGTTGCCAGCCGGCACCAGCATGTACTCGGCCCCCGCCGCTTCGGCGCCCACCACCTTCTGCCGTATGCCTCCGATGTTCCCGACGGTGCCGTCGTACTGGATGGTCCCGGTGCCGGCGACCACGTTCCCCTTGGTCATCTCGCCTGGGGTCAGAGTGTCGATGATGGCCAAGGTGTGCATCAGCCCGGCGGAGGGACCACCGACGTTCCCCGCCTGGATGGCTATCGGGAAGGGTGGCTCGGTGATCTCGCCGACCACGATGCCGATCATCGGGCCACCCAACTCGTCGTCGCGTTCGGTGAGCTGGACGTCCACCGTCTGCACGGTCCCATTGCGTGTTATTCCCATCGGGACGACGTCGCCAGGGTGCAAGTCTTTCAGAGCGTCGGTCAGGTCCGTGCTCTCCACGATCTCCACCCCGTTGAAGCTGTTGACCGAGTCACCGATCTCGAGGACGTCGTCCGCCGGTTTGTCAGGGACCAGGTCGGTGATGATCACATCGACCGGCACCATCTCGTAGCCGAGATATCGCAGCGCCACCGAAATCGCCCGGGTCTCCGAGTCGTCCATCTGCTGCAGCACCCGCTTCCGATAATCCTCGTCGGTCTCATCGGGTTGTCGGTAAGCCTCCTTCTTGACCAGGTCGATGGTGGGATCGACCCCGGCGATGGCGGCTTCGAACAGGTTCACATCCTGGCTGATCACCGTCAGCATCAGAAGCTCACCTTCTGGGGGGTAGGTGGCCACATCCTCGGCCACGATCGCATCGGAGGCATCCGACACCGGGCCGGCCGAGAAGGCGAAATAGGGCAAATCGACATTCCATGCCCCCAGGACCAGAGCGCCCACCACAAAAAGGGCCCCGACCAGATAGAGGGGCCAGGAAGAACCTCGTTCGTTCTGCTCTTCCATCGACCTGAGAGTAACGATGACCTCCGGATACGAGTCTTAGACGTAAGGTTGGCTATCGGCGGTTTCGAGGAGATAAAGAAGTGACGACAGCAGTGATCACCGAGCGGGTCCTACCGAGGACGAAGGCCGTCTCGATCGTCTTGGTCGTGATCGCCGCGGCCTTGACCGCACTGGCCGCCCAATGGCGCATAGACCTCCCTTTCACCCCTGTGCCCATCACCGGCCAGACCTTTGCCGTCTTGCTCACTGGCGCCGCGCTGGGGATGAGACTCGGCGCCGCCGGCCAGCTCCTGTACGTCGGAGTGGGGGTCCTCGGGGCCCCGGTTTTCGCCGGTGCATGGTCCGAGGGATGGAGCATGGACCGCGGGATTGAGACCATGACGGGGAGCACCTCCGGCTATCTGTTCGGGTTCATCGTGGCCGCCGGTCTCATCGGCTACATGGCCGAGCGTCGCCAAGACCGGACCTTCCCCACCATGTTCACCGCCTTCATCGTCGGCTCCGCCGTGATCTACTTCTTCGGTGCCCTGGGCCTGATGATCACCGTCGACATGGGCCTGAGCGAGGCCATCGCCGCCGGTGTGGTTCCCTTCGTCGTGGGCGATTTGATCAAGGCGGCCGCCGCCGGTGTGTTGCTGCCCGGCGCCTGGCGGGTTCTGGGAGAGCACAGCCGCTAGATCAGGCCGTTTCCACCTCTTCACCCAGGTAGGCCCGGATCACATTGGGGTTGCTCTGGACTTCGGCGGGTTTGCCAACGGTGATCGGCTTGCCGAAGTCGACCACGAGGATGCGGTCGGCGATGTCCATCACCAATCCCATGTCGTGCTCGACGAGGATGATGGCGATCCCCAGCTCGTCCTGGACATCGAGGATGAATCTCGCCATATCTTCGGTCTCCTCGAGGTTCATCCCAGCTACGGGCTCGTCCAGCATCAGAAGCTCGGGGTCCATCGCCAGCGCCCGGCCCAGCTCGACCCTCTTCTGGATCCCGTAGGGCAGGAGCCCGACCGGGTATTTTCGCCATTGCTCGATCTCGAGGAAGTCGATGATGTCCTCGACGATCTCCCGGTTGTCGACTTCCTCCCGTTTCGCCTTCCCCAACCAAACCGACCCGGCCAACCAAGAGCTGGTCATCCGGACGTGTCGGCCGGTGAGCAGGTTCTCGATCACCGTCATGTGGGGAAAGAGTGCGATGTTCTGGAAGGTACGGGCGATCCCCAATTCGGCCGTCTTGTTGGGCTTGAGACCCATCAGACTCTCACCCTTCCACCTGATGTCGCCTCGCTGGGGGTGATAGACCTGGTTGATCGAGTTGAACAACGATGTCTTGCCGGCTCCGTTGGGGCCGATAATGGCAAACAACTCACCATCGTCGACATCGAAGGACACCCCATCGATCGCCTTGACTCCACGGAAGGAGAGGTGGACATCCTCGACGCTGAGTAGGTGCTCATAGTCCTTGGCCCCGGAGCGCTCAGCCCGTCTGGCCAGGAGCTTCCCACTCACGACAGCCACCTCTTGCGTCGCTTGTAGTGCTTGACGTCGCGGAACGACTTCTGCTCGCCAGAGGTGCGGAGACCCAGATAGAACTCTTTTACGTCCTCATCCTTGAGCAGCTTCTCAGGTGCACCATCCATGACCATCTTCCCGGTCTCCATGATGTAGCCATGGTGGGCAATCGAAAGAGCCATGTTGGCGTTCTGCTCGATGAGGAGGACCGAGGTTCCCTGCCGGTTTATCTCGACGATGATCTCGGTGACCTCTTGGACCAGCATTGGCGCCAGGCCGAGAGACGGCTCATCCAGGATGAGAAGCCGGGGCTCTTGCATCAGGGCACGGCCTATGGCGAGCATCTGCTGCTCTCCACCGGACAGATAGCCCGCTGTGGCGTTCTTACGCTCCGCCAATCGGGGGAACATGGTCATCACACGATCTTGAGCGGCCCTGACCCGAGTGCTGTTCTTGTTGGTGTAAGCCCCCGCGCGAAGGTTCTCGAGGACGGTGAGCTCGGCAAAGACCCGTCGCCCTTCTAAAACCTGGCTGATCCCCCTCTTGACCCTGTCCGAAGGGTCAAGGTCGGTGATTCTCTCGTCGTCGAAGTAAACATCGCCTTTGGTGACATCGCCCTCGTGTATGTCGAGCAACCCGGTGATGGCTCGCAGCGTGGTCGTCTTGCCCGCGCCGTTGCCGCCGAGCAGTGCCACGATCTTGCCGTCGGGTACCTCCAGCGAGATCCCGCGCAGAACCAGCACCACATCGTTGTAGACGACCTCGAGATTTTCAGCTCTCAGCATTGGCAGAGCCGTTCTGGTTGGAGGGGTGGCCGGTCCGGCCACCCCTCCAACGAAACGTCAACCTCCCAGCTTGTAACAGGCGCCGGTGAAGTCGTAGTCGGCCACCAACTGGTTGGTGTAGTTGCCCGCGAGCAACTTGAACCCGGTCCCGCCCGATGCCAGACCTTCTGGGTCGGGCGCCACGATGCTGGACACCCGCTGCAACTGCTCGTTCATCGTCCCCGAGTAGGTCTCGTTCGGGCCTAGACCACCCAGATCGACATCCGAGAGTGACTTACCTGCGGCGAGGATCCCCGCACGCGTCAGGTCACCGCTGGCGATGGCGGCTTCGAGCACCTTGGCCACGATGGAAGCCTCGACGGCACCTTCGGTGAAGAACTCCGACGCGGGAAGACCCGCCGCCAGGACGGCTTCACTGAATGCAGTGATCCCGGCATTCCCATCGGCCCATGGTGTGCCGTAGAAGCTAAGGATGAAGTCCCGTGCTGTCTGCTCGGCAATCGGTGACCCGGGAGCGATGAAGCGAGGGCTGTAGGTGGGGAATGCCCCGGTCCAGATCGCTTCCAGACCCTGGCCTACCACGAGGCTGTAGATCGCCTCGGTGTCAGCAGACCTTCCGGTCAGGAACACCACGTCTGGATCGGCAGCGACGATCGCATTGGCGATCTCGTCGGGGTTCGCCGGGCCATCGGCTTCAGGCACGATTGCTCCCGTGCCGTCATAAACCACATCGAGACCTAGGGCAGCGGCGGCCTGTGTGGCGCCTGCCGAAGCATCGAGCCCAAAGTCACCAGGGATTGATGCGATGGCGATCGTCGATACATCGTTGTTGTCATTGATGTAACCGAGAAGGTTGTGTGCCTCCACGCAATACGGCATCCCGTGATGGAGAAGGTTCGCGTTGAGAGCCTCGTCCGTCCATCCCGAGTACCAGGTCAGCGGGATCGCCAACATGTTGTCTCGAGCCAGCTGCGGCAGGATGCCCACGGTCTGGGGCGAGCCGGTGCTCTGGCCGATCATGGCAACTTGAGTCGACAGCTCCTCATAGAACTGAACCGTTGCCTCTGCGTCATACCCGGTGTCCCGCACTTCCATCTCGACGGTCCATCCGTCGATGCCGCCCGCCTCATTCAGCTGGGTGTAGTAGAGCTGAGCTCCAGCATTGATCGCTCCCACAAGGGCCGCAAATGGGCCGCTCAGGTCCGATAGATAGCCGACCTTGATGACATGGTTGTCCACATCGACACCGACGTCGGTCGCCATCTCCATCATCTCTGCCGTGGTCGTGGTCTCCGCAGGAGCCGCCGTCGTGGTGGTCTCCTCACTTCCAGCCGCCGTGGTCGTGGTCTCGCCACCGCCGCTATCCCCACAGGCGACAACGACCAGACCAAGGACGAGCAGGATGGCAAGCCATTTCCGCTTGTTCCTCATTCGATTCCTTCCTCCTCTTAGTTACTGGCACCCGTCGAGGGCGCCGTTGTGCGACCGCTCAGTATGTGAACGGCCAACCCTTCCAATAGTTGCGGATTCGAACCCAGATGCCATAGAGGCCCAAAGGCTCAAAGATGATGAAACCGATGATGAGCAAACCATATAGGACCTGGTTGACCTGGAACACGTTGAGTCCCGGGCTTGCCCCCGGAAGAGAGCTCATCAGACCGAAGTCGAACACGTTGGTGGCCACGATGAAGTCGGCGATCTTCTGAGAAAACCCATCTCCGGTCATAGCCAGCGTGGTCAGCCAATCCGTCACATTCAGCACGATCAAGGGCAGGACGATGACGAAGAGCGATCCCAGAGCCATCCCGCTCACCACTCCTGCACCGCCGATCAACACGATGGCGATGATCTCAACCGAGAGTGAGAGCCCAAAGGCCTCGGGAATGGTCCGGGTGACAAACGAGGCGAAGAGTGCTCCGGCCACCCCGGCAAAGAAGGAGGACATGGCAAATGCCAAGGTCTTGTAGCGGAACTCATCCACACCGGTGATCTCCGCGGCAATGTCGCGGTCTCGTATCGACTGGAAGGCCCTCCCGGCCCGCGTCCGCTGGATGTTCTTGGCCACCAGAGCAAAGACGCATGCGAGCCCCAGCACTAGGTAGAAGGTCTTGGCCGGCCCAGAGAGGTCGATACCGAACCATGAGCCGTCGCTTTGGAAATCAACGATCGGATTGGCCTCCTTCCAAAGCTTCAACTCGAGAGGCGGGAAGTTTCGGCCCGATTGGGAGCCACCGGTGATGAAGTCGAGGTTGCGGAAGAGATGCTGACCGATGAAGACCAAACCCAAAGTGACGATTGCCAGATATAGACCTCGAACTCGCAGCGAGGTCGGTGCTACCAGGATCCCGATCAACGCGGCAACGAGGCCACTTGCCGGGAGCCATATCCAAATGGGAAGACCCAGCCCCCAGAGGGGGCCCTCGGGCGAGCCAAGGGCGGCCGCGGTGTACGCGCCAATACCCATGAAGAACGCGTGGCCCAATGAGACCTGCCCTGCGAGACCGGTGAGAAGGTTCAACCCGAGTGCGGCAATCAGAAAGATTGCGACCTGTGCAAAGACCTTCATCCAATTGCCGCTGGCAGCCCATTTCAGTCCTGGTAGGACGCCAAGTGGCAAGAGGAGCAGAACGAGAAAGAGAAGACCCAGCAGGAGCTTCTTCGTGCCCGTGTTGAATATCGCCTGATCAGTCTCATATGAGGTGAACAGGAGTGGTCGACCTCTCATACCCGCCTGATCTCCTCCGTTCCGAACAACCCATAGGGCCGGATGAGCAATACGAGCAGCATGATCACGTAACCGATGATCGCCGAGAAGCCCGAGCCAAGGATGTTGTTGTAGGAGACCAGGTAGACACTCGCTGCCGACTCGGCGAGCCCAATTATCAAACCTCCGATGGCCGCTCCGACGATGGAGTCGAGCCCGCCGAGGATGATCGCCGGAAAGGCGCCAAAAGCGACGAACGCAGTAGCGCTGCTGACACCAGCGGCACGTGGGAACACCGAGGCAAAAACCCCAGCCACGCCCGCCAGCACGGCTCCGAGGAACCAGGACAGGCCAAAGATCCGACCCACCTTGATCCCCTGAGCTCGGGCAGCCTCCTGATCCCATGCGGTCGCCCGCATCGCCACTCCGGTCCGCGTGCGGAAGAACAGTGCGAGCCCAACGAGCAAGACCGCCACTACAGCGAACTGAACCAATTCGGTGTGCGGGATGTTGATGTTGCCGATCCGCGACGAGGAAACGCCCCAAGGGTCGCTGAGAGGACGGCCATCGAGACCAGCGACATCGTCGATGATGGTGCGCAAAACGATATCGAGGCCCACCGTCAAGATCGCGATCTGAAACAAGGGCTCACCGATCATGGGACGTATGAAGACCCGCTCGAGCACACGGCCAACTAGTCCGCCTAGTAGGACCCCGAGGATCGCCGCCAGACTCCAGGTGAGCCACGCCGGCGCTCCGGGCATCCAACGGCCGGGAATCTGAAAGTCCACCGCCACGATCGCAACAAAGAATGCTCCCATCGCAACCAAGGAGCCATGGGCGAAGTTCACCACCTGGGTGGCCTTGAAGATCATGACGAAGCCCATCGCCAGCAGCGCATAGATGGTCCCCAAAGCCAGCCCGCTGACCAGCATGAGCAGGAACTTGTCCATGCTGGCGGACTCGGCCTGAGCCAGGACGACTCCGAGCACGGTCACCGATACATGCCCTCGATGAGGTCACCAAACATGTCGCTCATCGCGTTTCGCTTCAGCTTCTGGGTGGCCGTGAGCTCACCGTCCTCGTGGTCGAGCTCTTTGGGGATGAGACGAAACTCCCTGACACTTTCGACCCTTGCAAACTTCTTGTTGGTCTCGTCGACGACTCCCTGAATCAGCTCGATCACCTCGGGCTTCTCAGTCAGATCCCGATAGGTGGTGTAAGGAATCTGGCGTCTGGTCGCCCAGTCCCCGACCACGTCGAACTCGACGGCGATCAGGGCGCTGACGAACTTCCTCCGGTCGCCAATGACCATCGCTTCTTTCACATATGGCGAGGTCTTCAGCGAATTCTCGATCTCGGACGGCGAGATGTTCTTCCCACCCGAGGTGATGATGATGTCCTTGATCCGGTCGACCACTTTGACGTGGGTCCCATCCACCCACTCACCGACGTCGCCGGTCTTCAGCCAACCGTCCTCGGTGAACGCCTCCGCAGTCTTGTCCGGCTTATTCCAATAGCCCTTGAAGACACCGGGATGCTTCGTCTGGATCTCACCGCTGTCCTCGTCGATACGCAATCCGATGTCGGGATAGGGCGCTCCCACCGTCCCCACCTTGTTCTGGCCGGGAAAATTGCACGTGGCGACGGCCGCGTTCTCAGTCATCCCGTACAGCTCGAACAGCGGAACACCCATGCCCAGGAAGTCCCGAATCACCTCCGGAGCGATGGGAGCGGCGCCCGAGGCGGAGTAGCGGACCCTGCGTAGCCCGATCCGCTCTTTGAGGGCGCGGAACACGATCGGATAGCCAATCGTGTAGAGGACTCTGCTCACCAACGTGTGCTCACCGTCGTTGGACACCCGTTGGTCACCGATGACGCGAGCGAGTCTCACCCCGAGAGCGAACCACATCCTCTTGAACCACGTGGCGTCGCGGCCCTTGATCGCGATCGAGGCGTGAATTCGCTCCCATATCCGGGGCACGGCGAAGAAGAGAGTGGGCTGGATCTCACGCAGGTTTTGCTGCACGGTTTCGATGGACTCGGCGAAGTTGAGAGTGCAGCCAAACCCGGTCATGTGCCATGTGGAGAAGATCCTCTCCGCCACATGACAAAGCGGCAGGTAGGTGAGGATCAGGTCATCGGGATTGGGTGGAATGTTGCCGGGCAGGCGTCCGGGAAGTCCGATCAGCGTGTCCGTGCAATAGGCGAAGTTGTCGTTGGTGAGCATCGTCCCTTTGGGGGGCCCGGTGGTGCCGGAGGTGTAGACCAGCGTGATCACGTCGTCGCCCGTGGCCTCCGACATGAGGTGCTCGACTCGGCCCGGGTTTGCTTTTCGATATTCCCTGCCCATCTCCAGGAAGTCGTCCCAGAACAAGAAACGATCGTCGCCACGCCACTTGCGAAAGCCTCGGGGCTCGACATGGATGATTTTCGAGAGGTTGGGCAGAGAGCCGATCACCTCCATCACCTTGTCGGCCTGTTCCTGGTCCTCGGCGAGGTGGACGGTGGCTCCGGAGTCGGAGAGGAGATATTGGATCTCGGAGGCAGGGTTGGTGGGGTAGAGGCCCACACTCATTGCCCGCACGGCCACCGCGGCCATGTCGACAATCACCCACTCGGGGCGGTCCTCAGATTGGATGGAGATCCGATCACCCGGCTCGACTCCAAGACCCAGCAATCCGTTGGCGGCATCGACCACGGTCTCCCATAGCGCTGACCAGGTGATTTCTTGCCAGATCCCGAAGTCTTTCTCCCGCATGGCGACACGGTCGGGCATCTCTCTGGCCCAAGCGCGGACACGGGCCGCCGGGGTCCTGAACCCGATATCGGCGGATGGGGCGTCGGCACGCTCCAAGACACTCGTCACTCGGCTGACCTCCTCGCGGACACCGGGAGACTATTCGACGAGCGCAGTGTTTGCCGGGTGAAAGGCCAAAATCCCATGTCAGGATCCGCGGCTCCACTCCGATCCGCCGGGCCAGTGCTCCTTCTTCCAGATCGGGGCTCGCTCCTTCAACTGGTCGATGATGAACTCCGCCGCTGCAAACGCGTCTCCCCTATGCGCACTCGACACGACGACGGCGACCGAGGCCTCACCCAGCATGACCTCACCAGAGCGGTGGTGAACGACGGCATCGAAGATGGGCCAATTGACCGCGGCCTCCTGGACGATCTCGAGGATCTTTGGCTCAACCATCTCGGGATACACCTCGTAGTCGAGATGAGTCACCCCCTCCTTTCCGTCCGAGTGATCGCGCACGGTACCGAGGAACACCACGATCGCCCCCGAGTCCGGGCGCCCCACCTGAGTGATCAATGCCGACGGCTCGATCGGGGCCTCGCCGACACGCACCTCGAAATGTTGCGGGGCCTTGTCCATAGAATCCAAAGCCTATGACAGATCAGGGCCCGGAGTGGTCAGATCTCCGGGATGGACCCGACCAGGCGTCCACGGGCCATGAGGCCCGCACCTCTGCTGAGCCGGAACGCCCTCGGAGGAAGGTCGATCCCTGGACGATCGTGATCGGTCTCATCGGAGGAGCCCTCGTCGGGACCGGTGTGACCCTTGCGGTTCTCGGATTCGCCGGGGTGTTCGAGGAGCCGACACCGCCAACCCAGCCTCCAGCTCCCACGCTCACGCTTCCACCACCCACGACGGTCCCCAACATCTCACTGGTGACCGGATCGGCAGCCGACGTGGCACAGCGAGCCATTCCCTCGATCGTCGCCGTCGAAGTATCGACCCTCCTCGGTGAGGCCGCTGGAAGTGGCGTGGTCTACAGCAGCGACGGGTATTTGATCACCAACCATCACGTGATCGACGGCGCCAGTGAGGTAGCGGTGGTCTTCGCCGACGGTGGGAGATGGCCGGCGGAAATCGTCGGCTCGGATCGGCTCACCGACATCGCGGTGCTTCGCATCGAAAGGAAGGATCTCACGCCTATCGACATCGGAACATCGGCTCAGCTCGCCATTGGCCAGAGCGCGGTGGCGGTGGGCAACCCCCTGGCTCTCGAAGGTGGCCCATCGGTCACGGCCGGGATCGTGAGCGCGTTGGATCGAAGCCTCACTCTCGAGGCGGGGACGATGCTCTACGGTCTTGTCCAGACCGACGCACCCATCACCCGAGGCTCCTCGGGCGGGGCACTCTTGGATGCCTCCTCGCGTCTGATCGGCATCACCACGGCCATCGCAGTGTCCGATGTGGGCGCCGAGGGGCTCGGTTTTGCGATACCCATAGATCTCGTCATCGGCGTGGCGAACGACCTGATCGGCAACGGCGAGGTCAACCATGCCCTGCTCGGGATATCAGGAAGAACCGCCCTGGCCGAACAAGAGGGAGCGCAGTATCCCGTGGGCGTGATCGTCGACGACCTGCTCAACGACTCGGCATACGAGGCGGCAGGTGGCCAGATCAATGATGTGATCACCGCCCTTGATGGGAAGCCGGTCACCACACTCGATCGTCTTCTCACCCTGCTCCGGTCGCATCGGGCCGGCCAATCGGTCGACGTAGCCGTCACCCGGGCCGACCAGGAGTTGGCGCTCGCCGTCACCTTGGGGAAACTGGAGTCGTGAGGCTCACATGAACGACTTCGAGACGGAAGGTGCCCGACGTGGCCGATGACCTGTTTTCGAGACTCTTCGAGTTGTTCGACCAACCCGGGCCGATCAATTGGAAGTTGGCCGCCGAGGTAGCCCGTCACCTGGCCGGTGAGCCCGAGCCGGTGGAGCCATGGGCCGCGGAGGAATTCCGCGACCTGGCCCATCTGGTCGACTATCGAATCGAGCAGGTCGCCCCTTTCCGGGTCGTGCCTGCCAACGACGTCCTGCCGGTCGACGGAAGGGAGTGGGCAGAGCGCAATCTCGAAACGTACGGGTCGCTGGTCGAGCCATTTGCCTCCTCCGTTGCGAGCGAAGGCCCAGCAGCCCCTTTCATGGCCCAACTCGCACCGGCCATCATCGGCCTCCAGGCCGGATCGCTGGTCGGCGCCCTCTCTGGCTGGGTCGTGGCCTCTTTCGATGCCGGTCTACCCCAGGACCACCCAGGGCCTCTCACGCTCATCGTCCCCAACATCGAGGACCTAACCGGCGCAGCCGGGATCGATGCCAAGGAGGTGCGCCTCTGGACCGTCGTGAATGAGGTGGCATTCCGCGCCGTCTCCCAACTTCCCTGGATCCACGACCACCTACATCAGCTCTCGACCGCCTACGCCGAAGCAGTTCAGATTGACCCGACCATGATCAGCGGCCTCATGGCCGGCGGCAGCGACCCGGCATCCATTGAGCGGGCCATCGAGGACGCCGGCGGCATTGAGAACTTGATCGGCGGTGACGAGGCCGAAGGCCCGCGTCTGGAGCTCGAGGCCTTCCTGGGAACGATCACCGGCTGCGCGCGCTTGTTGGCACGACGTGCCGTGACGGAATTGTCCCCCAACTTCGATCGGATTTCAGAGGCGCGTGATCGCGAGCGCGAAGGCGAGCCGTCGCCCGGTCTCGGGATCGGGGCCGTTCCCGCCCAGGCCACCCAACTCGGCGATGAGTTCAATCAAGAAGTCGAGCGACGATACGGCGACGATGCCTTGGAGACGCTCTGGGTCGACCCCACGCGCATGCCCAACGCTGCCGAGCTGAGAGATCCAACGGCATGGGCGGCCAGAGTCCTCCTGGATGGTTGGTCCTGACTCTGTCCCGGGTCAGCCGAACAGACTCCGCCAGAGACGCCGAAGCAGACCCGGGTCAAATGGCGACGGAAGCCCTTCGAGGACAGCCTGGTGCATGTCCGGGGGCATGTCTCCGACGAGGGCCATCCCACCCTTTGCCGTCTCCCACGAGTAGGTGGCCTGACCGGGGCTGAACACACGGTCATATTGATGACCCGAATACGTGACCTGATTCGGCTGGTCGAGCCCCACCCTGGCCGGGGTCTGGAAGACGGCAAACGAGAAGAAGCCGTCCGAGTAGTAGGCGAAGGTGAAGCCCTCGTCATCCTCATAGACGTCGAGACGTTGGAATCCGGCCAGCTCGTCGGGAAGGCTCGTCTCGACCTCCACAGGGGCAACGTCCGCGTTCGTCACGGTCTGGGAGATGTCGAGGGTTGGCGCCCTGGGATCGAATTCAATGAAGCGCCTCTCGCAATAGACGCTGCCGTCCTCGCCATAGGTGACGGCACGAAGGAGCACCCCGAGCTCCGCATCGAAGGCCAACTCGGCCCGAACCACACCATCACCGATCATCTGGTACGACGTGGCCCTTCGGCCCAGCACCTGCGTGGGCTGGCCGTCGTCGAGCGCATACTTCGCCTCGGCAGTCCGGTCGGTCCCCACCACCGACGCACTGCTCACCACTGCCCCATCCTTGACAAGGGCCCATCCACCAAACCCGGAGGCAACCTCGACGTCAGGCCCCACGGGGCTGGCCACCTGGATCTCCCCGCCGGCCTGGGCGATGTCGACCACGGCGTTCTGAACGCCATCGGGCGTAGAGCAGCTGATGACCTGCTCGGCGGTGTACGAGGCGTCGCGACTCTCCTGTAGCAACTCACTCAGGTCGGCGGCCAGGGCCGGAGTGGCAGGGATCATCGCCACGGCAACGATCACGGCGGCCATGGAGCGCCTCACTCCGGAGTCACTCCCACCGCCGGTGCCACGACCTTGGCCGGCCCAAAGGCGGGGTCAAGCGAGACACGAGCGCCGAATCGGCTGTTCAAGTCGTCGATGGATATCGGGATCGCAGGTGGTGTCACAATTGCGGCAATTGCGATAACCAATGCGGCGACGGCGGCTGCGGCTCCGACCCAAAACCCGCGGTTCCGCCTCAACGGGACGATCTCGGCGTCGGCCTCTGGCACCAAACCCGGTGGTAGCTCCAGCATGGGCAATGACCGGACCGCCGATCTGACCGATTGCATGTCCTCGAGCTCGGCGGCGCATTTCCCACAACCACTGACATGGACGAAGAGTTGGTCGACCTCGGCGCGAGTCAACTCGCCGTCTAGATAGGCGCTGATCAGCTCGCCGGGGTGTGTCATGTCAGTGACTCCCTGAGCTGTCGGCGGCCGCGATGGATGCGACTGCGCACCGTCCCCACCGGTACGGCAACGGCCCGTGCGATCTCCTCGTACGAGAGACCGACGATGTCACAGAGAACGACCGCCTCCCGAAACTCGAAGGGAAGCTCGAGCAGCGCTTTCTGCACGTCATCACCAAGGGTGACCCGGGCATATTCGACATCGGCCGAAGGAGAGTTGGCACGGTCCCACCGGTCGATCTCATCGGGAAGAGGTGCCGTCGGCCGTCGGTTCCTGCGCCGGACGTCGTCGAGGAAGGCGTTACGGGTGATCCTCCAGAGCCATCCTTCGAAGCTGCCCGGTTGATAAGACGCCAGGCCCTTGCGGACACGGAGCAGGACTTCCTGGACGAGATCAGCGGCGTCGTCACCATTGCCGGTGAGGCGATAGGCGAAGTTGTAGATCTTCCGTCCATATACACGCGCAACCTCTTCCCAGGTGAGTGGGACGGACTCCGTCATTGGAGACCTACACCAACAACGCCGATGATTGGCGTCGGGTTCCTAGGAATCCGGGTTTTGCGTGTCTTTGGCCGAGGTGTCGGCATCCTTCTCGGAGCCCTCTTCGATTCCCTTGCGGAACTCCTTGGCAGAAGCGCCCAAGGATCGGGCTAAATCAGGAAGCTTCCTCGCTCCGAACACGAGGAGAACGATGAGAAGGACAATGAGCAGCTCTTGTCCTCGTAATCCGAACAAACGGGTCCTCCTTCTAGGGGCATCATAACCCCGCCCACGCTGTTAGACCGCCACAGCGCTAACCGAGAGCCATGGAGTCGATGAAGCCCTGAAACCTCTCCCTGGTGATGAAGCGGACCTTGAGGTTCCTCGCCTCGAGCCCATGGACCATGAAAGGGCCGTACTTGTCCGTAATGAACATTCCGCGCTGGGCCCCGGAGGTCTCCACCTCGACCACGAACTTGTTGACCAACGCCTCGTCCAGTTCGGGGTGCTCACCCAATTGATGGGTCAGGGTCCGGATGAAGGTGTGGGCATTGTCCCGCGAGGCCATGTACACGTCGGGCTCGCCTTGCGGAATCAGCCGGTAACCGAAGAGCTCCAGGAGTGAGAGCAAGAGCCCAGGGCCGCTGACCGAGTCGGGGTCGACTCCACGGGCCCGCAGTCCGCGTGACATACCGACTGGGATCTTCAAGTCGCTCTGGATGGGACCCAGCTCATCAGACGGGATGACCGCTTTTGTCTCCACCATCAGCGCCGGGTCGGCGTCGAACTGGGCTGTGAAGGGGTCACGGGCCACATGAGTCAGGTTGAACACGTCAGCCTCGATGGGCGGCGGAAGCTCTCCCGGTGAGGGGAGCCTGGTTCGCCCCACCTCGCGCGGCACCCCCCGACCGGCGAAGACCACGATCTCATGCACCTCCGAGATGGGGAGGGTGTGTCTCTTCTCCCTCACGACCTCGGTCGCCTCGTCGACCAGAAGCTCGTTGAGCACCGGGTCTTCGATCTCGGGCAATGGGACGTCGAAAGTCACGCGAGCCTCGCTCCCGTGGACATGGAAATCTTTGACCGGAGCGGTGCGCTTTTCTTCTTCAAGCACAGGTATCGCCGCGGTGGTCCTCAGCCATGAGGTGTCCTCGAGGTCGACTGCGGCTGCCCGTTTGCGCTGCCGGCTGAGTGCCACCGCAATGGCAGCCAGCGCGGCGAGGGCGATCAATGCGACGCCGAAACCTTCCAAGTGACCGTTCCTCTCTTAGCGGACAACGAGGATTCTAAGGGATGGTCAGTTGTCGGAGTCCGGGCCTTCGGCTTCGATGTCGGCAAGCGAGATCTCCGCGGTTGGCTCGTCGGCCCCGGCATTGAGTCGCTCGATCATCCGCGCCTTTGAGGCGACTGTCCCGAATGCGGTGATCACATCGTCCTTGCCGACCACAGTGTCACCGGTTGGGACCATGACCTCTCTGCCTCGCCGGATCGAGACGAGGGTCGACCCTTCTGGCCATGCCACCTCGCGGATGGACTTGCCATCGGCCATCGACCCGGGAGGGACGCGAAACTCGTAGTAGCCGGCGCCGGGGTCGGTGCGTTGCGCCAGACGCGCTCGGCGCAACTCGACATCGGTGTTGGCGGTCAGCGCCTCGTGATAGGCGCGCACGGCGTCCTCACGCCGGAACATCCCCACCAACCTCTCGGGGTTCGACTCGTCGACCACCGGGAGTCGCCCGAACCCGAGCGCAGCCATCCTCTCAAGTGCGGTGGACACCGGTGTGCTCGGAACCACAGTCACCGCTCTCGTCGACATCGCCTCGCCCACGGTGGTCCGATCGGTGGCCCCGGCGCGGGATATGTCGGACATGGTTATGACCCCAACCAGACGATCGCCGTCGACCACCGGGAGGCCATGGGATCGAGTCTGGTGGAGGCGACGCTCCACATCGCTCAGATACTCATCCTTGGTGCAGACACGTGGTGTTCGGGCCATGACAGTGCCCACCTGGACGGTGTCGAGCAGGTCGACCTCACCCGTGTGCCTGATGGTGATCCCCCGGTGTTTCAGCGCCATGGTGTACACCGACTCTCGGCTGAACCTCTCGGCCAGGAATGTGCCGAGAGTTGCCGTCAGCATCAGCGGCAAGATCAGCTTGTAGTCATTGGCACCGGTCACCTCGAACACGATGAGGATGGCGGTGAGCGGGGCGCGTGCCACCACCGCGAACATGGCGGCCATCCCGACCACAGCAAAGGCCCCCGGCTGCAATGGGCTCAGACCCGGCCAGAAGGGCTCGACGAGACGGGCAAATCCGGTGCCGACGGCGGCCCCCATGAATAGGGACGGCATGAACGCCCCACCGGAGGCACCCGACGACATGGTGAGGCTGGTGGCGAGGGCCTTGCCGAGGCCGAGGAGGATGAAGACCCACCACAACTCGGTGGCCTGACCAGTGAACGACGAGAGGACCTCGCTGTGAAGGAGATCGTTGGTGACCGACTGACCGGTGCCGAACAGTCTCGGCTCGACGAAGATGAGGGCCGCCACCATGAGACCGGCGATCAGCGGCCGCAGGGCTCCGAGACGACTCTCGTTCGCCGTGGCAAAGGTCTCGAGCCGATCCAGGAATTTGAGGAATGCGACACCGACGGCGACGACCACGATGGCAAGCCCGACATAGAGGATCAGCTCACTGGGAGATCCCATCTCGTAGGTGCCCGCCGTGATCGCCAACTCGGAGCCGACTATGGAGCGGGTAGTGACGGCCGCGGCGACCGATGCGATGACGATGGCCGACATGTGCCTGGCTGCGAACGAGGAGAGGATCACCTCGAGGGCAAAGAGCATGCCGGCGATCGGCGCATTGAATGAGGCGCCGATCCCGGCGCCCGCGCCGGCCGCCACCAATGACCTGACCTGGTCTTCGCCGAGGTGGAAGCGGCGGGAGAGTTGTGACCCGATGGCAGCGCCGATCTGGACGATCGGGCCCTCACGACCGGCAGAACCACCCACACCGACCGTGGCGGCCGTGGCGAGAAGCTTCATGGGAATGACCCTCGCCCGCATCCGGCCCCCATGCACCTCGAGGGCGGCCGTCGCGTCGGGGACACCGTCTCCTGCGACCTCAGGTGCGAGTTGCTTTGCAAGGAACCAGGCCACCAAGAGACCCGTGGGAAGGGCGATGAAGATCCAAACATGGCCTTGTTTGATGGCAAGGGGCACGAAGAAGTGTTCCAACCAACGCACAGTAAAGATCAGTGCCGACGCTCCCAGACCCACGCCTACGCCAACCAACGCGGATATGAAGAGGAACCCGCCCATCTGACGCTCGGCAAGCACGCCGACCGCGGGCAGACGACGAAGACTCTCCATCGGCTTGGTCACCGGAGCAGGGTATCGCGCAACGGCGAAACACTTGGTCTCGTACAGAATGGGGCCAATGCGCTATCGGACACATCTCGGACGAGGTTTGGATCCGGACAACAAATGGAACCGGGCCATCGCCATCATTTCGCTGCTGGCAGGACTGACGGGAGCAGCCTTGACCATCACCCTCGATAGGGACCTATGGCTGGCGATTCAGGCCGGGGGCACAACCTTCCTCGCCTGGGCGCTCGGCAGGGAGCTCGATCCCGATCGACAGGTGACGGCGATTCTGGCCGCTGTCGCCGGTGGGGCGTGGGCGCTCGCCGGTGGGCCGACGACTGCCCTCCTGCCCATGGCCGGGCTCCTGCTCGCCTCGCGCCTCGTCATCAACACCATCGGCTTGCGGCCCCTCGATACCGACCTATGGCTCGTGGCGCTCGTCGCAGGAGTCATCTCGTTCACTCCGCTGGGGTGGGTGATGGGTTTTGTCGTGGCAGTCGGCATCTATGTCGACGAGCGGATGGCCGAAGAGCACAATAGGTTGGCGATCTACGCAGCGATCGGGGCCGCAGCTGTGTCGTCGGGCGTGGCCACCCTCACCGGTGCGGTGCCCGAGACCATGTCGTCTCTCCACCCGCTAATGGCCGCCTCGCTCGGTGTGTTGGCCCTGGTCTCCGTGGGACGCGAGCCGCCACGGCCGGTCAGCTACATCGACGCGAGGGGTGACCGATTCCTGCGTCAGGATCGGTTGTGGGCAGCCCGCGCTCTGGCCGGTCTGGCTGTATTCGTCGGGGCGATCCTCAGCGCCGGCGATGCGCCTTTGGTCATACCGATGGCTTTCACTTTGTGCATCGCCCTCGTTTCATCGGAGGTTGAGCGCATTCGTCGCCCTCTCCGATAGCGTTGCGGTCATGTGCAGATCAATCAAGGTGCTTCGCGATGGAGCCAACCCAGCCCCACCGGCCGACATCGAGGCGGCGGCACGCCAGTTCGTGAGGAAGATCTCCGGCTTCAGCAAGCCCGCCTCCCACAACGAGCAGGTCTTCAACCAGGCCGTCGAGGAGATCAGCCAAGCCTCGATGCGTCTCCTCAAAGGTCTCGAGATCCGGGGCGCCAAGGCAAGCTAGCCCGGGCTTGCTCAGCTGGGCAGGAGCGTTCCCATGGCGAGTCGATCGGCGTTGAGCAGTGCCATATGTGCAGCCGCCACATCCTGGGCCGCGACCCCCACGCTCTTGAAGACGGTGACGTCCTCCCCGATCTCGGGATTGACCCCAGCGAGAAGGTCACGAAGCGTGGTGTTGGGCTCTCGGCCTGCCTGAATCAAGTCACCGGCCTCAGCGGCGGCAGCCTCGATGTCGTCAACGACCACGTATGCCCGTTCCATGAGGTCGGGCGGCACTTCGGCCATCTCGGGAGTGAAGGCACCAACGGCGTTCACGTGTGTGCCATCCTTCACCGAATCGGCAGAGAACAACGGAGTGCGTGCCGGCGTGGCGCAGGAGACAACGTTGGCGCCGGCAACTGCCTCATCGGGATCGGCCGCCACCTCCCCTCCGATCTGGTCGGCCAGACGCCCCGCATTCCCGGCGTCACGCGACCATACGAGGACCCTCTCGATGGGGCGCACCGCCCTTATCGCATCCACCTGATCAAGGGCCATCGCCCCCGCACCCAGCATGGCCAGTGTGCCGGCGGAGTCAGAAGCGAGGAGACGTGTGGCGAGACCGCAGACCGCACCGGTTCGGATGGCAGTGAGGGTGGGCCCATGAACGATTCCCAACGGCGTCCCATCCGGACCGAAAACGACAACGATCCCGGCCGGGTTCCCCGGGACGTTCGAAACCACCTTCACCGCAACGATGTCATCGAGGCGCCCCGGCATCACGAACGAGCTCCCGAGCAGCGAGCGAAGCGGGGTCTCCGCCTCGCCGCTGAATGCCTGCTCCATGGCGGCGATTGCATCGGCCATGGGGAGGGCCTTGCGAGTGTCGGCGGCGTTCAGGTATCGCATCAGGCCAAGACGTGCTTCACCTTGAGGTCGATCGGTGCCCGGTCCACCGAAAAGAACTCGATTGGGACATCCGTGTCGAATTCCATCGTTTGCCCGGTCACGGCCTGCGCCAGCATCGACCCGATGGCCGGAGCCAGCTTGAAGCCGTGACCGGAGAACCCGTTGGCCACCCAGAAGCCATCCAACCCGGTCTCCCCCACCACTGGATGCACGTCCTCCCGGTTGATGGTGTAGAGACCGGCGATCCCCGAGATGGAGCCCCTCGGATCGAGGTTGGGCACCCGATGGTGGAAGGCCGCCAGCTTCAGCTCCGTGAAGTCGGGGTCGGGGGACTGTTTGAAGTCATCGGGGTCGGAGACGATCTCCTCCTCGTCCTCGGCAAGAACCGACCCGATCAAGAGCTGCTGTCCGCCCGATTCGGGACGGAAATAGATCCCGGTGGACCCGTCGGCCGCAACGGGCAACCGACCAAGGTCGGACGGCCAACTCCGGTAGACGGTCTGAATGCGGGTCGGGGTGAGAGTCCACTTCAACTCCAAACCGGCCAGGACATTGAGTTGGTTGCACCAGGGCCCTGCGGCATTGATGACCAGTGACGCATGGATCTCCGAACCATCGGCCAGTTTCACGCCGACGACACGGGCCCCGTCTCGAACCACACTGACGACTGTCGCATTGAACTCGACCGCACCATCGAGGAGACGTGTCGCCTCGATGAGGTCTTGATTGGCCGAAACAGGATCGGCGTAACCACCGTCCCCTTCGAACAGAAATGCCTCACCCGGCTTGCAGACGTGCTCCACCTCGCCACTGAGGTCGAATGGCTCGCCGCAAGGCGATAGAGCCGGGAAGAGCTCCGCCAGCCTCTCGGGCCCGATGGCCTCGGCGGTCACACCCTGCCCGATCAGCTTGTCGGCGTCCGTGTCGACCTTCTCCCTGCTTTCCCCCAACAGCCACACGACGCCAACTCGATTCAGGCCCGATCGGGGGCTCTCCAACCCGGTGAAGGCGGGCCAATTTCCATAGGACTCTTGACCGTGAAAGGCGAGACGCACCACTTCCGGATAGGTGTATCTGCAGCGACAGATCGACGAAGAGGCTCCGGTGGAACCTTCCGCTGGACCTCTTCCTTTGTCCAGGGCCACCACTTCCCCGACACCGTGCCGAGCCAGTTGGTAGGCGATGGAGGAGCCGATGATCCCGGCCCCAACCACGACAACATCAGCCGTCCGGGTCATGGGACCGTTACGCGATAGTCGCCTGCTTCCTCATCCCAGGTGAGGTCGATGAGACCTCTGGTGGCCGCGCCCTTGCAGAACTGGAGGAAGCCGGCATAACCCAGCTTCTTCTCCGAGAAATGAGGGTCCCGTTTCCGCAGTTGGTTTTTCAAACCGCTGAGGAAAACTCCACCGTTTCGTTTGGACATGTCTTCGACCACCTGCCCGAGCAAGGCGAAAGCCTCAGTCTCCCCCGACCCCGATGAAGGAAACTGCACCACCGGGTCACCTCTGCCAGGCCCCTCGCTCAACTCGATGACACCTTTGGACACGAGATGGTTGAGCAGCTCGCCAAAAGCCCGGAACCCGTAGTCGGCCTCGGTGAAGGTGGAGTCCTTGCGGAGGAGCGCCCGCTTCAGCGACGAGGCGATGACCTCCCCGCCACTGGAGCGGAGCAGACCGGCCAAGGTTGTGGTGATCAGCTTGTCCAACTCCGGCTCGGCTTCCTCGTCTGTGGCCTCTGCCTCTATCTTCTCCCGGGGACGCGGCTCGACTCCCTCCAAGTTCTCGTAGAAGAGGAACTCATCACAGGCTGGAGGAAGGAGATTCGAAGTGGAGGCCTTGACCCCGACCCCGATCACCCTCTTGTTCAGCTCGCGGAGCTTGTGCACGAGGGGGGTGAAGTCGGAATCGCCGGTGCAGATGACGAAGGTGCCGATGTAGTCGCGTTCGAAGGCCACTTCGATGGCATCCACCACCATCTTGATGTCGGCGGCGTTCTTGCGAGAGGCGCCCATCCGCTGTGGGATGTCGATCAACTCCACGTGGCCTCTCGTGAGCCTTCTCGGGTGTTCGGCGAACATCGACCAGTCGGCATATGCCCGGCGAGTCACTACCCGGCCACGCTCCGCGAGAGCGTTGGCGATCGGCTCGAAATCGAACTCCATCCCACCCAGAGCTTCCCGCACGCCGATTGCGAGATTCTCGAAGTCGATGAACAGCGCGATGCGTTCTTCTTCCATTGAACACAGGGTAGGCATCGGTCGGGTGTCCGGCGGTCATCGGGCTGGCTGATCACGTAGGTTTGGCCTCGAAATCGACACCAGGGGGAAAGTGCCTGATCTGAAGGAGCTTCGGGTCCACGGCGTCTCGGGGACACCGCCTCGGGACATGCTGTACACCGACCCGGTGGCCCGCGACGTCGATCCCTCGTTGCCCCGCACCTACACCAGCGTCTATCGCAAATCGGATCGCGATTCGGGTTACTCGGTCGAGGCGTTCCACTGGGGCGGGTTGACCGCGGGCTCGTGGAGGACCGCGTTCTGGATCCTGCTCGCCCCCTTCGCCTTTGCCAACATCACCGGATGGATGGCTGAGCGGCAAACCCGTACCGGTCGGGCCGCGGTACGGGTGGCCGGGCTTGCCCTAACCGCCCTCCTGGTCTCCCAGGCGTCAGTTGCCATGGTCGACCTCCCCTACCACTGGTTGAGCGGGAGGATCGGAGGGCTCGGTCTGCGCCTCTCGATGATCGTCTTGCACTGTCTGTTGGGATTTGCCTTCTTCCTTCTGGTACAGAAGGCCTCGGCTCAGTCACACTTCCCACCCGGGCTCAGCCCGGACCGACAGCTGGAGCTGATCCTCGACACCAGGCCCGAAACCATGCTGCCCGACGGTGCGGAGGGCACCGATCTCGATTGGGATGACCCGGCCGGCGCAACCTTGGGCGATGCAACGGTATGGAAGCCGCATGCCATCCTGCATCGGCTCCGTCGGCTCCATCTCGCAGCCGGGATTCTGGTGGTGGCGATGGTCGCGACGAGAGGGGCAGGCAGTCGGGTGTTGGAGTGGGTTGTCGTCACCGCCTTCGCCCTGACCGTTGTTCTCGTCGTGACGACGACAGTCGTCCCCAAGTCGCGACTCGTACGGGTTGTCACTGCATGGGCCCCCGGCGTGTCGGTCGGGATCGCAGGCCTCTGCGCGATCCTTCTGTTGGCCTACGACCTGCCCGCGTCGGGTCATTGGACCGGGGTCCATGAGACTACGTTCGACATCGCCCTGGTCATGTTCGCGGCCGGAGCGGTGGTCCTCGTCACGGGGCTCGCTCCCCTCGGCGCCTTCGCCATCGGCGCCCAACTTGGAGGCGCTTTTGGCATCGCCTCGGCGGTGGTGGTCGAGTCCTTCGTCGGTGTCGACGAGATCAAGGACAACGGTGCCGGTTGGACCTCGGTGGCGATGCTTTTCTTGTTCGTGATCCTCCTGATGCTGGTTGGGCGGCTGGCCATGCCATGGGACGGTTCGGGTCTCGACCTTGGAGCAAACGATGCCGACCACGGTCGGAGCCGGCGTTTGATGACCATCCTGCGTCGGATCACTGTCGATGCGCGTGCGGTCTTCAAGCTGGCCGGGCTGTTCGGGGTGGCTGCCGGTGGCATCGCCGTCTACCTCGGATGTCCTGGCGGATCCGCCTGTCACCCGTTCAACCTCGGCCGGCCCCCGGGGCCCGGATTGACCGTGGCCCTGGCAATCATCGCCCTCCTGCTGCTCTGGTGGACGGCGCATCGGGTCTTTGGCCCCATCGCCGTCCTGTTGCCGATCGGAGCCGGCGCCCTGGTGGCCGCAGGCGCTCTCGGATTCCTCAAATTCTCGATCTTGAAGGTCCAGATCGACCTGAGCTCCCTGGTAGGCGTGTCGATCGCCTTAACCGTCCTGCTGCCCGCATCGTTCATCATCAACAGCCTCGTCCTGGGGTTCCGGGACGCCGAGCGTCGTCGCAAGGTGGGCATTCTGTGGGATATGGCGTCGTTCTTCCCACGTTGGTACCACCCGCTGGCGCCACCGGCCTACGGCCCGTTCGTGGTCCAGCAGCTGAAGCGGGAGCTGACGGAGCGACCCCGCGACCTCCTCGCCGCCCATTCACAGGGGGCGATGATCTCCCTGGTGACCCTGGGTCAGATGAATGACGAAGCCGGCCTCCACTTTCTGAGTTATGGCTGCCAGCTTGGCCTGCACTATCCCCGTCTCTTCCCGACGGCCGGCATCGCCGAACTGGTCGACCGGGTGGGAGCCCTGGTGGGTCGTGACAGCTGGATCAGCCTGTGGCGCCCCGATGACCCACTCGGCGGTCAGGTTGGAGGCACGGTGGTGGATCGATTGGTGACCCATGGGGTTGGCCATTCCACCTACGAGCTCACGCAGGACTATCGGGATGCCAGGAGGGACCTGATCGGTTGAAGACCACTGTTCAGGTCTTGGTTGCGACCGCTCTGATCACCGTCGTGGCACGTGTTCCCAGTCCGGGATCGCGTCCACGTCTTCGCAGACCGGAAAGTCGAACCCTGACCAGACGCGACGCAACTCGTGGGGATCGATGTCGACCGGGTCGTTACCGTGCGTGCGCATGGAAGTAGGTATCACGGCCATGATCCTCCTGCTGGCTGTGGGCGTCGTCGCCGGATCGATCGGCGCCCTGGTGGGGATCGGGGGCGGGATCATCATCGTGCCCGCTCTCGCCCTGGGCTTTGGGTACGACATAAGGACCTCGGTGGCAACCTCCCTCGTGGCGGTTGTGGCGACATCGGCGGCTGCCGGTATGAGGTATGCGAGGGAAGGTCTCACCAACATCCGGCTCGGACTGACCCTCGAGGTCGTCACCGCAGTGGGGGGGTGGTCGGAGGGCTGATCGCCGTATCCATTGCGGCCAACGTCATCTATGGGGTGTTCAGCCTGGTCACTCTGCTCGTGGCGGTGCTCATGTGGCGTCACGACGATGGGCGAGAAGACCCGAGCGAAGAGGCTGTCGACCCCGGCCGGGCGGGTTCTGGCATCTTGGTCAGCAGCTACGTCGACCAAGCAACAAGGCGACAGATCGAGTACACACCACGCCGTCTCGGCTTTGGCATGTCGCTGTCTTCGATTGCGGGGGTGCTCTCGGGTCTGCTTGGGGTGGGGGGTGGATTCCTCAAGGTTCCGGCCATGACTCTCGCGATGGATGTGCCTGCCAAAGCAGCGGCGGCGACCTCGAACTTCATGGTCGGGATCACCGCAGTCGCCAGTCTCGTTATCTACCTAGCCCGCGGGTTCGTCCAGCCGGCCGTGGCCGTCCCGGTGACCCTCGGCATCGTCCTGGGCGCCGTGGTGATGAGTCAATTCACCAACAAGGTGTCAGGACTCCACATCCAACGGGTGCTGTCGGTGATCCTCGCCATCATCGCCGTTCAGATGGCCCTGGAATCAGCGGGGCTGGTCAACTATGGATGAGCGCACGCTCCTCGACGATACCGAGCGCCGTATCATCGAGGTCGTCTTCCGATGGGGTCTGGCAATGGCGGTCCTGACCATGACCGCCGGTCTGGTTCTCGCGCTTGTGTCAGGCGAAACCACGATGCCGGCGGTCGATCTAGCTCACCTGGGCGACATGTCCGGCCCTGAGGCCCTGATGGGTGTTGGCATCGCCATCCTCGCCGCCACTCCCGCCACCAACATCGTGGCGTTGATGGTCTTCTGGGCCCGTCGCCGTCGGTCTGGCCTCGCCGGAATCGCCCTTACCGTCATCCTCACCCTGCTGACCGCAGTCGTCCTAGGTCAGCGGTGAACGTGACGGTGGAGCCTGGCCAAGATCATGTCTGAGCGGACCCGGGTAGTGAGCGACTCCGGCGAAGGATCCTCATGGCCCTCCACCAGCGATTCAAGCTTCACGACGCAGTTCGGTGGGCACACCTGTCGCTTCGCGGTCGATGGGAGTCGGATGACCGAAGAATCCATCGATACGGCAGATCAGGCCAACCGAACGATCGATCGTGACAATGTCGAGCCCCTCCATCAGGGTCCGACCTCGACTGATCATGTCCCATCGATACCTGAACCGGTCGTGGTGGTGATCCACCTCTGATGCGATCACGAATCGATAGCCCGGTTTGCTCGTTCGGAGCCTTCGGATAGCCGTGTCCAACTCGGTAATCCCGACAAACGAGTCACGAGGATCGTTCCATTCAACATCCTCGGTGACGGCACGTGCGAGATGACTAGGCACCAGGTCCAGGTCCGGCTCGTTCCATGCGGTCCAGTAGAACACGAGCTGCCCCGGCATTTGCACGTCCCAATCGGGAAGACGGAAGCGCATGTCGGTTGGACTGGTGCGCTCATCCAGTCGTTACTCCGAAGCCCTGGCAGGCAGCCCTCGATCTCGTATCGGATCGAGACGCCACCCCTGACATTCCCCAAGGGACCCGAAGCCCCGCTGCTGCAACCTCCAAATGTCGGGCGTTGAGGCGAAGGTCAGCTTCATTGTCGATCGTCATCCGTTTCACCGCTTTGCCAGGCTTCGGGATTGGCGGCGCCCATGCGAATCGGGTAGCGCATTTCGCCCCAGTATTTGTGGGGGTCACCAAGAATGTCGACTTCGAACCCGAGATGACCGAACAGCCCAAGCATTTCGCTGGTTGCGGTTCCCGCAGCCCATTGAAATCCCCACTCTCTCATCAGAAGCCAGGTCTTTGCCGCCAAGCCGCCCAACACCACGTGACTTCCATCCCGGAAAGCGTGGTCAACGATCAGCTGCCCCGCCCCAACGACCTCGCCACGCGGCTCGACGATCAGCCTGTAGGCCTCTTCCACGGGGAGCAACTGCCCCGACTCGGGTCTCACGAGCCGAACTGTCCCCGCGAGGGTGTCGCCATCCCACGCAACGACGTGCTGTGCGCGATGGTCGTACCGATCCTCGCCTTGCCCGCCAGGGAGGTCCGCTGTTTCATGCCAACCGAGTTCCTCCACGATGTCGTTGCGGAGACGATGGACGGCTTCGACCTCCTGGAGCGATGTCGCAACATGAAATCGGATCGGTGCGGCCCGCGAGATCAATCGCATCGATAACTCATCTGCGGTCGCCAACCAATGCGGGTTGGTCATGTCCTTTTAGGGTGCTGATGGGCCACGGAACAGCACCCAACCAGCCCACATGTACCAAACCGGCGCGACGACACCGCCGACCGCGACGATGACAGTCAGAAAGTCTGGAGCCATCGCACCTGAGCCGATGGTGGCCAGAACACTCAACACTCCCATTGCTATCCCCAGGAAGCACAGCGCAGTTGGCAGCCGTCCCAGGCGGAGCGCATACCAACTAACAGCGAAGACGAACACGCCGACGGCCAGGAATTGCCAATACCCCTGCAAATCGAGACTGCTGCGCCACACCGCCAGAAGCGCCGCTTTCGTGGATTCGTCGCCACCCACATACGCAGCCGCCAGCTTGGGCAAGCGTCCAAGCGCAAAGAAATAGCTGGCCGTGGTGACGGCGTATCCCACCGTGGCGATCGTCCCCAGCCATCGAATCAAACCCTGATTCGACTCTTCGACGAGGCGAACGAAGGCGGGGACCAATCCCAGACCGAAGATCCCCACCAGCGCCAAAAGGACGAATTCAACCCGGAGCATTCCAGATCCATCGGCCACCGAGGGAAGGATCTCAGCACCACCGACCGCGGCACGTTGAGCGGAGGGCAACAAGAGATAAGTTGCGGCGGCCGCCAGCGTGAGCACACCAACCGCTAAAGCGCAGAGTCCTCCCACTCGTGAAACGCTCGAATCACCAGAACGAACCGTCATGAAGTGACCTCCTCAGGCGATTCCAAACTACACCGGTCTCCACGTCGACGTCCGGCCCGACCGCGCGCTGCTGTACAGGAGCAGAATCTCGCGAGGACGACTTCCTGGTCCAGCTACCGGCCCAAGTTGGGTCGTATCTGGACATGGAGACACGACACGCGAGTACCCGCTCGCATCAAGAACCCAGGTTTACATGGCACTGTCAACGTGATCACATCCCGGCGATTCTCCGCCAATCACGGTCGTGGTAGGAATCGACCACGGATTTGAGGTGCTTTCTGGCCGCACCCCTCTCGATCGGAGCTGCCGAAGAAGCGTCTCCTCATCAGGCGGCGTCGAGCGTTCAAGCTGTTCCCCGCGGCGATCCGCAAGGGCCGACAACCGGGCGACCTGGTGCCACACGTCCTTCGACATACCGCCGCGTCCCTGGCAACCTCTTCTTGAACGAGCGTCAGGGCCGTCCTGAGAATGCTCGGACACGCCTCCGCTCGGATCACCTTGGACCGTTACTCGCATCTCAATGACGACGACCTCGGGGACCTCGCAGATGCGATGGATGCTCGTTACCGTGCGGCCCAGGTACGGCCATAACCGAATCAAGCGAAGTTATCCACATGCAGAAAGAGCGCAAAAAGGCCACTCAACCTGGGAGTTCACAGCTTCCGCCCTCGCCCTCGC
>CAVSQY010000015.1:0-11080 GCA_963730285.1 uncultured Actinomycetes bacterium | reverse complement strand
AGGCTGGCGCATCGGCCTATGCCGCGGTCATCGAATCGGCGGTTAGCGGCGATGACACGGTGGTCGTGGGGCATTCCATGATGGGTCTCGCCATACCGTTGGTTCGCGGCGCCGCTCGTCTCGTGTTTCTCTGTGCCTACGTCCCCCGGGTGGGCCAAAGCTTCAACCAACAGCGCGCCCAAGATCAGGTCGACCCTGACGTCGAGCTGAATTCAGCCGAGTTCACCGATCGCGGTAGCGGAGTGTGGATGGTGGGTCCCAACACCGCGACCGAGCTCTTTTATCACGATGCACCCGTCGAGGACGCCGAGTGGGCCTTCGCTCACCTTCGTCCTCAGGCGTACAAGATCATGAGTGAAGTCACACCATTGACCAACTGGCCCGACACCCCTCTTTCCTACGTCCTGTGCCGGGACGATCATGCGGTGAGCCCTGTATGGGCTCGACAGGTGGCGAGGGAGCGCCTTGGCGTCGAGGCAATAGAGATGGAGGGTGGCCACTCTCCGTTCCTCACCCGCCCCGCTGAGCTGGCCCAGGTCCTTGATGCAGCCTCCACCTGAGCGGGTGGGACTGCCGTTCTGCCACAATATCGCCCCGAAACGTAGTGAAGGCTCGCCACCGATCGGGAAGGGATTTCAGTTTGACCTTGGGTGATTGGCTGCGTCTGAGGGCATTGCCCCTCCTCCTGATGACCCTGAGTTTGGCCGCCGCAACGACCGCCCTGGTCATCGGGACCGATGCCCAATTGGGGTACGACCTCACCTATCCGATGTTGGCGATCTCATTCGCAGGATTGGCCACCCTGGGGGCGGTGGTGATCATCAAAGAGGTCGCCCCGCGCATCGGCTGGATATTGGCCTTCACTGGCCTGGCCGGGACCCTCAGTGTTCTCGGGGAGAAGTCAACGCTGGTGTTGATTGAGAGCGGCTCGGGCCGCGAAGCGGCGAGCCGGACCCTCACCATGGCCGCCACGGCCTTTGGCATCATGCTGGTCGGGCTCGCCTTCCTCTTTCTCCTCTTCCCCAATGGGAGGTTGGCCTCGAGGCGCTGGCGGCCCATCCTTTGGGCGGTGCCTTTGGTCGGTATCCCTTTCATAGCCTCTGCTCCGTTGATTGTCTCCTACGTCACCGACCCGGCCACGTTTCTGAGGAGCAACTGGGATTACAGCAACGCTGGTGACCCGATACCGCCCGGCCTGGTCGCCTTTGCCAATGTCCTGACCCTTCTGGTTGCTGTGTTGGTGGTCGCCGGCGCCGTCTCCCTGGCCCTGCGCCTGCGAACTTCCAGCGGCGTGGAGCGTCAGCAGGTGAAGTGGGTTGTCTACGCCGGTGTCGCCGCCGCGATTGGATGGCTCATTGCCCTCGTCTTTCCCTTTCCTGCTGCCGTGGAAGTGATCCCAGCCGGCCTCGGCGCGTTGACCTTGACCGCGGGGCTTGGCATCTCGCTCTTCAGATTTCGGCTGTACGACATCGATCGTGTGGTGTCCCGAACTGTGGGGTACACCCTCGTGGTTGGATTACTCGGCTTGATCTACACAATCGGGGCGGTCTGGCTGCCGTCGGAATTCGCCGGAAGCTCGCCCCTCTTCGTCGCCGGCTCGACCCTCGCCGTCGCCGCGCTGTTCAACCCGCTGCGACGCAGGATCCTCCAGTGGGTGGACCGTCGCTTCTATCGGTCCCGATATGACGCCCAACAAGTGGTGGAGGACTTCACAGATCGCATGAAGGACGAGATCGATGGTGAGATCCTGAAGGCCGACCTCGTCGCAGTCATCACCGAGACCATGCAACCGGCGGCTATCGGGATGTGGACTCGCGAGGATGAAGAGCTCTCAGGGAGCGAGATGTAGCTCGCGATCCGGGGAAGTCCGGATCAGCTCTTCACCCACACGCCGAGGGTCGAGGGATGCATGGTGTCACTCACCACTTCGACCAAGTCATCTCTGAGTTGGTCGGGATCAATCTCGTCGCGGACACGGTCAGAAAAGTTCGCAGCCACCAGTTCGGAGCTGTACCTCGATCTATCGAACCGCCGGTCTACACGGTGGAGGATCCGAGCCCGCAAGGGGTTGAACAGCGCGGCGACGGCGAGGGTCGCTCCCGCCACGGCGAGCGGTGGCTGATGACCGACGAGCCGTGTGGGGAGCCATACCGCACCCGCGAGATACACGGCCCCTAGCGCAAGCAGAACCAACGAGTAGCCGACTGTTCTGGAGATGACTGTGTCGATGTCGTAGAGGTGGTAGCGCAGCACGGCGAGGGCTATGGCCACGGGAATCGCGACTATGCCGAGGATCGCCGGGAGCCATGCGACGAGGAGCCCCGGACCTGAAGTCCGCGGGTCGCCAGCTGCGTTTCCTGTGACCGATGCGATTGCAAACCCGACCACCGTCCCAACACTGGCCACGATCACGGCCGAAGTCAGCCAACGTAGTTGGAGCCGCTCGGTTCCACGTGCTCTCATATACCGGGCGACTATCAGGACCACCCCAGCGCCCAACAACGCGAGGTTGATGGTGAAGAGTGCCCCTTCGGACGGCCCTACCGCCCAAAAGCTCGACGACGGGTACAGAGACAGCGGATTGAGAAGGGTGACGGTGTCTCCGAGCACGTGCGCCACCTCAATTGTCGGTGCCAGGGCGACGAGTAGGACCGAGAAGACGGCCAGGACGATGGCAGTCACAGACAAATACCGGTGCCGGTTCGGCAGATGCCCTGAAGGGAAGATCAACGTCATCATGAATAGCAATGCCAGAGCGGCTGGCCAGCCGAATCCGGTGCCCCAGGCCACCAGACGACTCACGACCGGAGCTGTGCCCTGAGTGAGCGCGAGACGGTCACCCTCGACCCGGAGCGTTGCTAGGGCGCAGGCCCATCCGATGCCGATCAGCAGCCTGCCGATCGAATTGTCGGGCCGTCGAATCTGAAGGATCAAACCGGGGATTGCATACGGAAGGAAAAACAGGAGTGTGTACAGGTCGCCTGCGCTTACGGACACGAAAAGCCCCGCCAGAACGAGAAGGACCATCACAACGGCCATCGAACGCCCCGTTGGAGTCTTCACACGTGTGACCGCATCCGCCTGCATCATCTCATTCTGCTCGCGACCCCGATACCCAATCGTTACGGCAGCGACCCTGTGCTGCCTCTTTCTCGGCGGCCGGTCGAATACCACGTTGTCCCCGCGGCGACGATTGCTGTGACGCCGCCGACGATGAGTGCTGGAATCGAGCTCGGATCGTATGGATCAGGCCCCGAGTACTCGATGCCCGTCAGACTCCGGCAGATCACTGGTGTGGTTACACCTATGCCTGTCCCCGGGTCGAAACTTGCTGATTGAGTGCACCCAAAAGGCACGACCAACAAGTATCCAACGAGGAATCCACCAAAAAGGGCCAGGGCCGATCGGAACACGTGCGGTCTCGATCGGAAGGGGCTGAGCACGATCATGGTTGCTGCAATGAACCAGAAGATGGGGCCGATCGAGAAAGCGCTGAGAAACCCGAGGACTAAAAGCAAGACGACGATCAACCAATAGGACAGGCTGCCGGCACCCGTGGCCGTTCTCTCCATCCAGCATTATGCGTCAATTGGCGCCCGGCTCAAGTCAGGCCGTGGCTTGGCTGATCTCCCAGATGTGACCGTCCGGGTCGGCGAAGAAACATCTGATCTCTCCGCCCCAGTCATACGGCGGAGTCATGAACTCGGCCCCTCGCGCCATGAGGATTTGGTAGCTGCCCTCGCAGTCTTCTACCCGAATGGTGAAGGAATGGCTCACCCTCGTCTTGTCGGGTGGCTCAAAAGTGACGTCAGGCTTGTCCGGGGTCGGACCTGCTCCTTCGACTAGAAGCAACCACACGCCGTTGAAGGAGAGCACGGCCGACGTCCCGTACTCACGGTACGGCTCGGCTCCCAAGACTTCGCGGTACCAACGGTGCGAAGTGTCGACGTTCGCTACGACCAGGATGTGGGTCAGGGCCATGTCGGGAGATGGGAACGAATCGGCCATCCACGCAGATTACGGAGCCAACCACAACGGTGCAGATTCGGGGCCTGTCCAGACGCCCAGGAAGGCCCACCACTTCAATCAGCGGAATCGCCACCGGTAGAATCACCGCGCGAGGTGACAGTTGGGCGGCCTGAAATCGGTTGTGGCGGTCGCCGTGGTGGCCTGTGGTTCGTCGGGCGTCGGACACTCTCACTTGCAGCTAAGGGTTGGCGACGTCTCTCGCCCGTTGCGTCAAGGGCGTCGTGAGGATTCTCGTGCAACGCTGAGGCGGTGTGCGGCGTTTCACTATCGGTGACGCAGTGACGGATCGGTCCATCTATGAGGAGGTTCGAGGTCTTGTCAGTCCTCGTGCGACTGCTAGCTCATCTGAGACAGTGGCTCCGCTTGTCCACGCATTGGGAGAGTGTCGCGCGAACGCCCGCTCATCGGCAGATCGGCGCATCGAAACGAGCCGGGTGCGGCCCCTCCTCGCCGGTCCTGCGCGGTGACCTGGCGCACCCGACTCGTCCGGGATCAGTTGTTCTGCTCGAAGTCTTGGCTGTAGCGGAAGGGATCGTTTAGTAGATTGTTGGCTGCGCATCTAGAACGGCGTAGAGGACATCGGAGTTGCAACACCAATCGGTCGCTGAGGGGGACTGATTCGCAAGATCTACGCTGGCCTCGCCTGGCTCTATCTGACGGGCGTCGTCGCCCAATTCGCACTAGCCGGACTTGGACTCCCTCAACTCGGCGGAGCCGGCATGGCCGCGCACGCAGACTTCGGATACATCGCCCTGCACCTCACACCCATCCTCCTCGTCATCGCCTCGCTAGTCGGTCGGGTTGGCCGACGACTCATCTGGCTCACTCTGACCCTGGCACTTGTCGCCTTCGCCCAGCCGGTATGGGTGACGGAATTTCGGGGCAGCTGGGTTGCGGCACTTCACATCGTGGGTGCCGGAGTGGTCCTCGTCCTCAGCTGGCAGGTTGCGAGAGGTGCAACAAGCTTGGTGCGAGTCGACAGAGAGCCAGGTCGGGAGCATCCATCATTCCTCGAACGCCTTCGGTCGGCGCCGTCAGTGACCTCTGGGCGCGCTCTCCTCCTCGCCATGCTGGTCTTGCTGGTCTGCGACGTGATCGGAGGATTCGTCGCCCTCGCCTCGGGTGCGAACTCGTTCAGCGAGGCGTGGGGCTTCGACACTCAGTACACAGTGCCGCTGCCAATCGGGGTGGCACAACTCGTCCTCGCGTGGTTGGCCGCCCGCAACACGCGGCCTCCAATCGGCTTGATCGCGGCTGTCACCCTCAGCGTCTTCTGCCTCATCAGCCTCCTGGCCGGACTGTTCGACGGTGACCTCATCCAGAACATCGCGTCGGATGGTGGCCTCTCCTTGGGAGTCGCCTGGGCGGTCGTTCTTCTCGCGGTCACGGCGGTTGTCGGTCTGCTCGCCGCGATCCGGGCGAAGCAGTTGCGCCGAGGTCGCTGACGGCCCTCATCCGTGCCGCGCGGATCTGCCGCGCAACTGATCCCGAGCAATAACACGCATCTCTTCAAATGCGCGCGAGATCGGCACAAGGGCGGCTGTGAAGCGAGCAACGAAAGGCAGAGTGAGGCGTCGCGAGGTTCAGTGCAGTCCCAGCCATCCCCGGGCGACCATCGGTCCAGATGCGACCTACTCCCCTTTCCCGTCTAGAGGGGCATATCAGAGCTAATCCGAGCTGCCCTCTAAACCAGATCCCCGCCTCGATGAAGAGTGTCCACTCGGTCTAGTAGCAAGCCCAGCGCTGCTCCTGCGGCCGAAGCGCTGACGGGAAGGGCGGTCAACAACGCCCAGACCATCGCGAAGCCTGAGTACCGACGGACGCTGAATCCCAACGCCACAGCCAGGATCGAGCCCACCAGAAACCCCAAGGCCGCGGTACCACCGGTCCAAGCTCCGACGACGCCCGCGCCTCGAACTCCCAACCTCTTGGCGATGCGCCAAGCGGAAATGGAGGAGACCAGTGCCACCTGCACCATGAAAACGAGTGTGAAGTATCCGTGAATATCCCATGGCATCCAATCGGGAAGGTCGTCGAGCCACACTTGGGTGAGGTGAACAGGCGCAAAGGTCAGGAGGATCATGCCCCCGAAGGCCAGGGCGCCAGTTTTGGCTATAGGCCCCACCGGAGATCCGAAGATCCGGGCGATCCCTCCGCCCCACAACGCCCCACCGGCGAATGGTGGGAGAATCACGAGAGCAATTCCCAACGCGACGAACCACACCGTCAAGGGCCTCCCGTTGGATGAGCCCGGGATCGCGAACCCCATTCCTGCAAGCCACAGACCTATTGACAGAAAGACTACTGCTACCGATCCTCCGATCCCGAGGAGCGTCACGAGAGCCGAACGGACGACCGTCGACGCACGTGACGGGGCCACCACGGGTGCGACCGTGGTCAAGAATCGGCCTTCAACAGCCTCGGACTCCGCCGTACTTCTGAGGTGGACGGGGAGTTGACCCGCACGACGACCGGTTCGTCGAAGAAGTCGAGTATCAGCAGGCAGCCGGCAGTCGGATCTCCACCGGCTTTCCGGTCGAAAAAGCTCACCCTAGAGAGCGTTTGCCTGCTCATGACAGTGTTGAGACTCTAGATCGGTTGACCGAAGGTGGAGCTGACGGGATTTGAACCCGTGACCCCCTCGTTGCGAAGGATGCGATCAAAGGCGGTTCCGAAAGACACCTCGCATCGCGGCTCGATTTGCCCCCCGTCACTCCCAGAGGTCAGGCTGACGGGGTCGCAGTCAGGATGGCCAGATCACCTTCAGACCGAACGACCCGGGCATCGAGGGCCGAATCGGTCAGCCACCCAAGCATCTCTGCGACTGTGCTTGGCTTGTCGACACCTTCTTCGAGGGGATTCGCCGCATCCACCGGTTCGGTAGGGGTAACGACATCGAGCATTGAAAAGATGCCATCCGGTGTCAGGGTATTTGCAATACGTCGGAATAGATCGGCCTTCTGCCGGCCGTCGAGGTGGTGGACGGCAAATGCCGAGACGATGACATCGAACGGGCCACTCGGGAGTGGATCTTCGAGCCGAGACGTCTGGAACGTTGCCTCGGGAAGCCGTTGACGAGCAATCGACAGCATGTCTTCGCTGCTGTCGATGCCGGTCAACTTGGCCATTGGATGTCGTTTGAGGATCGCGGCGGCAGTCTCACCGGTGCCGGACCCGAGGTCGAGGATTGTCTGCGCCGTGCCATCGGCCGTCGTGTCGGTCAGTTGCACCTGGAGCGCGTCGTAGCCACCGATCTCCGACCGAACCATGGCGAGATAGGTCTCGGCGTCTCGAGGGAACCGATCAAGGCCTGCGCCGGTGGCTACTCGGGCCTGATAGGTATGGCACAGACCGCCCCTTCACTGAAACCGGCTGCTCCGATGTCCAGACCGATCCCGAAGCGGCCCCTCATGTTCTCCATTGCGATGAGATGCGTGAGTTCGACGAGTTGGGCTTCGTCAAACCGTCCGGCGAGCTGGCCGAATAGCTCATCCGACACTTCCGCCGGGGTTCTGGACATGCCCACCGCGTAGTCGATGACGATCCGGTCGGTTTCGTCGAAGAGTGGACTGTCCTCGTATCTGGGCAGGTCGAGGAGTTCCTCGTCGGTGAGGCCCAGCCGGCGGGAGATCTGAGAACCGATATCGATGCAGTACTCACAGGTGATCAATGTGGCCGTCTTCATCGCCGCCAAAGCCATGTACCGCTGGTCCATCTTGTTCAGCTTGCCCGTTGCCTGTTCCAGCCTGCCGTAGCAACGAAGCAGAGCAGGAACATGGGCGTACATCTCAACCGGTTCCAGCATGCTTTCCGGTGCACGGCCCGTGATCCGCGACATGTCACGACGGGTGAAGAAGTAGACGATCCGTGTCCCTAAACCGCCCTGACGACTCGACACACCTGCGATACGCGGCATCACTCCCTCCAGCAATCGGCTTCGCCCGAATGGCTACGCAATCTCACTTCACCAACCGCACATCACGGCAGCGACGTTCGCCGGGTGACTATCAGCTGACGGAATCCGATACGGCTTCCCTCCACGATGTCGAGGTGGCCTCGAGTCATGCAGAACCATTCTCCGCATAGGTCTCACTGATCTGCCCTCTTCACACCACGATTATCAGCACCCGGACGTAACGAAACCGTTACGGCCACCCCTGCCGCTCTCGGTCGGCAGTTGTTGCCCAGGTTGCACGGGACTGTCCGAGGGCACCGCGAGACGTGACCGGGGTCGGGTGTCGGCTTGGAGTCTGGGTTGCGTTTGTGGGCTGCGGTCGAGACTTTGGTGGACTGTGACCTTTTTGGGTCGGCACTATGTGCCGAGTACACCCTACGTACAGCCCGTGAAGGTTGGGATTTGAGGAGGTAGTTGATGAAATGTCGTTCGGGTGGGTCGAGCATCTCACGAGTCGGAGGGTTCTGCTGGGGTGAGCTGGGTTACCCCATCCGAATGGGCGCCGCCGACCCAAGGCCGTGGCATAGCGGTACTAGGAAGACGGTTGCGGCACTCCCCTAGATGGTGCAAGCACAGAACGGGGCCTGGTCTGATCTAACAGCAACTCCGAAAGGTCCGTCGTAGTCTGACCGACCCCCAGGGACACAGTATTCTGAGAGTACATAACCCCCTACGACGTCCGGCCAAGCTGACGATGCATTAGCGCTGTCATGTACGGCACGTCACGGTCTCGTAACGGTTGATCTGCAAGATCACGGCCACGAGAAGCGATCGTCTATGCCGCTGTAGGAGGAGACCGTGATGACAAGAGAGCGACCGTTGTATGCAACGACACAGCTCTTCGGATTGGCGTTGATGGCCACGGCAATGACCGTGGTCACCATCTTGACGATATTTGTGTTTGACACCGAAGACTCCTTTTGGCCGCTGGCCGCGATCGCGGTGGTGGTGACTCTCGTTGTCTGGCGTTTCGACGGTGTGTGGGCAAAGACTCTTGGACTTCTGGGAACCCTGGCGATCGGCGGCTCTGCGTTCTTCTTCGCTCTCGGTCTCTTCCACCCATTCAGTCCTATCGAGTTCATTGTCGGACTGTTGGTCGTCGTGGGATTCTTTGCCTCACTGGTTGCCGGGATCATGACCCTCGCCGTGGGCCGACGGCGAGACCCTGGTCCGACGCCTAGAGGACGACGATTCCGCAAGGTGGTGCTTGGGGTCATGGGTGTGGCTTCGGTCGTGTCGGTGGTCGGATTCCTCCTGACTCGCACCACCGTCGCCGAAGCGGAAGCACAAGGTGCGGCCACCGTTGACATGACCAACTTCGAGTTCCACCCTGGAGCAACCTCAATGGCGTCTGATCAAGGCTTGATGCTCGTCAACAAGGACCCCTTCGCTCACGACTTCACCCTCGATGAACTCGATATCCAAGTTGACGTCCGTCCTGGAAGCGAAGCAATAGTCGATCTGAGCTCGCTCCCGCCCGGCACCTACCACTACTTCTGCTCCTTGCACACGGATCCCGCCACGGGTGAGGGCATGACAGGGGAGTTGACGATCGAGGGCTGAGCTTCAACCAACCGGGGGCGGGCACCGTCGAGTGGACCGACTTCAACGAGCACGATTCGACGCCGGCCCATACGAGTGTGTCTCCACTGGAGCAAGATAGATCGAAATGTGCGCCCGCACGGCGTCGGGCAAAGGCGGGTACGGCGGAACCAACGCTGCTCCGACGCATTGAGCTTCTCGATTGGCTGGATGCCAACGACGGGTTCCGCCACCGAGTGTTCGAACGGCCGGGCGCCGTGCACTCCAAGACAACGAGCCCGTGTCAGTCGTAGGTGTCGGTCCAGGATGCGATGTCCACACCGTGGTTGTCGGGCGACGCGAGCGACCACCAGGCGGGAGCGTGCGAATCGTCGACGAGTCTTCCTCCAGCGGCGAGTGCGGTATCCACCCGAGCCCGAGCCTGGTCGGCCGGGACGAAGACATCGAAGTGCGTCCGGCCCCTCGCCGGAGAGTCGCCGGTGATCGGGTTGAAAGCGAGCTGCGGCCCACAGCGCAAAGGGTCGACGGCATCCGTCTCTCCGAACGCTTCGTAGCCCAGTGCGGCCGTGAAGAACGGTCGCACTTCGGCCTGGGAGTGCTGGGCGACGTAAATGCCGATCGACTGTGCGAGGGAGGGATCGGGGGTCAACAGCAGGTCGGCGGCCGCGCTGGATACGGCGGCAGCGAACTCCGCCGCGGCCGCGGGGATTCCCTCTGGGCTGCGGTACGGGATGCGCACAACGACTCCCTCAGGACGCACGTCGACGTCGGGCAGAATGCCGAATCGTTCGGCGGCGGCGACGACCGGGGCGATGAGGCCCGCCGCGTGGGAGAGCGAGGTCGCAGTGAAGACAGTCTGTGGGCCTGTGCCTGTGACACGCCAGTCGGAGACGCCCGGCGCTCGGTGGAACTCGGCTGCGGAGATCCATTCCGATCCGCTGGTCGACTCGCCCATGGGGAACTCCTTCGCAAGATGTGAGAGTCCAAAGTCGCTGACGAGCCAGGACCCCGTGCGGAATTTACGATACTCCGACGTCACACGGCTGCCGCCGGCCTAGACCCGCCGATAGTCAACAAGCGTTGCACTCGGAGCGTCAACTCCATCGTCGATAACGTGCCGACCTAGCAAAGGCCAGGCTTACCGGCGGTGATGATCACCCGTGACTATCAATACGGAGTGTCGGGGTTGAGTAGCTTCCAGGTGCCTTGGGAAATCACTTCGATCTCGCCGTCGACCACCTTGATGGCGGTGTCGTCGTCGATCGCATAAGCCGGCACCGGAAGATTGGCTGCCCACTCTTCCATCTCGGCCACAGGGGTGGGTGACATGTCGGTGCGGTTGAGGTGTGGGTACAACGTAACTTCGACCAGCCCTAACGCTTTGTCGGTATTCACCGCGATCTCGCTGCCGTCGGGCACGTGCTTGACGTTGAACTCCGCGTCGCAGTTGTAGGGAGTCACAACGATGCTTCCGGCACTCACCCCCAGGTAGACCAGGTTGTTCAGGGACGGGAATAGGTCGGCCAGACCTGACTTACGCATCCAGTAGTGGCG
>CAVSQY010000014.1:0-151254 GCA_963730285.1 uncultured Actinomycetes bacterium | reverse complement strand
CGACCTCAGCGTCCCGAACGCTGCGCGCTACCAAACTGCGCCACGTCCCGTTTCGGTGAGGCAAGTGTAGGGAGCATCGGACGCCACGCCACTTCGGCTCGGCGAGAGGAAGGGTTGGTCAGATCAGGAGTTCGGCAATCTGGACGGCATTGAGGGCCGCGCCTTTCCGGAGGTTGTCGCCGACGACCCACAGATTGAGGCCCCCGGGCTCACCGACCGTGGCCCGGACCCGACCCACAAGCACGTCATCGAGACCCGCCGCGTCGAGCGGGGTGGGCACCTTGTCGGTCCAGACCTGGACACCCGGTGCCCCTTCCAGGGCGTCAATGGCGTCCGCCGGTGTAATCGAGCCATCGAATCTCATCGTGGCGGCAATCCCGTGGCCGACCAGGGTGGGGACACGCACGCAAGTGGGCTCCACACGCAGATCGGGCAGCTCGAGGATCTTCCTCGACTCGTTGACGAGCTTCCACTCCTCATCGGTGTATCCGAGCTCGTTCTCACTGCCGGCAAAGGGGAGGACGTTGAATCCGATGGGCCGGGCGTAGACCTGACCTCCCGGATCCTCCCAACCGCCCTCCATCATCCCTTCGACATCACCGCGGAGGCGATCGATCTGGCCCAACAGTTCGGTCACGCCCTGCTGACCTGACCCGGAGACGGCCTGATACGAAGTGGCCACCATCGAGACCAGCCCGCCAAGACGATGAAGTGGGCCTGCGGCCATCATCAACGCCATGGTGGTGCAATTGGGATTGGCGATGATCCCCTGATGGGCCGGTGCGGCTCGATCATTGACTCCTGCGACCACCAGCGGCACCTCCGAGTCCATCCGAAAGGCGGACGAGTTGTCGATGACCACCGCGCCGCCCGAAGCGAAACGAGGGGCATGCGACCTCGACCGGTCACCACCCGCCGAGAAAAGGGCGATGTCGATTCCGGAAGGATCGGCCGAAGCCAGGTCCTCCACGACCACCTCACCCCATTTGGTGTCCACCTTCCTGCCGGCCGATCGCTCCGAGGCAAGGAGCCGCAGTGAGCCGAGCGGGAATTGGCGAGACTCCAGGATCGACACCATTGTCCGACCTACCGCCCCCGTGGCTCCGACAACCCCGACCACCCGGTCACTCATGCTCCGACCTCCTCGGAGACCATCGGGGGGTCGAATGCCCGGTGAAGGGCTTGAACCGCTGCCTCCACCTGCTCAGCCCTCACCACGCAAGAGATCCTGATGGTTGATGTGGAGATCATCTCGATGTTGATGCCGGCCTCCGACAGCGCCCGGAAGGTCGTGGCAGCCACACCCGGATGCGACTTCATGCCGGCCCCGACCAGCGAGACCTTGCCCACCTCGGTGTCGACGTCGACCGACCGGGCCCCTATCTGGGCAGCCATCTCCTTGGTTATCTGCTCGGCGTCATCGATGTTGGCGCGCGGCACCGTGAAGCTGATGTCGGTCGTGCCATCGTGGGCCACGTTCTGGACGATCATGTCGACGTTGACCCCGGCATCGGCCAGTGGCCCGAACACCGAGGCGGCAACGCCGGGCTGGTCGGGGACACCGTTGATTGTGAGCTTCGCCTCGGACCGATCGTGGGCGATGCCGCTGATGATGGCTTGTTCCATGGTGGTCTCCTTGACCCAGGTCCCTTCGGAGTCATGGAATGATGATCGGACGTGTATCGGAATATTGAATCTCCTGCCGAATTCGACGGATCGGGACATGAGCACTCCTGCTCCGCCCGCTGACAACTCGAGCATCTCGTCAAACGATATCTCAGATAGCTTCTTTGCTTCGGGCACGATCTTCGGGTCGGCGGTGAACACACCGTCGACGTCGGTGTAGATCTCGCACACGTCGGCGCCGAGGGCGGCAGCCAGGGCCACTGCGGTTGCGTCTGATCCACCACGACCCAGCGTCGTGATCTCCTTCGACTCCGGATCGACGCCCTGGAAGCCGGCCACGATGACCACCTTTCCCTCGCCGAGGGACTCGCGCACTCTTTGCCCCGTGATCTCCCTGATCCGCGCTTCGCCGTGCGAGGAGTCGGTGAGGATGCCGGCCTGCGAGCCGGTGTAGCTGACCGCTGGGATGCCCCGCGTCTCCAGGGCCATGGCCAGCAACGCCATCGAGATTCGCTCCCCCGCGGTGAGCAGCATGTCCATCTCCCGTGGTGGGGGGTTGTCGGTGATTTGAGCGGCGAGCCTGATCAGCTCATCGGTCGTCTGGCCCATGGCCGAGACCACCACCACGACATCGTTGCCGTTTGCCCGGGCCGACTGGACACGGTCGGCCACCGCGCTGATCCTCGTGGGATCGGCAACCGACGTGCCTCCGTACTTCTGGACGACTACAGGCATGACCCGCACAGTTTGGAGCCTTTGTCGCCCGAATACGAACACACCAGGGTGATTGACGGGGTGGGATGCCTAAAGTCGCTCCGCCATGACCGACAGACGCAGGCGTCAAAAAGAACAACGCGCCGCCAAGAAGAAGGCCGAGAAGAAACACGAGGCACGTCGTGAGCTGACCAGACGGCTGGCCATCGCACTCGGTTTTGGCGTGGTCGTGGTGACACTGTTCTCGTTAGGCACTTTTCTTGGAGGCGACGCGGGCCAACTCCCCAGTGGATACGAGGACTTCCGCAACCAGGACACCGCATGCGGAGCCGAGGCACCCGATCCGGAGCCGGTGGTCTCTTTCGAGGAGCCTGCACCCCAGGACGACATCACCGCCACCGCTGAAGTGACCGCAACCATCGAGACATCGTGTGGGCCGTTGGTGATCCAACTCGACCCCGCCGGCTATCCCGAGACGGTCGGATCTTTCGTGTTCTTGGCCCGTCAGGGGTTCTACGACGGACAGGTCTTCTACAGGATCTTGGACGGCTTCAAGGTGGAAACCGGTGATCCCATCGCGGCCGGGACCGGCGGTCCTGGCTACCGGCTGCCGGACGAGTTCCCACCGAGCGACTTCGAGTACACCAAGAACGTGGTCGCAATGGCCAACCAGGGAAAGAAGACGACCGGCAGTCAGTTCTTCATCGTGCTCAGCGATGATGCTGCCGCCCTCAACCCGGTGTTCAACGTCCTCGGGACCTTGGTCTCCGGACAAGACACCCTTGACCGAATGGTGCAGGTCCCCGTGGCGAGGCGACCCGGGACACGAGAGGACAGCTTGCCGTTGGAGACGGTCTACATCGAGAGTGTCAACATCGCCGTAGCCGGATCTTGACACTCGCAGGCGGCAAGATCAGGGGTTAGGAGCCCAATGACAGTCGACCTGCACACACATTCCAGTGCCTCGGATGGCTCGGAGAGCCCGAGCGCAGTCGTCGCGAAGGCCGCAGGGCGAGGACTGAGCGCCATCGCGCTCACCGATCACGACACCCTCGAGGGATTGGGCGAGGCCCGCCGCGCTGCCTCAAAGCTCGGCGTGGAGGTCATATCGGGGACCGAGCTCTCCCTCGAGTACCAGGGTGGGGGAATGCACCTGGTGGTGCTGTGGCTGGAGCCTGGCGATGGGATGCTCCAGAGTCGGTTGGGCTCCCTTCAGGACGGTCGCACGGTGCGAAACTCGGCAATCGTCGACCTCCTGAACGCTCACAGGATGAACATGACGATCGAAGAGGTGGAGGAGGAAGCAGGCTCCGGGTCGGTTGGCAGGCCTCACATCGCCGCGGTCATGCTCCGGAAGGGTTACGTGAGCTCGATCGACGAGGCGTTCGAAGTCTGGCTCGGGTCGGGATGCCCGGCCTACGTCGGCCGAAGTCGTCTGAGCCCCGAGGAGGCGATCGGCTTGGCCAGGGAAGCAGGAGCCGTGCCGGTGCTGGCTCATCCCCATACCCTTGGCATCAATCGGGCCCCGGAGATGGCAGCCCTGCTTCGTCGCCTTTGTGAGGCAGGCCTGATCGGGCTCGAGGCCCTTTACGCCGGCTATCGGCGCCATGAGCGTGAGGGATATGGGTACCTGGCCAGACGTTTCGATCTGGTCCCGTCCGGCGGCAGTGACTATCACGGGAGCTACAAGCCCGGCCTGGAGATCGGAATCGGGTACGGAGACCTCGAGATCGGAGAGCAGGTGCTCGAAGAGCTGAGAGCTCACGCAGGTCGACCATGAGCCGCCCTCTGCGGATGGGCGCGGCTGCAGGTGTTGTCTCGGCCAGTGTGCTCCTCTCCCGACTCCTCGGACTGGGGCGAGAGGCGCTGCTGGCGTCGCTGATCGGCCTCAACACCAGTGGCGATCTCTATCGGGATGCCTTCGCCATTCCCGACTTTCTCAATTATCTCTTGGCCGGGGCCTACCTCACCATCACACTGATACCCATTCTCAGCCGCCATCTGGAGAGAAAGGACGACCAGCGAGCCAGTGAGGCCTTCACCTCGGTCTTCCGCTTCGTTGGGTGGTCGGTCCTCGGGATCACCGCGGTCATGTGGCTGGCGGCCGACCCGCTCGTCTCGCTGATCTTCCCCAAGGTGGCCGACCACGACCGCCTCGTCTACCTCACGCGACTCGTCCTCCCGGCGCAGGTGTTCCTGGTCACGGGTGCGCTGCTCATCGCCGTCCAATACACCCATCGACGATTCGCCATCCCCGCCCTCGCCCCGATCATCTACAACATCGGGATCATCGCCGGTGGCCTGATCGGGTCGGCGATGGGCGACGCAAGCCCCGAGGCCTTCCTCTGGGGAGCGGTGGCCGGCTCCGCTATCGGCAATTTCGGGCTCCAGTACCTGGGGGCCCGCGCCACCGGCACCTGGCTGACCAAGGTGCGGCGGGGAAACTCGGCGGTGCGTGAGTATCTCTGGCTCGCGCTGCCCCTCATGCTGGGTCAGTCGGTCGCGGTCCTCGACGAGCAATTCGTCCGTTGGTTCGGCCAGTTGGAGGAAGGCGCGACATCTGCCCTGAGTTTTGCCCGCCAGATCAACATGGTTCCCATCGGGGTCATCGCTCAGGCGGCTGGTGTCGCCGCCTACCCCTTCCTGGCTCGCCTGGCCGCGGGTGGCGACAACGAGGGCTTGGCCAGGACAACATCACGCGCCGCCCGGAACACGGTCTTCGTCGCTGCCGGGGCCACCGCGGCTTTGGTGGTGCTGGCCAGACCGGTCGTGCGCCTGCTCTACCAGTACGGCAAGTTCACCGCTGCCGATGCCGACCTGGTGGCGTCGCTCCTGGTCATCTACGCCTTCTCCATCCCCGCCTGGGGCCTGCACCAAATCCTCTCCCGCCACTTCTACGCCAAGCGGAGGATGTGGACGGTGGTGGTGATCGGGACGATCGGCACCCTCGTCGCCATTCCCACATGGCTCGGGCTGCACAGCCTCATGGGCGTGAAGGGGTTCGCCCTGGCCTCCACGCTGGTGATGGTGGCCTACTCGCTCGGACTTCTATATGCCTGGGGCCGCGACTCGGGTTGGGCCGCGGTGCGCCAATTGGCACCGTCACTCCTCCGCGGCATCGCATCCGCGGCAGTCGGCGCTCTGTTGGCCTACCCGCTGGTCAACCTCATGTTCGGGCACGAGATGGGGATCGCCTCCGGGTTGCTGGCCGCTCTCGTGGGAGGTGCGATCGCGATCGGAGCCTTCCTCGGGGTGGCGTTTCTGCTTCGTGCTCCCGAACTCACGGACCTGTTCGCAAGGAATCGGTCGGACTGAAGGGATCAGACGGGTTTGACGATCTCGGTCGGCAAGGTCGGCTCCTCGGGGTAGGCGGAGAGGACCCACGGCGACAGTGAACGCGATTCGTTCCGGCTGCCCTGGCGAGCGGCTCGCTCCTCCTCGGCAATGCGGTCGAGCACCACGGCGATCACCGCAGCCTCGAACTCCCCGGCACCACCCTTGATCTCGATCGCATCAACCATTCGACTTCTCCACGAGCTCGATCAAGGTACCACCAAGGTCGTCGGGGTGGACAAAGGCGATTCGCGTTCCTCTGCCACCCACGCGGGGCTCCTCGTCGATGAGCCGAGCACCACTGTCTCGGAGATGTGCCAACGCCTGCTCGATCGAGGCGACCAGATATGCGACATGATGCAGCCCCTCCCCATGGCGGGCCAGGAATCGCCCAACCGGTGTCTCCTCGCCCAAAGGCCGGACCAGCTGGATGAACGAGCCGCCCAGAGGGATCATCGCCTCCTCGACACCCTGGCTCTCCACGATCTCCCGATACAACGGCTCCACCCCGTAACGGCTGTGATAGCCGGCCAGGGCCTGGTCGAGGTCATGGACCGCGATGGCGACATGGTCGAGATTGAGGAGTTTCACCAGATGCAGGGTATTTGAGCAGAGATAGCGGTGTCAGCAAGCACCGGTACCATTCGATACATGAGGTTTTCTCGAGTATGAGCAATCCGGTCATAGCCGGCATGGCCCGGACCCCCATCGGGAGGTACGGCGGGGCACTGAGTGGCTTGCGTTCGGTCGACCTCGGCGGAGCCGCCATCGCCGCGGTGATGGAGCGAAGTGGTGTCGAGCCGGCCACGGTGGACGAGATCCTGTTCGGTCATGTGCTGCAGGCAGGTGAAGGCCAGATCACCTCCCGCCAGGCAGCGCTCCAGGGTGGTCTGCCCATGACGATCCCCGCCACGACGATCAACAAGGTCTGTCTCTCCGGCATGTCCGCCATCGGGCTCGCCGCTCGAGCAGTCAGAGTGGGCGATGCCAAGTTCGTGATGGCAGGCGGCATGGAAAGCATGTCGAATGCGCCCCATGTGGTCGGCGAGCTCCGTTGGGGTGTTCGCATCGGCGACGCCACTCTCATCGACGTGATGCAGCACGACGGGCTCTTCTGTGCCATCGACCATTGCACCATGGGTGAGTCCTCCGATCACAAGAACGAGCGTCTCGGCATAGGACGACGCGAGCAGGACGAGTGGTCCGCCCGAAGCCACGAGCGCGCGGCGGCCGCGGCGGCCAATGGGACGTTTGCCCGTGAGATCGTCCCGGTCGAGGTTCCCCAGCGGAAAGGTGAGCCAGTCGTGGTCGAAAGCGACGAGGGGATACGGGCCGATTCCACGACCGCATCGCTTTCCAAGTTGGCTCCGGCATTCGTGGGCGGCGGGACGATCACGGCGGGCAATGCCTCCCAGATATCGGATGGGGCGGCGGCCGTCCTGGTCGCCGACAAGGAGGCTGCCCAGGCGTCGGGGGCGCCGATCGTCGCCGAAATCCTTGCCTACGGTCAGATAGGGGGAGTCGACGCCACCCTCCACGAGCGACCCGCCGAGGCCCTGGCGGTTGCCTTGAAGAAGGCCGGGTTGGAGGCGTCCGATCTCGACCTGGTCGAGATCAATGAGGCATTCGCCGCGGTGTCGCTTTGGTCCACACGTTCGCTCGAGCTGCCCGAGTCGAAGGTCAATGTGAACGGTGGTGCTGTGGCCCTCGGCCATCCGCTGGGCGCCACCGGCGCCCGACTCGTCGTCACGCTGGTCAACGCGTTGATCGGCCGGGGTGGCGGAATCGGAGCGGCGACCCTTTGTGGCGGCGGCGGCCAGGGAGATGCGATCATCGTCAAGGTGGCCGGCTGATGGTCGAGCCGGTCGAGCGAAATCTCGGGCTTGACCTGGTCCGAGTCACCGAGACCGCAGCCATGGGCGCTGCTCGCTGGCTGGGCAGGGGCGACAAGGAGGCAGCCGATCAGGCAGCCGTGGACGGCATGCGACTCCACCTGTCCACTCTCGACATCGACGGCTTGGTCGTTATCGGGGAGGGCGAGAAGGACAATGCCCCGATGCTCTTCAACGGGGAGCGTGTTGGCACCGGGCAGGGGACGGTTGTCGATGTGGCCGTCGACCCCGTCGACGGCACCACCCTGACCGCCTCCGGCATCCCCGGGGCAATCGCGGTCATCGCCCTCGCTGAGGGACGCGGGACGATGTACGCACCCGGTTCACTGGTCTACATGGACAAGATCGCCGTAGGGCCGGAAGCGGCCGGCGTCATCGATCTCGAGGCGCCCGTCGTGCACAACCTCCGCCGGGTGGCGAAGGCGAAGCACAAGGATCTCAATGATCTGAGGGTGCTCATACTCGATCGCCCACGCAATCAGCGCTTCGTCGACGAGGTTCGCTCCGTCGGGGCCCGTATCTCACTCATCAGGGACGGCGACGTGGCGGGGGCCATCTCAACCGCCCAAGACGAGACGGCGGCGGACATCCTCCTCGGCATCGGGGGCTCTCCCGAGGCCGTGATCGCAGCCGCGGCGCTCTGCTGCACCGGCGGGGAGATCCAATGCAGGCTGTGGCCACGAGACGATTCGGAGCGCAGACGCGGCATCGAAGAGGGTCTCGATCTCGACGCCGTGATGACCACCACAGACTTGGTGTCGTCGAGAAACGTCTTCTTCGCCGCGACTGGCGTGACCGGTGGTGAGTTCCTGCCCGCCGTCGAGTTCCGCCGCGACGACGAGGTGGTCACTCACTCGGTGATCATGCGGTCCAAGACCGGCTCGGTGCGGGTCATGGAAGCTCATCACCACCTCGCCCGGCTCCGCGAGATCTCGGCCCAGACCCTCGACTGACTCCCGTGAGCACGGTCTTTCAGCCGCTGAGACCGGTCCGTCGCCAGGTGCGACCGACCCACCCCGCCGCCAGCACGACAGCCGCAATACCCGCGGCACGCACCAGAATGCCGCCGGCCTGGGCCCCGTTCGACAGAAGCTCCATCACCTGAACACCAAGGGCGACCAGAACCGAAACGAGCAGAGCCCGACCCAGCACCCACCAAGGCTCGCCGGCACGAGTGCGAAAGGTGAACGAGGCACTGGCCAGCTCGATGACGAGCACGAGAGCCATCGCATAGGCCCACAGTGCAAGCCTGCCCTCCGTCGCCAGCGTCGACGTGACCGCGACTCTGATCACGAAAGCGACGGCCGCTGCGGTCACGGCACCCCGATACCCAAAGAGGAGGCCCATCAACAGCACACCGACCCCGGCCCACGAGAGAAGCGTTGCGATCCCAGCTCCCTGGGCGGAGGGGACGGTGAGCGCCAATCCCGCAGCGAGGACCACCGATGCCAGGGCGGTCAGCCGAGCCGTCGCCATGCGGCCCTCCATTGACTCAATGCGGCCAGGGGGACATCGGGAGGCTCTGGATATCGCCACCGGACAATGGGCACGCCCTCCGAGACGAGCCGGTCGCGCAGCCTCTCACGTTCCATCTCCCAGATTCGCCGGCCCAGCGACCGGAGGGCCCCGGTCACCTCCGGAAGCAGCGCCTCGAAGTCCGTCTCCACGACTGAAACATCGACGCCGACCCGGCGGATCCCGTGAATCAAGGCGGCCATCTCGGGATCGCGCAGTGGGGTGAGCACAATGACCATCGAAGGGCGGCGCGCCGCCCGGATGACGGCCCTCTGGGCAGCTTCCCAGATCACCTCCCCCGGGACCACCCCCATGAGCTGTTCCATCAGCCTTCTTCGGTGCGACTCTCCCATCCCGGGGTAAACCCAGCGGCACAACCCGTCCAGCGTTATCAGCCCCAATCGATGATGACGTCTGCCATGGGCCTGGAGAAGGGCTGCCGCCATCCGCACCGATCGATCCACCAACGGCTCCAAGCCGGTCCCTGCCTCCACCTGGGCATCGATCAGGAGAACCACATCACCATTCCGCTCGGGGTGTCGTTCGTTGACCCACATCTCCCCGGCCCTCGACGACACCCGCCAATTCACTGCCCGCGGATCGTCGCCGGCCTGGAACGGCCGAAGATCGGCGAACTCCGAGCCGATGCCCCGGCGACTCGAAACCAGGTCACCCACATGGAGGTTGGTCTCGATCGGCGACATCAGCGCACGGATGACCGTTTCTTCAGGCACGACGACCATCTGCTCGCGACGGCCACTTCGGGAGCTGACCTCGAACATCCCGAGCGGGGATTCGGACGAGACCACCACCGGGCCAATCGATGCGCGCCCCCAACTGGTGGCCACCGCGATCAATTCGAGGTCCCTCGTCGTGCTCACAGGGCCCAGACCGACCGTGGTCCCGTCGAGTCGATGGCCACCGGCCACCTCGATGATCTCGATTCCGCGACAGCCAAGGTCGACATCGAGCCTCCCCGCCGGCCGCTCGGCCACGATCCGCATCGTGAAGCGAAATTCCTCACCCTCCACGGCGGATGTCGGGACCTGGTCGAGGGTGACGACAACTGTTATGGGGTCTCCCCCGGCGAGACCGATCATCGCGAGCGCCAGGAGCAGAGAGCCAATGATCGCCGGAGCAGGGTCCCCAATGGCGAGGGCGGCCGCCAACCCCACGATGCCTCCAGTGACATAGGCCCTCAGCTTCGGGCTCGGCCTCCCGCTCACGGCATGTGATCGGTGGGTTGGGAAGGTGGCGTCGGCACGTGATCCAGACATTCTTCGATCACGTGCTCCTCGCTGAGATCCTGTGCCCAGAACTCGGGACGGAGGATCAGGCGGTGGGCCAGAGCCGCCACCGCGATCTCCTGCACGTCGTCGGGCAGCACAAAGGATCGGCCTGCCATCGCCGCCCGGGCCCGGGAGAGCTTCATCAGTGCCAGCGATCCCCGGGGGCTCGACCCCACTCTCACCCGGCTGGACTCCCTGGTGGCTGCAACCAGATCGACCATGTACTTGCCGACCGACTCCGAGACATGGACGGTCTCCACCAATGCCTGCATCGAAAGCAGCGTCTCGCGATCTATCACCACGTCGAGGTCCACCTCATCCGCTCCGCGCAATGCCCGCCGGTGGAGCACCTCCCACTCGGACTGCCGACTCGGGTACCCGAGACGGGAACGCACCAGGAATCGATCCACCTGCGCCTCGGGCAAGGGGTAGGTGCCCTCGAACTCGATCGGGTTTTGAGTGGCTATGACGAGGAACGGTGGCCCGAGGGGCCGGGTCACACCGTCCGAAGTCACCTGTCGCTCCTGCATTGCCTCGAGCAAGGCGGCCTGGGTCTTGGCCGGTGCCCGGTTGATCTCATCGGCCAGCAGCAAATTGGAGAAAACGGGGCCCGGTCGAAACTCTGGTCGCCCATTCTCGGGATCGAAGATCAGAGATCCTGTGATGTCCATAGGCATCAGGTCCGGGGTGAATTGAACCCGGTTGAAGTCGAGCCCGGCTGCCGCGGCAAATGAGCGGGCGAGCAGTGTCTTGGCCAGGCCCGGGAAGTCCTCGATCAGGACGTGCCCATTGGCCAACAGCGCAGTCAGCACCAGCTCGAGCTCCCGACGCTTGCCAATGACCGCCTTCTCCACCTCGTCGAGCAAGGTCGCTGAGAGAGCGCCAACCCCGGGCACGTCGAGCGATGTCGGGCTCACAACTCCTCCAGACCGGCCACGACCCTCTCCAAGAGGCCGGGATCGACCGGTTCTGTGGCCGGGGTGACGAGCCAGGCCCACTCCCCTTCTCCCAGTGCGGCCGAGGCCTCAGGCGCAGTCATGGAGATGCCCCTTCGCTCCAATCGGTGCGCCGCAATCCGCGTCAGGACCGGTCGTAGGCGGCGCTCCGGGCTGAGAAAGCCACCCGTGGCGTCCAGCACCATCAATTCGGTCGAGGCAACACCCTTGGGCAGGCGGGCAGCTTTCTTCTCCGATATGTGAAACAGAAGCGCTGTCTCGGTTGGAGGAGCGGTGGGAATAGCACGCATCTCCATGATCACCACGATCAGCAACAGGGCCTCCCACACCAACAACTCGGGCTCCCTTTGAAATTGCGAGAGAGCCAGGGCGGTCACCGTTGCGACCAGGACCGCCCGCATCAAGAGCCGGCTCAATCGCCCAGCTCCTCGATCAGCCGCCGGGACGACTCCTCGGCCTCCGAAGCGTCACCCTCAATGGGTTCGATTGGGCCAAATCGGGCGGCCAGCTGGTGCCGCAGCAATCGGTCGAGATGGCTCTTGTCGAAACGCCACGACCGCGACGCGCGTCGGACGTGGTTGGTCTCGGTCTCGGTCTCGAGACGTGGTTTCCCGTGTGAGGCGAGGCTTTGTTCGAATTCCCCATAGGAATGCAGGATCCGGGCCCTGGGGTCCTGTCCGAGCATCCGCGTTGTCGGCGGTTGCCAGGTCGGCGACGGCGCCATGGGGAGCATCTCCCCCACGTCACCAGAGAAGAAGGGAGCAGGCACCGTGCGGATCGACAAACCGATCCTGGTCAATACGACAGCGATGACCGCGGCGAGGAGGACCGCGAAGAGCCAAGCCCCCCCGGCGCTGCTCGTGGAGCTTGCTGCATCACCTACGGCGTCCTGGCCGCTGGACGCCGATTCAGAGAAGAATGCCTGCGCTGCCGGGCGGAGAAATCGGTAGGCGACGACAAACAGGGCCAGTGCGATCAGCAATCCCAGCATGTTCCGTCGCCGTGGATCTTCGCGCGGCTTCACCTGGCGAAGACCCAAAGCGAAGAGGACCGCTCCAATCAGGGCCAGAGCGAGGATCACCCACGCCAGGATCTCGCTCATATCGATGTCGGCCCTCAGGCGAAAGTCGATCCAGGGCTCGTCGCCATCCGTCCCGGGCAGCGAGCGCGAAGCAGCCGCCACCACGAATCCGAGCAATACCATGGCCAGAGTGGCCGTGACCATGGCGACAGCCCGGCGCGCCCGGGTCATGTCGGAACCCAAGTCGAAGGCCGAGAGGCCAACTCCACCGCCTCCACCAATGTCGAGGCGACTGGCGCTCCATGGGCCAGCAACAGGTCGAGGCGATGGGACCCCCCGTCATAGAGCACGGCCCCGGACCCGGTCTCGGTCGCAGCCACCGCATCATCAGGTGTGTCTCCGATCACCACCGCCCTACCACCCTCGACGCCCATAGAGTCGAGATGAGACCTGAGATGCGTCGCCTTGTGACCGCCATCGGGCCACGCGACTCCGTCGACACGGACAAACCAACGACCGAGGTCGTGGTGGTCGACCATGTCGTTGAGGAAGTCATTGGCCGACATCGAAAGCAGCGACTGAGTCCATCCCAAATCGCGCACCCGGCTCAGAGCGATCTCCGAATCCAGCGTGAGAGGGGCAGTTCGCGCCCTGACCCCATACTCGCGGTGATAGAGCTCGTTCAATGATTTCCACTCATCGTCGGTGACGCTCCTGCCGAACAGCCCGTCGTAAAAGGACCGCACCGGTCTCGTGAAGTGCTCCCTATAGATATCCGGGTCGATGCCCGGCATGTCATGAGAAGCAAGACCGACGTTCACGGACTCGACGACGATCTCGAGATCATCGAGAAGGGTCCCGTTCCAATCCCACACGATGTGGCTTCTTTGCACCATCCCAGGATACGGGCGGAAGGAAATCCCCGCCCACGATCGCACATCGCCAAGTGCCCGTGGGTTAGGGTGCCGTCGCAGACACGGAAGAGGTAGTCATGGCCGACGTGCAGCGGAAGGACATTGGCCCGATCTTTCGAGTGCTGCTCGGCTATCAGCAGTGGGCCGACACTCTCTCCGAGAAGACCGGGACACTCTCGAAGTGGGCGGTTATCGCCACAGTGGCGGTCGGGTTCGTCAACGTTCTGCTCCGCTACATCAGCAGGTTCGTAGGCGCCCGACTGACCAACAACGGGATGATCGAAGCCCAGTGGTACCTGTACTCCCTCATCTTCCTTCTCGGGTTCGGCTACATCCTCAAGCACCAGATCAACGTCCGGGTCGACTTCTGGTTCGCTGGCCAATCCCCAAAGACCAAGGCAAAGATCGACTTCTTCGGGCACATCGTCGCCCTCCTTCCGTTTGTGATCATGGGCATCTGGATCTCGGTCCCGCAGGTGATGACCTCCTGGCGCCTCAACGAGCAATCGCCCGACCCATCAGGTCTCCCGCGAGCTCCGATCAAGACCATGATCGCGGTCGCCTTCGTGCTCTTGTTGATTCAGTCCTTGTCCGAGATGATCAAGCTGTACGCCATCCTCACCGAGCGGGCCGCTATGACCGAAGTCGGTTATGAGCTGCCGGACAAGCCAATCCGGGTCGAATGAATACCGAGATTCTTGCCATCATCATGTTCGCTGTTTTCATGGTGATCATCCTGTCGGGGTACCCGGTCGCCTTCTCCTTCGCCGGGACTGCGGTGGTCTTCTTCGCCATAGGCCTGGTGTTCGGCGACCTGCGGATCCAAATCCTCAGCGGCATGTTCAACAAGTGGTTCGCGGACGCCGTCGCCAACCAGTTGTTCCTGGCCATCCCCTTCTTCGTCTTCATGGGGGCGGTGTTCGAGAAATCGGGTCTTGCCGAGAAACTCCTCACAACCATCGGCTTCCTCATGGGACCACTCCGCGGCGGCATGGCAGTCGCGGTGGTGATCGTGGGGACGCTTCTGGCCGCCGCCACCGGTGTCGTCGCAGCCACTGTGATCGTCATGGGGATCCTCTCCCTCCCGGTGATGGTCAAGTACAACTACGACCACAAGCTCGCCGCCGGTGTCATCGTGGCTTCCGGGACGCTCGCCCAATTGATCCCGCCCAGCCTCGTGCTGATCGTCCTGGCTCAGTTCATCCCGGTCTCCGTCGGTGAGTTGTTTGCCGGCGCCCTGATACCAGGGGTCATGCTCGCCGCCATTTTCGCCATCTACGTGGTGGTCATCGCCTACATCAAGCCGGGGATTGCTCCCGCGATACCCAAGTCGGAGCGAACCATGTCCGGACGCCAATTGGCAGTGGAAGCGATGAAGGTCGTCGTCCCGCCCCTCTTCCTCATCTTCGCCGTCCTCGGCTCGATCTTCTTCGGCATAGCCACCGCCTCCGAAGCCGGCGCGGTGGGTGCCATTGGAGCCGTTGTCCTGGCGCTCGCATATCGCACGTACAACTGGCGGATGATCCTGGATGCGGCGAGGAGCACATCCAATATCACCTCACTGGTCCTACAGATCCTGTTCGCCTCCAGCTTCTTCGCACTGGTCTTCCAGCAACTTGGTGGTCAGGATCTGATCACCAACTGGCTGCTATCCATCCCGGGTGACAAGTGGGGATTCATCATCGCCGCCAACATCATCGTCTTCCTGCTCGGGATCAACCTCGAGTTCCTGGAGATCTCCTTCATCGTCATGCCTTTGTTCGTCCCGGCCGCTATAGCCCTGAACATCGACCTGGTTTGGTTCTCGGTGATGATGGCCATCAACCTCAACATGGCGTTCATCTCCCCACCGGTGGGCTTCTCCCTTTTCTACCTCCAGTCGGTGGCACCGCCCGAGGTGAAGACATCAGAGATCCATCGCGGCGCTCTTCCCTTCATGGCCCTGCAGAGCTTCGGATTGGTCCTCGTGATGCTGTTTCCGCAGACCGTCACCTGGCTGGTCGAGCAGTTCGGCCTTCGTGAGGCCCCGGTCGATGCCTTGCTTCACCTTGTGCACATGTGACGGAGGAGCTCTTGGCACGAAGAAACGGCCCGCCAATTGGCGGGCCGTTTCGCTTACTGACGTGACTTCAGAATTGGCTCTGGTAATTGTTCATGGCCTTCTCGGCCACGCCATGCCACTCCTGGATGTCGGACCGGAACGCCTTCCAACCCTCGAAAATGGAGGCAAAGTCCTCGTCCGCGGCTGCATTGTCGTCATATAGCGAGAACGCAGCTTCTTCTGCAGCAGTTAACACATCGTCCGGGAACGGAAGAAGTGTTATGTCCGAATTCGCCAGGATCTCTCGCAGAGCACCAGGGTTGAGCGCGTCATATTTGGCGAGCATCGTGGTGTTCGCCTCGTATGCCGCTGTCTTGATCACTTCCTGATACTCCTCCGGCAGCCCGTTCCAGCTGTCCAACGAGATCTGGACCTCCAGCGTTGGGCCTGGCTCCCACCACCCCGGGTAGTAGTAGAAGTCGGAAACCGACTGCAGGTCGAGCTTTTGATCGTCATATGGACCGACCCATTCGGCAGCGTCAACGGCGCCGGTTTGGAGTGCCTGGAAGATCTCACCGCCAGGTATGACCTGGACCAAGACCCCGAGCTTCTCCATCACCGCTCCACCCAGGCCCGGGATTCGCATCCTGAGCCCTTGCAGGTCGGCGAGGGAGTTGATCTCCTTGCGGAACCATCCACCCATTTGGACCCCGGTGTTGCCCGCTGGGAATTGGATGGCGTTGAACCGCTCGGCATAGACCTGCTGCATCATGTCGAGCCCGCCACCCTCGAAGAGCCAGGCATCGTTTTGACGCGCAGTCAGGCCGAAGGGGAGGGCTGTGCCAAATGCGTTGAGCTGGGCCAGCCCTACGTAGTAGTACGAGGCCGTGTGACCGGCGTCGATCGTCCCGTTTTGGACCGATTGCAGGATTTCGAGGGCCGGGACCACCTCACCGCCGGGTTTGGCGGTGATGGTGAACTTGCCCCCGGTGAGCGCCGTCACCCGCTCGGCAAAGCGCTCCGCTCCTCCATAGATCGTGTCCAATGCGACCGGCCAGCTAGTTGGCAACTCCCAGTCGACAGTTGGCAGGCTGTTGTCCTGCAAAGCCTCGTCGAGGTTGGGGTCACCACTGCTGCACGCTGCCAATGCCGCAGCGCCGAAGGCGCCTTTAGCGGCAAGGCTGAGAAATTCTCGTCTTTCCATGCTCCTCCTTTTGTCCCTTCGGGACGCTTTCGAAGGCTACATGGAGCGGTCCGAGTCATGTCGAGCGCAGCGATCAACGTCGGCGCCAATCGAAGGGCCCGTCTACAGCTCCTGACGGCCGCTCAGGGCGCGCCCGAGGGTGAGCTCATCGGCATAGTCGAGATCTCCACCCACGGGTAGGCCGGAGGCGAGGCGCGTCACGCGGACACCAAGGGGCTTGAACTCCCGGGCGAGATACATGGCGGTGGCATCACCTTCGACCGTCGGGTTTGTCGCCGCGATCAACTCGGCGATCCCCTCAGGCTCGATGCGCTCTCTCAGCTGCCCGAAGCGCAACTGTCCCGGACCGATCCCATTGATCGGTGAGAGTGAGCCCCCCAACACGTGATAGCGGCCCCGGAACTCCTGGGTCCTCTCCACCACGACGATGTCTTGAGGTCGCTCGACAACACAAACGATGCTGTGGTCACGACGGATGTCGCGACAGATCGCACACTCCTCGCCCGCAGCCACGTTGTAACAGCGGGTGCACAACGACACCTGGTCACGCATGTCGGAGATTGCGGCTGCCAACCGTTTTGCATCCACTTCCTCGACCGACAGAAGGTGAAAGGCGAGGCGCTGCGCTGTCTTCTGGCCGATGCCCGGGAGACGGGCCATCTCGTCGATGAGACGCTGAACCGGCCCCTCGAACATCAACCGAGCAGACCACCGAGATCGAGGCCACCGGTCAGCCCACCCAGCTGGTCGGAGGCAGCCTCGGATGCCGCCTCGAAAGCTTGACGCACCGCGGCCAGCACCAGATCCTCGAGCAGCTCGACATCATCGGGGTCGACGACGTCTGGCGAGATGGTGATCTCCACCAGCTCCTGGGCGCCGCTGACGACGACCTTGACCATCCCCCCACCTGCGGTCCCCTCGAAGTGTTTGGCGGCGAGCTCGCTTTGGGCCGATGCCAGCTGTTCTTGCATCTTCTGTGCTTGAGCCATGAGCTGGCGCATGTCTGGCTGTCGGTTCATGAGTCCCTGGGGTCGCGTGCGGGCCAGGGTACAAGAATCGGAGTTCCAGCCATCGCCGATCGGGACCGTCCGGCTACTCCTCCACCAACTCGGCCCCGAGCTCCGAGGCGAGCAACGAAGTGGGGTCCGATTCGGCCGCGGGTCGCTCCTCGAGCTGGTGGAGATCGATCTGCTGCTCGTCTCCGTCCTCGGCGCCATCACGCAGGGAGAACCTCACACGCACCGGTCCCCCAAGGAGATCGCCGGCCCTAGTGGCCACAATGGCCGAGACGGCATCATCCTCCTGGAGAGACTGCAAGTGGAAGTCGTGTGCTACCTCGAGGACGATCACGTCACCATCCACTCCGGCAGGGACCGCCTCCCGAAAGAACGCCCAGCGACGGGCGCCGAGCACATCACGGAGACTCCCGAACAGCCCCGGCCAGACTCTCTGCAATTGCTCGAACGAGACGTCGATAGGTGGCGAATCATCCGACGGGGCCTTATCCACTGTTGGCTTGTCCGACGCTGAGTCGTCTCCCTTCTCAACTTGGGGTTCGGCCGGTTTCGTCGCTTCGACAACGTCCTTCTCGGTGCCGACCACATTGGACGGGCCCACTGTCATGGGAGGCACGGGGGCGGGTTTGCCGAGCCTACGCTCGATCCTCTCGACACGGGAGAGCACGGACTCCATGTCGGTGGCGGTCTCGGGGCGGGTCAGCTTGATCAGCGCCAGCTCGGTCATGAGGCGCTCCTCCCGTCCCTCGCGAAGGCGGACCAGCGCCTCCCCAAGGAGGTCGACCGCCCGCAGGACGTCGCCCGCCGGTACCAGCTCGGCGGCCTTGCGCCAGGAGTCGTAAACGTCGGCGGCCTCGTCGGCGATCTCCGCCAGGTTTGGCGCATAGTGGGCCAGGAAGGCCCCCCGGAAGAAGGCCACCGACTCGGCTACGAACCGTCGCAGGTCGACCCCGTCCGAGGAAAGCTCCGCCACCAGCTCCAACGCAGACTTGGCGTCCTGGTCGGCGACAGCACCGACCAGCCTCATGAACGCCTCCGAGTCGGCGAGGCCCAAGGCCCGGCGTACCCCCGACACTTCGACCGTGCCCGCGCCGAGCGCTGAAACTTGTTCGAGCAGGGACAGCGAGTCCCGCACCGATCCACCGGCATGCCGGGCGATGGCGATGAGCGCCGGCGGGTCGGATCGATACGACTCCCGGTCGGCGACCATCCCGAGGTGAGCCGCCAGGTCCTCGATCGGCACCGGATGGAAGTCGAATCGCTGGGTCCTCGACCGGATGGTGTCCAGCAGCTTGTATGGCTCGGTGGTCGCCAGCACGAAGTGAACGTGCTCGGGCGGCTCTTCCAACGTCTTGAGCAGGGCATTGCCGGCTGCCTTGGAGAGCATGTGCGCCTCGTCGAGCACGAAGACGCGCTTCGATGTGGCCGAGGAGGCAACGGTCGTGACACTTACCCGTATGTCTCTGATGTCGTCCACCGAGTTGTGCGACGCGGCATCGAGCTCCAACACGTCGAGTGAGGAGCCCTCGGTTATGGCGACGCAGCTTTCGCAGACATTGCAGGGCGAGCCGTCAGTCGCGCGATCGAGACAATTCAAGGACTTGGCCAGGATCCTGGCGGTGGATGTCTTCCCCGTGCCCCGGGGCCCGGTGAAGAGATAGGCATGAGCCACACGGCCCTCGGCGACCTCCCGGGCGAGTGTGGTGGTCACATGCCCCTGACCGATCACTTCATCGAAGGTCTGGGGACGATATTTGCGATAGAGGGCCTGGTACTCCACTGCCCGCCACGGTACCTGGCTCGTGGGACAGATGAGGACGCCGCCAAAATGGCAAAACTCTTCGGTTATCGCCTCATCCCGTCGATACTTGCCCCCGTGACCCAGCCTTTAGTCGACGACGCAGTCACTCGTTCAACCGGCGGTCCTCCTGCCGTTTGGGCGCGTGGCCTGGTCCGGAGGTTCGGTAAGACCGTGGCTGTGGATCACGTGGACCTGGCGATACAGCCCGGGGAGTTCTACGGGCTGCTCGGTCAGAACGGTGCCGGGAAGACCACGACCATCAAGACCATCGTCGGTCTGCTCAGACCGAACGAGGGCACGGTTGGCATCGGGGAGTTCGACACCTGGCAAAACCCAACCGCAGTCAAGTCGCGGATTGGCGTGCTCCCCGAGGAGTTCAACCTCTATGAGCGGCTGACCGGCGCCGAGCTGCTCGACTTCACCGCCGCGATGCACGGGTTGGCCAAACCTGACGCGGTGAAGAGGCGGACCGAGCTGCTCGACCTGCTCGACCTCCTCGACGCCAGCACCAAACTCGTCGGCGACTACTCCCGTGGTATGCGTAAGAAGATCGCACTCGGTGCGGCCATCATCCACCGGCCACCCGTGCTCTTCCTCGACGAGCCGTTCGAGGGTGTGGACGCCGTATCCGCTCGCCTGATCCGTGGGCTCCTGCAGCGAGCCGCCCAGGGGGGCACCACCATCGTCTTCTCCTCCCACGAGATGCACCTCGTGGAGAAGCTGTGCACTCGTATCGGGATCATGGTCAACGGTGAGCTGACCATCGAAGAGACGCCCGAGGGCCTCTGTCGGACCATGGGTGTCGACAATGTCGAGGACGCCTTCATCGCCGCCGTCGGTGGGCGGACACCGGACATGTCGTGGTACGAAACCTAGCCTGGCTCAAGACCCGCCTGACCTGGAACGGCTTCCGCACCGACCGGCAGCGTCGGGTGGGCCTTCCAGTCGCCATCATCCTCCTCACCTGGATTGGTTGGTGGCTGGCCACCAACCACTATCACACCGGTGTCATCCTCCGCGATACGAAGCCCGAGGCACTGCCCGAGTACCTCGCCTGGGCCGCTCTGATCATCTTCCTGATCTGGGTGACGCTTCCGGTGATCATCTTCCCCCTCGACGAGAACCTCGATCCTCAGCAGTTGGCGACGCTCCCGGTCACACCGAATCAGATGATCACCGGTCTGGCCGCCGCCAGCCTCATTGCTCCTTCGACCATCGTGCCCCTGATGCTGATCGTGGCCAACACCATGATCCTGGCGAGATCCTGGTGGGTTGCACTCCCCGTTTCGGCGCTCTTCCTCATCCTGCTGGCAGTGGCAGGCCAACTCTTCTCCGCTGCGATCTCGGGGATCCTGCGAACCAGGCGAGGGCGCGACATCGCTACCTTCCTGGTGCTCGGCCTGGCGGGCGGCTCATTCTTCACCTACCGAATGTTCAGCCAAACCGTGACCGACGTGGGACTGGCCCAAGCGGTCACTTCCAACCCGATCAGCGCCTGGTGGCCCCTGTTGCCCCCGGTGGGGCTGCAGAGGGCCATAACGGAGGCCTGGGGCGGGATGTACGCATCGGCCTTCCTCTCCCTGGCCGTGGCTGTGGCCGGGCTCATCGCATTCGCCTACCTGTGGCGACGCCTGCTCAATTGGATGATGACCACTCCGGAGCAGCGCGGCAAAGCCCTCGCGGGGCGGCCGTGAAGGAATGGCCATCGGGCCCTGGGGAGTCATCCCGACGTTGGCGCGAAAAGAGCTTCGCTTCTATGTGCGAGACCCCAGACAACGTCTGGTGTGGACGGGCACGGTTATCTTCGTCGGGCTGGCCATCGGCGGGGCGGTGATGAATGCCACCGGCATGTTCGACATCCGTGAGCGGGAGTGGGCGCCGCTGGTGGCTCCGATCCTTGTCTTGTTCGTCGGTCTTCCCATCGCCTTGAACCTCTTTGGCTGGGAGCGCAATGCGGCCAGCTATCTCTTCGTCCTGCCACCCCGGCCACGACAGATCCTCATCGGCAAGAACCTGGCCGTTGCCTCGGGGCTGGCGTTGGAGACCTTGGTCTTGAGCCTGGGTCTGGCCGGGTTCACCGGTCATTGGACCTGGCTCTGGCTGGTGGCGCCTTTGACCGTCGCAGCGATCGGCTGCCAGCTTGCCGTGGGGAACATGGTGTCCGTGCTCACCCCGCTTCGACTGCCCCGTGAGGGCACCGACGTGTTCGCTCAGTCCACCGAACAGGGATGTCTCGCCATCGTCAGCCAAACCGTCTCGTTCTTCGTGATCGGCGTGCTGCTGGTGGTCCCAGCCTCCCTGGTGGTTCTCACCGTCGACTTCGGTCAAGTCTTGAGCCCGTGGATCACCGCTCTGGTGTCCATCCTCTGGGGTGTGGGCCTCTATGCAATCTCGCTCTTCGTGGCGGGCCGCATCCTGCATCGGCGCATGCCCGAGGTCCTCGCCTGGGTCCAGGTGGTTTAACCAAGGCAAACAACGGGCGATATAGCTTCGGATCCACCAAACCAGAGGGAGCCAATGGTCCAACTCACACCGATGCAGGAGGAACTGTGCACTCAAAGCACATGGGACTTCTCCAACATCAGAGCGTTCTTCATCAACACCACACTCAAGAAGCGCCCCGAGACCTCGAACACCCAGGGGTTGATGGACATCTCGGCGGAGATAATGCGCAGACAGGGTGTCGAGGTAGACGCGATCAGGGCGACCGACTACGAGATCCCACCGGGCGTGTGGCCCGACATGACCGAGCATGGATGGGAGTCCGACGACTGGCCGTCGATCTTCGAACGGGTAATGGCCGCCGACATCCTCGTCCTGGGCACGCCGATCTGGCTTGGCGAGAAGTCGTCGGTCTGCACCCGGGTGATCGAGCGTCTCTACGGAAACTCGAGCCAGCTGAACACGGATGGCCAGTATGCCTACTACGGGAGGGTGGGCGGTTGTCTGGTCACGGGAAACGAGGACGGGATAAAGCATTGCTCGATGAACGTCCTCTACTCGTTGCAACACCTTGGCTACTCGATACCTCCCCAAGCCGACGCCGGCTGGATCGGCGAGGCCGGGCCGGGACCGTCCTATCTGGATGAGGGCTCCGGTGGCCCCGAGAACGACTTCACCAATCGGAACACCACATTCATGACCTGGAACCTCCTGCACCTGGGGAGGCTGCTCAAGGAGGAGGGTGGTTTTCCCGTTCATGGCAATCAAAGGGCGGCCTGGGACGCCGGGTGTCGATCCGACTTTCCCAACCCCGACTACCGATAGAGGCTCGAGTGGGACGTCAGGACTGCTCGAGCACAGGCTCCGATGCGAGCGGGCTGGGCCGAGCCCCCTTGAACAGAGATGCCGCGAGCACGCCGCCACAGACTGTGATGGCTCCTGCCACGACGAAGACATTGCGCACCCCGATGGCAGCCGCCGCCACACCCGCCAGCGCCATCGACAGGATGCTGGCTCCCGAGATGAGGGCGTTCAACGCCCCACCCACCCGGCCACGCATTCGGTCCTCGACGAGGAGCTGACCGAGGGTGCTCACCCCCGACTGGGTGGGTGTCATGGCGAACCCAACGAGCAGAGCCACCCCGGCCATCTGCCACACATCGGAGACCCCGGCCACCAATGCGATCGCTGCTCCGGCGCCGATCAGGCCACCGGCGACCAGGGCGGTGGGCCGGAGCCGGGAAGCCATGGCGGCCACGAGGACCCCAGCGACAACCATGCCAACCACCTGAGCCGCCTCGATGAGCCCCAAGAACGCCTCCGACACCCGGAGGTCGTCGATCAACAGCGGCACGGTCAGCACATTGACCGCCCCGAAGCCGAGCATGGCTAACGCAGCGCCGACCAGGACACCCTTGAGCGGGCGAGAGCCAAGCATGAAGCGGAATCCGGCAGCGAGGTCGGTGGTGGCGCGAGCTGGCTGTGGATCCATCGTCAGCCGGGCACGCACGGCGATCTTCGAGATCAGCGCCGCCGACATGAGAAATGTCAGTGCATCGACCACGAACGCGACGGACATGGTCGACGAGAAGCTGGCTAACAGCCCGGCGGCCGCCGAGCCGAGCACGTTGAAGATGACGCGGGAGGTCTGGGACACCGAGTTGGCCGCAAGCAATTGCTCACCACCCACGATGAGCGGCAGGAGCGCCCCACGTGCCGGATTGAACAGGGTGGCGATCGTCGCTTGGGCGAATACCACTGCATATAGGAGTGGGAGCATCTGCTCGGACCTGACGAAGACGAGTAGGAGTATCAGGATCCCACGAAGCAGGTCTGAGACGATCATGGTCCGCCTCCGATCGAAGCGATCCACGTACACCCCAGACAACGCCCCGAGCACGAGAGCCGGCAGGGCTGCTGCGATCATGAGCCCGGCCAGGGCCACCGTGGAGCCGGTGAGACGCTGAACCAGGATCATCAAGCTGAGGAAGGTGAGGTTGTCCCCGAAGTCGGATCCCACCTGGGCGAGCCAGAGATAGCGGAAGTCTCTGATCCGCAGAAGGGATCTCAGATCGCTCACAGGCCGTCTCCGAAGCCCGGCCCAGCCATCGGGAAGAAGACGAACGAAAAGGCGTAGCCCACGCCAGCGCCACTCTCGGCCTCGGCCATCTCCTCCACCAGGCCGGCTATCCGCTGCGAGAACTGGCGTGCATTCTCCTCACTGATGAAGGCAATGGTCCTCCCCATCGTCCCTTTCGAAAGCGTGTCGCCTTGATCGACCCGCTCAAAGTGATCCATGAGACCGGCGGTGGCGTCGGCGCGGGCACCATCGAGCACCGCCCCGACCGCGGCCTTGAGCATGCGCTCCCGGTCGTCGGTCTCCTCGATGAGCCCGCGAACCGGCGCGAAGCTGGTCGCAACCGCCCGGTAGATCTTCTGCAACAACGCCCCACGCTTGCGGGTCTCCACAACCTCGACCAGGCCGACTTCCTCGAGCATGTTGAGGTGGTAGTAGAGACGGGTGACCGGGACCCCGAGCCGATCGGCAAGGTCCCGAACCGAGCTTGGCTCTCTCAATTGGTAGAGGAGGCGTAGACGCATCGGGTTGTTGAGGAGCTCGAGAACCCGTACATCCTCGATCTCGAAATTCTCGAGTTGATCGGACATGTTCGAGTATCTAATTCAACCGCCTTGAATGTTCAAGCGATTTGAAATGTGAGGGAATCGTTGAACGTTCAGACTCGAGGGCCAAGACCTGAAGGCACCCACACCCGTCTACGTTCCCGACGATGCGAGGATGGAGCGGATGAGGCTCGGCATCGACTTGGACGGAGTGGTCGCGGACTTCACCAAGGGATGGATAGATTTCTACAACCGCGACTTCGGGGCAGACCTCGAGCTCGACGTCGCCACCAAATGGGACGGTCTCACCGAGCTGACCCACTTCGAGACGATGCGTGACTTCTGGCGATGGTCATCGGACCTCGATGGCCGATCTTTGTTCTGGCATCTCGAGCCTTTCCCCGGTGCCGTGGAGGCCCTTCATGAACTGGATGAGGCGGGCCACGAGGTCGTGATCATCACCGCCAAGCCCGCATTTGCCATCGCCGACACTCACGAGTGGATCGAGAAGGTGGGCCTGCCCACCAAAGAAGTGCACATAAGGGACGACAAGTGGGCGATCGACTGCGACGTATATCTGGACGACAGCCCGCACGTGCTCCCGACCCTCCTCGCCAACCGCCCCGACCGTGTGGTCTGCCGATACGTCAGGCCCTGGAACCGCCCACTTCCCGGTGCGATCGACATCCACGACTTCGATGAGTTTCGCGGACTGGTAGCCCGGCTGGAATCCACCCTCTCCAGGTAGCTAGGGTCGCCCCGTTGCGATCCGGGGAGTCGCAGCCACTGGGAGTGAAACTTAGGAGAAGGAATGAGTAAGAAAGCCCTTTGGGCAGGAATCGCGGCCTTCGCGCTGTTGGTGGCCGCGTGTGGCGGTGACGGTGGCAGCACGACGACGACCGCGGCCCCCGAGACGACAACGACCACAGCACCACCCGAGACGACGACCACCACCGAGGCAATGGCCGAGTTGGGGTCGGCGGAGAGACCGATCCAGGTGCTCTTCGTCCCATCGGTCGACGCCCAGGTGATCACCAGCGGCGGTGAGATCATGGACCAGGCGCTCACCGAAGCCACCGGCCTCGAGTTCGAAGTGAGCATTCCGACCTCGTACGCCGCCACCATCGAAGAGATGTGCGCCAACCCGGCCGACACGATGGGGTTCATCCCTGCGTTCGGTTACGTGCTCGCCTCGCAACTTTGCCAGGTGGACGTGTCGTTCAAGGCGGTTCGCTTCGGTTGGGGTGTGTACTGGGCCCAGTTCCTGGTGGCTCGCGACAGCGACTACGAGACGCTGGCGGATCTGGACGGCGCATCTTGGGCCTACCCCGACCCCGGATCAACCTCAGGGTTCCTCTTCCCCTCGGTGGCCCTCGATGACGCCGGTGTAACCCCCGGTGAGACCACGGAGGCCGGCGGGCACCCGCAGGCGGCCCTGGCGGTCTACAACGGTGAGGTGGACTTCGGGACCACGTTCTTCAGCCCACCGCTGCTCCCGGAGGGGCAGTGGGAGATCGGCGACTCACCGGATATCCCGGACGAGTTCATCGACAGCTGCGCGACCAACGCCGATGATCAACTCTGGTGTGGCGACTATCGGGTGCTCGACGCCCGGGCCAGCGCCACCGAAGAGGCACCCGACATCATGCAAAAGGTGCGGATCCTGACCATCACCGACCCGATCCCCAACGACACGCTGTCGTTTGGGCCGGACTTCCCCGCCGATTTGCGGGCACAGATCGAAGAGGCGCTCGTCGCCTTCGCGGAGACACCGGAGTGGGCGGATTCCATTGGCAACCAGGATTTCTATGCCTGGTCGGGGATCGAGCCTGCCACCGACGCCGAGTATGACGTGGTGCGTAGCGTTGTCGACTCACAGGGCATCACCCTGGAAGACCTGTAGACCACCACGACGAAAGCGAATGAGGGAGGGGGCCTGGCAACTGGCTCCCTCCCCGGTAACAGATGCTCCAGGTCCAAAACCTGACCAAGGTGTACGACGATGGCACCGTCGCCCTCGAGGACGTGTCGTTCGAAGTGCCTGAAGGGCAGTTCCTGGCCGTGATCGGGTTGTCGGGGTCGGGCAAGTCCACCCTCCTGCGTTGCATCAACCGGCTGATCGACCCGACCGAGGGTCAGATCCTATGGAAGGGCGAGGACATCACCGCGGCCAACCACGAGGATCTGCGCAACATCCGCCGACGGATCGGCATGGTGTTCCAGCACTTCAATCTGGTGCATCGCTCCAAGGTGATCACCAATGTCCTCGCCGGCCGACTTGGCTACACCAGTCCCGCCCTTTCGGTGGTCAACCGGTTCTCAAAGAGGGACCGTGAGGAAGCAATGAGGCTGCTGGAGCGTGTGGGGCTCGAGGAGAAAGCCCATAACCGGTCCGAGGAGCTGAGTGGTGGCCAGCAACAGCGGGTCGGGATCGCCAGGGCCATGATGCAAGAGCCGGAGATGATCCTCGCCGACGAGCCAGTGGCCAGCCTCGATCCGGTGCTCGCCCACTCCATCATGCAATACCTGGAGACGATAAACCGCGACGATGGGGTCATGGTTCTGTGCAGCCTTCACTTCCTCGACCTGGTCCACCGTTACGGGCAGCGGGTGATCGCCCTCAACGAGGGTCGCAAGGTGTTCGAAGGGCTGCCATCGGAGATCGACGACGAGATGTTCAAGGAGATCTATGGCAGGGAGGCGGAGCGGGTTGGCTGACCTCGAGACCACCGCCCCTGAGGAGACGCCGCAACGGGAAGAAGAAAAGCCGAAGCGACGAACTCTGCGTCGTAGCTTGTGGATCGCCGCCGGGCTTGTCGCAGGGTTCGTGATCTACGCCTATGGATTCCAGGTGGTGGAGGTCAGGTTGGACCGCATTGGCGATCCCGTCCGCCAGGGCCGATTCACCAACATCATCCGGGCCCTGGGCCAGCCCGACCTCTTGACCTACGAGACGGTCGCCACCGACATCGACATCGATTTCGCCATGCCGTGTCCCGCCGGCGGTCTCACTGCAGCGGCCTCCACGGGCGGAGATGCGACGATGTCGGTCGACCCGGTCTGTGCCGCTCCCAGAGAACGTGTCACCGTCTCGGGCCAGGGTTTTGGGTCCAACGAGCCCATCAATGTCTTCTTCGTGCCACCCAACGGAGTCGAGCTCCGTATCGCCCAGGTGCGAACCAATATCGACGGTGACTTCAGCATCGAAGCCCAGCTTCCCAATCGTCCCGATGACGAGGTGCAGACCATCCGGGCCAGGACCCGGGAGCGGGTGGGAAGCATATTCAGCCCCATCTACGTGCCCACCGGGCAGACGGATCCCCAAACCGGTGAGGAGATCACGTTGCGCTCGCCGAGCTGGTCCCCGAATGCCAAGGCAACCTGGAAGGGGATCATCGAGACCATCTTCCTCGCTCTTCTCGCCACCACGGTGGGCACGATCATCGCCGTGCCCCTTTCCTTCCTGGCGGCGAGAAACCTGATGAGCGATATCCGGATCCCGGCCATCAACATCGGGTTGGCGATCGTCGCCCTGCCCGTGGGTGCGGTCGCCGGCTATGCCGCCGCGTTGGGAGGAGCCGCCGTCGTTGACGCCTTGCCGGGCTCGGCGCTGCTCATGGGGGCGACCGCCATCGTCATGGTTTGGGTTGGCCTCCGCACCCTCCGATTCGCCGTCCCCCTCCCCGGGACCGAGCGTTCCCGCTGGCTCAGGGTTGGCTCCGGTCTCGCCGGGGCAGCCCTCTTCCTGTTGGCCTCGCAGGCCTCCGTCCGCTTCATGGAGATCGGAGGGGCCGCGGCCGCCCCGGCTCTGGGACCAGGCTCCTTCCTGGGGACGTTCGTGCAACGCATGGGCGAGATCATGGCTCTTGCCTTCGGTGTCCTCGCTGCCCTGGCCGGGGCGGTGGCCCTGGCCATCTTCGCCAGCAAGCTCTCCTACGCCATCGCAAAGAAGGTTGGCTCAGGTCTCAATCGGGTGCTCTCCATCGCCGTGCTCGGTCTGGCCGGCGCGGTCGTGGCAATTGGCATCGGCCAGGTGATCGCCTGGATGTACCAGATCATCGATATCACGGCCACCGTCGTCATCCCCGCGGCGATCGGCGCCGTGCTCGGTCTGGGCCTTGGAGCGTTGGGCTCGGTTCGGGGACAGCTCGGTTCGGGTCTCGGTATCTACTACCTCTTCCGCACCTTCTTCAACACGCTGAGATCGATCGAGGCACTGATCCTGGCGTTGGTGTTCGTGGTCTGGGTCGGGCTGGGCGCCTTTGCCGGAACCCTGGCGCTGGCCCTCCACACCATCGCCGCCAACGCCAAGCTCTACTCGGAGCAAGTGGAGAGCATCAGCACGGGCCCCTTGGAGGCGGTCCGCGCCACCGGGGCGACACGTTTGCAGACCGTGGTGTATGGGGTGGTTCCTCAGATCGTGCCCCCGTTCATCGCCTTCACCATGTACCGCTGGGACATAAACGTGCGGATGTCGACGATCATCGGATTCGTCGGCGGCGGTGGCATCGGGCTCATCCTTCAACAGAACATCAACCAGCTCAACTACCGGGGCGCCGCTGCCCAGATCCTGGCAATCGCCGTCGTCGTGGCAGCCATGGATTACGTCAGCTCCCGGCTTCGGGAGCACTACGTCTGAAAGCCGCTCTGCCCGATGACTCTCGCCGGGTGGTTACCACGGGCCCCAAGCTTCATCTCCCATGCCAGAGTCCGTTCGGGCACTTCGACTGTCAGACCAAGCCAGAAGTCGGATGGCCGCTACACCTGATGCCCGCGTAGCCTTGGACGTCAATGGACGGATTGCTGAGACGGACCCGAATCGATCGCGAGCTGCTCGAGCACGAGCTACTGGCCGGGGCGGCAACCAAGTCAGATCAGAGCGCCGGCCGCGAGCAGGACGAGGAACAGGACGAGTTCCGCACCGTCTTCGAGCGGGACCGCGACCGCATCGTCCACACCAAGGCCTTCCGTCGGCTGAAACACAAGACGCAGGTGTTCTTGAATCCCGATGGGGACCACTACGTGACAAGGATGACGCACACCATCCAGGTGACCCAGGTCGGCCGGGCCATGGCCCGCGCCCTCGGGCTCAACGAGGACCTCACCGAGGCGATCTGCCTGGCCCACGACGTCGGACACTCACCGTTCGGTCACACCGGCGAGGAGGCCCTCTCCCCATTCGTGGAGGGCGAATGGCTGCACTCGGCTCACGGGGTCAGGGTCCTATCCCTCCTCGAGCCCCAAAACCTCACCTACGAGGTCCTCGACGGCGTTCGCGCCCACTCTTGGAGGATCGATCCACCACCACGCACGGAGGAGGGCCTGCTGTGCCGATACGCCGATCGCATCGCCTACCTGACCCATGACGTGGCAGATGCGCTGCGCGCCGACGTTATCCAGTATCACGACATCCCCACCGCAGCCCTGGTCGCGCTCGGCGCCACGTCGCGGGAGTGGATCGATTCGATGGCGACCTCTGTCATCGAGACGAGCCACAAGATGGGGAAGGTGGAGATGGACTCCGAACATCTCGACGTGATGAGCGGATTGCGCGACTTCATGTTCGAACGTGTGTACCTGAATCCCGAGTCCGAGAAACAGAAGCAGAAGGCGATCATGGTCATCCAGGACCTGGTCAGGTACTACTCGGATCATCCCCAGGAGGTACCGGACTCGTTCACGACCCCTACCGCCGACCCTCTGCACCGAGCCGTCGACTATGTGGCCGGGATGACCGACCGGTTCGCACTCACCACCCATGACCGGCTCTTTCGCCCAACCCTGCTCGATTGACGGCAGGCGGACGCTCGCCGCGGCGCATCTGGTGCGGCCCGTTACCCTGGCGCCGTGCTCGAGCTGACCGACCTCCACAAGAGCTACGGCAACGTCCACGCACTCTCCGGATGCAGCTTCGGGGTGGAGCCCGGTCGGATGCTGGGGTTTCTCGGCCCCAACGGCGCGGGCAAGACCACAGCCATGCGATCCATCTTCGGGCTGATCACCCCCGACAGCGGGAACGTGACCTGGCAAGGACAGCCGATCTCCGACACCCAACGACGCCGATTCGGGTACATGCCGGAACAACGAGGCCTCTACCCGAAGATGAAGATCCACGATCAGCTCTCCTATCTGGGGCGGCTCCGCGGGCTCAGCTCGAAAGACGCCTCGTCCGCAGCGGACCGATGGCTGGAGCGATTCGGTCTGGCTGAAAGAAGACTCGACCCATTGGAAGCCCTCTCCCACGGCAACCAGCAACGGGTTCAGCTGGCCGCCGCATTGATCCACGCACCCGAGCTCCTGGTGTTGGACGAGCCCTTCAGCGGTCTCGACCCGATCGCCTCCGAGACGATGTCGAATGTGCTCAGAGAGCAGGCCACGGGCGGAACGGCCGTGGTCTTTTCGTCACACCAGCTCGACCTGGTGGAAGACATCTGCGAAGACGTTGCGATCATCAACGACGGCCACGTCGTCCTCGAGGGTGTGGTCAGACAGCTGAAGGACGCCGCCCCCATCCGTCATCTCGAGTTGGAGATCGATGGGGAGGTGGACAGCCTGCTGGCCACACTCGACGGGGTGCGGCAGGTCGACTTCGACGGTGTGCGTTACACAGTGATCATCGACGCCGACACGGATCTGCGAGGGTTCCTGGGACGTGCTCAGGACGCCGGCCCGGTGCGTCACTTCACCTACACCACGCCATCTCTCTCCGATCTCTTCCGCGAGGCCGTTCGATGAGCCCAATGGCCATCGTCTGGCAGATCGCGAAACGTGAGATAAGAGAACGTGGGCGTTCTCGCTCCTATCTGATCACCTCTGCCGTCACCCTTCTCATCGTGGTCGGCCTCGTGGTCGTTCCCGGGCTCATCGGGGGCGGCACCACGGAATACCAGGTCGGGACCGTAGGAGAAGGTAACGAGCCCATAGTCACCGCTGCCGAGACACTGGGCAATGCCGGCGATGAAGCAGGAGCCGATCCATCGGTTTCGATGACCGTCCGAGGTTTCGACGACCGGGACGCCGCCGAAACCGCTCTCGACAACGACGAGGTGGATGCGGTCCTGGTCGACGGTGATGAGGTGGTGGTGCGAAGCGTGGGCGGCTTCGGGGGCAACGACCTGGTCAGCCGTCTCCAGCAGGGGGCTGCCTCAGTCGAGTTGGAATCCATCGTCTCCCAGGAGGGATCGGCCGCGGCCGATGTGATATCGGTGATGACCTCCGACCCGCTCGAGACCACGACCCTGAGCGGCCAGGAGGCGGGTGACGAGACCCGTGGGGCGATCGCCTACGCAGGGCTGCTTCTCCTCTACATGGCGGTGCTCCTTTATGGAACATGGATCCTGTCGGGTGTGACCGAGGAGAAGTCGAATCGGGTGGTCGAGGTGCTGCTTTCGAGCATCAAGCCCTGGCAACTCCTCGCCGGGAAGATCGCCGGGATCGGCACCCTGGGCATCGCCCAGTTCGCCGGCACCATCCTCGTTGCTTTTATCGCGCTCAAGGTCACCGGGACCGTTGACTTTCCCGATCTCGACTTCATATCCGTCTTCAACCTGGTCCTGTGGTTCATCCTGGGCTTCTTGCTGTTCGCCGTGATGTTCGGCGCGGCCGGCTCCCTGGTCAGCCGCATGGAGGACGCCCAGAACGTGGCGTTCCCCATGTCCCTTGTCGCCGTCGCCGGGTTCTTCGTCTCGATAGCGGCCCTGTCGAACCCCGATGGGGCGGCGGCCACGATCGGCACCTTCGTCCCGTTCACCGCACCGTTCGTGGTGCCGGTCAGGGCAGCTCTGCAAGCAATACCTCTATGGCAATACCTGGCCGCCGTGGTGCTGACGATGGGCACCATCACCGGCCTGGTGTTCATAGCCGGACGGATATATGCCGGCGGACTCCTTCGCTATGGCACCAGGGTCAAGCTGCGCGAGGCGTGGCGCTCGGCGACCGACTGACCGGATAGCCTGCGCACATGGCCTACGACGAGAAACTCGCGTCACGCATTCGCGATCACATTTCTGACCATCCCGCCCTGACCGAGCGCAAGATGTTCGGCGGGATCGCCTTCATGATCCAGGGGAACATGGCGGTAGGGGTCAGCAATGCCGACCTCATGGTTCGCATCGACCCGGCCGATCAGGATGCCATTCTGAGCCGACCCGGGGTCACGCTCTCCCAGATGGGCGGCAGACCTATGCCGGGCTGGGTTCTGGTTGCCGCTGACGCCACCAGATCGGATGAGGGTCTGGCCAGGTGGATCGACACCGGTGTGGCCTTCGCCTCGAGCCTTCCGGCCAAATAGGGCTCCGTCGTCATGGGATATGAGCACATCGAAATCGAGAGACAGGGCCACGTGGCCACACTCTGGCTCAACCGGCCTGAGAAGCTCAACGCGATGTCCGAGGACATGTGGGCGGACATTCCATCGGCCATGGCCGATCTGGGAGATGATCACAACGTGCGGGTGGTGATCCTGGCTGGTCGGGGCCCGGCGTTCACGGTTGGGATCGACGTGGGAATGCTTGCAGCATTACAGCCATCCGGCCCCTCCCAGGCCGCGTCGAACCTGGCTCTCTATCACGCGATCAAGCGATTGCAGGTCACGGCGAGTTGCATGGCCGACTCTCCAATGCCGGTGATCGCCGCCATCCACGGTCATTGTCTCGGAGCCGGGATGGACCTCATCACGGCATGCGACATCAGACTGGCCTCCGCCGACGCCAACTTCTCCATCCGCGAGACGAGAATGGGTCTCGTCGCCGACATCGGAACCCTTCAAAGGCTTCCCTCCATCGTCGGCCAGGGCCACACGGCCGAGCTCGCCTACACCGGGATGGACATGGCCGCGTCGAGGGCCTTGGAGATCGGGTTGGTGAACCGGGTCTACGACGATGTCGACACCATGCTGGATGGGGCCAACCAGTTGGCCGCCATGATCGCCGAGTCCTCACCACTGGTCGTACGCGGGATCAAAAAGGTGCTGTCGGCCAACAATGGTCGCACCGTCGATCAGGCGCTCGATTTCGTCGCACACTGGAACGCCTCGTTTCTCATGTCCAACGACCTGATGGAGGCCATCGCGGCCTTCGGGGAGAAGCGAAAGCCCGAATTCGAGGGTCATTAGGCGTTTGGGCCCTAAAGCGGCTGGCTTTTTCAGCCGATCATCAAATGGTCATGACTGTTTCCGTCAACGCCGCTATCGACGAGTGGTCGGCCCATCCGCTGGGCAAGGCGACACGCGTTGCAATAGGCATCGTCGGGTTGGGCTCGGCGATTCTCCTATTGCTCATCGCGACCCTTGTGGAGAGCTCGGCCTGGGCGCTGGTGATTTCGGGTGTGGCCCTCGCTGCGCTGACAATGCGAGCGGTGGAGAGACCTACCCTCGTTCGCCTGTCGTGCTTGCTCGCCCTCGTGGTTGCCGCCCCCTACCTCGCACAAATCACCTGATCGAGCAGACGCCCACAGCTCACGCCTCCGGATAGTCGAATCGGATGCGGCCTGATTGGGCCACTTCCTGATACCCGATGCTCTTATAGATCGCGTTGGCTGTCGGGTTGGCCAGATCGGTGTACAGATAACAAAAGTCATGGCCACTCTCGAGAAGGTGTCGGCTCTGAACCGCTACCAACGCCGTGGCATAACCGTGGCCCCGGTGTTCGGGTGGGGTGTACACAGGGCCGATGCGTGCCCCACGGAAGGCCGGGCCGGAGTGGCCCGACATCGACACCGGCTCTTCATCGACCCACAACCAGACACTCTGTGGGCGGCGTGGGTCTAGCCGCTGATCCACCAGTTCGCCCGCACGCTCCGGGTCGAGAATCCCGCCCGGGTCCGCCTCGTCGATGAATGCCTGCCACCATCTGACCAGCAGATCGGCGTCGGCTCGGGTCGCCGCGCGGGCATCGCCGGGAGGTCGCGACGGGAGGGTGACGTTCTCCAGCTTGAAGACTGCGTGTCTGACTTCCTCCTCCGACTTCGCCCCGGTCAGCCGGGCCCAGATCTCGACGAACTCGGTCAGGAACGGCTCATTCCCCAGCACACCAGGAAGATTGGGAGCCGTATCCGCAATGGATCGAGCTAGTGCATCCAGAGCCCTCGGTGATGCGGCGTCGGCCAGCACCAGCCGCCAGGGGGCCGTCCTGGTGGCGGCGGCCACCGGTTTTCCCCGATCCGTCACCACCCACCCCTCGAAGCTCTCATACAGGTCAGGTTGATCCATCACCGTCTGGGCGACACCCAGCATCAGGTTGTGTCGCGCCCGATCTTCCAACAACAGGCGTTGGGCGGCCTCGAGGAACGACCCGACCTCCCAGTGATGCGACGCTTCCATCCGCCCATTGTGGGTGATCGAGTGGTGAAGATGGTGGGATTCGATCAATTGGACATGGGGGAGATCCCCTATTGGCACGTCACTCCTCCCGGCGCATGATCGTCATTCGAGGGACGCAGGAAATCCAAGACCGTGCCTCGAAGCGACAATGGGGACGAAGGGGGACCGCGATTCCGTGGTCCCTCTTCCTTTGCGACATGACCACCAACGATTTCTCTTCATTCGAGGACGGCCCGAACGGCAGACCACTAGGTTCACCGCGCATGTCGAGCTTCGACAAGCGAGGAAGCCGAGAGTTGGAGGGCACCCTCCGACGCATGGTCGTGGTTTTCCGGTTCCTCGGTTTGATCTGGATGCTCCTCCTGGTGGCGATCACGCTCGCCGTGGAGCCACCACCACGTCTCTGGATCGTTTACGGCTCGGCCGTTCTGGCCGTGGTCTGGACATTCCTCACCTGGCTCGTCGCCAGAACCCGGCCCGACTTCATGGCGGGCTGGTGGTGGTTCGCCCTCGACAGTGTGTCCATGCTCGCCATCGGAGCAGCCTCGGTCGCGTCAGGGGCCACCGAGTTGTTCCATGGGGGCCTACCGCTCTCCTATGTCTTCACGGGAGCATTGCTCGGGGGCCTCCCGGGCTCATTGATCGCGGCGGTGCTCCTGGCGATCGAGCAGTTCGCCGTGCACATCATCGCCAATCTTGGCGCCGTTCGCGCCGCGGGGAGCGTCATCTTCTTCGTCGTGGCCGCCATCGTGGGTTGGACGTTCGACAAGCTCCGTGACTACGACCTCGCCCGTCAGGAAGCTCAGGATCAGCTGGCCCGGGAGAAGGCGGCAACGGTGCTCTACGAGGAGAGAGCCATCCTTGCCGATCGACTCCACGACTCTGTCTTGCAGACCCTGCACGCCATCCGGATGGGTGCCGACGATCCCAGCCAGTCGCGCTACCTCGCCCGACGCCAGGAGCGGGAGCTGAGGAGGAACATCGAGGAATGGCGCTCCCAGTACCGGGACAGCTTCCGGGCGAGTCTGCTCGCCGTGCGTGACGAGATAGAAGACACCCACCGTGTCGAAATCGAGGCCGTGATACGCGACGACGCAGAGATCAACCCCAGTCTCTCCGCGGCGATCGACGCAGCCCGAGAGGCGATGGCCAACGCTGCCAAACACTCCGGATCTCCCAATATCACCCTTTTTGCCGAATTGACCAACGGGGAGGCTCACATTCACATCCGGGACAGCGGCAGTGGGTTCTCCGGTGGCCAGCCCGATCGTGTCCGAGAGCGCCTGGCACGCCGGGTCGAAGCTGTCGGAGGGTTGATCGAGATCGACACGGCCCCCGACTCCGGCACCGAAGTCAAGATCACGGTGGGCAAGTGATCGGTGCCGGACAGCTCCGCATCATCCTCGTCGACGACCACGATGTGGTGCGCGCCGGCATGAGGGCGATCCTCGACGACGACTTCGACATCGTTGGCGAAGCCGACAATGTCGACAGCGCCATCGAGCTGATCAAGGAGAGGATCCCCGACCTGGTCGCGCTCGACGTCAAGCTGCCTGGAGGAGGCGGGGCAAGTGTCATCGATGCGGTGAGGCCGATCTTTCCCGCCATCAGGTTCATGGCGCTGACGGTCTCGACCTCGAAGGAAGATGTTGCACGCCTTCTCGACGCCGGGGTCGACGGCTACATCACGAAGACCACGCTCGGCGCCGATTTGCCGGATCTGATCCGCCAGACCTACGAGGGTGCCAGACCCGTGTCACCCGATGTCGCCGGCTATCTGCTCGACATCGATGAGGACATCGCAGGCGAGTCCGCCATCGCCAAGCTGACACCGAGGGAGCGGGAGGTGGTCAACCTCATCGCCCGGGGCTACACGTACCGGGAAAGCGCCGGACGGATGGGGATCACGGTGAAGACCCTGGAGAACCACATGGCCCACATCTTCGACAAGCTGAGCGTGGCCAGTCGTCACGAGCTCACGGCCCTCGCCTACGAAGAGGGTTACGTGAGGCCCGACGATGAGCGATGAGGCTCGATCGCCGCAATCAGCGGTGAGATGGGGGATATTCCCCCTATACATCGGTGGTATTACGCGATAGAAAGGTCAGAGGGTGGGACAGAGGAGATCCTTCCTCCTGGAGCCACATCCAAGTGGGGAGAAATAGAGGGCCTCAGGGCTTCTCGGAAAATCGAGGGGGCCTCCGTCGAAAGGCGGGGGCCCTTTTCTTGATGTGAGTGCCACTCGGCGTCGATGGGCTCAAGGGCCCATAGCCAGTTCCAGGCGAATCATCTCGGCGATCGACTCGAGAAGAGAACGCAAGGTTTCGGCGCGAGCCAAAGGATCGTCCACCTCCAAGACTCGTTGCTGATCGATGGACTGCAATGGAGCGACATGGGCGATCTGGAACGTGGCGCGAACGGGATCCTCGGACAGATCCGGCGACTCCCCGACATCGGAGCCCATCTCCGACGCCAAGGCGCGGATGGTGGTGAGCAGGTCTCGACACGCCTCGACGGAGGCGGCAACATATGAGTCGGGCTCGCCATCGGGCAGATGCCGGACAATGGCTCTGGGATAGGGGTCGTCGGCCAGCCACTCGACGACTCTGACCCGCTCAGACCCTACGTTCACGGTCAGTACGGTGCCATCCTCCTGTGGGGCGGCACCAACCATCCGTGCCACACACGCAGTGTCGAATCTGACATCGTCCCCGCCGGCCTCGGTGCCCCTCTCGATCAGCACGACCCCGAAGCGCTGATCGCCCGCCATCACGTCGCGAAACATCTTCAGATAGCGATCCTCGAAGAGACGCAACGGCACCACGGCACCGGGGAGCATCACCATGCTCAACGGGAACATCGGCATTGTCTCCATGGTCTCTCCCATTCGAGCCTGATCGACGACACGGATCAATTGACTCTTTGCGCTTGGCGTCGCCCCGACAGGGTCAGAACTGCAAGGCGGCCGCCGCCCAATGGAATCCGGCGCCAAAAGCAGTCAGCACCACCAGGTCCCCCTCGTGAAACCCACCCTTCTGAGCCAGCTCCCACATCGCGAAGGGAACGGTGGCCGAGCCGATGTTCCCGTATTCCTGGACGTTGACATAAACCTTGTCCTCACCCACCCCGAGTTTCTTGCGAACGGCGTCGATGATTCGCAGGTTTGCCTGGTGGGGAATGACCAAAGAAACCTCATCGATCTTCCTACCGATGCGGTGAAGAACCTCGCCGACGCTCTCCGACATCCGCGTTACCGCCTCGGTGAACACACGCCTGCCGTCCATGACCACTCGGTGGTAATCGCCGGAGTCCAGGGTCGCTTGGCTGAAGGGGTTCCGGGTCCCTCCGGCGGCCAGAGTCAGGATCCCCGCAGCCGAGCCGTCGGTGCCCGACACCACGCCCAGGATCCTCGCCTTGCCCGGTTCCGGCCCCATCATCACGGCACCGGCACCGTCGCCGAACAGGACGGCCGTCGCCCGGTCGCCCCAGTCCATCATCCTGGTGATCAACTCCACACCTATCACCAGGATCTTCTTGGGCTCGAAGGCAATCCGGGTCCTGGCGACGTCGAGCGCCTGGATGAAACCGGCGCAACCAGAACCACCTAGGTCGTAGGTGGGGATGTTGCGACAACCAAGCCGGTCCTGAACCAGTGCTGCCGTGTCCGGGGTGTACATCTCCGGGGTGTCGGTAGCGAGGATGATCTCATCGACGTCTGAGGCGGTCACCGACGCGTCCTCTATGGCACCTTGGGCCGCGTTGGCTGCCAGGGTGAGAGTGGATTCGTCGTCGGCCGCAATCCGCCGACTCTTGATGCCCGTCCGTTGGGTGATCCATTCATCAGAGGTATCGACCAGGGCGCCCCACTCGTCGTTGGTCATGACTCTTTCGGGGACGTAGCCGCCGAAGCCGAGGATGTGTGACATGTGGCGGCGAGGTTAGACCTGGTCGCTCACCGATGCGCCACCATCCAAAATCCGATCGACGATGGGGCCCTTTCCTCAAGAATTGGAAATCTCATGCCGATTTCTCCATGTGACATCGAGGAAATCCACCGGTCTGCGACGACCTTCGAGTTGGCTGATGGTTCTTGGTGCCGTCTGCGCACTACTCACCGTCGCCGCAGTGGTGGCGGCGATCGTCGTCCAGCGCCGGGCCAACGCACCGGTGGGCGAGGGAGTGGTCTTCGTCAACGACTCGAGCCGCGCCGGGGAGCTGATCGACGCAGCCGGCGACCTCCACGATGGGGTAAGGGTTGCGCGCAACGCGCTGGGCATCGAAGTCGTGTCATTGATCGATGCCGAGGGGATGGTGCTGGCCTCTACCTCCGACCCCATGGTCGGTGAGCACATCGAAAACCCCCTGGTCATGTTTGGTGCAAGCCAGCACCGTTTTGCCGCCCTTGCCGGTGCAGTCGACGAGGACCTGATGTTGGATGGCGTCGTCTCTTGGCCGGCGGGAAGCGTGCTGTATCAGGTGGTCTCGCCACTCGGCAACGGCGATCAGTCCGTGCTCCTGTACTACGACGTGGCCGCCTTGCTCAGCCGGCGCACCCCGCCGGGGAGAATCGACCCCGAGACGATTCAACTCCTCGGCCTGGCGGCCATATTCGCCGTGCTGTCAGTGGTCGTGCTCGTCGGTCACACCCGGGTCACGCGTCGATACCAGAAGGTGGAGTTGGAGTCCGAGCTGTTGCGCCAGCACTCCGCCGAATTGGAGGCGACCAACGTCAAGTTGGCCGAGGCCCGGAATCAGGCGGAGCAGGCCCTGGCCCTGGCCGAGGAGAAGATCAGGATTCGATCCGAATTCGTGCTGATGATCAATCACGAGCTTCGAACGCCCCTGACGAGCGTGGTCACAGGCGCCCAGCTACTCCAGGGGACCGACCTGACCGGCGAGGAGCGGGAGTCACTGCTCGAATCCATGATCAAGGAGAGTGGGCGACTCCTGGAGATCATCGATCAGATCCTTGCCGTCGCCAGAATCGAGAACCGAGGATTGTCGTATCAGCTGGACGAAGTCCCGATGGAGTTGGCTTGTCGGTCGGCCATCGTCGCCCACCCGTCGGCGCAGGCCGATCCCCGAGGCCACAACCACGACCACATCATGGTTCGCACCGACACCAAGGCACTCGGATTGGTCGTCGCCTCCCTGGTCGACAACGCCCTCACTCATGGGGCCGCCAACGTGACCGTCGGCTGTGGGCTGGGCTCCATGACGGATCCGGACCTCGAAGTCGGTGAGCGCCCGGCATCCGCGGTCTTCCTGACCGTGACCGACGACGGACCTGGCATCGACCCTGAGTTCCTGCCGCGCATTTTCGAGAAGTTCGAGAAGTCGAGCTTCAGCTCGGGAACCGGGCTCGGTCTCTACATGGCCAGGATGATCGTGGATGCCCTTTGGGGCTCGATTGCTGTGCAGAGCTCCAAGCATCACACGGTCTTTCAGATCGCCATACCGGTCGCCACCGTTCGCCACCCGGTTGGAGTGAGATGATGAGGCGACTGACGCTGGCGTTCATCCTTCTCGCCGCATGCAGCGCGACCCAGGCGACTGACTCCGGCTTCAACCTGCACGAGTGGTCCGTCGGCGGCCCGAGCCATCTCTCCGCAGACAGCGGCTCGATCGCTATCCACAACACGGGCGAGTACAACCACACTCTCGTCATCACCAACGACTCGGGTGAGGTGGTGGCCGCCACCGGGCTGGTGGCCCCTGGCACCGACGCCACCCTTGCGGTCGACCTTCCCCCAGGCACCTACACCTTCAGCTGTCGCATCGTCGCGGCCAACGACGAAGGGCAGTTGGTGGATCATTACGAGAAGGGGATGTACCGGAGCGTCAGCGTCGACGGCTGAGGCGCCAACACAGCCCCCTTTCCCAATTGGGCCGTTGTCCCAGATTTGGTTAGCATGGCTAATTAGATGCCGGGCAATGAGATCACCGCGACGACCGAGATCGACTTGGCCGATTCCTTGCGGTTGGTCATCGGGCGCCTGGCCCGTCGGCTTCGCCAGCAGGCTGCTGGAGGCCTCACACCATCACAGAGGTCGGTCCTCGCCACCCTCCACCGGTCCGGGCCGCTTCGAATGGGGGACCTGGCGCGCATCGAGCTCGTCAGTCCGCCCAGCATCACGGGCATAGTGGGACGTCTCGAGGAGAGGGGCTTGGTGAGCCGTATCACCGATCCCGACGATGCCAGGTCGACGATGGCCAAGATCACCGAGACAGCCGAGTCGATGATCGAAATTGCACGACAGGCCCGCTCCACCTTTCTCGCACAACAGATTGCCCTGCTTGATCCGACCGAACGCGAGCAGCTTCGTGTGGCGGTGCGGCTACTCGATCGAATGATCGAAGAGTGACCGACAAGCTTCGAACCTTCCGGGGAACCTTCTCCTCCCTACAGGTCCGCAACTACCGCCTGTACTACATCGGTCAGGGGATCTCACTCACCGGCACCTGGATCCAACGTGTCGCCCAAGCCTGGCTCGTGCTCGACCTCACGAACAGCGGCACTGCGGTTGGCTTGGTGACGGCTCTGCAATTCCTCCCGGTGCTGGTGCTGGGACCTCTCGGAGGTGTGATCACCGACCGGGTCGACAAACGACGCATGCTGCTGGTCACCCAGTCCCTTGCCATGGCCTGTGCGGCGGCATTGGGAGCCGTGGTACTGACCGGGGTGGTCGCATTGTGGATGGTTTACATCCTTGCCTTCATCCTGGGCATGGCCGCCAGCATCGACAACCCGACCCGACAGACGTTCGTCCTCGAAATGGTGGGACGGGACCGGCTGACCAATGCCCTCAGCCTCCACTCGGCGCTGGTCAATGCGGCCCGGGTGGTGGGCCCTGCAGTTGCCGGGCTCTTGATCGTCGGCATAGGCATCGGTTGGTGTTTCGCGGTCAATGCGGCGACCTATCTGGCGGTGATCGTCGCCCTGAACCTGATGTCGACCGACGAGCTGGAGACACCTCCGCGACAAGTGCGCCGACCCGGCCAGCTCCGTGAGGGACTGCGCTACATACGGTCCACACCCGAGGTGTTGACCCCCCTCCTCCTGATGGCGGTGGCCGGGACCCTCGCCTACGAATACCAGGTCGTCTTGCCACTCCTCGCCCGGTTCACCTTCGACGGCGATGCCCGGACCTTTGCTGCCATGACCTCAGCCATGGGAGCCGGGGCGGTGGCCGGTGGGCTGTTCACGGCCTCCAGGCAGAACCGGCCGGCCGTGTCGCTTGCTCGCATTGCAGCCGTGTTCGGAGCCCTTCAGATCCTCACCTCCGTGTCCCCGACATTGTGGATGACCGTCGCCTCCATGGTGGCGCTTGGAGCCGCCGGGGTGTCGTTCATCGCACTGGGCAACTCCACCCTCCAGTTGGCGGCGGCGCCGGAGATGAGAGGCCGAGTGATGGGATTCTGGGCTGTCGCATTCCTCGGTTCCACTCCGATCGGTGGACCGATCATGGGTTGGATAGGTGAGCATGCCGGCGCCCGTTGGGCCTTGGGGCTCGGAGGTGCCGCGGTTCTGGTGTCGGCTGTGGCCACCTTCAGGAGTCTGGCTTCGATCGATCGCACCAGATTGCTCGGGCCTGTCGATGAAGACGGCATCGGGGCCCCGTCGGCCAAGATCTGACCTCAGACCGCTTAGCATCCCAGGTGTGCCAATCGCCATGGTCCGGGGAGTGCCGGACACCTTTCACCTGGCAATCACCCATGATCCAAGCGTCGAGCTGGATGTCGGTCGCGCCAGGGACCAACACCACTCATACACCGAGCGACTGGCCGCGGCGGGCCTCACTCTGGAACGCGTCCCGGCCGCACCCGGCTACCCCGACTGTGTCTTCGTCGAGGACACGGCGGTGATCCTTGGCTCGATCGCAATCATGACCAGGTCCGGTGCGCCGGCCAGGAGAGGTGAGACGAAGGCTGTCGCTGCCCGGCTCGCCGACCGGTTCCCGCTGGTGGAGATCCAAGCACCGGCCACGATCGACGGCGGAGATGTGCTCATCATGGGCAACATCGTCTTCGTGGGCCTTTCCGGACGCACCAATCAGGGGGCCATCGACCAGATGTCCGGAATTGTTCGCGACCAGGGCATGGAGCTGGTCCCTGTTCCCGTTCACGGAGCCCTTCACCTCAAGTCGGCCGTGCTCCCGGTTGGCAATCGCACCGTGGTTGTCACACCCGATACGGTGGACGAGGGGAGGTTGACCGACCTCGACATCGTCTACGAGCACCCCGAGGAGCGTATGAGATTCAGCGCACTTCCCCTCGCAGCCGAGCGGGTGCTGGTCACTGCCTCTGCACCACGGACCACCGAGATGCTCGCCTCCCGCGGCTTCGAGCCCGACCCGATCGACATTTCCGAATTTCAGGCTGCCGACGGTGGTCTGACATGCATGTCGATCATCTTCGACGACGCGCCCTGAGCATCAGCCCAGTGCGGCCACTTGGGTCTTCAGCCGAGCGAGGATGGCGCCCATCCCACGCAAACGCTGCCCAGACACGGCCTCCTGCAGGCCCATGCGCTGATAGAAGTCGTTGGGCACCTCGAGGATCTCGTCCGCGGGAGCACCATCCAGGGCTTCATGGAGTATCCCGGCATACCCTCGCACGGTGGGCGCCTGCGGAGGCACCTTGAAGAAGAGACGCACACCGCCGTTCTCCTGCTCGACGAGCATCGAGAACGGTGTCTGACACTCCGGGACCGACTCCATCAGCTCGGGGTGATCGTCCAGGCGGGAGGGCAGGTCCGGGAGACGTCGCGAGTAGTCGAGGAGCGCCTCGAGCCTGACCTCCTTGGGGACCGCTGCAAACATCTCGGCCACCTTCAACAGTCTTTCGCTTGCAGTCATCGTCACCTTCCATTAAGCACTACCCAGATAGTGCAAATTCCGAGGCTAGGGAGTGATTGGTCATGATGGGACACGATAAGACGGCCAAATTCGAACGGTACGCGCACCCGGAGAAGCTGGTGTCCACTGAGTGGCTGGCCGAGCACCTCGACGATCCGGGGCTGGTCGTCGTCGAGTCCGACGAGGACATATTGCTCTATGAGACCGGTCACATCCCCGGCGCGGTCAAGGTCGACTGGCACACCGAGCTGAACGACCCCGTGGTCCGTGACTATCGGGATTCCTCAGCGTTTGCCCAGTTGATGTCCGACAAGGGGATCGGCCGAGACGACACGATTGTGTTCTACGGGGACAATTTCAATTGGTGGGCGGCGTACGCACTCTGGGTATTCACGCTGTTCGGTCACGAGGACACCAGGCTCCTCGACGGTGGCCGGCAGAAGTGGATCGAGCAGGGCCGGGAGTTGACCACCGACCTACCGGAGCGCTCGACGACCACCTACCCGGTGGTCGAGCGGGATGACGCCTCTATCCGGGCGTTCCGGGGCGAGGTGGCCGATCATGTCTCGGCGGGAGGGCGTCTGGTCGATGTCCGGTCCCCGGAGGAGTTCAGCGGCGAGCTGCTTCATATGTCGAACTACCCACAGGAGGGGGCCTTGCGTGGCGGGCACATACCCGGGGCTTCGAACGTGCCCTGGAAACGAGCGGCCAACGAGGACGGGACCTTCAAGGCCAGGGATGAGCTCGATGCGATCTACCGGACGGAAGTGGGTCTGGGATCGGACGACAACGTCATCGCCTACTGCCGCATTGGAGAGCGCTCCAGCCACACTTGGTTCGTCCTCGATCATCTGCTCGGTTTCGTCTCGGTGCGCAACTACGACGGTTCCTGGACCGAGTGGGGCAACCTCGTTCAGGCTCCCATCGAGCGTTAGCGGCCTTTCAATCTCGCTTCAACCCGGTCGAGTGCCTGGCGGATCATTTCGGCGTAACCATCCGGCTCGACGTCGTTCAGGGCTTCCCTCCCGCGCTCGACGTGGAGCCTGGCAGGCCTGTCCTCGCCAAGCCGCCTGTAGACATCGGCCAGGTTGAGATGCAAAGACGGGTAGAGGACCGTCCCACCGCCGACCATCCCGATTCGATCCAGATCAGGGTCCTCGACCGGCCCGCAGCCTCCAAGGCCCTCAGGGCCTGCGACCTCCTTGCGAGCATCTCCGGGGGACAGACCATCTGGTACTGATCCGGGTGGCGGCGATCCTATCGACAGTTCTGAGCATTTGGATCAAGACGCAGCCGAGCGCTCCGTTCTGCATGAGGCACTGCCATCGCCGGTAGTCTCGGCTTCCTGTCCACGACGTCCGACCTCAGGTTCAGCCTATGAATGGCACCTTCGTGACCCTGCTGCTGGCCCTCTGGTTGGCCGTGCTGCCACCCGGTGGGACATTCCTCGACGACGATGGAAGCGTCCACGAGGGCAACATCGAAGCCATCAGCGCGGCCGGAATCACCAACGGATGCAACCCTCCGACGAATGACAGGTTTTGTCCGGATCAGACCGTGACCAGAGGGCAGATGGCCGCCTTCATCTCGAGATCACTCGACCTGCCGGCCGACCAAACCGACTTCTTCGACGACGACGACGGCAATGTCTTCGAGTCGGCGATCAATCGGATCGCCGAAGCCGGCATCACGCTCGGGTGCAACCCACCCGCAAACAACGAGTTCTGCCCGGAGCGGACGATGAGTCGCGGCGAGATGGCAGCAATGATGGCCCGGTCGTTCGGCTATCCGGCCCCGGTAATGGACCACTTCATCGATGACGACGGCTCGCTGTTCGAACGGGCCATCAACCGCATCGCCGACGCGGGGGTGACCGTGGGATGCGATCCACCGGTGAACGACCGCTTTTGCCCAGACCAACCGGTCTCGCGAGCGGAGATGGCAACCTTTCTCACCCGGGCCCTTGGACTCACCTCGACCACCCCGCCACCACGACCGGTTCCTGTGGTCGTGGTCCAGGGGCGGGAAACTTGGGGAGCCAGACCGGCCGACACCAGCCGTCTGGTACCGCACACCATCGACAGAATCACCGTTCATCATGCCGGGACTCAAACCGGTGTGACCGGCCCGGCACAGTTCCGCGGATGGCAGAACTGGCACATGGATGGCCAGGGATGGGCCGACATCGCCTATCACCTGTTGATCGGCATCGACGGCACTGTCTACGAAGGGCGTGACCCGGCATATCGAGGTGACACCGGCACCAGCTACGACACCTCCGGGCACTTCCTCGTTGTGGTCGAGGGGAACTTCGAGGTCGAGCATCCCACTGCCGCACAGCTCCAGTCGCTGGAGAGGGTGTTGGCCTGGGCCGCGGAGGAGTATGACGTTCCGGTCACCCGAATCGCGGGTCACCGCGACTATGCCGCCACCACCTGCCCGGGAAGATACCTCGAGGAGCGGATCACGTCCGGGGAGCTTCAGTCGGCGGTCCAGAGCTTGTTGGACCAGGGCGGAGTCGACCTCGTCTGGCCCTGAGAGGGCCGACAACACCGAGTGGACCGTCGCTCAACTCACTGTCTCGGCCCAGACCGCTCTCAGCTTGCCCTAAGCCTGAGCTTCGATGATCGATGCCAGAAACAGACCCGGAGAAATCAATCATGGATCGCAATCGAGCCCCCTCTGCGCCCGGTGGGCGCAAACCTAAACCTCACCCGGCCCGACGCTCGCGTCGCATCACTGGAACAGCTTCTGCAGTAACGGCTCTGGCACTGGTCGGTGTCATGACAAATCAGGCGGCCGCCTCCGGGTCAGCCTCCACCGATGCCACACCATCGGCTCAGGCGGCCGCCGACACTTCGTCCGACATGGTGATAGTCGTCACCAGGGACCTCAATGGCGCCATCAACTACCAAATGGTGCCGCGCTCGGCGCTCAACCTGGGAGCTATCCCGTCAGCGTCCACCTCTTCGGCTTCCAGCTCGGTCTCGTCGACTTCACGGGCGCTCACCTCGAGTCACGGCAGCTGAGCCGATGACGACCGAAATGAAGTTTCGGGCAATGGGCTCTGATTGCCATGTCATGGTCGTCGGTGGCCCCGTTGGCCTCATCGACATCGCACGCAACCGCATCGATCAGCTCGAACAGAGATGGAGTCGATTTCTCCCCGACAGTGAGGTCTCGACCCTCAATAGACGCGCAGGGACCCCATTGCTGGTCTCGGATGACACCTCACTGTTGATCAGACGGGCGATCGACGCCAAAGTGATGACCGATGGGCTTTTCGAGCCCACGGTTCTCGGCGACATGATCCGGGCCGGCTACGACCGGCCATTCGATCAGTTGACCGACCGCGTCGAGTCGCCAATAACGGACCTTGGCCAAGGCCCGATCACCGTGATTGGCCCCACCGTGATGCTCGCGCCCGGAACGGGATTCGACCCGGGCGGAATCGGCAAGGGCCTGGCTGCCGATCTGGTCGCCGAGCAGGCAAAGGGGGCGGGTGCCGCCGGGATATGCGTGAATTTGGGAGGCGATGTGAGAGTTTCGGGCATCGCTCCCGATGGCGGCGACTGGACGGTCTCCATTGATCATCCGCATCGGTCGGCGCCGTTGGCCGTGCTCGGCGTCGCCGAGGGAGCGGTGGCAACCACGACCCGCCTCATACGGCAATGGACGATTGGCGACCGGAACCGGCATCACCTGATCGATCCTGCGACGGGCGATCCCTCACAGTCTGATCTCGCCCTCGTCACCGCAGTGGCCGGACAGGGATGGGTCGCCGAAACGCATGCCAAAGCCGCCCTACTCGCCGGATCGGAGCGCTGCTTCGACCTCATGAGGGGAACAGGGATCGAGGGCTTGGCAATCACCAACGACGGCGAGATCCTGACGACACCGGGATTCGGAGCGTTTGCAGGCGATCAGGTCCCCGATCACGTCGACTTGTTGGAGAGCCTGACATGACCCAGCTCACCTGGTACATCGCCCGATCCTCGGGGATCGTCGGTTGGGCACTTCTGTCCGCGTCGGTGCTCTGGGGGATGTTCCTCAGCACAAAGGTCCTGGGCAAACGACCCAGGCCGAACTGGCTGCTCGACCTGCATCGCTTTCTCGGCGGAGCGGCTGTGATCTTCACCGGCATCCACGTGGTATCTCTTCTGCTCGACTCCTACACCGACATCAGTGTCACCAACGCCCTCATCCCCCTGACCGGGACATGGCACCCGGTTGCGGTCGCCTGGGGCGTGGTGGGCATGTATCTGCTGGCTGCCGTCGAGATCACATCAGTACTCCGACGAAGAATCTCGAAGCGGGTGTGGAAGGCAACGCACTATTTGAGTTTTCCCCTCTTTGCCTTCTCCACCATCCACTTGATCACCGCCGGGACCGACATGGGCAACCCGATTCTCCGCTGGTCTCTCGTCGCGGTAATTGGCGCATTCGCCTTACTCACCTGGGTGCGAATCGAGGGCTCCGGGAGTTCCAACCAGACCGCCAAGCCACGCAACCCGGCAAGGGAGCCCATGTCAGTTCGGTGAGCGTCTGATCAGCAGGGTGAATGCCGATCAGCAGTTGATCAGGTCTCCACCGGTGGCGACACCGTAAACCTTCTCGGCAACCGACACGCCCTCCAAACCGAGAGCATCAGAGGCAAGATCTTTCGCCAGGTCGCACGGGACATCGGTCGGCCCATTCCCACACTGAGATGTGTCGGGCATTTCACCGCCGAGCGATGCAATGATCGCCGCCTCGCGAAGCGCTTGCTTCGCGATGGCCTTTCCCAAGGCGAGAAATGCACCAAAGGCAAAGGGCATCCCTCCGGCCCAACCAAGGAGGTCCAGGGCGCTGAATGCCTGATTCATTGCCGTGCACTGTGCGTTTGCGTCGGAGCTGGATCCCCCGCCGCTCCCGTCGGGGAGTACCCCGAGCATCGTCCCTGCCCCACCCAGTGACCAAAATGCGAAGGGCTGACCATCGGCAGGTATCAGGCGATAGTTGGCTGCCCAACGATCGAGAAGACGGGCGAAAGGAGCGACCGGCCCCTCCCTGGCTGCGGGCGCGGCCGGGAGGAGAACCTCCAGGCTCCGTCCCTCTAGACGGCTGAGAGTGGAATCGGTGTAGACGGCGGCCTCTGCCACCGACAACCTTGCCGTCGCACGCATCGTATTGACGAAGGCGGATGCTGGGTTCGGGTCGGCGGAGGCGAACCCGGTGAAGGGAAGGATGTCTGCCCTTCTAATGGCTCCCCCGCCAAACAACGGCCGTCGAACCAGCAACACCATCCTCGGGCCTGTCTCGAAGGTGAGGGAGTCGGCACCTCCCTCCATTGGGGCATGCAATGTGATCAGCTCCGAGGGGATGTGATGAACCGCATTGCTCAGGGCAGCCACCACGCCTTCCGGGCTTGGATCGGCGTCGACCAGTGGGCGCAGGCTGAGACGGGCACTGAAGATATCGTCGAACCATGCCGCAGTGGTTGGGGCGCCGGCCTCGACCGAGAGCATCGCAACCCCAAACAAAGCAGCGCGCACCTCCTCGGAAACATGCGCCGGAACCAACGAGGAGGACGAGGCATCTTCCACAGGCAGACCTGCCAATGTCCGCACCACCTCCCTGCCATTCATCCTGACGACCAAGTAGAGACCGGAGAGGGACGGCGGCGTGGCCCGCTCCGTCTCCGGCGGCACCGAGTAGTCCACACTGGTCTCGGTGTTCGCCGTCCTCACGGTCACGGTCCGAGTGACCGGATCGCCCGGTCTGGCCTGGTACTCGATATGGATCGGTGTCAGGTCCCGGTCACCGAGATAGCCGATGATGGCGGCCGTTGCCTCTTCGGGTGTTCCCCCAGGGAGAGCAGCCCCCGCAGAAACACGGGCGACCTCACCCAGGCCCCCGGCGTCGACAGCACCCACCCCGACGGCGATCACAGGTGGGCCGACGGCGACCTGTGACTTCAGAGTCGCCAGGCCTTCCTCGGGATCTGTCGCATCGCCATCGGTGATCAGGGCGATCACGTTGGCGCCTAGACCCCTCGCATCGGCCATCGCCGACCACAACTCGGACCCTTCGGCGATGATTCGATTCAACTCGGCACTGACCTCAGAGACATCGCTCATCCAGGATGGGGAGGCCGATGCGAGACCGTAGTTGACGCCGGCCACCCTGATCAAAGCATCGGGGAACCGGGAGAAGAGACTCGTCGCCAGCGAGGTGCCGAACTCCACCGCGCCACCGTGCCGGAACTCGGCGGGAATGCTCTCAGACCCGTCGAAGAGCAGCAGAATCCGGGGCGGTGGAGGGGTGGCCTGACGTACCAGGAATGGCACGGGCGCCCCATTCTCGCTTACCTCAAAAGCATCGCCGGATGCGCCAAGGACCGAAGCTCCTTCGACATCGGTAGCAGCCACCTGAAGACGGACAAAGGGAAACGCCGAAACATTGGCCGTCACCTCCATCGAGGCGATATCCGAGGCGACCGGATCGGCAGCGACACCTACCGGAGCGCCGTCCACTGCCACCACGCCGCTGTCGTCCTCGGTTATGACCGATCCCGTGACAGTTACCAAATCCCCGAGTACCCCGTCGGCCGCCGCTTCATCGATCGAGAGATCGGGCCCGTCGACCGTCAGAACCGGCGTGAAGGATGTGATCTGGATGGCCGGGACGGTGAGTGCCGCCGCCAGGTCGCCGGCAGGGAGGAATCTGGCCACGAGGCGGCGCCCAATGAGCCGATCAAGCGGCCATGATCCGGCTGCGACAGTGGTGAGAGAACCAGGATCGGTACTGGAGGAGACAGCCAATTCCACCTCGACGACAGGCAGCGACGTTGCCGGCGGCGGGACGGACACCGGCATCTCGGATCCGTCCACGGCCGGCGCGCTCGGTGTCGAAGGATCGAGGATCAGCGTGCTCCCGCCCTCCGTAACACGCACCATCGGCATCAGGTCCAACATCGGGTTGAACACGGGCTCGGCCTCGACCGTCGGAAGGAGGGCCAGCAAAGTGTCCGCAAGACGGCCACTCACCTCGCCATCCGGGTCTGGATCATTGATCTGCGCCGGCGACGCGCCCATTTGCTCGAGCCATCGATCGAGAGTCGCCGATTCGATGTCGGGGGCGAAACCGGGAGCAGTACCGCGACGGAGTAGTCCTCTCCCGTCCGTCACCGAAGCACGGCCCATGACCACTTCGGCCTCGTGGCCGGCATCGGACAACATCGAAGCAAGCAATTCGGCTTTCTCTCTCGGCGTGCCGGCCCCGCAACGCAAGACCCCTCGGATTCCCCACCTGGTCGCCGTCACAGCACTCTCGAATCCGTCAGCACGCGGCGGGTAGGTGGAAAGCTCGTCGGTGACGAATCGGAGGATGGCATCCATCTGCCCCCCCTCGACCAGGCTCGCAGCGTGCTCAGCGAGATGGTCGGGGCTGCCGCGCACCGCTCGTCGGACCTCTTCCCAAAAGGACCATACGTCGCCGGGAATTGGCGCGTCTGTCGTGGGGACGAGAGTGGTCGTGGCCCGCCCTGCAGTTGTGGTCGTCTCCTCACCGGGCGTGCATCCGGCCAGGATGCCGAGCCCCGACGCGCCTAGCAGGGTGATGAATTGACGACGGCTCAGCTCGGGGGCCACCGCCGGAATTCTACGCTGGTTGCCTCTCGCACCTACCTGATTGGGGATCTTCTGATCTTGTCGATCACCCCGTCGTCTCCGCCACAACTCGACGCATCACCCTGGCGAACTCTCCCGGCTCCTGAAACACAGGACGGTGCCCCGAGTGCTCGAAGACGAACTTCTCCTTGATCGGGGCATCGAGCATCTCGAACCACTCGTTGGCCAGGACGGCCCGGCCCCGTGACTCGTATCTTCCGATCACCAGATAGAAGGGGATCTCCAGTCGTGGCACGTCGACACGGAAGTCGATGTGCTGTAGCTGTGGGTAGAGGACCGAGAAGGTGTCGAGGAACGACCGAAATCCGTTCACCCGGTCCATCAGCGTGTTCTCGGGCACAAAAAGGATCGCGGGCATCTCCTTGCTCAGATCCAGACCCGGGAAAGGGGTGAAGTCGTGCTCATGGGAGATCGCAGCCTCATACTTCAGGATGTCGTCGTAGGGGGGTGGCCCGTTGGCGCGCAACGACCCAGTGAGTGCCTCATTGCCGGTCCTCTCGGCCCAAGCCAACGTGTCTTCCCAGAACATGACATCGGTTGCCTTCTGGCTCACCATCTGACCGGTGCCCACCATCGCCGAGTACAACTCGGGGTGCTGCTGGGCGGCAATGACCCCCAGCGTGGTGCCCCAGGAGGTGCCGGTCAGGTAGATCGTCTCGTGGTTGAAGCGATGCCGGAGATAGTTGGTCAGCTCGATGGTGTCTGCGACCATCTGATCCATCGTCAGCGTCTCGACGGGGTCCAAAGCGGCATAGGACTTCCCTACCCCCCTTTGCTCCCAGGTGACGACTACGAAATCCTGCTCGAGGGTCACGTCCTGGCGGATCGCTCCCAGGTCAGAGCCTCCGGGGCCTCCCGACAGGTACAAGAGCACCGGGTTGGTCACATCACGGCCCCGGATCAGCACGGCCTGGTCATGACCTCCCAGATTGACCTCTGTCAGCTCTGCAACGCTGCCGACGGGCGAGAGGCCGTCGCTGCCGAGGATCGGTGCCGTGCTCGCCGGGCGGGCGATGAGCACGGCCAACACGGCCACGGCCAGCGTTCCAACCCCGAGCACGGGCCAACCGATCCCGCCGAGCCGAACTGTGTCGGCGCGACCGAGCCGGCCTGCCAGGGCGACGCCATACCGGTCGCCGACGGCGATCGGGATCAGGACCAGGATCCCGTGAAAAAGCCGACCCGTGCCGAACGCGATCCAGCCGTAGAGCGAGCCGAGGTGGATCCCGTCGACGGTCGGCCCATCGATGCCCAGACGTGTGATCTCGAAGATCAATGCGAAGGCCAATGGAGCGACGAGAAGACTCCATCTTCGACCGGTGAGGAGCCCGGCGGCCAACCCGACGATCACGGCAGCCAGCATCGAGATCAGAGCCTCGCGGCTGGTGATGGGCCCGCGCGGGGTCAGGACACCGCTGACCAACCCGAAGATCGAGGCAATGGCGAGTGCCGATGCCCAACCGATCCACGGGGAGGCCCAGATCTGGTCGACTACCCGCGCCGACGACCCATATCGGGGACGGATGTCGAGCGTTGGTGCGCCGTCGGGGAGCGTCGCCAATTCTCGACCGCTCATGACCTGACCTTCTCGGTTCGTGATATTCGGAAGAAGAGATACAGCGGCACCGTGCCGATCAGCGCCAGACCTATGAAGATGCCCATCCCGCCAGCAGATGCAAATTCGGACGTTTGGTCGGCGTGGTATCCGAACCACTGGTCCGAAGCCACTCCCAATGACTCGATGACCCCATAGACCAGCCAGGACCCGATCAGGGCCACACCCCAAGGCTTCTCCTGCCAGAGCCAGTAGGCCGCCAGTGCCGCCATCGGGAGCCAGAACACGAGATCCTGGACGTACACCGGGTTGGTTGTCATGCCAGTTTCCGCCAGGAAGGCTCCCGGGTTGGCTGCCCCGAGATTGGGCACTATGCCCTTTAGCCAGATGAGGGCATTGAGTGAGACGATGGTCCAGGTGTAGATGGCGAGCCCCTTCACGGTGGGCCTTCTCAGGTCAGGCGTGCATTCGTCGGGATCGGTGCCGGCCAACAGGTAGCCGAGGGAGAAGACAGTCAGCGAGAGAGTTGCCACATACAGGAGGAAGAGGGCGTTGAACGGGGCCGCGAAGACAAAGAGCACCCCGTTGTAGCCCATGTAGGAGAGGACCCCGAGCCATACGAGATGTGCCTGCCACGATCCTCTCCTCGTCATGGCCATCGAGATGAGAAGAGTGGGGATGCCCACGACCAACATGACAAGAGCCGTCCCCCTGGTGTTTCCATTCGTCACATCGGTACCCGTGAGCAAGGTGGGAACGAAGAACGAGAGGGCAGCGGCCAGCGCCGCGATCAGCGCCAGCGTTGCCGACAACAGGTAGGACCGCCGTTCCGGTCCGGTGACAGCCACCAGCTTGCCCGTGGCACGACTGTCGAGCGAAAGAGACATATGTGTTTCCTTTCCGTCGCGCGATTCCTGATCAGTGTCCAGTTTTCGCGTCATCCCGGGCGCCCCTCTAGTGCCAAAGGTCACAGCTGAACGGAGAAAAGACCCGGGGTGAGCCGGCACCGAAGGTGGTGTGGAGACAGATCCGGCCGCTCGAGTCTCGGCACATTGAGTTTGTGAATGTTAGTGACTAACATTCACAACGATGTCCAAGGTTCAACTGACCCATCAGAGGTTGCAGGAACAGGCCCTCCGGCTCTTTGTCGAGAGGGGATTCGACAATGTCACCGTGGAGGAGGTTGCCCGGGCCGCAGGCGTGTCACACATGACGTTCTTCCGCCACTTCCCCACCAAGGAGTCGGTGGTCCTCGACGACCCCTACGACCCCGTGATCGGCGAGGCGGTAGCCCGCCAGGACGCCACCCTCCCCGCCTTGGAGCGGGTTCGGCGTGGGATCCTCGAGTCCTGGGACTCCCTCGACCCGCCCGATGACGAGATGACTCGAACCCGGATCCGCCTGGCCGCAGGTCATCGAGGTCTCAGAGCGCGGATCTGGGAGAACAACCTTCGGACCGAAGACATCATCGTAGAGGCGCTCACCACGACCGGGGTCTCCAAGCTCGAGGCCAGGGTTGCCGCCGGGTCAGTGAATGGGGCACTGACCGCAGCGCTCTTCGACTGGGCCGAAGGCACGGACAGCGGGACGCTCGGTGAGCGCATCCGGTTTGCCGTGGCCTTGCTCGAGATCAATGACGGAGCGAACCGATGAAGAGCGCCGACACGCCACCTCTCCTTGCCAGCGGGCTCACCCGCCAGTTCGATGGCGATCTCGCCCTCGATGCCGTCGACCTCGCCGTCCACCGGGGCGAGATCCATGCCGTTGTCGGCCTCAACGGAGCCGGCAAGACCACACTGATGCGTCTCCTATTGGGCATGTTGCGACCCGACGCCGGAAAGGCCACGGTCTTGGGTTTCGATGCGCACCAGGCTCCACCGACCGTTTGGAGACAAGTGGGCCATCTCATCGAGACGCCGTTCGCATATCCGGAGCTCACCATCGAGGAGAACATCGAGGCGGCAGCCTTGCTGCACCGCGTCGAAGCCTCCGACCTGTCACGCTTGGTGGAACAGGCGATCGAACAGTTCGAGCTGGGCCGATGGGCGCGGAGACGGGCTAGGTCGCTGTCGTTGGGCAACCGCCAGCGTCTCGGGCTTGCCTCGGCCACCGTTCACCAGCCCGCGATCCTGATCCTCGATGAACCGGCCAACGCCCTCGACCCGGCCGGTGTCGTCTTCATCCGGGATCTTCTCGCTGCGTACAGGGACCGTGGAGCCGCGATTCTGGTCTCAAGTCACCATCTCGACCAGTTGGCCCGGGTCGCAGACCGAGTGACCGTGCTCCACCGCGGGCGCCATATCGGAGAGCTCGACACCGGCGGGTTCGATCTCGAGGCGCGATTCTTCGACGTCGTCTATCAGGCGGACCTCGCCGGCGCGTCAGGTGAGTCATGAGACGAGCACTCCGAGTGGAGTGGTGGAAGCTGAAGAGGTCCCCCGTGGCACTGACGGCAACATCGCTGATGGTGCTCTTGCTCCCGATGATGGCCCTGGGGTTCTACACCGTGGGGCAAGAAGGTGGGACGGGAGCATTGGGCCAGAAGGCGGGAGCACTCCTGATCGGAGAGGGGTGGGCGGGCTACTTCGGAGCGGTCGACCAGATTGTCGCCGTGGCCGGTTTCATAGGCGCCGGGGTGGTGGTGGCGTGGGCATTTGGGAGGGAGCACTCCGATCGGACCTTCGCTTCCTTGTTTGCACTTCCTGTCTCCCGCAGCACCATTGCCGGGGCCAAGTTCGTCGTGCTCACTGCCTGGATCAGTGTTCTCTCGCTCCTCGTCGCGATCGTGACAGCTGTCGTCGGTGTGGTTGCCGGCGTCGGGGGTCTCGACGAGACGGCTCTTGGCCCGGGGCTGGCCCGCCTCCTGGCCATCGTCTTTGCCAGTGGTCTGCTTGCCCTCAGCGTCGCCTTGATTGCCAGTGCGGGTCGTGGGTACCTGCCGGCCATAGGCGCCTTAATCCTGATCGTGGCCGTGGCACAGGTCGCGGTGTTGTTTGGCAGCGGGGGTTGGTTCCCCTATGCGATCCCCGGATTGTTGGCGCTACCCGGAACCGAGGGAATCCCCGATCCGACGGTGATACAGATCGCCTTGATCCCCCTTCTCAGTGGCCTTTCCGCATGGCTCACCATGGCTTGGTGGCAGAGAGCCGATGCCGTCTGACCTGAGGCCGGTGATCCTCAGCCCGAGGCCGACGCGTCTGGTGGCCTGTCGGCATACCTGATATCAGGAAGCCGCAGAGACAAGGCGAATCCGGCCAGCACGAACGCGACAGCGACCAACCCGGTGGTGGTTGCTGCTGAGGCAAAGGCGCCAGATACTGCCTCAACCACCGCCTCTGAGCCGGGTTGCTCCGCTATCGACGGCAAGGCCTGTCCTGCGGAGCCGGAGATCGCCTCCACGATGCCCGCTTGAGCCTCGGGCGGCAGACCCGGAATGTCGGCCAAAGCGCTCTCGGTCCCCGTGCGAAGACCCGCAGCCAGCACAGTTCCCAAGAGGGCGATGCCCACCGCAGCGCCCACCTGACGGAACGTCGACTGCATTCCGGAGGCCTGCCCTGACTCTCCGGGCGGGATCTCGGCCAGAATGACACTGGTGAGTTGGGCACTGGCCAAACCCACGCCGATGCCGTAGATCAGCAGCCCAGGGACGAAGAGCCACCCGTTCCGATCCGGGGACAACAAGAGGGCGATCGACGCGATCGCTATGGCTTCCAGGGCCATACCGGTGCTCACCACCCGCCGCGGCCCGATCCTGGAGGCGACGGCACCGGCGGTCGGCCCGGCCACGAACGCCCCGATGGCAAGGGCCATCAACAACAGGCCGGTCCGGAATGCCGAGTAACCCAGCACCGCCTGCAAAAACAGGGGAAGAACGAAGATGAGGCCGAATTCGCCGAGGGCAAGGATCAATGCGGTGGTATTGCCCACCGCAAAAGACCGAAACCGGAACAACCCGAGATCGAATAGCACAGGTTTGCCGGCGAGCGGTCGTCGCCTCTGGGTCATGATGAAGGCGGCCAGGGCCAGAGCACCCAGCACGAAGGCAACCACGGTCGGAGCCACCGAGCCGAACGGCCAGGTGAAGCTACCAACGGTGAAGACGTCAGTGGGTGTGAAGAACCCAAATCGAGGGCCCTCGATCATGGCGAAGACGATCCCCGCCATACCCACACCGGAAAGAAAGACACCGCCGATGTCGAATCCGGGCACCCGCTTGGGCTCTTTCGTCTCCTTCACCCACAGGATGGTCCCGATCAGGGCCAGGATGCCTATGGGCAGATTGATGTAGAACGCCCATCTCCAGGAGTGCGCGGTGGTGAGCCACCCACCCAGTAGTGGTCCCACCGCCGCCATGCCACCGATCACCGACCCCCAGACACCAAAGGCGATCCCGCGCTCCCGGCCCTGGAAGGTGGCGTTGACCGTGGACAGGGTGGACGGGAGGATCACCGCGGCGCCGACACCCTGGAGGATTCGAGCCAATATCAGGGTCCCTCCGCCAGTGGAGCGGCCGGCGAGCAGACTTGCCGCGACGAAGACCACCAGGCCGACGATGAACAGCCGACGTCGACCATTGACATCTCCGACCTTTCCCAGCGTGATCAGAAACGCCGCAAAGACCAGCGAGTAGATGGAGTTGATCCATTCGGCATCGGAGAGGCCAAGGCCGAAGTCCCGAATGATCGACGGCAGCGCCACGTTCACGATGGTGGCGTCCACGATGATCATCGAGACACCAAGACTGAGCACACCGAGCCCCAACCAGCGGGTCTTGTCGGTGACCGTCATGCTTCCTCCTTTTACCGACACTGAGTCGGCAAAGACGCTAGAACGGTGAACTGCATTAGACCAAGGCACCCCGGCCGCAGAGTGCCGCGCAGTTGCCGGGCTCTAGGATCCAGCCAAAAGGAACGCCATCCTCCAGCCTGAGCCATTTTGCCTTCTCATCGCCGACATATCTGGGTACACCAGATATCTCGCTGGCGTCGAGCTCGATCATGCCCAGGACATCCTCGCTGACCTGATCGGGACCGTCGTAACGACACTGCGCCCCACGTTTCGACTCGCCAAGCTGGAAGGTGACGCTGCTTTCGTCTTTGCGCCAGTTGAACAGCTCGACGGATCGCTCCTTCTGGATGCGGTCGAACGCTGTTTCTTCGGTTTCCGTCGCAGGCGACGCGACGTGACCCAGGCGACCTCGTGCTCCTGCAATGCCTGCTCCCGCATCCCCGATCTCAATCTCAAGTTCGTCGTACACGACGGCGTTGCGCTTCGACAGGAAGTCGCGGGCAACGAGGAGCTACTTGGGTCGGATGTGATCATCATCCATCGTCTGCTCAAGAACGAGGTCGTAGAGACCCTCGGGATCGAAGCCTATGCCCTGTTCACACAGGCCTGTATCGAGGCCATGGCAATCGACCCTGAGGCATTGGGGATGCAGGAGTTGGTCGAGACCTATGAGCACCTTGGGCAGATCCCGACGTGGGCCCACGATCTGGAGCGGCGTTGGAGCGAGGAGGAGGAGAGACAGCGAGTGTTCGTAACCCCCGATGTCTCATGGTTCACGGAATCCGTGGCGACGATCGCGCCACCACAGCTCGCCTGGGAGTTCGTCACCAAACCCGGCAGGCGGCCCTCGTGGCAGCTCGGTGTCACGGAGGTGCTGACGGACAGCCCCGACGGCCGACGCACAGTCGGAGCGACCAACCACTGCCGTCATGGTGACCACGGAGAGGTCATAGAGAAGATCCTCGATTGGCGGCCCTATGACTACCTGAGCGACCTGGGAACCCACATGACACCGTCCGGGCCTGTGCAAATGCTCGAGACGATCGAGTTCGAGCCGACCACAACAGGGACCATCATCCATTTCCGCTATGCCCCACCGGACACAGACGAGGGTCGGGCGGTCACGAAGAGCCTCGAGCCCATGTACCGCGAGGTGTTTGCCGGCCGCATGGCTGCGCTCGCCAACCACCTCGACTCCGCAGTCGTCGAATGGCAGGCCGCTCAGCAGGCCGAACCGGCGCTGCCGGAGGTCCGTGAAGACGGAGTGCTCGCCAGTCTCGGGCCGGCGGGGGGCTCATAGACCTCATGCTCGCCCGGCTCGGTACAGGGCAGCGGCCCTATGACGAGGTTGGCCGACACATGTCCGGGGTCGGCAACAGCGCATCAACCACCTGGTCGACGGCGTAGTCGAGGGCGATCGGGCCCATGCCCCGGATGTGAAGTCTGGTTCGAGCCGACGTTCCGTCATCGAGGATCTCCTCGTGGGACACCGCTTGATCGCAGGACATCGTGTAGCCGACCTCCACCCGAGATTCCCCCTTTGCCGGGATCTGGATTGGATCATCGAGCTCGAAGTCTGTCCACTCCGAGTCGACCGATGAGACCGTGACCGGCACGATCCCCCGATTCTGCACGACCATGAAGAGTGAGCCCACCCCGGTCTCCTGGTTCCATTCACCGCCCCCGGCCAGAGTCGCGACATTGGGACGAGCAAGACCGGTGGCGGCTGCGACGGGCAGGAGGACCGCCAGCAGCAGCATCCCGGCCAGCATTTGCCATCGTCTCTTCCCGGGGAGGGGTGGCACCAATTCGTCCAGTGAATTCGCGTTTGACATTATGTCCTAGGACAATAGTACAATACTCAGACCATGTCCATACGAGCTCTCTCCGTCGCTATCGGTTTGCTGCTGCTCGGTCTCCTCGGTGTAGCCGCCTTCTTCTTGCCTGTCCCGACCCCTCGTGCCCCGAGGGATCTCCCCGGTGACCCGAATGGTCCTCCGCGTCTGCTGGTCGACAGACACCTGACGAGGTCCACCTGGTTCCGGAGGGTTGGTGCTTTCGTCGGCTTCGTCATCGCGATCGAGGCCGGGGTCATCTGGCATGGCCGAGTCGGGATCGGGACAGGAGATACCAGTCTCTTCGCCGACCTGTTGGCGATGCCGATGCTCGGCTCGCTGGTCGGCGCCATCGCCTCCGAGGTCTATAACCTGCGCCGTCGCTATCGGGGAACGCGCATTGCCGACCTGACGGATCGGCGGGGACGCTACCGGGTGACGGGTGAGACCAGGCGCTTTCGCATCTGGGGAGCGGTGGCCGTCGTCACCACTTCGATCGCTGCCTTCGGGAAGGCATCGCCCCTCCTGCCTCTGGCAGCACTGATCACACTGACCATGGTGGAGGTGGCGGCTCGATTCGTCGAGTTGCGGGCCCGCCCAGCTCTACCGACAGACATCGAGCAGGCTGACGACATGATCCGGGGGTGGGCCACCATGCGGCTGGATAGATCTGGCTATGGGATCGCCGTCCTACTGACCGGCTGGGGTCTGATCGGAGCCTTGCACCCCTTGGAGTCGGCGGTACTGGCCACCGTTATTGCGTGGAGCGCCTGGATCTTCTCCTTCTCGATCTGGCGCAGCGCCGGTCGCATCCCGGCATGATCATCAGTGTCAACGCCGACGACCCCACCCCGGCCTATGAGCAGATCCGGGCCCAGGTCACCTCGATGGCGGCGCACGGGACCTTGCCGTCGGGAACGCGTCTCCCAACCATCCGCCAGCTGGCCATTGACTTGGGTCTTGCGAAGGGAACGGTGGCGAAGGCGTATGAGGAACTGGAGCGGGACGGGATCATCGCCACCGAGGGTCGGCGCGGTTCTTTCGTCCAGCCGCAGCTGAGACGAGACACGCTGGACGAAGCGAGGCTGGAGACCGCCGCAGAGGCGTTCGCTGTCACCTCATTCCAGCTAGGTGTCGACGTTGAGGCCGCCCTCGAGGCCGTCAGGAGCGCGTGGTCGCGGCTTCGACGGCGCGACACGCCATAGCCCGCCCGGGCCGGGGGCCTACGTGGGTTGCTCTTCGTAGGACGAATCCATCCGCCCGGCCATCTCGTCGTCGCTAACCCCTTCGACGGGCTGCCAACCCCCAGGTGTGTCCGAATGGGTCACGCACCCTTCCCGACTTGTCAGCGTAGAACTGGAGCTCGAGCGAGAACACGACTTCTGCACCGGCGTCGAGGGCTCGGGCCCACAGGACATCCATATCGTCGGCGTGGATGTGCAACGCCGCAGTCGAGCCACCCAGACTTGCCGGCGATCGCGTCGGACCATCGGGCCACTCGTCACAGAGCATGATCACGCTGTCACCGATGCGGATCTCGGCGTGACCAACCAACCCGTCGGGACCAGTCCGGGGCCGACCTCTTCTCTTCCGCATGCTCGCACGTAGAAGTCGATGGCTTCGGAGCATCGCGTGCAGACCATCCCCGCGTCACGGACGCTGACTGCCTCGATGTTGACGGTGTCATGAGTCGCTTTGGATCGGCCGTCGCTGCAGCCGGGCCCTGGGCTTTGTCGTTTCTGCCCGTGCGGGCGTTCAGCCGGAGGTGGCCGGGACCTTGACGGGTTGTTTCACCGGCATGATCTCGATGATCTTCTCTGGCTGGCCTATGTCCGCCATGTGTCTTCCTAGATCCAGGTGAGCATGTCGACGCCATAACGCACCGACAGCCGCTCACAGACTTCTCGTAGCCAAACACCCACTTCGACCGTCACGATCTCCACGGCAGATCGGGCATGTGCCGTGCAGTAAGCAGGAAACGGTGTCTGGAGTCGGCCGTTGAGCCCGATCCGTGTCGGCACTTCCTCACAGTCCTTGACGCATGACATGTCGAGGACAAGGGGATCCTGGATTTCCCCATATTGAGCCTTGTATCCGCGCTCGCACTGGATGATCCGGCCCCAAATGGCGATGGTGCCCGAGGCCGACACATTCCCCCTCTTGAGGATGTCCCACTCCCCGATCGGATGCTCCGGGAGTTGCGCATAGATGCCACAAGAGCAATTCGGATCGGGGCTCACGACGCCCACATGCAGCCGCTGACCGTGCATCGCCGCAGGCTGATAGCAGAACGCCTGGATCTGGCGATTCCAGATGTGTGAGATGTGGAGTGACTTGAGTGCGTATCCAGTGCCGTCGCCGGCGTTGACCACGTGCCAGCTCCGATAACCGAGCAGTGGCTCAGACCCGAACTCGTCGGGTAGTACTTCGCCGCCGATGTTCCCTTGATGGCTTGGCGGCGACTGCACAGCGTTCCAACCGACCATCGCTCACACTCCTAAGACATGACCAATGCATCGGAACCATCGGGTCGATCCTGAACGGGCCTCCCGACCCATCGATGAGGAGTCGGTCAGGGGGCCGGGCATCGTCGCGACACGGAGGAGTAGGCTCGGCGTCGTGGCGACCGAAGACCCGGCGCCCGATGGTGCGCCCCAAGGCAACCCGCCTCCATGGTGGGCCGTAGTCGCCGGAGTGCTGCTGGTCGCAGTGGGCGCGACAATCTCGCTTCTGTCCCGGGGTGCGGAGGAGAACACCGCCGTTGGCAGCACGACGACGGTCGGCAATATCACCACCACCGAGCCCGGGGCACAAGAGACCGGCACCGGGATTCCCCCGATCGATGGCTGCACGTTGCTCATGGAAGCCGAGGTCGACCAGGCACTGGGCGGGGTCGGCGAAGCCGACGGTCGCACCACCTACGACTTCATCATGCCTTCGGGCAACGAGACTTGCCTGTGGGAGCCACTTCTCAACGGTGAGCAGGTGGAGGGGCTGTCGGCAGGCGTCGGTCCCGGCGATCCCAACGATTTCGCAGAGAATGCAGAGCTCGAGGGGATATCGGGGTCACCGGTGACCGGTGTCGGTGATCTCGCGGTCTGGTTCGCCACCGATACCGGAGGGACGATCAGTGTCGCCCAGACCACACCGCTGGGTTACCTGTTCCTGAGGGTCGGGGTGCGACGTGCGGATGTCGACGACGCCACCCGCCTCCAGGCAGCCAAAGACCTCGCTGTCGAGGCGATGCGGCGTGCCGTGTACGGGCCGGACCCGGAGCCGGCCAAGGTCAAGCTGTGCGACCTGGTCACCGACGCCGAGGCGGAGCAGGTGCTCGGGCCTTATCGCGACGCTCATCCCGCCACCCTCGACGAGGTGATGACGATCGGATCGGAGGCCCCGGTGGACCTGTCCAAGCCGGGCGACGCGGTGTGCACCAAGCTGATCCTCGCCGAGTACTACGTGCGGACCGAGCAGGGCTCACCCGACGACTTCGCTCCGGGAGCGACAATGGAGGGTGTGGCTGCCGAGCCGGTGTCCGTGGTGGGTGACGAGGCGGTGTGGTTCGGAGGTGTATTGGCCACTCGTGCTTTCGAAGGTCCCCATGAGAACGGGGTCCTCTCCATCCACCAAGACGACTACTACTTCCGGATCGAGCTCGCCCTCCCCGACGTCGACCCGGCCGACGAGCTCGAAATCGCGATCGGCCTCGCCGCCAAGGCGTTGGGGCGACTTCCGGGAGGCGAAACACTGACGATCCTCCAGCCTGAGCCCCTCGACCTGTCCAATGCCAGCTACGCCGACAATCTGCTGGCCAAAGATGCCGACGGGGAGTGGACGTTGGGTGAGGGCCTGGTGGCGACCCTGAAGCTGTTCGCCGGTGAGGCCGAGCCGACCGACGTTCTACGCCAACCACAGCTCCTGGATGACTCCGGAACCGACATCATCGCCATGGCCGAGGAGTATTTGCAGACCGGTCCCGACGTCGCCGCCAAGGCCGAGATCGACCGACTCCTGGGGATCCTCGACTTCCGGGCTACTGAGATTCGGGAGCCTTCCGCCTCGTACGGTGCATACATGACCGCACTCGCCTGGGATGGGCCGGTCGCCATCGCAACCCAGGAGTGTGCCGCCCAGAGCGCTAGCGAGCCAGAGTACGTCTCCTTCGAGGCGTACAACCCCACAGGGACCACGCCGGGAAAGGCGGTGGTCTTCTTCCCCGAGCAGCCCGGGGGCCAGGGAGGCTGGACGGCGATCCACGGGAGTTGGGCGCTCGACGCCACTCACAAGGCGATCGATGTCTATGGAGCGTCCCTGATGCCTTGCGTGGACGTCTTGTTGTCCAGTCATGGCGGGCCGCAGAGCTTCGTCCTCAACACCAGCGCGACCGGGGTCTGCGGCGTCGTACTCAACACTGGAATGAAGGCACTGAGCGAGTTCCAGTTCAAGCAGGTGATCGCATACGACATCGCCTTCTGTTTCATGAGCCAGCGCTTTCCGGCCTTGAGCACGACCGGCTCGTACTCGAGTCGCCGGTGGTGGAACCACGCATACGCATGGTTCCTGAGCAACTGGGTCTATCCCGCCTACGACTGCCCTAGCGGAGGGCGGTGCGACCTGGAATGGAAGTGGGCGTCGGAGCTCGCCGGCCAGGAGACGAAGCTCGGCATGATGCACCGCACCAACGGGAACTGGATGTTCTTCCGATACATCAACGAGCAGGAAGGGCAGGATGCCGTCGATGACGTGATCGACTCACTGCCACCTGGCGGTGACATCTCGTCCGACGAAGACGCCATTGCAGGCCTCCCCGGCATGGACCAATTCTTCCACAGGTTCATCGAGGCCCTGACGGATCAGGCAGTCACGGACACCGGTGGGGGCAGCGTACCCTACAGCCCCCCCAGCGACGAGATCCTGATAAGGGGGCCCCTCACGGTGGCTCATTCACCGACACGTTTCGGCACGACGCGCTGGCACGTCGTGATCCCGGGCGGGCAGTTCGCTTGTATCGAGCAAGAGAATGATGGCAACATCATCGCCTCCTGGCGGCCCGGTGGGCCAGGTGGTGCGGGGGTGGCAGGCAGCTGGATGGAAATGCCTGACAAGGACTCCTTCTCGGGCGACTTCATAGTGGTCATCACCACCGTCGACGAAGGGGCGCACCAGGTGTTTCGAGTCAAGGATGTGAGCGACGACCCCGAGTGTGAAGACGAGCCTGAGCCCACGCCGTCTCCGCCGACCCGCGGCGGCGACGCGGGTTGCTCGTTCTGCGGTTACACCGACTACTTCAAGTCCGACGAAGGTCAGATTCCCCCATGGCTACACAATGTGCTACCTCCGCTCAGCGAAGCGATCGTGATCGACTAGGCGGTCGGCGCTACGTCCAGTCGGGGGATCTCCCCCAAGCAACGGACCGCGCGCCCGGGAGGACTTGAACCCCCAACCTCCTGATCCGTAGTCAGACGCTCTATCCAATTGAGCTACGGGCGCGGGATAGTCGATTATCGCAGGGGTCTGATGTGAAGGCGAGCCTGCGACGTCCGTCGGATCGGAGCGCTCAACGGTGGACACTTCGAAGTCATGTCCTCCCCCATTCGACCGCAATGCAAGCGCCGAAGCCGGCCTTCCCGGCCAGCCCAGAGACGGATCTCTTGAGGCCTCCTATTGGTTGCAGGTCGCCTCACCCGTGAACTCGGCATATTCCTCGGGGCTCGAACCGGACCTTTGCAGTGTCCCGGTGGCCGTCACGGTGTTCCCATTCTGAGTGAGGCTGTCAACCGTGCCCACATCGAAGCCATATCCGACCGATGAGTACCAAAGCTGGCTCCCGTCCGGTGCATAGATCACGATCTGGAGAACCGAGCTCCCGTCTGGTGTCGCCTCGGGAAGACCGTATGTGAATACGAGTTGACGAGTCGGATCGTCAACCAGAAAGCCCCTCGAGGCGAACTTTCCATCTCCTGCGTCCTGACCGCACATGCCGCCGGGGGCCTCATAGGTGAAGCTGAAAGTCTCACCGCCGACTGTCACCGCCCCGTCGACCGGATAGTCGGGGATTGTGGTGGCGACCACCTCGGGCTCCACCAGATCTTCCGGGCACTCTCCGTCGAAGCTCCCTCGCTCTGCCTCGACCTCTCCCTGGGTGAGGAGGTCGTCGAACATCCCGTCGCCGTGAATCCGCCTCCCATCCGCACTGACCGAAGCCCCCCCGACATCGAGCGTGCTCTGCCAGGCTCGATCGGGGCTCAACAGGGGTCCCTCGACCAGGCTGATGTCAACCGACTCGATCTGGCCGCCGGAGTTCCCAGACCAATCTCCGATGACCTTGACCGTCATTGTGACATCCCCGCTCACGCCGATCATTCCATCAGAGGCAACAAAGTCGAGAGAGTCGACTCCGGCGATGCATGCCACGTTGGTCATCTCCCATTTGTCCCCCGCCACCTGCATCGTCGCCAGGACATCGCCGCCACTATCGCCTGAACCGGTGTCCTTTCCGGTATCGACGGCGGGAGCGCCGGCGCCGTCTGGGCTCACATCCGATCCCCCTCCGCATGCGGCGAGGAGAACCACGATCGAAGCGAAGACTGTGATGCGACCGCTCACAGTGAACAGTCGACTATCTCCGACGGGATCTCGAGATCGAAGCTGACCTCGACAACGCCGGTTGAACCTTCTGGCCAATCCTGGTCGAGGGTCATCGATCCGCTGATCCGACCCCCATCACGGGCGAATGGAGGCTCTCCCATGGCGGTCTTGTCCTCGCCGGGCATCGGAGCACCATCGATGTACCAATCGTCGTCGATGTCGTTGCTCGCAAAACCGGTGAATTGCTCAATTCCGGCGTCACCGGAGCGGGAGTAGTCCACATTCAGCGTTTGTTGGGTGAAAGTGATCATCTCGTTGTCCCCCATGGCGAAACCGTCACTGTTGCTCAAGTCGAGGTTGAGCCCCTCCATGCTTCCCACCAAAGCGACCAATGACAGATCGTCCTCGTTCGGCTCGTCCCCGACCGAGAACGGCTCACAGCGGGCAACAGGAACATTGTCGAAGGTCTCTCCGTCGACGGTGAATGTGCCGACTCCACCGGCGGCAGGACCTGATGACCCGTGCCAGCGCCTGACCACTGCTTCCTTCGTCCACCGTGGAACTCACCTCCGGGGGGGCCGCCGACGTGGTGGGGGCAGGTTCGTCTCCCGTCTCGGCGCTTCCGCCGCCTCCACAGGCCGACAGCACGAGCGCAATCATCGACAGCATCACAAAAAGTCTCGATCGCATCTCGACGCCTCCCATTGGCCGGGCCCTCGTTCACTCCATTGTTCACCACATCGGAGGAACGTGCCGGACGATCCGCCAAGACGAGCTACTCAAATCGCCCGAGGAACCTACTCATTCGCAAAGCGGCGAACCGCCGGTCTCAACTGGCCGGAAGGATGGGCTCCATCACCTGACGCAGCCCCTCCCTGCCATCGACATCCATCTTTCGGTACGCAGAGCGGAGATGATTGTCCACGGTTCGCACCGAGATGAATCGGTCCAAGGCTATCTGGGGGCTGGTGCGACCGTCGACCGCGTCCAGGGCGACTTCCATCTCCCTCTCAGAGACCATGCTCGGCCGACCCCGCAGCGCAGGCGTGCTCGGGTGTTCACAGCGTTGCTCCGCTGCCATCGACAGAGCCGTCGCCCTGGCTGCCGACACCGAATGACCTGCCGGCTCGAGCAGTGCGGCCGCCTGTGCCCATGCCTCGGCGGCGAGCAAGGGGGCGCCCATATCCATCAGCCTCGCTCCCACCGGCGACCACGATTCGAACCCCGTCTTCCACCGTGCCCCGCGCAACCGAAGACCACGCTCGGCCGCGATCCACCCATACCGCCAAACGAGGCGCCTGGACAGTGAGTTCGAGCCTCCCGAGGGTCTGATCCTCTTCGTCGCCTCCCATCTGACCATGTGCGAAGGCCAGCAAACCCCGGGTCTGGGCCTCGAGACCAAACGGGTCACCTCTGCGTACACCGCGAGGGCCGCCTTGCCCACCTCGACGGCCTGTCTCAGGCGGCCACCGAGATCGAGAGCAAGACCGAACGCCGAAAGCCATGTCGCCTTCATCGCGACTCCCTGCCCCTCGGTCTCGACCGCCGTCCGGGCCAACTCCACCGCATCCGCGATTCGTCCCTCGTTCAACAGGCTCTGCATCTCCATGATCTGGATCTGGTCCAATGCAAAAGGCAGGTCCTCCAACACCGTTCGAGCCCGGCCGATGGCATCGTCGATGATCGCGTTGAGACCGTCGACGTCGCCTGTCATGGCCTGGGCGACTGTGAGCGTCACGTATGCCGCAGCCCGGACAGGGTCACCCGAAGCCGGATCGGACAGAATCTCCTCTGTTGCGCGCCTCGCATCTCCAAAGTCGCCTCGGATGGCAGAGATCATTGCCCGCTCGTTGTGCATCCGAGCCCGCAGCTCATCGTCCTCGACCCCACGGGCCGCAGAATCGAGGAGATCCCTGGCCTCAGCCACCTTCCCCAGGCCAAACGCCAGGTTCTGGGCCCGAACCGAGGCGATCTCACCCAGAAGTTGCGGATCCGCGGGCTCCCGGCCCCGGAGAACGTCCTCGGCCTCGACGAATCTCTGCTGATAGCTCAGCGCCCTGCCGAGAACGAGGGCCACGAGATCGTCCTCGACCCCAAGCGGCCGCACCAGCTCCTCGGCGAGGGCAGGGTCATGACGAACGAGTGCGCCCAAGGCGCCTCGAACGGCGAGATCGGGTGATATGACGGCGCCGCAATCCCGCTGCCAGACCGCGGCCCTGAGGCTGTCGATCGCGCCTTCCGCCGTCAGTGACCCTTCGACCAATGCCAGATAGGCATTCTGCCTCCTCAGGCCACCGAGGTTCACCTGGAGGATCTCTCCATAGAGGGGATGACCGACGACGGCCATGGTGCTCCCTCCGAGTTCGACCGTGGACACCAGTCTTCGAGCCTCCAACTCTGTGATGTCATCGCCGATCACCTCTCTCAACAAGCGCGTGGGGAGCGGGGCGCCCACGGCGACGATGTCCATTGAGGACTGGAGATGCTCCGGTAGCGACATCAGACGGGACGTCACCAAATCCGAGAGACGTGCAGACTCGGTGAGCTCGCCTCTCCGGCGCCACACTCCACGGTCGTCTCTTTCGATGGTCTGCCCAACCGAGCCCTCGATCAACTCATGGAGGAGCAAAGGGTTGCCCGCGGCCAGACGCCAAAGCTCCTCGTCCAGCTCCGGGTCGATGTCTCCCATCACGGAGTGGGTGAGCGATCGGGAGCCCGCACGGTTCAACGGCTGCAGGTCAATTCGCTCGATGACGCCATTGGTCCAGAGATCGACCAGGTCCACGGTCATCGGCTCGGCCGTCCTCGCCGTCAAGCAGACGGTGGCCTGGTTCGAGCTGGCGGCGTTGATCAACAGAGCGAGTGACCCCATGTCGAGTTGGTGGGCGTCATCGACCGCCAGCAGCAAACCCCGGTCTCCAGCTCTCGCCCTCAGTGTGCTCAAAGCGGTGCTCAATACTTGAAGCCTGTCTTGCGTCGGGCCGTCCGGGAGCAGATCGACAAAAGGAGCAAAGGGAATCGAGCGCGTCGACTCCGTGGCGACGGCGGTGACGACCTCCAAGCCAATCTGATGAGCTCGATCGACGATCGCACCGAAGCCTTGCTCTTGCCAACACCGGCTAAGCCCAGAATGGCGACTCCGGTGCCGCCTCGGATCAGGTCCAGGGCGTGATCCACATCGGCATCGCGCCCGATCATGGGCCACTTCACGAGATCGAAGATAGGCCGAACCACCATACGAATGCCGGCCGCGACGATGCTCCCGTCCTGGGAAGGGCACGCGGTCCATCTGAACGACCGATCAAAGGATCGAGTCGAGGCTCTCGGACAGACGCTCGGCCAGCATGATCGTGGGTAGATGGGTGAGACCACTTGGGACGATCGGGATGATCGAGGCATCGATCACGCTGAGCCGGTCGACTCCGTGGACCTTGCCGGCGTTGTCGACCACCGCACCTTCTGCGGCAGAAGGTCCCATGGAGCATGTGCCGACGAAGTGAGGCACCGACCAACTGTTCTGGCGAACCTCGTCCCGCAGGTCCTGGTGACTTCGACCAAGCCGTGGCCCCCCGTCGCAATGGTCCTTCATCTCGCGGTGGTGGGAGACTTCGAGGGCGAGCTCATATCCTTCGACCAGCCGGTCCAGGTCGACGTCGTTCTGGCGCCATCCGGGCAATCTCACCAGTGGCGCATCGGTTGGATCCACTGAGCGAAGGCGAACCGATCCGCGGGCCTCCGGTTTGAGAAGCACGACATCGATGAAGAGCTCAGGCTCATCTCCTGGATCGGGCACCCACAGCATCAGATCGGGTGGGCCCATCGACACCGTCTTTCGGCTGTGGAATGTGCCAATCGAATGGAGGATCGGATTGGGGCGTCCTTCTCCGCGGTAACCACAGTCCACGTCCGTCCCTGGATGGTCGCCCAGCCGCTCACCTACGCCGGGCAGGTCGACGAAGGGGGTGATGCCGTGCTCGAGCAGATGTGACGCCGGTCCGATCCCCGACCTCATGAGCAGCACAGGACTCCCGAACACACCTGATGACACCACGACCCATTCCGCCGAGATCTCGGTGCCATCGAGCATCCGGACCCCGGTGGCACGTCCCCGGTCGAAGGTGACGCGATCGACCAGGACATCAGGCGCGATCGTCAGATTCGACGGCTGACCTTGGAGTGGGAGATAGGCATCGGCCACGCTCACCCGCACCCCACGGCGAGAGCTCATCGGCATCGGACCGATACCTACGGCACCCGGGCGATTGTGGTCGTCGACTGCAGGGATGCCGACCGCTTCGATGGCTGTGATCGCCGCCTGGTGCACCGAGGTGCGCTCGATGCCGAGGTAGCGATCGATCGGAATCCGACCATTCGACCCATGCCAGGGCTGATCGGCGTAGTCGTGGTCGGTCTCCAGGCGCTTGAAGTAGGGCAGGACATCGTCGAAGCCCCATCCCGGGTTGCCGAGACCGGCCCACTCCTCGAAGTCCGCCGGGGACCCCCGCACGCCGAATCTCGTCATCCACGAGGTGCCCCCAACCAGTCGGCATCTCGGAACCATTTGGGTTCCGACCGTCTCGTCGGGCTCGGAGTCGATCCTCCAGTAGAAGTCACGATCGAGCGCCCAGCCGTCCCGGAGCCCTTCGGGGGTGGCCTTCCGCACGTCGGGCCCGGCCTCGAGTAGGAGAACCGAACGATCGCCTCGCCCGGCGAGACGGGCGGCGACGATGGATCCCGCGGCCCCAGCTCCAACCACGACGACGTCGTACGACGCGGCACCGGCCATTGGCGACGCACACTACGTAGATTGCCCCGGTGAAGTTCGCTGTATCCGCCTATGCCTACGACGTCTTCATGGGCAGGTACTCGAAGCCGCTTGCCACGGTGTTCTCCGACTTCGCCGATATCCGGCCGGGGATGAACGTCCTCGACGTTGGATCGGGCCCAGGTGCCCTGACCACCGAGCTGGTGGGGCGGGTTGGGGGCGGGAGCGTCAGTGCCGCCGAGCCGTCGCCGCAGTTCGTGGCTGCCATGCGAGAGCGCCATCCCCAAGTCGATATCCGGGAGGCCGCCGCCGAAGACCTTCCTTTCGGAGACGACGTCTTCGATGCTGCCCTAGCTCAGCTCGTGGTGCACTTCATGGCCGACCCTGCCGCAGGCATCGGTCAGATGAGACGGGTCACCCGGCCAGGGGGCATCGTCGCCGCTTGTGTGTGGGACCACAACACGGGTGGAGGCCCCCTCTCGCTGTTCTGGGAAGCGGCCCGCTCCATCGACCCCGACGTGGTCGGCGAGGACCGTCTCCCCGGCTCCAGGAAAGGCGATCTGGCCACCCTGTTCGAGTCGGCCCATCTCAACCAGGTCATCGAGACTTCGATCTCGGTTCAGGTGGAGCACCCCACCTTCGACAACTGGTGGAAGCCATTCACTCTCGGCGTGGGGCCGGCAGGGTCATACGTGGCCGGGCTGGCGCCCGAGCGGCGCCAAGCCCTTCGAGAACTATGTGGTCGATTGCAGCCCGAGGCGCCGTTCCTCGTGACAGCGCTCGCCTGGTCGGCGCGTGGCCGGGTGTAGCTATTTGCCGAGGATGCGGATCTCGACGGCGCCGGTGTTGCCGCCCGACGAGGACTCGACATCAAATGTGAAGCGCCTGCCCGTCACCTCCACATCGGTTGGCTGGAAGTCGGCGGGATTGCCGGCAGGGAACGGGCCCAGGATCTCGATGGAGTCGATGGTCACCGTGTAAGTGTCGGCAATGGCGGAGCCGTCCGCCATCGACCGGGTGATGAACTCGAAGCCGGCGACATCGGTCGGCTCACCCAAATCTATCGTGATCGATGCCGCGTTGCCGTCGCCCGCCGTAGACCATTCGGTGCTGAGGTCACCGTCGATGGCGTTGGTCGCGGCGAACGACGAGTTGAACTCGGAGCTGAAGTCGACCACGGTGCCATCCGTTGCCAAATTGGGGCGATCGTCGACAGTGGTCGATGCCGATCCCTCTGGAGGCGAAGTCGTCACGACCTCGGGAATGACAAAGGTGCCGGGATCAGACCGGAAGATCGATCCGTCAGCCGTGACACCCTCCACCACGAACGTGTATTGAACGCCCGGATCCGCTCCCGGCAGAAACACGTCGTGCTGGACGATCCCGGTCCCGGCCATGTCGAGCGAGTTGTTGAAGTTGCCCAGCGAATCGTCCTCGCCCCACACGATGGCGCAGATCATCGGCTCGGTCGTGGTGACATGAAAGACTCCTCGCCCCGGATGAGTTGAGTCGGGTTCGAAGGTGAAATCGGACGCCTGCACCTCTTTGAACGGTTGCACCCCCGTCCCGGTCTGGGGAGTGGCGGAGCCGCAGGCCGCGAGGGCGAGGGCCACCAGGAGCGTTACAAGAAGGAGAAGTCGTCGCACGATTTGACAAGGTACCCCGACCAGCCATCGGATAATCGCCCAAACGTGTCAACTCAGTGTTGACATGTGGGTCTTGTCAACATAGGGTTGACGTATGGATCTCCCAGATCTGCAGCTCAATCAACTGATAACCCTGATCGAAGAGAGCCGGCTGAGCGACGGGCCTTTGGACCGTCTGACCAATTCCATTGTCCTGGCAGGACGACTCGACGAGCTAGCCGAAGAGCTGGTGGGCCATTTCGTCGATGCGGCCCGCGCCTCCGGCTCATCATGGGCCGATATCGGGCAGGTACTCGGCGTCAGCAGACAGGCAGCCCAGAAGCGGTTCGTGTCCAAACGCGCCAAGAAAGGCGGAAAGCGAGGCTTCTTCCTCACCCGATTTGCCGACACGACACGCGAGATAGTCAAGGGCGCCGAGGCCCAGGCGCGGTGGGCGGGGAGTGACCATGTCGGGACGGAGCATCTCGTCCTGGCGCTGGTGGAAAATCCCGGCAGCGTGCCCGAGCGGGTGAGCAGCGAGATGGGAGAGTCCGCAACGAACATTCGTCAGGCGGCTGTCGCACTCATCGACTCGGAGTCCAAAGGGAGCCAGAAGGGGCACATACCGTTCTCCCCCGACTCGAAGAAGGTGTTGGAGTTGGCCCTGCGCGAGGCCCTACGCGCCAATGCCGGCCACATCGCTGGAGAGCACCTCTTGCTGGCGATACTACGCGATCAGCGCTCCCCAGGAGCCAAGATCCTCCTCGATTGCGGGGTAACCCGGGAGGAGGTTGAGCGCTGGCTGATCGGATGAATCCCTCTCGAGCTTTCCGACGATGTGTGCTTTGATCGGAGATGAGCGAGGAAAGGAGATCGTATGACCACGGTCGAGCGAATCGGCCGGGACGACTTGACAGAGGCGACCGGCACCGAAGGGCTCCATCGGGCGGTGGCCCTCGCCGACGAGGGATTCTGGATCGGGATTGCCACCGCCGATCCCGCCGCCGCCTCGGGGTGGCACCACCACACCGATCATGAGACCCTCGTCTATCTCATCGACGGGACCCTCCGCATCGAATTTGGCGAGGACGGCGACAGTCACGTCGAGGCCGCAACGGGCGAGTTCCTGCACGTCCCCCCGAACACGATCCACAGGGAGATAAACCCGGCGACGAGTCCTACCCATGCGCTGGTGATACGCGTGGGGCAGGGTGAGCCGGTGGTCAACGTGTCCGGGCCTGGATAGGGCTCGCCTCCGCACCGCGGCGCCCATCATTTGGGGCGATCATGGCCTCGATTGGCTTGCAGACGTAGCTGTCCTGTAAAAATGGACCTCCAAAGGAGGGGTGAGAGGGACACTCTTCGTTCCGCCATACTCCTTGACCACCGAAATTGAGAGCTAGCGAGGAAGTGGAGTGAACACGCGGGATCTGGCAAGTCATGGGATCAAGCCGACCAAGAAGGTCCATTGGGACCTGACCACTGCGCGCCTCTACGAGCACACCCTCGAGCGTGGGATGGCTGAAATCGCCCACAAGGGTGCCCTCGTAGTGGACACCACGCCGTACACGGGGCGCAGCCCAAAGGACAAATACGTGGTTCGGGAGTCGGACACCCAAGCAGAGATCTGGTGGGGGGACGTCAATCACCCGATGGAGCCGGAAGTGTTCACTGTCCTCTATCAGCGTGTGTGCCAGTACCTCGGCGACCAGGAGTTGTTCGTCCAGGATCTGTTCGTCGGAGCCGACGATGCCAACCGGATGGCGATTCGAACCATCACGGAGAGCCCATGGCACTCGCTGTTTGCCCGGACCATGTTCATACTCCCCCGTCTGTTCGATCCCTCCGATGTCTTCGAGGCATTCGTCCCGGACTTCACGATCGTCCATGCTCCCGAATTCAAAGCCGACCCCAGTCGCGACGGGACCAGGAGCGAGGTCTTCGTTTGCATCAGCTTCGCCCAACGAGTCCTCCTCATCGGTGGCACCCGGTACGCGGGTGAGGTCAAGAAGTCGGTCTTCTCGGTGATGAACTACCTGCTTCCCAAGCGGGGCGTCCTCCCCATGCATGCTTCGGCAAGCTCGGGGGCCGATGGCGACTCGGCCGTCATCTTCGGATTGTCCGGGACCGGCAAGACAACCCTGGCCACCGACCCGCTCCGGTCGATGATCGGCGACGATGAGATCGGCTGGGGTGACGACGGCATCTTCAACATCGAAGGCGGTTCGTATGCCAAGACCATCCATCTCAGCGAGGAAGACGAGCCCCTGATCTATCAGGCCGCCAACCAGTTCGAAACCATCCTCGAGAACGTCGTGGTCAATGCTCACACCCGAATCCCCGAGTGGGACGACGGCTCCAAGACCGAGAACACCCGGTGCGCCTACCCGCTGGCCCATCTGCCCAATGCCGAGCGGCGCGGCCTGGGCGCCCATCCCTCGAACATCGTGTTCCTCTCGGCCGACGCCTTCGGCGTGCTGCCACCGATCGCCCGACTCACTCGAGAGCAAGCGATGTACTACTTCCTCTCTGGCTACACGGCAAAAGTGGCCGGCACCGAGCGAGGGATCACCGACCCGGTGGCCACTTTCTCCCCCTGTTTCGGGGCGCCCTTCCTGCCGCTCCCACCCGCCGACTACGCCCACGTGTTGGCCGAGAAGATCGATCGCCATCAACCGAGGGTGTGGATGATCAACACAGGATGGACCGGCGGCCCCTTTGGAGTCGGGAACCGCATCCGAATCCCACACACCCGGGCCATGCTCAACGCGGCTTTGTCCGGGAGATTGGACGACGTCGAGTACGAGGAGGAGCCAGTTTTCGGCCTGGCGGTTCCCCGCGCCATCCCAGAGGTGCCATCACAGCTCCTGACCCCGCGAGACACCTGGGCAGACAAGAACGCCTTCGACGCCCAGCGGGAGCGTCTCGCCGGGATGTTCCGGGACAACTTCAAGCAGTATTCCGATGGGGTTCCCGACGCAGTGGTCGAGTCGGGCCCGAGGCCCTGATCGCCAAGATACGAGCGGCGACGCAAAGCTGACCGAGGTCTGGTACCGGTCAGCTGGATTCCCAAATAGCCGCTAGTCCCGGGAACCGGCGAGACTGAAATCGGGACTTTGGTCTCTATGACTCAACTGATAGGCGAATGATGCTCGAGACTAGGAGCGATGGGGTAGTCGCCATGATCGAAGGGTCATCGTTGAAGCGAATCTTGGTGGTGAGCACTTTCCCGCCCACACAGTGCGGGATAGCGACATTCAGCCGTGCCCTCCTGGCATCGGCAGCCAAGAACGACGACATCTCCTCTACGTGGCGGGTCGTGCGGCTCGTCTCTGCAGAGGATGCCTCCATCTGCCTCGATCCGGAGATGGTCGGCGAAGTCGATCCGGGCTCTTCTGGCTGGGTTGACCAGATAGCCGCCCTTTGCCATGGCTATGACTTGCTCTGGATCCAGCACGAGTACGGCATCTATGGGCCGGACGACGGCGCCGGGGTGTTGGACTTGTGCCGATCCTCACCGATCCCGGTGATCGTCACCCTCCACACCGTTCCTGCCACGCCCACCCCACACCAGCGCCAGATCCTGGAGCAGCTGGGGGAGCTCGCGACGACGTTGGTGGTGATGTCAAACGAAGCGCGAAGACGGCTGACCCGCCTCTACTCGATAGATGCGGGAAGAGTGCAGGTCATCGCTCACGGCGCACCCGTCCTGTCGACACCGGTCGAGCCGCCAGAGCCTGGCCAACCTTTGAACATCCTCAACTGGGGGCTGATCGGACCGGGCAAGGGTCTGGAGTGGGCGATTCGCTCATTGCCGCTGCTTCGGCATCTCGAGGTGCCGCCGCGACTCGCGATCACCGGCACCACTCATCCCAACGTGCGCCGCCGGGAGGGAGAGGCATATCGCAACCACTTGATGAGGCTCGCATCCGATCTCGGTGTCGAGAGTCAGCTCGACATGGAAAACAGATATCTCCCGATGCGGGACTTGCAGCAACTGATCCGCGCCTCTCATGTCGTCATACTCCCCTACGACAGTGCGGAACAGGTCACGTCGGGGGTCTTGGTCGAGGCCCTGGCCGCCGGGCTGCCCGTCATCGCCACCGCCTTTCCCCATGCAGTGGAGGTGCTGTCTGCTGGAGCCGGGGTGATCGTCCCCCACCGCGACCCTGCGGCCATTGCCCGAGCCATCGAGCAGTACGTCACCAATCCGGCAGCGCTGCTCAAAGCCGCCTCAGGCGCACGTCGCGTCGGGCGCAGCTTCTCATGGCCGTTTGTCGCAGCCAGATACGATGCCCTGGCCGAGAGAGCCATCCAGAACACCGCCCTGACACTGCGATGAACCGCGTCCAGCGGACACCATCCCCGGTTCTGAGTCACCTTGCCCGTCTCAGCGACCACATTGGGATCGTTGAGCATGCCAATGGGCTGACACCGGATCGGCGGCATGGACACACGGCCGAGGACGCGGCCAGGGCACTGGTGGTGACCATCAGATGGGACAGTTCGAGCACCGAGGCCTCTCGCCTGAGTGGGGTGTACCTCTCCTTTCTCGATCGCGCCATCGTGAACGGGAGTCTGAGAAATCGGTTGAGCTCCGACCAGGTTTGGGGAGGGCCTTGGTCCGCTGATGCGCACGGGCGGGTGATATGGGGTCTTGGAATAGCGGCGGCCGAGGCAGTCGCGGTTTCTGTCTCGGACAGGGCGATAAGAGTGTTGCGACGACTGGGGCCGCTCGACGATCCTTCGTTGAGACCCTGGGTCTACTGCGGACTGGGCGCAGCAGCACTGCTGGACAGGACGCCGGACGACCCGTACGCCATATCCCTGTCGGATTCCGCCATCGAGATGCTCCCCCACATTCACGACGGTTCTTGGATCTGGCCTGAGCCAAGACTCGCATACGACAACGCCAGGCTCCCTGAGTGCATGATCGCCTTGGGGGTGGCCCGTGGGCGCCCCGACCTCGTCGATGAGGGTCTTCGACTTCTGCGTTGGTTGATCGACATCGAGCTGGCCGGGGATCACTTTTCGTTCACGCCGGTAGGAGGACGAGGGCCCGATGACGAATCAATCGCCTTCGATCAACAGCCTTTGGAGGCGACGGCAATGTGCGATGCATGCCTCGCTGCGTGGCGGGCCACCTCCGACCCGGCCTGGCTGGAGCACGCAGTCAGAGCCGCGTCCTGGTTCCTGGGGGTCAATGACATGGGAATGCCCCTGTACGACACGCCATCCGGGGCAGGCCATGATGGGCTGACCAGAGATGGCATCAACGGAAACGCCGGAGCCGAGTCGACGATCTCGGCGCTATGGGCGCTACAACGTGTGCGAGCCCTGAACCTCGAACAGGCCTCGAGGAAGGAGGGCTCCTCGCTGATTCCCGCCTCTACAGCCCGACCCTCGGTTCCATAGACGGCGTGCATGCGGCCGTCGCCGAGCATCAACCGCCGATAATTGCGGCCTATCCCCGTTCATACTGTCTGACTCATGGCGCTCCCGCTACGGGTCATCCAGTCGGTTCGCCCCCAGGCATCCTCCGGTGTCATTGCAGGGGCCGCCGTCGTCGCCGCCGTCTTCGCGGCGACACCTTTCCTTCTTCCTGATGTTTCGACCCAGCTCGATATTCCCATAGGTCTCACCGGTCTGCTCAGCACGGCGCAGGTGGCGAGCTTCGCCATCGCTTCTTTCCTGGCAGGCCGTCTGTTTCGACCGGGGAAACGACTTCACTACGGCGGGCTCGTGGTCATCGCAGGGGCCAGCTTCGGGGCCGCCCTGGCCACCACCTTTCCGATCCTTATCGCCACCAGGGTGGTCTCGGGAATTGGGATGGGCACACTGACCTGGGTGGCCTGGGCCGACGCCACCAGGTTCTCTCGTGGCATCGGCGAGGTGGCAGCGGTGGCTCCGGTGACCGCCATGGTCGCCTCACCGGTTTTGGCTTGGCTGATCGAATTCGGCGGCTATCGCTTGGCTTTTACCACCTTGGGCATGCTCGCGCTCATCGCCATGACGCTTCGGGTCGGCTTTGGTGACCTGCCCAGAGTGGGCCGGACTGTCAGCGCATCCCGGTCTAATCGTTGGCTGCTCGCCTCCTTGTTCACGCTGAGTCTCGGGGGATCAGCCGTCTTCGTCTTCTCCGGGGCCACCGGTACCAGCCTGCTGGGATTGTCACCACTCACCGTCTCGTGGGCCCTCAGCTTGAATGCCCTGACCGGTGTGGCTGGAACCCGGGTGGTCGCCTCACGAGGGCGTTCCTGGATCTGGCTTGTCGGGACTGCGCTCTCTGCCCTGGTCCTGGGGACCCTGGGCATTCCCCTGATCTTCTTCCTCTCGATGGCCCTGTGGGGGTTCTCCTATTGGGTGGCCGTGCCGTCACTCTTCTCACTCCTCGCCGAGCGCTCCTTGGTGCCCAGTGAGCGGATCGGCGACGCCCAGGCCCTGATGGCATCCGGGAGAGTCTTTGGTCCGGTTGTCGGTGGGCTGGCCGTGGGAACCGGTCTGTATGGCCGGTTGTCGGTGGTCGGGTCGTCCATCATCGTGGTCGCAGCCGTGATCGCAGCGGCGGTCGAGTTGGTCCGTCAGAGTCAGCAGGCAACCGGATGATCAGCGGGCCAAGGCTGTGTACGGTGCGCCCATGACCCTCGAGCAACTCTCCGATCGCTTCTGGATGGCCTACTCCGAGTATTTTCCCACCGTTGCGACGGTGCGTGGCGAGCATTCCTTTGACGACCGGCTGAGACAGTTCGATGGGGGATGGCTGGACGGGATGGCCGGAAAGCTCCGGGCCATCGAGTCCGAGGCGAGCGGCATAGAGCCCTCAGATCTCGGACTTCAAGATCGGATCACGAGGGACTTGTTGATCCACGAGGCCGGGGTGTGGGCCACCGAGATCGAGCAACGCTTCTTCGTTGCGTCGGTCGATCCGTATCTAGGCCCACACACCAGGCTCCTCTCCGACACGCAGCAGAACACGGTGACGACGACAGACCAGGCGGCTGCGCTTCTCGACCGGTACTCGAAGGCCGGTGAGTATCTGGCAGGTGCCCTGGACATGATTCGCCAGTGCGCCGCTCAGGGGATGACCCCGCCCCAAGCTTCGCTCGACCGCGTGATCAGCCAGCTGGATGGCTATCTCGTTTCCACGATGGACACCGATCCGTTCCTGAAGCTGAAGCTCCCGGCGGGCGCCGATGCCGAGGCATGGCTGGTGCGGGCCGGGGACCTGGTGACCGGAGTCATAAGACCGGCGATGACTGCCTTCCGTGACGGTCTGGTCGAGCACATCGGCCCGGTGACCAGACCACCGGAGAAGTCGGGTTTGGTCTGGATGACCAACGGCGAAGAGATCTATCGCCATTTGATCCACAAATACACCCAGCTCGACAAGACGGCTGAGGAGATTCACCAGATCGGCCTCGACTGGGCCACCGACATCCTTGTTACCGAGTGGGAAGAGATCGGCAACAGTGCCTTCGGCGACACATCTATGGAGTCGATCTTCCATCGTCTCCACACCGACCCTTCGTTTCGTTTCAGCAGCGAGGACGAGATGCTGGAGCAGGCAAGGGCAACCATCACCCGGGCCTGGAATGCCGTGGACGACTGGTTCGGTGCTCGCCCAGCCACACCCTGCCAGGTGGTGCCGGTACCCGCATCGATCGCCCCGGCCATGCCGCCCGCCTACTACATGCAGCCCCCACCGGATGGATCCCGGGAGGGCACTTACTTCCTCAACACTTACAAGCCCGAGGAGCGGGACCGCTTCGAGTACGAGTCGACGACATTCCACGAGGCCGTACCCGGCCACCACTTCGATCGGTCTCTGGCCACCGAGCTCGTGGGCATCCCCATGTTCCGCCGTTACGCCCAGGTTTATGCCCACACCGAGGGATGGGGCCTCTATGCCGAGCGTCTCGCCGACGAGATGGGTCTCTTCTCCACCGACGTGGACCGCCTCGGGATGCTCAGCGCTGATGCCTGGCGTGCCGGGCGACTGGTGGTGGACACCGGGCTCCATGCATTGGGATGGTCGCGTGAAAAGGCAATCGACTTCCTCCTGGAGTGGACGCCGATCGGGCGTCTCACCGTCGAACAGGAGGTGGATCGATACATCGGGATGGCCGGGCAGGCGCTTTCCTACAAGATGGGCCAGATCGAGATCATGAGTCTGCGGCGAAAGGCGGAGGAGCGTCTCGGTGATCGATTCGATATCAAGGGATTCCACGACACCCTGCTCACCAGCGGGGCGATGACTCTGCCACTTCTGGCCGACACCGTCGAGGACTGGATCGAGTCAGAGGCAGCCGAGTAGCCCTCAGTCGTCGGCGTTTGGCGGAGAGGGAGGGATTTGAACCCTCGAGGAGGCTTAATACCCCCTACTCGCTTAGCAGGCGAGCGCCTTCGACCACTCGGCCACCTCTCCAATACGGCGTCATCGCCGATGTCGTACGTTATTGGCTACCCAGGCTATGTGGAAACGAGCCTGTGAGCGGTGACCGGCTGTTTCGAAGGCCGCGTCAATCGACGTCCTGGAGCACCCGGGTCTTCCACTGGAGGGCACGTGGCTTGCCGAGAAGGTAACCCTGCCCGTACTCGACGCCCAGATGCAGCAGTTGCTCTTCTTCCTCAGTCGACTCGACACCCTCGGCGATCACCATGGTCCCCAGGTCCTGGGCCATGGCTGCCATGCCACGAATCAAGGCCCGGTTACGGGGCGTGTGCTCGATGTCTCGAACCAGGCACATGTCGATCTTGATCACGGCAGGCTCCAGTCGAAGGATTTGCCACAGATCGATCTCGCCCGATCCCACATCGTCCACCGCGAGGCGTATCCCCGCGTCACGGAGAGCGTCCACATGTCGACGGGTCGCCTCGTAGCTCTTGATCGCGGCCACCTCGGATAGCTCCAGGACGATACGCCCCGGATCGAGCCCGTCCAGCGACTCGACCAGACGTGACGATGTCAACGTGGTGTCGGAAAGGTTGAGGGCGAGGAATCCGTCGTGATTGGATGGGGCGAAGCCGGCGATGGCGGCTGTGATCGCCGCCAACTCGAGGTCCAACCGCATCCCCAACGAGCCCGCCATCTCAAACCAGACGGGTGGCGTGGAGAATGGGAACCGCGCCAGGCTCTCGTACCCGATGGTTCGACTGTCGCCGACTCGGTGGGCCCTCAGATCCATGATCGGCTGATAGACCATCTCGGGCCCGCCAGTGTCGACGATCCTGGACACGGACTCCTGAGTCGGCCGCCCCTCCATGGGATCGATGACCACATCGGGCATCGGCTCCCACGATGATGTCTGCAGACTCACCCGCGGCAGGGAGAGCTCGAACACGGTCATGCCGTCTTCCCGCATGTATTGGACGTCCCCGCCCATTGCCCGGGCCAGGCGACGGCCCACGAACAGGCCGAGGCCGAGTGAGGGATCAGAAGAGCTCCGTCCGGATCTCGTGTGATAGGGATCAAAGATCTGTTCTACATCCTCGGGAGAGACACCGGCACCGTCGTCCATCACCTCGAGCACGACCCGGTGATGACCCTCGGTGATCCGAACGCTGATGTTGTCTCCGCCGAACGAAACGGCATTGCGCAGAAGATTTCGAACGATGTGAGTGACCCAGTGCTGGTCGGCCCGGGCCTTCGAATTGCCGCTGACCGTGAGCCGGGAGCGCTGACGTGATGCCCACTCTGAGGTGGCGCTCTCGACAACCATGCGCAAGTCGACTTCGCCGGTCGTGATCTCGAGCTCGGAGAGATCGATGGTCGCCGTGACGAGCAGGTCATCGACCAGTCGAGCTGTCTCCTGGGCCTGGAGCGTGAGAAGCTCTATCACCTCGTTGCGGACCCCGGCGCTGATATCGCGGGAACGATCCCGGAGCATCTCGGAAAATCCGACGATGGCGCCAAGCGGATTACTGATGTGGTGGTAGGCGGCGCGAAGGAATTCGTCCTTGTCCTCACGCAACTCCCGGGATCCACCGGTAGAGGCAATCAGGTCGCGGGCCGATTCTTTGCGGGCAGAATTCTGGAAGAACGACACGGGTCCTTGATCGACCAGCGAGCGCCGACACCCAATGGGTCGGGAGACCCCAACTTGGAGCTTGGTCGACATTGGCGGAGGGGGTGGGATTCGAACCCACGAGACCCTATTGGGCCCAACGGTTTTCAAGACCGTCTCCTTAGACCACTCGGACACCCCTCCAGGTTGCGCGTCATCGAGACCGTACTTGGAGCACCGTTGGGACCGACGAGCGTCGGTCCCGGTCGCGGAGGGGGAGGGATTCGAACCCTCGAGGAAGCGTCAGCCCCCTACGGCATTTCGAGTGCCGCGCACTAGACCGGACTATGCGACCCCTCCGAGCGGCGACATCCGGAGATGTCGCCGACGGTAAGTCATAGGTTGTAGGCCGCAGGTCAGCGGGTCGGGCTTGGGCCTACCACTCATGACTCGCGGAGGGAGAGGGATTTGAACCCTCGAGGGAGCGTAAACCCCCAACGGCATTTCCAGTGCCGCGCACTAGACCAAACTATGCGATCCCTCCGGGATTCCCGCCAGGACCGGCAGGCAGAGAAAGGATAATCCACGTCGATGACTCAACCCATATCCCCCGAATCATTCCTCGAGCCAATGCGCGCCGCTCTGGAGGCAGCGCGGGAGGCTGCCGCCCATGGCGACGTGCCCGTGGGTGCTGTGCTGCTCGATGAGAAGGGCAACCAGGTGGGAATCGACCGGAATCGGCGTGAGGAGCTGTCGGATCCAACCGCCCATGCCGAACTGCTGGTCCTCTCGGCCCGGGCACGTCAGCTCGCTGACTGGAGGCTGGCCGGGCACACTCTGGTGGTGACACTGGAGCCGTGCGTCATGTGCTCTGGTGCGTCCGTGCTCGCTCACCTCGATCGAATCGTGTACGGCGCAGCTGATCTCAAGGCGGGGGGATCCTGGTCCCTCTACAACATCCCCCAGGATGCTCGTCTCAACCACCGTGTCGACCTGATCGAGGGGGTCATGGCCGACGAGTCACGCCAGCTCCTCCAGGATTTCTTCTCCGAGCGTCGATGACTCAGGCGGCGGCGATCGCCTCTGCCGCCACCATGCGCCGATCCCATATCGCATATACCGCCGATCCGACGACCAAGACGCCCGCAACCGCGGCAAAGGCAACCTCGTAGTCGAACCCATCGATCAGTCCGCCAACTGAAGGAGCGGCCACCAGCAGGGCGATGTCGAAGATCGAGGTGAAGACCGCCATGGCGGAGCCCCGCTCGGCGGTCCGAGCCCTCGCCACAACCTGACTGGACAGCAGTGGGAAGAGACCGCCATGGGCCATACCCGCGAAGAAGGCTGCCAAGGCCAGGATCGGTATCGAGCCGGCCACGGCCAGTAGACCGAGACCTAGCCCATAAGAGATGAGAGCCGCGACGGCGAGCGGACGATGTGGGACCCGGTCGTACCTGTTCCCACCGACCAGCCTCATGGCGGCGGCAGTCACCCCATAGATGCCGAAGAACAGACCGGTGGACCCAACCTGACGGTCATCCACATAGGTACGGGTGAATGTGAACAGAGTCTCCATCCCGATGCTGAAACAGAAGGTGATCCACCACAGCGGGAGCAGGTTGCGTTGGGCGAATGCCGACCAGAAGCCACGACGCGGCCGGCGACTCATCACGGGAAGCACCGGAAGGCTCCACACGATCGACCAGGAAATCAGGCCCGCCGCGGCCGCAAGCAGGAAAAGGGCACCGAACCCCAGCCCGTCGATCACCAGGTCGCCGATGACCCCTCCCATGGCGATCGGGACCAACCCGGAAAGGCCGAATAGGGCCAGCCCTTGTGTCCGATGCTCAACCGGTAGAGAGTCGGCCATGTAGGTGAGCATCGTGGTGAAGAGGGCGATTTGAAACACCCGGTGCACGAGGAACAAAGCCCACAACACGACGCCCCACTGGCTGGTCAACGAAAGCAGCGCCACCACGGTGACGTTCATCGCTCCACAGAACAACAGCACCGTGCGCCGATGAGTGAGGTCGAGCGCCCGTCCCAACAACGGGCGGAAGAGGAGCGCCATGATCGCACCCCCGGCATAGAGCAGCCCGATCAAGGCTTCGGTCGCCCCCAAACTCTGGACGTACCCCGGAAAGTGCACCATCAACTGGAAGGAGACCTCCTGGAGCAGGCCGGCCAGGAAGATGCTCGTGAAATCGGGCCCGAAACGATGGGTGCTCATCGGCCCGAGCAAGGTAACAGGACCCCGAAGACCTATTCGCCTAGGAGTGCCCGTTGGGTAGCCTTCGTCGCGATCGTGATAGGCGGGGCGCTAGGGGTGCCCTGAACCCGAAATCCTCTCCACGCGGGGCTGAGTTCCCCGCCCGAGGGGCAACGTGTCGTCGGGGCTCACTGCCCTGAGGTCGGACACGCGATGTTGACGGTTGGGTCCTGCGCGGCGGAGCACCATGAATCGGGTCAGATCCGGAAGGAAGCAGCCCTAAGTGGATCGCACCGGGTGACGTAGGGCGGCCTGACCCGAGTTGGCGGCCGATCTCGACGGCGTGCACGAGGCCTCGAAGGCGGGGGCACGATCAGCTCTCAGGCCGTCAACGGGCAGCCTCCGAAGTGGCGGCGCGCCGGTCTGGTGGATCCGAAGCCGCTGCCTCCGGCGGCTTCCTCAACCTGACTCCGTAGACGAAGCCGAACAGCCCCATTCTCCAGATTTCTTCGAGGACGAGGGGGCCGTCCCGAAACAGCTGTTCCGGAGGAGCGAGTGAGTCGAGGGATCGGTGCAGGTACCAGTACTCCCTCGGTGCGCCGGCGAAGAGCAGACCCACCAGCGGCAAGACGATGGCGGTCGCAAGCCGATGGATTCCCCGGAGAATGGGGTTCTTGGGGCGGGACAGATCGATGACGGTGGCCACCGCACCCGGCTCGAGGACACGCCGGATCTCTCTCAACGTGCGATCGACGGACGTCAGGTTGCGGAACACGAAACCGCTGAACACCGCGTCGAACGACGAATCGGCGAACGGAAGGGTCTCCCCTACCCCCACCACCCGCCGACTGACGGGGCTGAGTGCGAGCATCTCCAGAACTGGGTCGAGATCGACCGGATCCCTCTGCCCGAAGTCGGTGGCGCCGGTCCCCGATCCGAGGTCGAGAACCAGGCCGGGACGAAGCATGTCCACGCCGGTGGCGCGCCATTTCCTCTCCCGCCCCAGGGAGAGGATGCTGTTGATCCGGTCGTAGCGGGCGGCGATCCGGGCAAAAATCGGATCGGTTACCTCACTCACGGCCCGATGACATCGAAACCGGTGTAATCGCGAAGGGCCTTCGGGATGACCACCGACCCGTCGCCCTGCTGATGATTCTCGAGGAGAGTGAGGATGGTTCGCCCGACTGCACAGGCGGTCCCATTGAGGGTGTGGACTATCTGGTTCCCACCGTCGGTTCGCTGCCGGACCTTGAGCCGACGCGCCTGGTAGTCAGTCGTGTTGGAGCAGGAGGTGATCTCCCGATAGCGCTGCTGACCGGGGAACCAGGCCTCGATGTCGTACTTCTTGGTTGCCGAGGCTCCAAGATCCCCGGCGGCGACATTGACCACGCGGTAGGGGATCTCCAGCTCACGGACCAGCGACTCCTCCACCTCCAGCAGGCGATCGTGCTCGTCGGCAGAGGCCTGAGGGTCGATGAAGACGAACATCTCCACCTTGTCGAATTGATGAACCCGGAAGATGCTGGCGGTGTCCCTCCCGTAGGTGCCCGACTCCCGGCGAAAGCACGTGGAGAAGCCGGCATACCTGATGGGTAGCTGCTCAGGCTGGAAGATCTCGTCACCGTGATAGGCGGCCAGCGGGACCTCGGCCGTGCCAACCAAGAACAACTCGTCTTTGGGGACTTCGTAGACCTGCTCCCTCGCCTCGGGGAAGAACCCGGTGCCCACCAGGGCCTCGTCGCGGACCAGGACCGGGGGGATCATCGGGGTGAACCCCGACTCGACCAGGTGGTCCATGGCCCAACGGACCAGGGAGAACTCGAGCAGGGCTCCCTTGCCTTTCAGATAGCCAAAACGGCTGCCGGAGACCTTGGCCCCACGTACGGTATCGATGATGTCGAGACTCTCCCCCAGCGCCTCGTAGTCGGTTGCTGCCGGGCCAGGCTCTCCGACCTGCTTGATCTCGAGATTGTCTTCTTCGGTGAAGCCATCTGCGGCATCGGTCGCAACGAGGTTGGGCACTTCGAGAAGCCGCTCATCGAGCTCCCGGTCGAGCCGGTCTGCCTCCGCGGAGGAGGTTTTGACCTCTTCGGCCAACTCCCCCACCGATGCTATCGCCCGCTCTTTGTCCTCGCCTTCGAGAGTTGCGATCTGCCTCCCCGCCTCCTTTTGGCTCGCCCGCAGCTCTTCGGCTCTCTGCCGGGCGGAGCGGGCGGCAACCTCCAAACCGATCAGAGCGTCCAGGTCGATCTTCGAGCCGCGTCGACGTAACGACTCACGGACAGTGTCCGGGTCGTCGCGAATGAGTCGTGGATCGATCATGGTCAGCCGATGGTACCGGGAGTCACTCAGCCGCTCTGCGCCTCGTTGACCATGAAGATGACAGCCAAAGCGTTGTCGTCGAGGTCCACGTCCAACTGGATGACCTCGAGCTCGGCTTTCACCTCAAACGGGCCTCCCGCCACCACAGCCATGTCGACGAAGTCGATAGCCGTCTGCTCGCCGGGCTCGAGGACGGGAACCTGTTGGGTCGCCACGACGGGGTCACCGTTTCCGGACAGGGTCAGACGGAGTGGAGTCGGGTCACTGGCGACATTGCCTTTGTTGCTCACGACCACCGAGAACGTGACCAGGTCGGTGGCAGGCAGCACAGTCTGGTCGTCGGGGTTCACGTTCCACAGTGGATCGGATGTGATCTGACTCAATCCAAGACCGGGACGGAGGGCGATCATTGCGTTCACCGACCGCGCCGCCACCACATATGCATCGGCCAAACTGGCCAGTTCACCGTCGGCCGGCATCAACACCACGCTCGGCATCGAACCGACGGGATCGGGGATCTCGTCCATGCCCAGCTCACGCACCAGATCCTCGTAGAGACGGTCACCGTCCCTGATCTCGGCGAGTGCGTTAGCGAGGTTGTCGACGACCACCGTGTTCAATGGATCGTCTGCGGCTGTGAGAACCCCCGACTCGAAGCCACTGACGCCCACGGTCCAGGCCAGTATCGCCTGCCGATAGAGGGAATTGATCCCTATCAGCGAATCAGATGGAGGTCCCTGGTCGACGAGATCCTGGCCGACCTGGAGATCGGTCCGGATCGTGTCGATTGCAGTGACCAACTCATCCCGCTCGATCCGGGAAAGTCGCGAGATCACGACCCGCAACGCATCACCGTCCAACGACAACTCTGCGCTCTGATCTCGCACGGCATCCAGATAGGCGAGGTCGAGACGCGTGTCACGTCCTGCCGCGGAGACCGCTACGGCGACAATTGCGACAACGGTGATGAGGGCCGGCCAGAAGAGACGTCTCCACGCCTTTCTTCGCGACCTGGGTGAATCGAGGATCACGTGAGTGGCGAGGGTATATCGGCCCGGTGCCCTTCCGTGAACCAAAACCGGTCAAACCCACCCGATTCCGTTCACGGATCTAACGGCGTCTGACTGTCGCCAACCAGGCCGGGGCGCCGGCCTCGTCGTGAAATCTGGTCTGGAGACGATCTGGTTCGACGGCGGCGACCTCCCATTCACCCCCCAGGTCGAACGCCGCTCTCAGCTCACCCCGGCTGATCGGGTGGGGGCCGACGTTGGGGCCGGCGTCACTGAAGCACAGCAGTTGCAGGACCCCACCATGCTTGGTGACCGACGAGAGACTCGCCAAGTAGCCAGATCGCTCGTCTTGGTCGAATGTGTGGAAAAGGCCGCAATCGAGCACCGTTTCGAACTTACGCCCCAAACGCTCCAGTTGCATGGCGTCGGCCACCGCGAACTCGACCTCGATCCCCCGGTCGATGGCCCTCTCCCTTGCGATCGCCAATGCCGTCTCGGCCACATCGACGCCCAGGACCTTCAGGCCCATCGAGGATAGATGCAGAGCGTTTTCGCCGGTCCCGCAGCCCGCATCGAGCACCGGTCCGGTGAATCCGCCCTCAGATGCCAGACGCACCACCGCCGGTTGGGGCCGGCCGATATCCCAAGGAGCAGGACCGTCTTGGTATGACGCATCCCAGGGCAGACCCGTCATCCGCTCATGACTCGTCGGATCCCGCCCACCTGATTCCTCCGACACGTTTGTCCTCTTCCCTTCAGCCTGAAATGGAGCCGAGGTCGTCTCTGTGAACCGAAACCGGCAAGACCCACCCAATCCAGTTCACAGAAAGGGCACTTCGAGCCGCCTCGACTCAGCAGATTATTCAGCGTCGTCGGATAGCATTTCGGACCTGAGTTGAACTAGAGACCCTCGAGTTGACGACTACATCGACCCACTCCCTGAGTGGCAGCGGGCGATATGTCGGGAAGTTCGCCAATTGGTGCAGATGTGGACTCCGAGGTCGAAGAAACCATCAAGAGGCGGGTCCAGTCCTACTTCGTCTTGGAGGGCAACATTTGCGCCCTATTGGCGGCCAACGATCACGTCAGCATCTTCCTGTATGACGGCGGGATCGTGCCCGATCCGGCGCAAATCATCACTGGGGGTCACGACACCAAGACCGGAAGAACCGTTGCTGTGAGAGAAACCGAGACCATCAACGCTCCAGCCTTGGCGGCCGTGTTCCGACAGGTCATCGCGAACAATCGAGTTGGTGGCTGGCGCAAGCTCAAACAGGGTCGTCCATCCACCTACGGGAGATAATGTCGCGCCGATGACAGTCGACGAGTACATCGACTCGGCACCAGAGCCCCAGCAGACGTCACTCAGGGCCGTCAGGGCGATGCTGTCCAGAATCCTGCCCGAGGGAGAAGAGGGCATGTCCTATTCGGTGCCGGCGTTCCTGATCCAAGGGAAGCCGGTGGCCGGCTACTCCTACTCGAAGGGTCACTGCAGCTACTTCCCTCACTCCGGCTCGGTGCTCGAGATGGTCGACCCTGCGAAGCTCGCTGACTACGACTGGTCCAAGGGCACTCTGCGTTTCCCAATCGACCGACCCCCGGACGAAGACCTGATCCGCGAGCTGGTGAACCTGAAACTCGCGCTTTAGGGCGGGTGCCGCCCAGACTAAAGAATCGTCTTCAGACTTTTCTGTGAATATGTGTGCCCAGGTCTGCTCATCGGCTCGGTAGCCAAAGATCTGGTCGAGGGGCTTGTCGAAACCCCTGGTGGCCGAGGCTGTCGCCGCGCTCATCGAACAATCGTCCAGTTGAGGCATGAGCAACGCACTCCTTCCTCGGGCCTTGATCCGCCACCAGCACACCTAGAATCGCGTGAGATTGTGAACCATCAGGACCGCATTACGACCGAACCGGGCAAGCGCGGAGGCAAGCCCATCATTCGAGGGCTGCGCATCACTGTCTATGACGTCCTCGACTACCTCGCGTCCGGGATGAGCGAAGAGGAGATCCTCAGCGACTTCCCCGAGCTCGAGCAAGAGGACATCCGGGCATGTCTGGCGTTCGCTGCTGATCGCGAACGCAAGCTCGTCTCCGGCGCGTGAAGCTTCCCTCGATGCGAACATCTCGCGTCGACTGATACCTCGAATCTCTGGAACCTTCCCCGACTCGTCTCACGTCGCCTTGCTCGATCTTGGCGACGCGACCGACGACGAGATTTGGAGGTATGCGCTCGATCACGGATTCGCCATCGTGTCGAAGGACGAAGAATTCCACCAGAGGGCATTGGTGTCCAGGCCCCCACCCAAAGTGATCTGGGTCCGGTTGGGCAACTGCACGACAAGCGACATCGAGCAGGCGATCCAAGACGGCCACGACACGATCATGGCCTTCCTCGAGGACGAAACGGCGTCCTTCCTAGCCCTCGACTGAGGGGGCCAGACGAGCCTGATCGAACAGTCGTGCGATTGAAAGGGTTGCAATCGGGTTGCAATCGGCTGTTTCTCGACTGCGAGCAGAAGCCCTTCCCGGCCGAAACCCCTGGTGGGCGAGGGGGGACTTGAACCCCCACGATCTTGCGATCACAGGAACCTGAATCCTGCGCGTCTGCCAATTCCGCCACTCGCCCTGGGTCGGCCCAAAATCGTACCGTCGGCACCTGGCTTCCGGTAGTCGCCCTTGATTCCAAACCAACCGTAACCTTCCGCCGGTGAGCATCGCCCGCAGTCTGGAGCGTCGTCTCGAGCGCCTATTCGAAGGCGCCGCAGGTCGTGTCTTCTCCGGTCGTCTCCACCCTGCGGAGATGGCCGGACGCATCGCCAGGGAAGCGGATCTGAGCCGATACGAGCACGAATCGGGGCCGGCCACCGCCAACCGATACGTTCTCACCGTCAGCCCGAGTGACCTCGATGTGGACCCCGGGTCGTTGCGGGGGGAACTGGAGACTGCCCTCGCCGAGCATGCCGAGAAGGCCGGGCTTTTGTTCGAAGGCCCGCCCACGGTGCTCATCCGCACCTCGGAGACCGTCTTGCCCGGGCAGTTCGAGGTGGAGCCGTCGGTGGCGCCGGGCCCGCTCGCCACTTGGGCCCGGCTCAACGGGACGACCGGCACCTTCGAGATCGGGGCCAATCGGGCAACGATCGGGCGTTCGGGCGACGCCGTGGTGGTGATACCCCGCGACTCGGTCTCACGCCGGCATGCGCTGATCTGGCGGTCAGAGGGTCAGAGTTGGATTCGCGATCTCGGTTCGGCCAACGGCACCACAGTCGATGGGGCCCGTATAGGGTCGGAGCCGGTCCGGTTGCAGCATGGCGCCGTGGTTGGGCTTGCTGATCTGCGATTCCGGTTCCTGGAGGGATAGCGGTGCCCGACATCATCCTGGCGATCCTCCGCATCATCTTCCTGGGCCTTGTCTATCTCTTCGTGTGGCAGGTGGCTCGGGCCATCGGCTCCCATCTCGGCATCTCTCTCCGACGTAAGCGCAAGGAAGGGACGAAAGTGGTGATGATCAAGTCGGAGAGCCAACAGGGGACGACGCTGGAGGTGGAGGACGTCGTGGTGTTGGGAAGGTCGGCCGAGGCCGACGTGCTCCTGGATGACCCCTACGCTTCTGAGTTCCACATGAGGCTGGTGGCCCAGGAAGACGGGATTGTGCTCCACGATCTCGGGAGCACCAACGGCACATACGTCAACGGGCGGAGGGTCACCGCACCGACCAGGCTGAGACGAGGAGACACGATTCAGGTGGGTAAGAGTGTGATGGAGGTCAGGTGAGATACGTCTGGGCCTCAGCCACCCATCAGGGAATGGTCCGCAAGAACAACGAGGACTCCCTCTTCCCCGAGGATTCCGGCGAATCGGACGGTCCGGTGACACTGATGGTGGCCGATGGCATGGGCGGTCATGTCGCCGGCGAGGTGGCGTCCCGGCTCGCCGTCAACGCCGCCGCATCCTCCGGCCTCGATCCGGGTGATCGGGTGGCGGCCGCCAATCGCGCCATCCGGGAAGAAGTGGCTCGCCAACCCGACCTGGAGGGGATGGGGACCACCATGACGTTGGTCGAGCTCACCCCCGAGGGTGTCGCCCACTTCGCCCACGTCGGGGACAGCCGCGCCTATCTGCACAACGAAGGGCAACTGCTCCAGCTCACCTCGGATCACACCATGGCCGCTCAATTGGTCTCACTGGGTGAGATCACCGCCGAGGAGGCCGAAGAACACCCACAGAGTCACATCATCACCCGCTGTCTCGGGCTGACCAGATTCATCAATGTCGACGAGTTCGAAGTCGAGTTGGAGCCGGGGGACCGGATCCTGCTCTGCTCCGACGGGCTCAACTCGATGGTCCCGGCAGTGGCAATCAACAAGGGCCTCTCCGAGGGTTCAGTGGAGGAGACGGCATGGAACCTCATCGAAATGGCGAACAAGGCCGGGGGTCACGACAACATCACCGTGATCGTGGCCGAAGTGCTCGCCTGAGCCCATGACTCGCAACGTCGAGGGTCTCACCATCGTTGCGGCCTCGGTGCTGGCCGCATTCGCCTTGTCGCTGGTCAACTTCGCCCAGGACCGCAACATCGACGCCCAGATCGCCCTCACCTTCCTCGTGTTCCTCATCGCCTTTGGTGGGCTTCATCTGGCAGTGAGAGCTTTTGCGCCGAGGGCGACACCATTGCTGGTCGCTCCAATCGCCGCCCTCACTGCCCTCGGATTCTTCGAGATCTATCGTCTCGATCTGGCCCTGGGGACCGACCGGGCAGCCCTCCAGAGGTGGTGGATCCTCATCGGGGCAGGTCTCGCCGCCTTGGTGCTGGCCCTGCTCAACCGGAGCTCGATCGTCGTCCTTCGCACCTATCGCAACATCACATTGCTCATCTCCACCCTCCTTCTCCTGATGCCGAACCTTCCTTCCGATTGGGGTTTCCCGCTCCGCGGGCTCGAGATCAACGGCTCCCGGCTCTGGGTCGTTCTCGACGCCGGGTTCACCAGTCTCCAGTTCCAACCGGCGGAGCTGGCCAAGCTGGGTCTGGTCGCCTATGTGGCCTCCTACCTGGCGGACCACCAGCGGGCATTGCGCGAGGCGAGACGGACCATCGGCCCGATCCACCTGCCTGAACCGCGCCAGCTGATCCCACTCCTGCTCACCTGGGGTGTCAGTGTCCTGATACTCATCTCACAGCGAGACCTCGGCGCCTCGATCCTCCTGTTCGCCGGGTTCGTCCTCTTGATCTACGCGGCCACAGGCACCGCGGGCTATCTGGTGGCCGGTGGAGTCTTGGGGGCAATTGGTGGGGTGGCCTCATATCTCGCCTTCGACCACGTGCAACGGCGCATCATCGCCTGGCTCGCCCCCTTCGATCACTACCAAGACCAGGGCTATCAGATCGCCCAGGGTCTATTCGCCATGGGCACTGGATCGCTCTCCGGGTCGGGGCCGGGGCTGGGAAGACCCGATCTGATCCCCAATGCCTCCACCGACTTCATCTTCGCCGCGGTCGGTGAGGAGCTTGGATTTGCCGGCACTGTGTCGGTGCTGGCCCTTTTCGCCTTGGTGATCACCGTCGGCCTCGGTATCGCGTTCAGAAGCCGTGACACCTTCCGCAAGCTGCTCGCCGCCGGTCTCACTCTCGTGTTCGCAGTCCAGACCTTTCTCATCATCGGGGGCATCGTCCGTCTGGTGCCGCTCACCGGGATCACCCTCCCGTTCATGTCCTATGGAGGATCGGCCCTGGTCGGCAATCTGGTCTTGGTCGCCCTCCTCCTCCGTATCAGCCATGAGGAAGCGCAATGAACGGCCCCATCCGGCGTCTCTCCCTCGGGGTCTTCGTGGGGTTCTTCGCCCTGCTCATGGCGGTGAGCTGGATCCAGGTGATCCATGCCGACGCCCTCAAGGCCGACCCTCGCAACTCCCGACCGGCCCTCGCCGACCGGGGAAAGGAGAGAGGGTTGATCGTCACCGCCGATGGGACGGTGGTGGCGCGCTCGGTGGAGGACCCCGACGATCCCCGGTCGTTCCAACGTGAATACCCCGAAGGTGAGGCATTCGCCCACATCGTTGGCTACAACTCCTTCTTGGTCGGATCGTCCGGTCTCGAGCTGGCCTACTCGAGCGAGCTCCGCTCCAAACGCGATCTGACCATTAGCGACCTGGTCACCGTGATCCTGGGGCGCGACCTTCGCCCTCAAAGCTTGGAGATGACGGTATATGCGCCGTTGCAACGTGCCGCCTATGAGGCTCTGGGTGGTCAGAAAGGCGCGGTGGTGGCTCTCGACCCGCGGACCGGGGCCATCCTGGCCGCGGTGTCATCCCCGTCCTTCGACCCCGAGTCGCTACTCGGCGCCGATGCCGCCGCGATGTGGGAAGGGCTGCTCGCCGACGAGACCCGACCACTCAACGACCGTGCCACGAAGGAGATCTACCCGCCCGGATCGACGTTCAAGACGGTTGTGGCCGCCACCGCCCTCGACACGGGCGAGGCCGACCCGTCGACGACATTCCCCGATCCGGTCGCGTTCGACCTTCCCGGATCTACGGCAACCATATCCAATGCCAACGGCCGATCCTGCAACGACGGCCAGTCGATAACGCTCCTCAAGGCGTTCGTGGTCTCCTGCAACACGGTGTTCGCCGATCTCTCCGTTCGGCTCGGCGCCGAGGACATCGGGATCACCGCCGACGCCCTCGGTTTCAACACCGACCTGGACTTTCCCTGGAAGGTGCCCCAGGCGGCATACCCGGTGGCTGAGCTGGCCGACGATCCGGCCGCCCTGGCCCAAAGCGGGATCGGGGAACGCGATGTCAGGGCTTCGCCGTTAAACATGGCAATGGTGGCGGCGGCGGTAGCGAACCATGGAGTAACCCCCGCCCCCTACCTGGTCAATCGACTATTCGACGCCGATGGGAACACCGTGAAGACATTCACCTCGAATCCGCTGGGCCGGGCCATGGACCCGGCGACATCCGACGTCCTCGCCCAGATGATGGAGCGGGTAGTCACCGAAGGGACCGGGCGGAGTGCCGCGGTGCCCGGCGTGCGGGTGGCGGGGAAGACCGGAACGTCCTCGGGCCCGAACGGGCTTCCCAACCCATGGTTCATCGGCTTCGCCCCGGTCGAAGATCCTTCGATCGCTCTGGCGGTGCTGGTCGAGGAGGGTGGCGACCTGGGTGAATCGGCCTCGGGCGGGTCGGTGGCGGCGCCCATCGCAGCACAGCTGATCCAGGTCTGGCTGCAGAGAACCCCGTGAGTTGCACCCGGAGCATTCCTACAATCCGTCGACTCCTATGGAACCCCAGACCACACTGACAGATCGCTATCAGATCACGTCCCATCTCGCCCGAGGTGGCATGGCCGACGTGTATGAGGGTGTGGACACCCTGCTCAACCGCAGAGTGGCGATCAAGGTCCTCCACTCCCAATACTCGGCCGACGAGGCTTTCGTGAAGAGATTCCGCCGTGAGGCCCAGGCGGCGGCGAATCTGAGCCATCCCAACATCGTGGGCATCTACGACTGGGGCCAAGCCCAGAACACGTACTTCATCGTGATGGAGTTGGTCGACGGTCGCTCGCTTCGCGACGTCCTCAAGTCGGAGGGCGCCCTGCTTCCCCGACGTGCCACCGAGATCGCCTCCGAAGTCGCCGCCGCCCTTTCGGTTGCCCACCAGGCCGGTTTGGTCCATCGTGACGTCAAACCGGGGAACATCCTGTTGGCAAAGGACGGCACGGTGAAGGTGACCGACTTCGGCATCGCCCGGGCCTGGGACGACAGCCAGGAGCTGACCCGCACCGGTGCGGTCATCGGCACGGCCACGTACTTCAGTCCCGAGCAGGCCCAGGGGGCGTCGGCCGACGAGCGAAGCGACGTCTACTCGCTCGGGGTGGTGCTCTACGAGATGCTGACCGGGCGCCCGCCCTACACCGGTGACAGCCCGATGTCGGTTGCCTTCCAGCATGTCTCCACCGATGCACCCACCCCTTCCTCACTGAACTCCGACGTGTCCCAGTCGCTGGATGCGGTGGTTACGAAGGCGATGCGAAAGGACCCGGTCGCTCGCTATCAGACCGCCTCGGAGATGCGCTCTGACCTGCTCACCGTGCTCAAGGGCGAGCCGGTGGGGATGCCGTTGGCAGTTCCGGTCGGCGTCCCGGGCAACGGGGACAGCTCGACCAGGCTCATGACGACACCGGTGCCTCCTGCCACGGTGCCGCCCGACGAGGTCTACCGCGAGTTGGAGGAAGAACCGGCGTCTCAGCTTCCGTTCATCCTGACTGCATTTGGCCTTCTCATTGCCCTGGCAATCCTGCTCTTCTTCCTCTTCCGCCTGGCCGGCGGCACCAACGAGTCCGATTTGATCGAAATCCCCAATGTCACCGGGCTGACCCAAGAGGCCGCCCTGGCTCGTCTCCAGGCGGACGGTTTCGAGGTCACCGTGTTCCTTGAGTCCTCCGACACCGAAGAAGTGGGGAATGTGACTCGGACCAACCCGCCCTTCGGGACTCAGGCCGCCAAGGCCACCGTGATCCAGGTCTATGTCTCTACGGGTGCCGAGGAGTTCCCGGTGCCTCCGCTGATCGGCCAGACGTTGGAGAACGCCCGCCGCCTCCTCGAGGAATCGAACCTCACCGTGGGCACGGTGGACGAGCGCCCGGACGCGACCTTCGCCGAGGGCGTGGTCATCGAACAGGACCCGGGTGCGGGGGTTCGCATCGGGTCACAAGCCCCGGTCAACCTGGTGGTGTCGACCGGTCCCGAGGTCTATGAGCTGCCCGATGTCACCACGCAGACCGAGCGTGATGCCACCGCGGCCCTCACCGATCTTGGCCTGAAGGTGACCGTCAACGAGGAGTATTCGAGCACGATCGACACCGGCCTGGTCATCCGCACCGATCCCGAGCCGGGGCTCGAGGTCCAATCGGGCGACACCATCCTCCTCGTGGTCTCCCGGGGTCCCCAGCCGGTGGACGTGCCATCATTGACCGGCCTCACTGCAGACCAGGCGGATGCGATCCTCAAAGACGTCGGCCTGGTGCTTCGGGTGTCGACCACCACCCAACCCGTGGCGGATCCCGGTCAGGATGGGACCATCGTCTCCCAGAATCCTCAGGTGGGGGCCACCCTGGTGCCCGGTGACATCGTCACGGTGACCGTGGGCAAGTTCGAGGCGCCACCGACCACGACGACTTCGACGACGACCACGACCACGGTCCCGACGACTACAACGACTACCGGCGGCGGATAGGTATGGCCCTCTAGCGGTAATTGGTGGTCATGAGGAATCCGGCCGCAATCGCCACCAGACCCCCGACCAGGACCAGCTGATCGAGCTGGAACACGAATCTGACCAGGACCAGGATCACCCCGATCACCATCAGGCCCGCCATCACCACCACGTACCAGGTGGGGCTGGGCTCCTTGGATCGGGCTTCGGCGGCCGCAGAAGTGGCGGACACCGGTGCGCTCTTTGGCTTGCGACGTTTCGACTCTGGCACGTCGGCGAGCGTAGTCGATCGTTGGGAGCCTGAGAACAGAGTTACACCCGTGTAGTTCTCCACACCCTGTGGACAAACCCCTGGATAACTACAGCGGTGTGATTTGGGTATACGACGACCGAGGATCGCCCAAGAAATCGGCTTCGAGAGCGGTCGGAATCGACAATGCACCTCTACTCTGTGCGACGGCGCCAGGACCACCGAACACAGGCGCCAGAGAGTGTATCGGTGTCGACAACTGCAACCGACAAGCCGCGGCGGATGCCTCTGACCAGGCTTGACCGGGCCCTGCTCGGGCTTCACATCGTGGGGGCGATCGTCATTGGAGTGATGGGTTTCTTAGGGGCCAACGACCCCGAATTCGGCGATCTCCAACGCATCGTCATGGCCATGCTCATCGGCCTCTGGGGAGTGGGAATCCTGATAGTGGCCCTGATCGTGAGGGTCATCCCGAACCAATGGGGGCGAGTTCTCGTCCTCCTCGGCGGCCCCTTCGTCCTCATTCTCCTCTTCTTTGGACGACCCATGCTCGGTTGGGGGTAGCCCCTCCCATGGCCGATGGCCTATACGAGTTTCGGGACTACTGGTTCCGACGCGATCTCTGGGACGAGTACAAGAGTTGGTGGGAGCCGGCACTGGAGTACTTCAGCAATCGATTCGACGTCATAGGGCTCTGGTTCGACAGTGGGATCTCACCTCGAATCACCGGTGCCGACCCGATGGATCTGCGGCACGGATCGGCCAATGTGACCTGGATCCTTCGTTGGGAGAGCCTCGAGGAACGAGATGCCCGATGGCCTGCCATGTGGGACGACCCCGAGTGGACCGAGATATGGGCCCAACATCCCGACGAAGACGGCTACCTCCACATGTCGGTCCGCTTCATGAGCCAACCGTGACCCAAACCCCTTGAATCCCGCCGATTCCGCTAACAAGAGCTACGGCCGCCAGACGGGGACCATCTCCTCACGGCAATGGCGCGGGGCGGCGTCGTCTTGGATGTTGATCGCACGCATGGTGAGCTCTGCGCCGCAGACGGTGCATTTGTAGTCCTGGTCGACCGCCACCACATCGTCTGGGTCGATCTCGGGCGGTGGCGTGGAGAGCATCCTGATGAAGAACAACGAGCCACGCCAGATGGCATATCCCATTCCCACAGCCAGGAGGACGTCGATGACGGTGTTGCCGGTCATCGCTCAGCGACGAGAGGAAGAGCCGGGCGTCGCCGACACCTAGAGACGTTCGATGATCAGGGCGTTGGCCATGCCGCCACCCTCGCACATGGTCTGCAGGCCGTATCGGCCCCCGGTTCGCTCCAGCTCCCAAACCAGGGTGGTCAAGAGACGGGCACCGGAGGCCCCGAGCGGATGACCGAGGGCAATGGCGCCGCCGTTGACGTTGGTCCGATCCCACAAGCCCATGGGGTCGGTGCCGCCCAGCTCCATCCGCCAGGCAACCGGCACTGAGGCGAATGCCTCGTTCACTTCGAACAGGTCGATTTCGTCCATCTTCAGCCCGGCTCGGGCCAGCACCTTCTCGGTCGCCGGGATCGGCCCTGTCAGCATCATGACCGGGTCGACACCCGCCATGGCGAAGGCGACGAAGCGCGCCTTCGGCGTCAACCCCAACTCGGTGGCCTTCTCCTCGGACATGATGAGTAATGCGGCGGCACCGTCGGAAATCTGAGACGAGTTCCCAGCTGTGACCACCCCGTCCGCCTTGAAGGCAGGCTGAAGGCCGGCCAGCTTCTCCTTCGATGTTTCCCAGCGGATCCCCTCGTCCTTGGTCACGGTCTGATGCGATCCGTCCTCGGCGATCACACCCACCGGGATGATCTGGCCCTCGAAACGGCCTTCGTCGGTGGCGCGGGCGGCCCTTCGGTGCGACTCGAGGGCAAGGGTGTCCAACTCCTCACGGCTGATACCCCATTTCTCGGCGATCATCTCCGCCGAGATCCCTTGTGGGACCAAACCCTGCGAATACCGCTCCAGCATCCGGGCACCAAACGGAAGACCCGGGCCTTGCTGAGCGGTGATCCCCATCGGCACCCGGGTCATGTTCTCCACTCCCGCGGCGAGGACGATGTCCTGTGCACCGGCCATGATCGCCTGGGCGGCGAAGTGAGCGGACTGCTGGGAGGACCCGCACTGGCGATCGATGGTGACGCCGGGGACTTCCTCGGGAAAACCGGCGGCGAGAGCCGCATTTCGCCCGACGTTGTATGCCTGCTCCCCGGTCTGGGAGACGGTGCCCATGATCACATCGTCGATCGTGGAGGGGTCCAGCTGATTGCGCTCGACCAGAGCCTGAAGAGGGATCGACGCCAGATCGACGGGATGGAAGTCCTTGAAGACTCCGTTGCGTCGGCCCGACGGGGTCCGGACTGCATCGACGATCACCGCATTGGCCATTTCAACTCCTCTTGTCTCTGCCGTCAGATACAACCACCGTGTCGTCGGATTCAATCCGCTTCGACGTCGGTGGAGACGATGGGACTCGAACCCACGACCCCCGGCTTGCAAAGCCGGTGCTCTTCCAGCTGAGCTACGTCCCCGTCTGGTCGACCCCAATTGTACGGCCTCGCCTTTGCTGGGCCACTCCCGGCGCTTGACTTCAAGTTAGGTTGAAGTTGTAACTTGGCGCCATGTCCAACTCAGAAAGCACGCTGGTCAGGTCCGATGGGTGACATCGCGGTGATCACGGGCGCTTCGCGCGGATTCGGCCTGGCTCTGGCCCGAGCACTTGCGGCTGACAAGTGGTCACTGGTCATCGACGCTCGTGGATCGAAGGCATTGGATGAGGCGGCCCGCGAGCTGGCCGGCCAAACCATCGTCCGAGCAGTGGCGGGTGACGTCGGCGACGACGGACACCGCCACGCCCTGGTCGATGCGGCGATCGACCAGGGTGGTATCGACTTGCTGGTCAACAACGCCTCGGTGTTGGGACCAAGCCCACAGCCGAACCTCGCCGACTACCCCATCACCGATCTCGACGAGGTCTACCGTGCCAACGTCCTGGGCCCACTCGGAATCATCCAACTTGCGCTCCCTTCGTTGCGAGAGAGGCACGGCACGATCGTGAACATCACCTCCGACGCCGCCGTCGAGGGATATGAGGGTTGGGGAGGATATGGATCTTCGAAGGCGGCCCTGGAGCAGTTATCAAATGTGCTCGCCGCCGAGGAGCCCGATGTCACCGTGATCTGGTTCGACCCCGGCGACATGAACACCGTCATGCATCAGCAGGCATTCCCCGGCGAGGACATCTCCGACCGTCCCCCACCGGAGGAGAGCGTTCCGCCGCTGCTTAGGATCCTCAGTGAGCGACGGCCCTCAGGCCGCTATCAGGCAAGCGCCATCGAGACCGGCTCGTGACACTTCTGAGTCGCTCCATCGACTTCGCGATGCCCGAATCGAGCGTTGCCAGCGGACCGCCCGAACACCGCGGCGCCCCCCGGGACGGGGTGCGTCTCATGGTCTCCCGGGCGCCAACAGGTGCGATCGAACATCGAACCTTCACCGACCTCGCGGAACTCTTGCGCCCAGGGGATGCACTGGTGGTCAACAACTCGAAGACCATCCCGGCCTCCCTCGAAGCGACCACCCAGGACGGGGCCAGGGTTCGGGTCCATCTCGCCTCGCCCCTTGCCGAGGGGATTTGGTCACTCGAAGTGCGAACCGCCGGGCCGGGCGGCGGAACCACACCCGGCCCACGACTCGATGCACAGACCCTGACCCTCCAAGGCGATGCGACCGCACGTCTGATGGCCAGGAGCCCACGGTCGCCCCGACTGTGGATCGCCGCCCTGGAGAGAATCGGGAAGATCGAGGAGTACCTCGACTGGCACGGGAGCCCCATTCGCTACGTGGACGGGCCGGATTGGCCCCTTGCGGATTACCAGACGGTCTTCGCCACCGAGCCGGGCTCCTCCGAGATGCCCAGCGCCGGACGACCATTCACAACAGAGCTGGTGACCCGGCTGGTGGCAAATGGAGTGGTGGTGGTTCCCGTCACCCTTCACACCGGGGTCTCCTCCTTCGAAGACGACGAAGCGCCCGGCGAGGAACGATTCCGAGTTTCAGCCACCACCGCCAACACGGTGAATCGACTTCGCGAGACCGGAGGCCGTCTGATCGCCGTCGGCACCAGCGTCGTCAGGGCTTTGGAGACGGTCGCCGGCCGCGACGGGACTTTGCACCCTGGCAGCGGTCTCACCGATCTGGTGATCTCACCCGAGCGGGACATCAGAGCGGTCGATGGGCTGCTCACCGGGTGGCACGAGCCCCGGTCGTCACACCTACGCCTACTGGAGGCAATGGGCGGGAGACAACGGCTGGAAGACGTCTATGAGAGTGCCCTGGCATCCGGCTATCTGTGGCACGAGTTCGGCGACGAATTGCTGATAATTCGCTGATTGGAATCTTCAGACTCGGGCAACTGTGGTCGACCGTTCGGGCAATGACATCAGGGCATCGCACTCTTCGCGGACCGCCTGGCTGATCAGCCGCATCCGGGCGGATGCCTCATCGGCCTCCCAGTGATAGGCGGCAAGTGCCTCCGACTCGCCGAACATGACCGACGAAAGCTCATCGCGAATCTGCTGATACTCACTCATCGCTTCGACGGCCTCCTCTGGACGCCTGATCGCCCGATCCACTGCCCGGGCGCACAATTCGGCATCTCTCAATGCATCACTGATCCCATGAGCTGAGATGGGGTCTTTGGTATATCCGGCGTCCCCGACGAGTGCCCAAGTGGGACCAAACGGCTTTCGTATCTGCCCGGGTAGTCCTTTGGTCCCGCGGAACTGACTGACTCTCGATCCGGCCGAGACACGTTCGGCCAGGTCGGACCCCGCCATTCTCAGAAGACGATGAAACTCCGCCTCTGGGTCGGCCCGGAAGGCCGCAACCTCGCGGCTAGGTCGCCCAACGAAGACACAGCAGAGGTCATCATTGGTGGGAATGATCCCGGCATTGACGCCGGGTGTGAACTGAAACCAGAAGCCGCGCTGCCGAACGTCACGGTAATACGCATAGTGGACCGCATTGGTGGGCCGGTGGCCGCGTTGAATCGGCGCCTGAACGAGGTTCGCCACCCGGGACCATACGCCGTCGGCGCCGATCACCATCCGTGCATCGAGCTCCAGAACCTCGCCAGATCGCTCCGCCGCCACACCACAGATGTTGCCATCCTCATCTCGCCGGACACCAGTCAGCCGAGTCTCTCCGAAGAACTCGGCACCGGACGACTGGGCCGCTTCGAGCAGGATCCGGTCCAGGACGACACGACGCGGCGCATAGAGGGTGTCGATCCCATGACTGGAGCGCACCTCGAAAGAAATTCGCTCTCTGCCGAAGCCCAGGGTTATCTCTCGAATCGGCGCGGCGCCGGAGTCGATCACCCGGTCCAGCAGCCCCCATCGGGAAAGCTGAAGGACACCGGTGCGCAGCATGGCGTGTGTCGAGACAGTGTCAGATGGCATGGGCGCCCGATCCATCACCAGCACATGGTGGCCTTGCTGGGCCAGGAGCATCGCCGTCGAAGCGCCGGCCACTCGTGCCCCCACCACGATCACATCGAAATAGTCACTCATGATTCACTCCAGGTTCGGTGGTGTGATCGGGGGATCCCCCGATCACACCGTCGGGCATTCAGCCGGCTTCGATCTCGACCGAGACGGAAGTGCCGTTGGCAAGGACGTCGAAGACGGCAGAGCGAGCTATCGAGCGCTCCACCACCCGGCGTAGGTCCTCCGCGGAGGCGTCGCCCTCGATGGCGATGCTGACCCGCATGCCCTGATAGCCGTTGCGGACCCTGTCGTCGAGACCGAGGAGACCGACCAGGTCGATGTCGCCGCTCACGCTGGACTCGACCCGGGTCAGCTCGATATCGCGGGCCGCCGCAACATTGCCGATACCCGCGGTGATGCAGGCGGCCAGGGCATGGAGCAGGAACTCGACCGGCGCCGGCGCCTGGTCCGTCGCGACCAGTTGCTCGGGATGGTCGGCCTCGAAAGTGCGCGGCTCCCGGTGGGTCTGCTCGGCTCCGAGACCGAAGAAGTCATGGATGCGACTCTTGCTATGGGTGCCGCTTATCCAATGGTTGGTGGCCCTGAACTGAAACTTTGCCGCCTCCGGCTGGGCCTTGACGGCGTCTAGGGCCCCGAACAGGCCTTCGACGTTGACACCGTTTCTCTTCTCTCTGGTGATAGGCATCTTTGCTCCTTTGCTTGGTTGGGTGATCCGGTTTCGTTCGGTCGTTCGACCGATTCGATGGACATGTCTGTTTCCTATGAGACCCCTTTCGGTTGGCGCTAGATGAGCTCGGCGATCATCCGGGCGGCGCGAGCGGCGCCGTCGGCTTCGACATCGTGATATTGGACTGGACGACCCAGCAGGTCCTCGATCTCGGTGGCGATCGCATCGGGATCGGTGGCGGCATAGTCCATGTGTCGTCCCGCCCCGTACTGATCGAGACGATGGCGGACATGGAAGTTCTGCTCGAAGTGATTGCGGAGTGGGAAGTACATGAAGGGTCTCTTGGATGCGGTGAGCTCCATCGTGGTCGTGAGCCCACCTTGGACCACAGCAAGGTCACATACGGACAGATGTCGATAGAGCTCGTCCACATATCCCCTCACCTCGAGACCGGGATGGGTGGGGAGATTCTTCGGCTCGATGCGTGGGCCGGCAACCGCGACCATCCTGAGTTCAGGGATCCTCGCCTTGACCATGGGGAAGGCCGCGATCACCTTCTCGAGGAGGTCGCGCCCTACACCGGAACCACCTACCGTGACGACGCAAACCTTCTCGTCGGGCATGTAGCCCAACGCCGCCCGCCACTCGTCGATCTCATCCTCGGTGGGCGGCGTGAACCCAGTGATGTAGCCCGAGAATTCGAAGTGATCCTCGGTCCAGTCCCGGATCTTGGGGAGAGTCGGGCCGAAGACATCCGGATAGATGTCGTTGGCGTTCCCGACGAAGATGGCCCTGTCGCGGATCCGGGGGAAACGGGCGATGTGCTCGATCATCTCCGCGTTGTAATCGGCAGTCAGAAATGCCTCGTGGCCCCCACCGTCGGGCATAGGGAGGTAGCCGACGAAGTCGGTCATCCACACATGCGAGCCCCGCTTCAACTCGGGGTTCTCGTGCCAGTAGTAGTCGACCTCCCAGGCCTCATCCCCCACTATGAGGTCGTATTGGGACTCTTCGACCACTTCTTGGAACAACATGAAGTTAGCCAGCAGGATCTCATCCATGCGCCGCAACGCTTGAAAGCAATGCAGATCATGACCGGACGCCTCCGAAGCGATGTGGCCCGACTCGGAGGCGAGCCAGGCGCTAGCGGGATGCACGGATTCACCGGCTTGCTCCAGCACCATCGTGACCGGGTGTTGAGCCAGCCAATCGATCTCGAGGTCCGGATCGATTCGTCTCAACTCCTGTGCCACCGCCAGATCACGTCGGGCGTGACCGAGACCAATCGGCGACGAGAGATAGAGCACCTTCTTCCTACGACTCATGGCACGTGGCCAAACGTGATCAACCATCGGAACACCTCTCAATTTGTCGACAAATTCTCTGATCGCCCGGTTCACCCTGACCGGCTCGCGAGCCGGTGTGAGGTGGCCGGCGCCCTCGATGACGAGCAGTTCTCCACCGGTGAGCCGGGCAAATTCCCGACCCCGGTCCACGTGTTGGCAGATGTCTGCGTCGCCATGAATTGTCAGCGTGGACACGGGCAACGCCCGGCACATCTCCTCAACGGCCTCGGAATCGGGGAGATCGGTCTCGATGCCCTCATCGGCAGCGGCCAGGATCTCGCCGTTGGATTCCATCGCCCACGAGACGGCATCCTCGTACTGCTTGGTCGAGTGCGGCTCCACCAGTTGCTCCCCGAAGAAGAACTCGATCCACTCACGATGCCGCGTCGTGATCGTGTGCCGATTGTTCAGCTCCCAGCCGACCGGGCTCTCGACGATCTCGTCCCAGCGAGGGGCGGTCTCCACCCAATGCGGCTGCGACTTGGCCAGATACGGAATACCTGGGGCGACGGCCACCAGAGCGTCGACTCGCTCAGGATGCTTGGTGGCAAGCTCGAGCGCCCACCAGCAGGCGTGACAGTGGGCCACGAGCACTGCGCGCGAAACCTCGACTTCATCGAGGACCGCCAGGATATCGGCCACGTTCTCGGCTGAGATGTGAGCGGCCACAGTGCTCGGCCGGCCTGACTTGCCGCTACCTCTCCCATCGAGGGTGACAACTCGATGGTCACGGGAGAGATACGGGATGAGACCCTTCCAGATCCTCGAATGGGTGATCGGAGAAGGTGGTATCGAGCGCGATGGTGGTGTCCCCCTCGCCAAACACCTCGTAATGGATCTTCACCCCATCGCGATCGAGTGTTCCCGACTGATCGGGCTCGCGCGCCCTCATGCCTTCAGCCCCTCCACGAACTGGCGGAGTGCCAGATTCACCTTGACCGGGTCCCTGACATTGGGCAGGTGACCGGAGCCCGCCAGCGATACCAGGGTGCCGCCGCTCCAACGAGCGGCCTCCACGCCGACCTCATGGGACTGGATCTGATCTTCGGTCCCGTGTATGACCATGACCGGACACCTGACCGGATCGAAGATCTCGGGACCGGTCAACTCGAGTTCGCGTGCGTACGATTCCGCTTCGAGTATCTCGGGCCCGGACTCCAACGCCCAACCGACCGCGTCCTCGATCGGCTTGGTGGAATGAGGCTCGGAAAACACCCGGCCAAAGAAGAATTCGACGAAGTCCCGGTGATCGGCGTGCCAATAGGCCAGGTTGTACTTCTCCCATCCCTGCGGATCCTCGGGATATGGCTGGAGGAAGCTTGCCGGGATACCGGCCCTTTCCGGGGGTAGGGGGACCAGGGGGAGTGACGAGCCGATCAGCGCCAGGCCAATCACCCGGGTCGGATATCGGGCGGCGAGACGTGTGCCATATTGCGCCCCCAGCGAGAGACCGACCACCACAGCCTGCTCGACTCCGCAGGCATCGAGAACGGCGACCGCATCGTCGGCATATGCGTCGGCCGTGTATCGGTCGGGGTCGGTGGTCCGATCCGAGCGGCCGTTGCCTGGGCCGTCATATGTGACCACGTGATAGTGCCGGGACAGAAAGGCAACCTGCATCTTCCAGAATCGAGAGTGAATGATGGTCCAGGTGGGGAGGAGGAGGATGGTTCGATCCCCCTCACCGAATGTCTCGTAACCGAGGCTGACACCATCGCGCACGACATGGGAGGCCCGAGTGGGCAGCACTGCCCTCATTCCGCTTCCATCGTCCGGAGGAGGTCGCCGAACTTGCGAAGGGCGGACCGAACCGGAAGCTCGGCCTCGCTGAACCCGAGGAGGATCATGCTTTCGACGCCAAGGAATGGAGAGCCGGCGATCACACTCGCCTCGGCGGGCGTGAAAGGCCCGAGACCCCCGATTCCTCCGGCGGCGCCGGCGGCCACGTCTCGAAGCACTTTGAACCATTGGCTCAACATCGCCTTGACCACGGTGGCGATCTCCGGGTTCGACCACCCCGCAGCCATCATTTCCTGAAGGACACGGACATAGCCGGACTCGAGATCGTCCTCCAGGTAGTCGCAGGCCTGCTCCCACTGTTTCCACAGGGGCATCTCGGCGGAATAGAGATCTCGCTGTCTCCGCAGCAGCCGACGGTTCTCCTCAGCCAGCACTTCCAGGACCAAACCTTGCTTTGAGCCGAAGTGGTAGTGGATCTGGCTCAATGGCACCCCGGCTTCCTCGGCGATCTTTCGGGTGGACAATCCGGAGAAACCGGATGCCAACAGGGCCTGTTTGGCGGCCTCGAGGATGGTGGCTCTGGTTTCCGTCTCGACGGTCAATGTTGGCTCCATCTCGCTAATCGGTCGATCGACCGAATCATGCCAGAGAGCAGTCGATGTGTCAATACCCCACCCAGATGGAAGTCTCCAGTACCCCACAACCCTTGCCGATCATCCCTAACATGCCCCCGTCGGTCTAGGGACGTTGCCGATGAGCACTCGCAACAACCAGGACAACTCTCAAACAAACCCCATGTGGGACTCCGATCGGCACTTTCGCGCCATCTTTGAGCACGCCTCGGTAGCGATGGCTGTCACCTCCCGCGAGGGCGACTTCATTGCAACCAACCGATCTCTCAACATGATGCTGGGTCGCGAGCCCGGTGCGCTCGACGGCCGGCACTTCGCCGATATCACCCACCCAGTCGACATGGCCCAGAGTGAAGAATGGCTACGAGCTCTCCTCGACGGCGAGACACCAGTGGCCAACTGGGAGAAGCGGTATCTCCACAGCGACGGCAGCATCGTCTGGGCCCGAATCAATGTTGCCCCCGTTGTGGATCCCGAGGAAGAAATTCAACATTTCGTGGTGCAGATGCAGGACATCACCGGCCAAAAGCGCGCAGAGGAAGCCGTCGCCACCAGTGAGGAAAGGTTCCGCCTCGCCTTCGAGTCGGCCGCCTCGGGAATGGCCCTGGTGAGCCCCACGGACGGGCGATTCCTCCGGGTGAACGCGGCTGGCTGCAACATGCTCGGTTACACCGAAGCGGAGATCGAGGGTCGAACCATTCTCGAGGTGGTAGCGCCCGACGACCGCGAGGAGAGCATGACCCGCTTTCGCCAGGTCGCCAATGGGGAGGTGGCCTCGGCGGAAGCCAAACTCCACTATCTCCGCCGCGACGGTTCGACCTCATACGGGATCATCTCAACCGCCCTGGTGCGGGACTCCGAAGGCAAGCCTCTCCATCTGGTGGCGAATGTGGTCGACATCACCGAGCAGGTCGAGGCTCAAGACCAGCTTCGCGGGATGCTCGACTCGAAAGATCAGCTGATCGCATCGGTGTCCCACGAGCTGCGGATACCACTCACCGCAGTGCTGGGATTCGCCCAGCTGATGCGGAGCGAGCTCCCATCCCTGTCGCCCGCCGAGCAAGTCGAGATCGTCACGAGCATCGCCGATCAAACCGCCGACCTGACCAACATCGTCGAGGACTTGCTGGTGGCGGCGCGGGCCGACAACGAGACGCTCAAGGTGGCCAAGGTATCGGTTGACCTCCGGGCCCAGTCGGCACAGGTAGTCGAGGCCCTGGGCGAAAACGGCGAGGGCGGACGGGTAGTGCTCAGCGGGCCGTCGATCCGCGGGATGGGTGATCCCGCCCGGGTTCGCCAGGTCCTGCGCAACCTGATCTCCAATGCCTTCCGCTATGGAGGCGACACCGTCGAAGTGCGGACCTACGACTGCGGGCCTCTGGCCTGTGTTGCGGTTGTCGACGATGGGGAGGGCATACCGCTCGACGACCAAGGCACCATATTCGAGCCATATCAGCGGGCCTCGAACAGGGAGAGACTGGCCGCATCCATCGGGCTCGGGCTCACCGTCTCGCGGAAGCTCGCATCCTTGATGGACGGAGACCTCACCTACAACTACGAAGACGGCAAGAGCATCTTTGAGCTTTCCCTGCCCATCGCGACCTGATCGACCGCTACCCGCTCGCCATCACCTGCGTGGTCTCCCGCGGCTTGGCCGTCAGATGTAGATAGATCCCATAGAGCAGGGCCAGCCCGAGAATCGGGGTGAAGGTTCGCTTCAGCGGAGCGCTCTCGGTGATGAGCCCGATCACGAACCCGACGGCACCGACGTTTATCCCCCAATAGACGATCTTGCTCGAGAGGTCCGGGACCGCCGAGGCCACCGTCAGCATGGCGAAGATCACATTGGTCACCACCAGGATAAAGGTGGTGTGGTCCAGCGCCAGGAGATAGGGCTCGATGAGGGCGAACACCGCATCGTCGTCACCGGTGGCCGAAACGAACTTCTGCACCACGATGGCGGTGAGAACTACGGCTGCGACCAGCCCGAGGATGGCGGTGCGCAACATCACCCCCTCGATTCCGCCTCGCCACCGCGCCGGTGCCAGTTCCTTGCGCAGACGCCACAGGAATATGAGAAGCCCGGCTATCTGCAATGGCGTGTTGGCGATCAAAAGACCCTGGGTGTCGAGGAGGAATCCCAACATCCCGAACAACCCGGCCAGGAACATCAGCACCATCTGGACCACACCGGCCTTGGCATCGCCGATCAGGGGTGTCGACTCACCTCTGATCCGCCACTCGATGACAGCCAACATCGCCAACACCACGTAGCCGATCACCATGGCCGCCGGGTGGGCGTCGCCGAGACGCCCGGCATTCTCCGCTGCCACCACCTCGACATTGGCCAGCTGCAGGCCAAGGAGGACACCGAGGACGGCCCCGATCAGGAGGAAGAAGAGAGCCAGGCCCATTCCGAATTCGGCAACGTTCCACTTTTCGCCCTGCTTGCTTCTCAACACCCAGACGAACATCCAGGTGATGGCGATGAAGGCAAGTGTGCCGCCGATGGGCCGTTGGATGCTCTCTGTGGTATTGAAGATGTCACCGGACCAAAACGCGAGGACATACAGCGACAACGCCACGATGCAGTACATCGCCATGTTCCCGGTCTTGGGATCGTTGGGCTTGCCGAACATCCAGATCGCCGCACCGAACACCGAGAGAGTGATCCAACCCAGCGTCCCGGCGTGCACATGGGCGAGAAGGGTGTTGCGGGGCGGATCCCACACGTCGGTCCCGTTCAGGATCCCGATCACCACCGTGATGATGAATATCACAAGAGCCGCCCGGAACAGATTTCGCACACCGGCTGGCGCCGAATTCACAAATAACCTCCCTTTGATCCAGATTCTCAATACTGGCAAAGCGAGAGGAGCCGTGTCGCCTGGAACTGGAACTTTCTGCCTGATCGGCTGAGGAAGCCCTGCTTTCAAGGATGCTCGCGGTCGTGGCAGTGCCAGTCAGACCAGGGTGTCAACAGACGCCATGATCACCCGTGACGCATCGCGATCGGCGTCTATTGGATCAGTCTCTGTTTCGCCCAATCGAGAGACCTGGCGATTTGGATGGTGACCACCAGGTACCAGAGTCCTGCCGCAGGGCCTAGATCGAAAGATCCGGCGGATGCGGGCGGAATGGGGAACGTGGCGACGTTCAGGGCAACGAGAGCCACCGCGACCAAGACTCCTACTGCGCCAATGACTCTTCCCAGCCGTGGATGTGTGTATGCGGAAACTCCGAATAGCGCCACTCCTAATGCGAAGTAGACGTCCCATGCCACATCGAGCCCCAGATGAACCCGCTCGGTCAGGTCAAACGTCGTGCCGAGGGTGACCGGATCAACCCCTCCCAGATCGCTCTTGATGGCCAGTTGGATCGAAGCCATCGCCAAGAACAGCACAGCCCCGACACCTGTCGCCACCGCTGCAACTTGCGCCACCAGCGTCCGTCTTTCAATGGTCAGGAACTGATAGAGACCGAAACTTGCCAACCCGAGCGACACGCTGAACACGGAGGCGATCACGAAGGTCATCCGAATGCCACCTGACGTGATCACGAGGAAGGTGTACGAACCGACGGCCACCAGACCTGCCCCGATCCCAACCTCGATCCAAGGCAACCGAAGCGAGTCATGTTCGACGCCCTTCATCTCGGTCAATTTCGCCACCTCCCATCTGCATTCGATGCACCCGAGAAAGCACTACGAATCAGTCATATCCAGCTGAGCTAGCTTCTCCCAGGGTCCAAAGTCCTTGTTCTTCCGATGAGTTCGACACGGAAGGGCCAGGATGACCAGCCGTCCTCAGTCTGCGCTGATCGACTCGTTCAGCCGGCGTACTCGTTGATCTGGACCGGGTACTCGTCGGGATCCTTCAACAGAAGCGAGCGACCAAAGGTCTCCTCCTGGATGCCCTTCTCGATGTGGATCCCCGAGGAAATGAGACGCTCCACCACTGCTTCGAGGGGCGTGTCCGAGACCAGTGAGAGCTCGGCCCTGGACCCGACAGCCGGTTCGTCCACATGATGTATCGCCAGGTGGGCGCCGCCGACCTCGAACGACGTCCAAACGTCGGATCGGTAGGCCGGTTCCGTCCCGAGAACCTTCGAGTACCAGTCCACAGCCTGCTCGGTGGCCGTCGAGTAGAGGATGGTCTGCAATCTCAATTCAAAGCCACGGTATCTGAAGATCCATCTTCACGCGAGAGGAGACCGGTGATGACCGGTCTCCTCTCTTGTCGACGGCCTCGCCCTGTTCAGGCCGCGGGACAGTCCTTTACTCTCGGGTTGAAGTCGGCGAACAGGCCCGATGGGTTCCATTTCCACAACCACACGTGGAGGATGAAGACGGGCAGATACGAGTGGTGGTGCATCGTCCGACCGAAGAGCATCGGCGGGTCTGCCGGATCGACGAACTCCTCGGGGATGATGTACTCCAAGGCCACCAGCCGGAGCCGCCCATGCCGGCCCACCTCATAGACGAGAGCCTCGGGGTCCGCCGGGTCCACGGTGCCATCGATGTGACGGACATAGTGGACGCCCATCCCCCCGGTGGGACTGTCGAAACAGGTAATCGCCTCGCCGCGGATGGTGAGAAGGGTCCCCCCATCCTCTTCGGGTATGGCGAATGGGCCAAACCCGTCCCGGATCGCCTTCGACACCCGGTGATACTTGGCTGTCACCTTGGAGGCCTGGCGCAGATCGTGTCTCACGTCGCGCCACTCTTCATGGCCGTGGTCGTGGGCCAGAGCCGGGACCGCCCCCAGCATCACGGCCAGGGCAGTCATCACGGCAATCGTGGTCTTTCGCATCGCCCTTCCCCCTATCAACTGTGTTCGCTGACGGGGTAGATCTCGTCGGCGACCAACCCGTGCGCCTCGCGGTGCACCGCGACCGCGGCATCGGCGTCGGGTGCCTCCACCAGACAGAACACCTTGCCCGCCTTCTCATCAACCCAGTACCGCTGGTAGTGGACTCCGAACCTGTCCTGAGTGGCCAGATCGGCGGCGTGAGCTTCGGCCACGTCCGATTCGGTCGCACCGTCGGGCAGTTGCTGGTGCACATCCATGAACAGGGGCATCTGATACCTCCTCAGATCGATTGACCCTTGCGGCGTCGAAATTGCCCTAGCCCGGTAAACGCCCGGTAAGAAGGCGCCCTGTGCCGCAATCGATCTCGGTACGGTTGTGTGGTGCTCGTCGGGGTGCTCGGACCGCTGGAATTGAGTGACGATGGCCACCGAATCGAGGTCAGTCGTCCGATGGAGCGCGCCCTTCTGACGTTGCTGGCGGCCGACGTGGGAAGGTTGATCACCAGCGACAGGCTCATCGACGGCCTTTGGGGCGAAACCCCTCCGGCGACGGCGGCCAAAGCACTTCAGACCTACATCCACCATCTGCGCTCGGTGCTCCCCGAAGGGTTGATCGCCACCAAGGGTCCCGGCTACCAGCTGGCACTCGAGACATCAGACGTCGACGCCCACCGATTCGTCCTGGCAGTCACCGAGGCCAGGGAGGCGACGTGGGAGGACCCGGAGACGACGGTCGGTCGGCTCGGTGAGGCCCTCTCCTGGTGGCGTGGCGAGCCCCTGGTGGACGCCCGCGAGGCCGACGTCGTCCGCCCGCTCAAGGCCAGATTGGAGGCGGTGCGTCTTCAGGCCCAGGTCGACATGGCCGATGCCCAACTCCGATCCGGCAGTCACGACCAGGCCGCAGTCGACCTCCACTCCCTGCTCGAAGAGCACCCGTTGCGTGAGGACTTGTGGAGCCGATACGTGCTGGCGCTCTATCGTTCGGGCCGGCAGGCCGACGCACTTCGGGCCTTCGACACCGTGCGCGCGCTTCTCATCGAGGAACTGGGGATCGAGCCTGGGCCCGAGCTCCAGAACCTGCTCGATCGGATCCTGGCACAGGACCCGACTCTCTCGCCATCCCCGTCACATCGACCGCAGGCCCGTCCTGCAACTGTCATCGGTCGGCCATTGCCCCCAGGGAACCGGCTCGCCACCCTGCTCTTGGTGGCCACCGGCTCGGCCGCCGCACTAGAGGCGACGCGTTCGGCATTGGCCCGATTCGGAGGGACGATCGTCGACGAAGACGGGACGCGTGCCCTTGCCGTCTTCGGGGCACCCATCGCCCGTGAGGACGACACCTATCGAGCCATCCGGGCAGCGCTGGCCGTCGGGGAGACATTGGGGCCCACCGGTGAGGGCCGGTGTGTCGTGTCCACACTGCCGGTGACACTGCCCTTCGAGACCGGTTTCGGCATGGAAGAGGGACCGCTTCAGACAATGCTCAGCGACCCAGGCCCCCATTCGGTGCTGGTCGACGACCACACCCGTCGTCTCATGATCGACGCCTTCGACTGGGAGGAGTCCGCTTCTTCGGGATCGGGAGTCATGTGGCGGCCGACGGCGGTGCGCCGAACCGCCGACAAGGCAAGGCTGGGAAGACGTCTCCGCGCCCCACTTGTCGGTCGTGAGTCAGAGATGGCCCAGGCGGGCCACATGCTCGAATCGCTCGAACGCGGCATCGGCGGAGTCCTGGTACTCAGTGGCGACGCCGGCGTGGGAAAGACTCGGATCATCTCCGAGCTGCGCCGGTCGCCTTCCGGGATCGGGTTTACCTGGCTGCTCGGTCACTGTGATCCCTACGGTGAGGCCACCCCCTACTGGCCGTTCCGCGACCTGATCCGGTCATGGCTCGGGTTGGGCATCGACGAAAAGGACCTCCCCTCCCGGCGAACGCTGCACAACCGCCTCGAAGAGCTGCTGGACGAGCCGGCCGAGCCGATGTATGCCTATCTGACGCGTCTTCTCGGTCTCAGCCTGACCCCCGACCAGCAGACCCGGCTATCGCTGGCGCCGGAAGCAATCCAATTCCGCACGTTCGAGGTGGTGGCAGAGCTGCTCACTGCCATCTCAGAGAGGTCCCCCACCGCGATGGTTATCGAAGACGCCCACTGGGCCGACCCGACTTCGGTGGAGCTTCTAGGGAATCTGACCTCACTCGCCGAGAGTCACCGCATCCTGTATGTGGTCAGCAGCCGCCCGTCTCCCGGTCACGTGTCGTGGCGCATCGCAGAGGCGGCCCGGCATCGGGTGCCCCATCTGATCACCGAGATCACACTCGGCGCCCTCGGCGACTCCGACCAACGAGCCATGCTTTCCTCGCTACTCGGCACCGCCGATCTCCCCGAGGAGACCACCGGGCGGCTCCTCGACCTCTCCGAGGGGAACCCCTTCTATCTCGAGGAGCTGATCGGGTCGCTGATCGATGAGGGCGCCCTCACCCCTTCGGGGTCGGGATGGGTCTTCGACCGTGACGCTGCCCTGACCGTGCCTGAGACGGTGGAGAAGGTGGTCCAGTCGCGCATCGACCGTCTCGATCCTTCCACCCACATGGTGCTGACCTCGGCCTCAGTGCTGGGCCGGAGCTTCGGCCTCCCCCTGCTCCAGGGCATCGCCGACGAGAGAGGTGGGGTCCTTCCCGCCGTCCAGGACCTCTTGAGGTCTGACCTGCTGGTCGAGGCACGCCGATGGCCGCAGGCGGAATATCTGTTCAAGCACGCCCTCACCCGTGAGGCCGCCTATCGCACCCTTCCCGAGGGTAGGAGACGGGCCCTGCACCGACATGCCGCCGAGTGGCTGGAACGCCAATTCGAGGGGAATGACGAAGAGGTCGTTGAGCTTCTAGCCCGGCATTGGACGGCGGCAGGGGTCGACGACCGGGCCGCCCCAGCGTTGCTACGGGCAGGCGATCTGGCTCGGGGACGCCATGCCTTGGAGGAGGCAATCGAGCACTATCGACAGCTTCTCCCTCTCCTGGAGGGGAGTGGAGACACGCCCACCACCACGCTGGTCCTGTTCAAGTTGGGGCTGGCCTATCACACCGCCCTCCGGTTCGCCGAGGCGAACGCCACCTATCAGAGGGCCTTCGAGCTGTGGAGCCCCGCACCGAGCCAGGAGGCCACCGAGACGCTCCTTTTCGCCGGTCCGGCCTTTTTCGATGTCCCCGACCCGGTCCGCTCCTACGCCCTCCAGGACATCCAGCTGCAGATGGCGCTTTTCGATCGTCTGGTGGAGAGATGGCCCGACGACACCATCGTCCCCTCCCTGGCGGAGCGTTGGGAGATCTCCGACGACGGTCTCATCTACCGGTTCACCCTCCGTGACGGGCTCAAATGGTCTGACGGGGCCCCACTCACCGCCCACGACGTCGAGTTCGGTCTGAAACGCAACCTCGACCCCGACTCCCCCGGGGTGAGCGTGGCCATGCTCTATGTCCTCGAAGGCGCCGCCGACCATGCGCTTGGTCGCAGCAGTGACCCCGACCTGATCGGCGTGAGAGCGTTGGACGACAGGGTCGTTCAGTTCTCATTGAATGCGCCCGCTCCTTACTTCCTCGGCATGTTGAACCGGCCGGACTGCGGCCCTCAGCCCCGTCATGTCATCGAAGCGGAACCCGAGCGGTGGTGCGATCTCGATGTCGAGGTGGTCAGCGGAGCCTTCCGTCGGACTGAGCACAAGGCCAATCGTGTCGTCCTGGATCGCCGACCCGACTATGTCGGCCATCGTCTCGGAAACGTGGAGACCGTGGTGTGGCACACCGCGCCCGTCAACGAGGTCATGGAGGGCTTTCTCGACGAACGACACGACCTCGCCTGGATCAGCGGGCCATGGGACGGCGCCGGGTCGGAGCAGATCCCAACCGATCTGGTGAATCGGGAACCGACGGCAGGGCTCATCTACTTCGTTCTCAACCATGGCCGAAAGAACATGGCCGATCCCCGTCTTCGCCTCGCCCTGGCCCAATCGTTGGATCGAGCCGCCCTGTGCGAAGGATTGGGCGAGCATCTGATCCCGGCCACCGGTGGCGTGGTCCCCCCGGCACTTGCCGGGCACACGCCCGACGTCGCACCGGTCTTCGACGTCGACCTGGCGCGGTCGCTCGTCGGCCAGGCACGACCGGATGCGCCGATCCGGATGGCAGCCTTCGATATACCCCACATCGTCTATACGACTCTGGTGGAGAGAGCCGCCGGCCAGTGGCGCCGACACTTGGGCATCGAGGTGGAGACCACGACTCTGGGCCCCTCCTCCCAAAGACTTCGTGAGGTTTGGGAAGATGTCGATATCGCTCCAACCTGGTGGTATCCGGGATACACCGATCCCGAGTACTTCCTCAGGCTGCTGCTTCACACCGAGGGAGCAGACAACACCGGGAGATTCTCCAGCGAGGCATTCGACGACCTGGTCGAGCGGGCCCGAATGGAGCGCGACGAGCGGACCCGGCTCGGGCTCTTCCACCAGGCAGACCGACTCGCCGTGGCCGAGCTGGCTGCGGTGATCCCATTGGTCTACACGAGGAACACCTCCCTGAGGCGACCCCTTGTCGAGGGCTGGTGGGAATTCGGCAAATCCTGGGCCAATTTCGCCGACCTCACCTTGAGTTGACGGCAGACGGGGCCGCGGCCGCCCCACCCCGGTCCACATGAGTATCTTGGGTTTCAGTAGCCCTAAGGCGGACTGATGGACCCCGGAGGCCCGGAGCCAGGCCGACAAGACAGAAGCCCGTTGACGAATCTCCTGAAAGGCAAGCCCTTCCCGGTGGTGGTCGTCGGGCTCGTTGCCCTCGCAGTCATCGTCGCGGTCATCGGCCGTCTGGGAGATTCAGGCCCGGAAGCGGCCGCCACATCGACAACCTCCCCTTCGGGGCCGACACCATCAACCGACCCGACCTCCGCCAACACAGGACATCAAATCCCTCCGCTCGACGGGTGCACCCTGATCTCGATCGACGATGTCGGCGTCGCCCTCGGGCTTCCAGATGACGTGGGCTTGATCCAGTTCTCCGGACACGAGGGCTGTCTCTGGCAACCTCCCGATGATGTGCCGGCCATGCAGGGGCGGTCTGCCCAGCTCGAGCCCGGCAGTCCCGACGATTTCGGATCGGCAGCGACTTTGGATGATGTGGCCGGCGTCCCCGTGTCCGGGGTCGGCCAGGTGGCGATGTGGTTCGGTGGCGGAGACATGGGAACCCTGAGTGTCGTCACCGAGACCGAACAGGCCTATCTGTTCATCAGGCTCTCGATAAGCCGACCCGACGTCAGTGACCAGGACCGCCTCGACCTGGCCAAGGGTCTCGCCGCGTCAGCGATCGACATGGTGGTGCTGGGACCGCCAGAGCCGATCGAAGCCGACTTGTGTGACCTGGTCACCGACCAGGAGGCCGAGGCCCTCCTCGCTCCGGAGCGGGAAGGCCGCGCCGCGGCGATGGATCACGTCTTCGTGTCGGACAACTTCGGCGAAGTCGCCGATCTGACCCAATTCGGCGACTTCGAGTGCACCAAGCTCATCCTCACCGAGATATACGTCAAGGTCCAGACCGCTGCAGAATCAGACTTCGGCGATGGCGCAAACATCGATGGAGTGCCCGGAGTCCCGTTGGATGGCGTCGGCGACTCTGCGATGTGGTTCGAGAACGTGCCGGCCGGAGGCGGGTTCGCCTCCCCACACGAAGCAGACGTCATCTCTGTCGCATGGAGTGGGGCCATGTTCCGCATTGTCCTGGCGTTGCCCGACCTGGGGCCTGATGAGCAGTTCGACACCGCCAAGGAGCTGGCGAGCAAGGCACTGGGCCGAATCCCGGGCGGCCCGATCATCGTGCAGCAGGAAAAGCCGGACCTCTCCAACCTCGGCTATGTCGACAACCTGCTGGCCAAGGAAGAGGCGGGTGAGTGGACCCACGAGGATGGGCTGATCGCCACGCTGAAGCTGTTCGCCGACGAGGCCGACTCCGGGGCCGTGCTCCGACACCCCGAACTGCTCGACTACTCCGGGACGGGGATCATCAGCCTGGCGGAGGAGTACCTCGACACCGCCGAACCGGGGCCGGCCAAGGACGAGGTGACCCGTCTTCTCGACCTGCTGACCCCGAGGTTCAACAGGACGGCGCCCCCGGAGACGTCGAAGTCGCTCACCGTTGCGCTGGGCGACTTCATCTTCCCGGACCTGTTGGCGCAGGAGCCTCCCCCGGATGAGGAGCAGCTTCAAGAGGGCAGTGAGGACCGGGGTTATGCCTCACCCGATGACGACGTGCCGCACGACTATTCCGCTCCGCCGATCGAGCCGGGCGAGTGCGCCGGACTCGAGCCGAAACAGGCGGGCTGGGACACCAGCGGCTACGAGCTCGGAACATACGGGGCATGGGTAGGTGCGGTGCTGTTTCCGATCGCAGGTCAGGAAGATGGCTGGAGTCGGGAGACGCATCTGCTCTGGGCCCAGCAGGCATTGACTGACTCGATCGCCAAGTACGGCACACCGCCGGTGTGCATTTGGATGTTGCTGTCCCATCACGGCGGCTCGTACACCTTCGTGGAGCAGCGCATCGACCCCTCGGTCTGCCTTGTGTTCATCAACAAGCCGATGCAGCCGCGCAACCCAGACCACTTCAAGCAGCAGCTGGCCGCCGACATCGCCCACTGTTACATCCCGTTGTTGTTCCCCGGTCAGTCCGGGGCCACCTATCTGGCAAGACGCTGGTGGAACCACGCCCTCGCCGAATACATGAGCAACGTCGTGTATCCGGGCGTGAACCTGGAGTGGAGACTGGCCCCAGCCATGAGGGCGGAGGAGACCTCACGCCCAATGGTCGAGAGGGGCGCCGACAACTGGATCTTCTTCCAGGACGTCGTAAACGTTCTCGGCGATGAAGAGCTGGGCCAGATCATCCAAGCCCTGCCCGGTGGCAACAACCCGATACTCGATCAGGTCGAGCTGGCCAATCGAGATGAGATGAGCGGGATGTATCAAAGCTTCTCCAAGCACATGACCGACGTGGCCGTCACCGACACCGGAGGAGGCTTCATCGCCTATCAGCCGCCCAAGGTCACCAAATCGCTCGATGGCCCCGGCAACTACGAGCTGGAACTCAACGCCTTCCAGGCGGCTCGCTGGGAGGTGAGCATCCCCTCCGGTCAGTATGCGTGCGTCACCGGGGAGATGGGAGAGGAAGTGCAAGTGTCGTATCGGCCGGGGAAGGTGGGAAGCCCGAGCGGCGAATGGACCGACTTCCCCACTGAGGAGACGGCCTTCAACGAGGACTTCGTGGTGGTGGCCACCTCGGTGCACGATGGCGAGAGGTTCCGGATGAACGTTCGCGACGTCAACGAGGAGCCGGACTGTCAAAAGAAGGAGCCACAGAAGAAGCCGCCGCCACAGACCTGCAATTGTGACCCGAGTGCCTACTTCCTGGTGTTTCAGGACATCCCCGAGCTACTCCAGAAGGTGCTGAATCCGGGCGGCTCGTCCTGACAACCTAGACACGCAAGAGGGCCCCGGCAGAGCCGGGACCCCTTGCTGTGGACCTCGGTCGGGAAGTCAGTCGGCTGCGATCCTGGTGAACTCGAACATCTGCTGGTGGTCGAACTCATCCCTCACCTTGACGGCAAAGGCCTGGCCGATGGGAGCGTTCTCGAAGATCACCTTGATCTCCCATTCTCCGTTCTGGTTGACCTCACGGCTTCCGCCGCCGTACTCGGACTGCACGTGAATGACGGACCCGGGCTTGCCCGTGCCCCAGAACACGTCGAAGGGAGGGGTCTCGCTGCACTCGCCGTAGACCTGGTGGGCTGAGAACTCCCACTCGTGCGGCTGCTCTGGATTGGGCTCTTCCTTCTTGGGCTCTTCGTTCTTCGGCTCTTCCTTCTTCGGCTCTTCCTTCTTGGGCTCTTCCTTCTTTGGCTCGGGTGCTCTGTAGGTCACGCCGACCGAGTCGGCGCCATGATTGCCGGACTCGTCCGTTGCCTTCACGGTGATGTGGTTCTCACCGGGCTGCAGGTCGAGGACTATGCGCCAGCCACCGTCGTCGTTCACGTCGGCCTGGCGGTCGCCCACGTAGACCCTGGCCCCGGGGGCGCTGCTGCCTTCGAACACGGCCTCGCCCTTCTCGAAGACCTGGCCGTGCTTGGGATAGAGGATGGCGATCTCGAAGGGCATGTGGTCACGTGGCTCGACCTGCTCGACCGGGTCGGACTGCTTTGGCTCCTCCTCGGCCCCCTCGTCCTTTTCCACGATTTCGGAGACGTTTTCGGAGACCACAGGCTCCGCTATCACACGTCTCTCGAACGTGGTGGTGGTCGCCTCGATCTTCACGGTCGTTTCGGTTGCGGTCTTCTCGTCTTTGACCATGTCGGGCCCGGTGAGGGCCAGAGCGGTCCCGGCCACGGCGATCGCCGCCACCCCTGCCAGCAATGCGAACCATCTGCGCATTTGACACTCCTTCATTGATCTCTCGTCTCCCGAACCCGTCCCGACGTCACACGCATGAGCCGCCTCAGAGGTTTACAAGGACTCAGGTAAACCACGGGGCCTGCCGATGCGAGTGATGTCGTGACCGCAGAAACCAAGCCCGAGTCGGCACAACTAGATGAGGAGCGGGTCACCAGTCATGAGTCTTTCGAGAGCTTCTATCGCAGGGAGTTCAGGGAGGTCGTCGGATTGGCATACGCCCTTTCGGGTAGTCGTCTCGGTGCCGAAGACCTGGCACAGGAGGCCTTCATCGCCGCCCACCAGCGATGGGATCGGATCAGCGGGTATGACAAACCGGGAGCATGGGTGAGACGAGTCGTGGCGAACAAGGCGATATCGGGATTTAGACGCAAGGCGGCCGAGGCGAAGGCCCTGGCCCGTCTGGCCGGGCAACGTCACCAGCCCTTTCCCCAGCTCGAGCCGGAGGACGAGGAGTTCTGGAAGACCGTTCGAAAGCTCCCGGACCGGCAGGCACAGACGATCGCGCTTTTCTACGTCGAGGACCGTCCCGTGGCCGAGATCGCCGAGATCCTCGAGTGCAGTCCGGCCACGGCCAAGGTGCATCTGTTTCGTGGGCGTCGGGCTCTCGCCGAGAAGCTGGGTCTGGAGGTGGCCGATGAGGAATGATCTTGACGCCCGGGGTCGCGAGGCTGCGGCCAAGTTGAGGGCGGCCATAGAGACAGCCGAGTTGTCATCGGTGGCTCCCGGATCCACCACCCGCAGGCGGGTGCTCGGCTTCGTGCTGCGGCCGGCATGGGCGGTCGCCTTGCTGATGCTCGGCTCCGCGGTCGGTGTCGCCCTGGTGATGGACACGTCACCTCCGACGACCACCATCCCGGCTGTCACGACCACCACCATCGTCACCACGACCACAGAGGCCGACGCGGTCACGACCGAGCCGACCCCGCCGACCACTGCAGTTGTCGTGCCGGTCGCGCCTACGACCACTGAGGCACGCGACACCGAGCCCCCTCTTCTCGAGGTCACGTCTCCCGAGAACGGGGCCGAATTCGCCGAGAAGAAGATCACGTTCGCCGGGGTGACCGAGCCTGGTGCCCGGGTCTTCGCCGGCAAGTACGAGGCAGACGTCGCCAAATCGGGCGAATGGCACATCGTCCTCGTGCTGGCTGAGGGAAAGAACGTCGCCCGGTTCGTTGCCAGGGACGTCGCAGGCAACGAGTCGGAGGCATCGGTGACCGTCTACTACGCGATCCCGACAACGACCACCACCACCACCGAGCCCACGACCAGCACAACCGAGAAGAAGCCGGCCGAGTTCAGCGCCAACGCCTCATATGGCTCTTGTTCGGAGACCCCGCCCTTCGACGTCTATTACGGGTCCGGGGAGCCCGGCTCATTGGTGCAGATCACCTCCGAGTACGGGTCGACGTCCGTGGAGGTGGGCGCGAACGGCCAGTGGGAGAAGAAGGTGTTCTTCGAGACGGCTCCGCCCGACACCACCTTCGTCGTGCACGTCACCGACGAGTTCGATAGGCAGGCAAACTTCGAATTCACCTACACGCCCTGATCAGGCCCGTCCCGGAACCAACTTCGACTCAGTCCGGCAATGGGAATACAATTCCTCGTCCTTGACTACCAGTCGGGGGCCCATAGCTCAGCCCGGTTAGAGCGCATCCCTGATAAGGATGAGGTCCGTGGTTCAAGTCCACGTGGGCCCACAATTCAATAACCTGGGAGGCCGCAAGATGTCGCCGGGATGATCTCGTATCCCATCCCAGCATCATCGCATATAGCAGCCGATCGAAGTCACCGGCTGACCCGGCCTTCGAGGGAGTCCGAAGAAAGCAATGCAGGCCTTGTCTTTGGGTCTGGCGTGGGATTGGTGGGAACCTGGCGAACAAGTCCGGCCGGCGCTTTGGTTGCCCTGGCGATAAGCCGTCGCTTGGTTCAGACGCCCGCACGGGTGAAGGTCACATGCGTGACACCGCTGGGCGAGGAGGTGGCTTCGATCTCGTAGTCCTTCTCGAGACCCTCAAGTCCGTCCCAGAGACGTACGCCACGGCCGAGCAGGATCGGGACCACCGCGACGTGCATGTGGTCGATGAGCCGGGCAGCAAGGAAGTCGCGGATGACGGTGGGGCCACCGCCGATGCGCACGTCCCGGCCGCCTGCTGCCTCCCGGGCCGTCTCGAGCGCCTCGGTAGGCGGAGCGTCGATGAAGTGGTACGTCGTGCCGCCCTCCATCTCGATCGACGGGCGTGTGTGATGAGTGAGGATGAAGGTCGGTGTGTGGAACGGCGGGTTGGGACCCCACGCGCCCTTCCATTCCGGGTCTTCATGCCATCCGGGGTGGCCGAACTTCCCCGCACCCATGATCTCGGCTCCTATCCCCGGATCATGCTGCTGGACGAAGGCATCGTCGACGCCGCGAGTGCCACCGGACTGGGCCCACCACCGGGTGGCGAACATCCATTCGTGCAACCTTTCGCCGGCGTGACCGAAGTGTGCGTCGTGGCTCTGACCCTCGCCTGTACCGAAACCGTCTAGCGAAATTGCGAAGTTGTGGACACGTACAAGTGACACAGCTGGTGTTCCTTCTGTTTGGTGGAACTTCCTCGGGTCAGCTCCTCGATGAAGCGATGATGGGAGCCCAGTTTCATGATGTCCAATGCCAAATCAGCCAGGAACTCATAGATAAAGTCAATACATGCTGAGCTTGACTCATCTCAAGGTGTTGGAAGCGGTTGCCCGTCACGGGTCGGTGACCGAAGCAGCCAAGGAGCTGCATTACTCCCAGCCATCGGTCAGTCACCACCTGGCGCGGCTGCAGGCCGCCACTGGAGCCACGCTCATCCAACGGGTAGGGCGCGGCATCCGACTCACCCCCGAAGGGGAGCTCCTGGCGCAGCGGGCGACAGAGATCCTGGGCCGACTGAACGCCGCATCTGTCGAGCTGGACGCCTACGTCGGACTTCGTGCCGGACGGGTACGACTCGCCGGCTTCCAAACGGTCCTCAGCACCCTCGTAACGAAGGCAGCCACCGAGCTGGCCAGATCCAGTCCAGGAATCGAGTTGACCCTCGTCGATGCCCACCCGGCCGAGGGCTTGAAGATGCTGCGTTCGGGGCACGTCGACATCGCCTTGATCTTCCGGCACGCCGACATTCCCTTGGAAGAGGTGGAAGGCATGCGACTCACCCATCTGCTGGATGACCCTCTCTTCCTCGTCAGCGACAAACCCCACCAGCGTCTCGAGGACCACCATGACTCCGCCTGGGTGGGCGGATGCGATCACTGTCGAGCCGCCACGATCACAGCATGCGAAGGCGCCGGTTTCTCACCGCGCATCGTCCACTCCTTCGACGACACGGTCATCGCCCAGTCGCTGGTGGCCGCAGGAATGGGCGTCGCCATACTCAACGGGCTCGCGCTACAAGCTCACCGGGCGCCGGGCATCCACACCACTCAGCTCACTGGCATCGCCCGCCACATCTACGCCGCGACATACGGTGATCCGCCAGACCCACCCGCCACGTCCGCATTGATCGAGATCCTGACATCAGTGTCTGAAACACCGTCCAGCTACGTCACCGCTCCACTGACCGACCACCAGACACTTACCCGACAAACTGGGTGGTGATGTCATCAAGGCTCTAGCCCACCCGTAACGTTGAAAGACTCTTGACGACTTGGTCCTGGGATCGGGCTATCGAAACCAGAGTGACGCACAGGTTTGGGCTATTGGCTTCGACGCCGATGCCGTCACACGAGCTCATCCGACCGGGTCCAATGTGCTACTATGTCGCACATGAACACGATCGGGATCCGGGAGCTGCGGCGATACGCCAGTCGGTGGCTGGGCAGAGTCAAAGCCGGCGAGACTTTCGTGGTAACCGATCGGGGTCGCCCGGTGGCAAAGATCTCTCCCGTTGCGCAACCCGAGGGTTATGAGAGTTTGCTGGCCGAGGGACGCATAGCACCAGGCATGGGGCGTTCTCTCGAGGAGGCTATTACCGCAATGGACGCCGACATCCCACCTGATCAGGGACCCGCGCTGTCGGAAATCCTGGCAGAGATGCGAGAAGGGGAGCGCTAGCTGGTCATCTGGTATCTCGACACGTCGGCGTTGGCGAAGCTCGTTCGACCCGAAGCAGAGACCGAGCATCTACGGCACTGGTTGGGAGTCCAACGCTGGGTGCTCTCGGACCTCCATCGAACCGAGCTCCGGCGTGTTGCTGGCCGAGCCGGCGGTCGCGCCATGGCTCGGGCCGAGCGCCTTCTTGCGGAAAGCGACGTGATCCGGATCGACGCCGAGGTGTTCGACCGAGCCGGACGGCTCGAACCCCTAAATCTCCGATCACTCGATGCATTGCACCTTGCCGCGGCGACGACTCTGGGCGAGGACCTCGCGGGGATGGTTGTCTATGACGATCGCCTGCGATCGGCAGCGGCCGCCGCCGGGATCGAGGTAGCGTCACCGTCTCCCCCGGCTGCGTGAACCTGCCCCGTCAACTACACGTCCGTCCTGGACACATTCCAACTCACTCCGCTGGTACTGAGGCGTGTGCCACAGATGTGACACGGGACACTTATGCAGGAGCGAAAGCCCTGGTAGATGGCATACATGACGGCTGTGAGCGCATCCCTGATAAGGATGAGGTCCGTGGTTCAAGTCCACGTGGGCCCACTTCGTTTTCTCAAGTTGTTTGCTCTCCCGGTCCCAAACCCCACACCTCGAACGTGTGCCGGGAGTGCCGCGCCGCCGCGCCTCACCCGATGACTCAAGGCTATCGGTTGAAGCCGAGCGTTCCCACGTCGACCGCAGAGCCCCCGCCGTCGACGACGACGGCGGCGCCCGTCATGAAGGAGGACCCGGATCGGGCGAGGAAGGCGACGCATGCCGCGATCTCCGTGGGATCGGCCGCCCGGCCCAGCGGAAGCGGCGCGACGAGTCTCGCCCACAGTTCCCCTGTGGTGATCCCCTCTGCTCGGGCAACCAGTTCCGCCTCCCGCTCACTCATCTCCGTCCGAGTCCATCCCGGGCAGATGGCGTTGACCCGTATCCCATCGCGACCCAAGTCGACGGCGGCGGACCGAACGAGACCGAGGAGCGCGGTCTTGGATGTGACATAGGCGGCGTACTGAGGCCCCGAGGTGAGCCCGGCAACAGAAGAGACGACCACGATCGCCCCACCGCCTCTCCGCCGCATCACCGGGACGACCGCGCGGATCCCGAGCAGAACGCCGTCGACGTTGGTGTGCTGAACGGCATGCCATTGGTCGAGGGTCACCGTTTCGACCGAGCCGAAAGCCTCTATGCCGGCATTGGCCACGAGCACGTCCACTCCGCCGAACCGCTTGTCAGCGAACATCATGACCCGGTCCCAGTCGTCCTCTTCGGTGACATCTGCCACCATGGCCACGCCTCCGATGCGTTCGGCCACCGCATCAATCGGCTCTCTGCGTCGACCGGTGACGATCACATTCATTCCGCTTTGAGCCAAGACAGAAGCTGTTGCTGCGCCGATGCCGGTGCCACCACCGGTGACGACCGCGACACGTTCGGTCGTCATTGGGATGCCAACTCGCCAAATCGTTGCACCAACTGTTCGCAGAACCGTGGCAGCTCTTCGATGCGATCGATGAACTGAGACGGCTTGACGCAAATCGAACCGAAGCCACGTGCCACCTGGACCGGAACCTGTTCCAGGGCCTCGTCCAAATTTGCAGGCGAGTGGTCGTCGGAGAATCGGCCCCGAACACCGCCGACCCATTCCAATTCCTCGGGGTCGCGGCCGGCTTTCCGAAGAGCCTGGTGCACCCGACTCAGCTCTTCGTCGCTTGGTTGCCCCAGTGGGTGGAAGCCGCTGCCGTAGTCGACCAGCCGTCGGATCACGGCAAGGCGTCCCGAGCTCCCACCTATCCACATGTGTGGTCCTTCGGGTCGCATCGGCTTCGGTTCGAGATACACCCCTTCGAAGTGGTAGTGCCTCCCTGCGAAGCTGGCAGGCGATTCGGCCCAGACCCGACTCCAGGACGCGAGATGCTCGTCCAGGCGTGCGCCTCGCTCTCCGAATGGCACACCGAGTGCCTCGTACTCGTCTTCGTGCCAGCTGACCGTCGGCTGCACGACGAGACGGCCCCGACACAACAGATCCAGCGTTGCCAACTGCTTGGCGAGGAGGAGAGGATGACGCAAGGGGGCGATGACCGCAGCCAGCGCGATCCTGACCCTGGAGGTCACGGCTGCTATCGCCCCGGCCAGGACGAGAGAGTCCGGCCAAGGCGTCGACGGGTCCTGGTTGCCCGGCATCGCGTAGTCACGCGGATTCCCCATTATCCCGGCGGCTCCTGCCGCGGCGCCGAGGACAAGGTGCTCGGACAGCATCACCGTATCGATCCCCGTGGCCTCGGCGACACGGGCCATCTCGAGAAGCTGGGGCGGGTTTCTCGGGTCGATCAGGGTCCAGTTCTCACTGAGAACGAGAACGATGCGAGGTGGCTGTTTCATATCCGCAACCCGGGTACGTTATCAACCACCGATATGCTGCATCTCGGCCAACTTCGATGAAGACCGCTATCCCGACCCCTTTCTGTTCGACATCCATCCCACCCCTGCCGACCAACTCTCTTTCGGAAGCGGTCGGTATCTCCGCCTCGGGCCTAGGGAGAAACTGCTGCCGCGGCTGATCGACACCGAGGTGGGAAGCCCGGCGCAACGGCTCCGCTCCAGCTTCATCCGCGGTATCAACCAACCTGCTGGTGTATGTGCGGCTCGCCTGAGCCCGGTCGACGCGTGGCAAACCTAGACCCGCTGCCCCGTGAAGACCTCCCCGAGCTGGAGGAGCTCTTCCGGCATTACGACGAGACCCTCAGCTTTGTCCCCAACAGCCTTTACACGATGGCGAGACGACCCGAGATCCTCCGCGCGTTCTCCGAGCTGATCACCAGTATCTGGCGGAGTGGCACCCTTCCCATCGAACTGAAGCCGTTGATAGCGATCGTTTCAAGTCAGGCCGCCGGGTGCCGGTATTGCCAGGCACACGAAGCTGTGGACGCCCGTGAGCGTGGCGTCGATTCCGAGAAGATCGCCAGGGTGTGGGAGTTCGAGACCAGCCCGCTCTACTCCGAAGCCGAGCGGGCGGCCCTTCGGCTGGCGCGCGATGCCTCTCTCCAGCCGAGCATGGCCACACCGGAGCATTTCGGGGCTGTGCGGGAGCACTTCACCGAAGGCGAGATCGTGGAGATCATGGCGGTCATCTCCCTCTTCGGCTTTCTCAACCGGTGGAACGACACCATGGCCACCGATCTCGAGGACGAGCCGTTCAGCTTCGCCACTGAGACATACGACTCGGGACGCTGGAGCCCGGGCAAACATCGAAGCAACCCCGACTCCTGATCATCTGGCCAGTGCTTCACGGAACCAGCATTCCGACATGGTCCTGATGGTCTACGACGACGCCTCCTACCACACGGTGACCTCCGAGATGGGCTGGTCGCACGATCAAGTGACGGACTGGCTGTGCACGGGCCGGCCCTCGCTTTCGCCCGAGCATCAGGATGACGGCGCCCACGGCCTGGACCACTCCGGCGTTGACCATCTCCGCCGACAGAGCCTCCAAGTTCGAGTTGGCGGGGGCCTCGCCGTTTCCCCGCCATTGGATCTACGGCCCCGATGGCGAGCTTGTCGCCAAGAGCGGTGTGATCGACTTCACGGAGTGGACCAAGGTCAACGACCACGTCCATTCGCCGTGGCACGACTTCGAACACCCTGCGCTGACCAGCGGTGTCGAGTCGCAGATCGAGCGGGAGACGTCCAAGTTGGTGATGTCGGGACGGCCTCAACTGACCAGTTTCGACCCGGGCTCGGTCCTGGCCGAGCAGGGCCAACCCGGATGTGCCGTGTGCCTGATCCTCGACGGGATGCTCCAGGTCGAGATCGACGGTGAGGTCGTGGCCGAGCTAGGCCCGGGGGCGATCGTCGGCGAGCGGGCCATCCTCGAGGGGGGTGACGCCACCGCCACGGTCAAGGCCGTGACCGACGTTCGGGTCGCCAACATCGACCCAGACTCCTTCGACCAAGCCGACCTGGAGCAAGTGGCAGCCGGGCATCGTCGGGAGGACGGGTCCTAGCCGCTCGGGGAGAGCCCAGGAGGTAGGTCTCTCCCCGCTTGTGCTCAGCCCAATGCCCGTTTCAGGAAGGCTGCCATTTGCTCACGGGTCACCGGGTCCTTCGGGCAGAACTTGGTGTTCGCCGGCGGGTTACAGCCCTTGGTGACACCAGCCGTGCCCAATCTGTCGATCGCCGCCTCGAACACCGAAGTGTCATCATCGGTGAACAGGTTCCCTCCCCCATTGTCGGTATACCCCAGGGCACGCACCAGGAACGCCGCCATCTGACCACGGGTCACCTTGTCGGCCGGACAGAATTTGGTGTTCGCCGGCGGATTGCAACCCAGAGTGACACCAGCCGTGCCCAACTTGTCGATGGCATTCTCAAACACCGAAGTGTCATCATCGGTGAACAGGTTCCCTCCCCCATTGTCGGTGTACCCCAATGCCCGCACCAGGAACGCCGCCATCTGACCACGGGTCACCGGGTCTTTCGGACAGAACTTGGTGTTCGCCGGCGGATTGCAACCCAAGGTGATTCCCTGTGCGGCAAGCCAGCAGATCGACGTCTGGAACACATTTGAGGAAGTGACGTCACTGAACCGATTGCATTCCCCTGGGGGAGCCGTGATCCCCTCCCGATCGGTGAGCCAGACGTTGGTGGCCGCCGGCGTCCCCGTCTCAAAATTCCATTGGGATGAGAAGGCAATGAATCGCGCATCGCCGCTGATGGCGCCCTTGCTGAACGAACCGCTGTTGCGATCGGCCGGGGACCCATCGCTATTGAGCGACAGGATCTGGGCATTGTCTGTCTGACGGTCGTAGAAGACGACGTCGGCCCGGCCGTTGGCCGCTCCATAGACGTCGGTCCAGTCCGTGAATGTTACGTATCGGCCATCATCGTTTAGCGCCGGGTAGGGGCGGTTGGCGTTTCCGTTGGCCGGTATCCGCTCCAGGGAGTCCGTGTTGGAGTCGTATACGAACACATCGTTGGTGTTTGCCGTGTCTCCGGCCACGTAGTTCGTGGCGGCCGAGCCAAAGGCCACGAATCTGCCGTTGCCCGAGATGGATAGCCCGGCCTGCGAGCCAACCGGGGCCGCTCCTCCGATGCGGGGGTTGGCCACTTCCCAGGTGTCGGTGTTGCGATCGAACAGGATCACATCACCGTCGTGGTTGAACTCCGGCGTGACGAAGGCGACGTAGCGACCGTCGTCGGATATCGCGGCGAACTGCGTCTCACTGAGGCCGGTGAAGTTGAAGCCATCGGTGACACGCTCCGTCATCTTGGAGACCCGATCCCAGACGAACGTCCCCGCATCGTTCGACCCTGAAGCACCGTCGTATCCCCTGCCTGAGAAGGCAACGTATCTGCCGTTGCCCGATAGCGAGCCCTGACGGGCAAAACTGATGCTCTCGAGACTGTCGCTGCGAAGGATCCTCTCCGTGTTGCCCGTCTGGCGGTCGTAGATGAACAGGTCTCCACTGGAGTTGGTGTCACCGGTGACCAGGTTGGAGGCATTGGAGCTGAAGAGGACGTATCGGCCGTCATTGGAGATGTCGACGGTGTCACCCCCGCTGCTCCCATTTGCCAATGCCCCTCCTGACGAGACGCTCGCTCTGGTCAGCGCCCCGGTCTGCATGTCCTTTAGATAGACATCGTTGACCTTGTTCGTGTCGCCGGAATCAAGAGAAGATGAAGACTCGAAGGCCACGTAGCGACCATCGTCGGAAACCGCCATCCGGGTCCCGGGCCCGACCGACCCACCGCCGGTCAAGGTTCGATCGGCCGACTCGCTGACTCTGGTGACTGAGGGTGTCGCGGCGCTGGCGGCAGTGACCATCCCAACCAGTATCCAAATCGTCACCAAAGTTCGGACCAAACGCCTCATCTCGCTCCTCCAGACCGGAAAGGTGTGTGCATGCGGGCCTGCGCTCTCCCGTCGCCAGGCCCCTGTTTGCAACGTACGGGAACCGGCGCGATCCCGGCTACTCATTCCCACGGCTCCGACTACTCAAAGAGGGATCCCGGAAAACCCCGATTACGGGCCTATTAGCCGGCGCAGTTGACCTCGAAGGTCCCCTGGGCCGGGCCGTCGCCCGCCTCGGTCATGAATGTCGCAGTGCCTTCGGCGTGACCAGAGTCGAGGCTGAGGGAATCGACGCCGCTCCCGGCGACGCTGTCCGGATTGGCCCACCAGGCGGGCTCCAGGCCCACGAGGATCGTCGATGCGGGCGCTCCCTCACCGGGCATGACCAGGAACAAGTCCACCCCTTGGGTGATGGTCGAGTCCTGCTCGAATGCGACCGGGTCTCCGTTCTCGTCGACCATGGTGAGGATTGCCCGCATGCCCCCCGTGCCAACCCAATTCGGGTCACAGGTGCCACCTTCGTCCAGTTGGAAGAGGTAGGTGGTGCCGTCGAGGGTGATAGTGGCGCTGTTGGCACCGAGGTCGCCGGCCGTCGACTTGTCATCATTCGCTGCCGTGGTCGTGGTTGCGGAGCCGCCATCGTCGGCAACCGAGGCGTCTGATCCCGAGATCGATGTGGTGGTGTCGGCGGCGCCGCTGGTCGCGGCGGGGCCGGTGTCAGGGGACCCGGCGCAAGCCGTCAAAAGTAGGAGGGCCATGGTCAGGGCGAGTGGCCATCTGTGTTTCATCGCGTATCTCGAATGGATGGTCCCGGAGTGGGCTCGTTCGAATGTATGGCTCGAAAGCACTGGTCGGGCTACTCATCTCACGAAAGCGACTACTCGTTCTGAGGACGGCGTCGTCGGCGTGGACCGCCCTCACTCCTCCGGATCCGGCGGTGGGGCGCGACCGCTGGTGGTGTACCGATGGCCGAGAGGGCTGATCCAGAGGTAGTCGCCGTCGGGCAGCCGGTAATGCCTCCAGCCATGTTTGGTGAATTGAACGTGATCGTGACGACAGTCCGGATTCAGGTTGCCGACTGCGGTCGGCCCATCTTCCGCCCACGGCCGCAAGTGGTCGATGTCACACTCCTCAGCGGGCATCCGACAACCGGGGAAGGTGCAGGTGGGGTTCTCGGCTTCCACCCACCGTTGTTGCGTGGCGTTGGGCCGCCTCCGGGTGATCCCGGTGTCGAGGACCATCCCACTGTCGGGGTGGGTGAGTGTCCACTTCCACTGGGAGGACTGCTGACGTTCGGTGACCTGGCGGGCGATGTCTGCGATGACCGGCCCGTACCCACCCAATTCGGCTGGGTTGTCGTCGAGTTGCGCCAGGGTGGCGAGATCAACACGGATGTTGATGCTCCCCTTGCCTGAGCTCGCTTGTGACGGCTTACCACAGAGCAAATCGAGGGCGACATCGGCGCGAATCTGGTCCATGCCACGCTTCTGGTCCTTCGTCTTGAGACTCCTGGCCAGGCGGTCGATGTGTTTGAAGGCCTCGGCTGCCCGATCTGTCTCCACGTCCAGGAGGAACAGGTTGGTGGTTCCCGAAACGGTGGCCTCTCTCGTCACCCGACGCTCCTCGAGCGCCTCTTCATAGCGGATCTTGGCGTCGTCGGGATCAGCCTCGACACACACCTGACGGAGATGGGCACCCAGCTGACCGGTGGTCAATCGGGGAGCTTCATCGATGACCAGGTCGACCACGCGGCGTGCGGTGTCGTCGTCGAGGTGACCGGTCTCGTGGCAGAGAACCCGGGAACGGGGCACGTCGATGTCGCCTGCGGCCAGCGCCCGGCCAACGGCAGGAAGCCGATGATGGAGGTCGTGGGCCAGGGTCAGGCGGATGTTGGCGGACCTCCGGGTGAGTCTCAGCGCAGCGCGGATCTCGAGCTCGGCGGCCTCATCCGCCGACACGAAGTCGCCATCCAGCTCGAAGTAGTGATCGGCGACGGCAGACGTCGCCTCATACGTGGCCGCCTCGGAGTGCGAAGCCATCCGCTGCCGGGCTTGCAGCACGACGACGCGGTCGTAGCCGGAGAGAGTCGTCACGTCGATGGTCGAGAGGATTGCGGCGAGAAACGGGCCTGGGGCCATCTCGGCCAGTCCCGCTGGAATCGAAACATCTGCATCAGCCGGCTCCGACAGGGCCGCCTCGGTCAATTCGTCGAGATAGGCGTCATCCCAACTGGTCTCGAGTAGCAGATCGAACATGTGTTCGACAGTACAGGGGCCCTGAGACAGAAAGCAATACCCCCGAGACCGGCAGGAAGTTGGCGCTGCAGCTAGTCAGCCGCCCACACCGCAATAGTCGGGGATGCGCTGAGCCGCAGCAGCCAACTCCGGGTCCGACAGCGCCTTCAGCTCGTCCTCGGGGATCGCCGTCATGTCGTAGTCGTGGCGGGCGAAGGTCTCCTCCATGAGGACCATCCCGTCATAGGTGGCTTCGACGTCACCCTCGTGGTCGCCTCGGCGCCGCCGGTCGTGGTGGTGGTTCCGGCATCGCTCGAGTCGTTCGACCCTGCGCCATCGGATCCGGCACAGGCCGCCACGAGCATGAGCGTGACGACCAGGGTGAGCCCACGTCTGAGTGTCATCGTCCGCCCTAATGAGATTCGCATGCTGCCTCCCTGACCGAACCGCAGCTCAGCGCCGAAAGTAAGGCCGGCAGGTGAAGATCCGACTACTCAAAACGAGGGGCCCCGCTACCTATTCGGAGAACGGCCCCGGGTTCAAGGTGGCGAGGGGAAGGCGAAACGCGAAGGTGCCCTCCCCTTCCTGGTACCGGTATTGGAGGTCGCCGTCCATGACCTCCGCCAGACCCCGGGAGACCGTGAGCCCGAGCCCGACCGAGCCGGGCTGGCTGACCTCGGAGTGATAGCGGTAATAGGGCTCGAAAATCGCCTCCCATTGGTCGGCAGGGAGCCCGGGCCCGTTGTCGGACACCTCGACGAGGGCATGAGTCGAATTGGTCCCGACCCTCACCGCCACGTCACCGCCCCCGTAGGCCAGAGCATTGGAAATCAGGTTTCGCAGAATCTGTCGAACCCGGGCGGGGTCACCTACGGCCCGGGTGTCGTCGCCGCTGACCGTGATGTTGCCGACCTCATCGGAATCCCAGTTCTCGATGACCTGTGCGATCTGGGCTCGCAGTGCGATCGGAACCCTGGTGACTTCGAGTTTCCCGATCTCGATGCGAGCTGCCACCAGGAGGTCGTCGATGGCGGCGGAGATGCGGAAAGCCTGCTGGGCGATGTGACTCACCATCTCCTCACGCTCGACGGGCGTCATGTCGGTGTTGTTCCCGGCCTGCAGCATCTCGGCAAACCCGAGCACCGCGGTGAGCGGGGTGCGGAGTTGGTGGCCAACCGAGGCAATCAGCTGGTCCTTGGCCGCCAGTGACTCCTCCAGCTGCTGCTGGGTGGTGCGGAGCTTGGCTTCCACTTTCTTGCTTCGCTCCAACTGCCACTTCATCTCATCGGACAGGTCACGCAGCCGACCGACGACCAAGCCCATCAGGATCAGCATGACGATGGGTATGCCCCGGTATGTCTGGATCATCTGGCCGAAGCCGGGCCCCACCCACTCGACCACGGCCACCGTGCCGATGGCCAGGATGGTCATGAAAGCGACAACGAAGCGCAGACCAAAGAAGCCGCCGGCGATGGCGACCGGGATCGCCGACAAAAGGACAACGGCAGGGTTCCCCTCCGGGATGACCAGGATCAGAACGGCCAGAAAGCCGACGGTCGCGACCACCAGGGACGCGGCGATGAGCCGACGCTGAGGTGCCGGTGCCCTCCTAAATTCCGCCGAGGCGACGTGCAAGGGTTACTCCCAACGTGACCGCAAACTTTCAACGAGACACCCCGGAGGAACTCCGGATTCGATTCTGCTCTCCAGATGTCTTCGGAATGTCTCAGCAGAACCTTGACACGTGCTGCCCGCGCTCGCCGGCCCCAATAATCCGATCCCGCTGCCCAAACCCGATCAAACCCACTACATTCTCAGATCGGCCCGCCCCCGGTCAGAGGCCAAACTCACCGCCCAGACCCAGCTCAACACCCCTGCGTGATGCCGTCGGACCACCGAATCTGGCTCCGGTTGTAACCTCGGTCGTTATGGACATTCCCCAATCGGTTCGCGATCTCCTCGCCACCGGGCCACTAGGCCACCTCGTGACACTGGATGCGGATGGGACCCCCCATATCACCGTGACCTGGGCAGGTTTCGATGGTGACGAGCTCGTGTTCGCCACGTTCCCCGACCAGCACAAGCTGGACTCGATACGGCGTGACCCCCGTGTGGCCGTCTCCTTCCAGGCACACGAGAACACCGGTCAGGGGCTCCACCCCTATGTGGTCATCCAGGGTCGCGCCAGGATCTTCGAAGGAGAGGCCCTGGAGTGGATGGATCATCTGGCGGAGTTCTACATCGGGCCTGGTGAGCGATTCCCCATGCGGGACATGCCCCCCGGATTCGTGACCCGGGTCACTGTCGAGCGGATCTACGGAGTCGGCCCCTGGGGGCACGACTTCTGAGCCGGCAACGGTTGGCGATCAGCCAGGGGATTCGGCTTTGTCCGGAAGCCCGACAGCTCATATACCCGGCTTGAAGATCATGTCCCAGAGAGCGACGAGGAGAACGAGGAGCACGGTGCTGTAGCCGGTCAGCCAACGTTGCAGTGCGAGGCGTGCCCTTGGGGTGTCGCCGTCTCGACTCAAACGTTCCAGGAGAAGGGCTTGGCGACTCAGATAGACGGCGCCGATGAGGAACGCAGTCACGAAGGCCACCAGGGCGATGATGACCCAGAGATCGCCAAAATCTCCCGTTCCAGCCAGGACCATCCATATGCCGGTTACAAGTACGAGCACCACGGAAGGAGTGAACGCCCGCAGACCGACGTAGGAAAGAGTACGACCGAAGTCTCCCAACTCGGCGGCGTCGGCGCTTCCACGAGCCCGGTAGCCAAGCAGGCACATCGCAATGCCACCGCCGAGCCAGACCATCGCACTGGCCACGTGGATGAATAGAAGCCATGTGTTCCACTCGGTCACGTTGGGATCCTTCTATTTGACATCGACTTTCGACTGTTTGCTTTCAAGATCACCCCCATACCCAATGGGGGACAGCCGCAATCATGCCGGAGAGCACCCGCTGTGAGCATCTATCGCAGATTCCCGAGCTATCTAGTTGTGGCCGCCTCGCCGCGTGGACCGAAGTTTCAGAGGCTCGTTTAATTGAGAAACCGCAAACCCCCCGACGCGACAACTCCCGGAAAGGGAGGATCCGGGAGCTGTCGTCGGGAAGGGTCGGGCTATCGGGCGGGAAGGGCCCCGAACCCATTACCCGCTCCAGCCGGCTGAGCCGGCACGGTTGCGGGCAGGGAAGCGTCTCCAGCTCGCTGGGGCACGAGGCCCGAGCCGGCATCACCCCGAACCAGACCCCCACCCGACGTCTCGATGAAGGTCGCAGCGTTGCTCCCCGCATCGGCCGCCTGACCGGACCCGATGGCCCCGTTCCGGACCGACTCCAGCCACTTCTGATGGATCTCGACGTCCCTGAGAGGCTGTACGGTCGCCGCACTCTGGGCCGGGTCCAACGCACCACTCTGGACTGCCGGGGCGGGATCGTCCGTCACCGTGATCGGCCGGCTGTCGAGACGGAGAGCCACGACGGTGGCCACGGTCAGGACTGCCACCAACCCCACACCGATCATGGACCTCTGCTGCCGGAGTCGTCTGTGAATCGCAATCGTCATGGGCTTCCTCCTTGATTCGGGACGCTCCCCGGTCGGGGGACGTCGTTGCGCTCATCACCCAACAAAACGTATGGCGGGAGCGATGACGGCACATCGGGAGGTCGCCCCATCTTTGGGGGTGGCAGTGCCCATGGTGGGTCGAAGTCAGATCGGAAGCCGCCGAGCAGCCGGCTCCACGACCAGCATCACCGTGGTTCGATCACGCCAGATCGTGAGTCGCCACCTGGCCCATTTCCCAAGATAGGGAATTCTCCCTATGCGCTCGGGTGGCCCGCCTCATAGGTTGTGAGCAAGAGACGAGAAAGGAGCTCGCATGCCGTTGTTCATGGATGTGCACACCATCGATGGTGGAGTATCGGAGACCGACGTGGCCCAGGCCCATGCCAAAGACCTGGAGACCCAGGGCAGCTTCGGTGTCGACTACAAGCGCTATTGGGTCGATGAGGCCGCCGGCAAGATCTTCTGCCTCGTCGAAGCAGAGAGCGCCGAGTTGGCGAACAGGGTTCATCGGGACGCCCATGGCCTGGTGGCAGACGAGATCTACCCGGTGAGCGAGCACTCCTGAGCCGGGAGGCCCGATCATGGTTACCGTTCAGACCCCAAGCTCGACGACCGACCCCCGAGCCGGACGATCAAACCGGGGTGTAGCGTCGGGCATCGTGTTCGGACTGCAGCCTCTGGTCGAACGTGACGAGCAGCTGGAGATGCTCCACGCCCTGATGACCGAGCCGGTCAGCACCGGGAGCGTGGCCCTCATCTCCGGCGAGGCCGGTTTCGGGAAGACTTCGCTGCTTCGGACGTTCATCGCCGGGTTGGATCACCGCTACCGGATCCTGGAGGCGGCGTGCGAGCCGGTAGGTGTGCCCACGGCCTTCGCCCCGTTGTTCGATCTGCTGGATGCGTTCCCCGATGAGCTGCGTGGGGACGTTCGGGCCGGCTCCGGCCGCCCGGCGGTCTATGCCGGGATGCTCGACCTGCTCAAGAGTGACCGTGTGGTCCTGACCATCGAGGACCTGCAGTGGGCCGACGAGGCCACACTGGGCCTGGTCAGGTATCTGGGCCGGAGGATCGGGCCGACCCGGAGCTGTCTGGTCGTGACATTCCGGAACGAGGAGCTGGACCTGACCCACCCGCTCCACCTGGTCACCGCCGACCTGGCCCTGGTGGGAACACGAATCGATCTGCAACCTCTGTCGCTGAAAGGCGTGGAGGAGCTGACCAAGGGCCTGGACCTCGATCCGGTCGAGATCCACGCCGCCACCCTGGGCAATCCCTTCCTGGTCGAGGAGGTGGTGAGTCATCCGGGGTCGACGCTGCCCGCCACCATCGCCAACGCCGTCATGGTCCGGGCCGCCCGACTCTCCCCGGATGCACTGGAGGTTCTCTACCAGGTGGCGCTCTCCCCAGACGGTCTGCCACTCACGTTGCTGACCAAGCTGAATCCGGAGGCGGGGAGCTATGTGGATCTGGCGGTCCGACGCAGGCTGCTCGATTCGGTCAACGGCCAGGTGACCTGCCGGCATGCCCTGATCAGGGACAGTCTGGAGCAGGCGGTTCCCCCGGCATTGAAGATGGACCTCCATCGGCGTCTTCTGGGGCTGCTCGAAGAGACTGCGGCCGACTCACCCGACATCGCCCGGCTCGCCTATCACGCCGTCGGCGCCGGTGATGGCGACAAGGTGGTGGACTACTCGCTACGGGCGGCGAGGGACGCCTCGAGAGGAGGCGCCCATCGTCAGGCGGCGGTCCACTATGCCAACGCGCTCGAATACCAGTCGAAGATGCCCGAGAAGGTGCTCGAGGACACGCTGCTCGAAGCGGCGATGGAGCATTGCCTGGTCAACCTCTTCCAGGAGGCATGCGATCTGGCGGACCAACGCGTGGAGATGATGGACACCAAGCTCGATGAGGCACGGGCCCGAGCCTGGCTCGCCTACTTCGAGTCACGTGAGAACGACCTGCCGGCCTGTCGCCGGGAGGCCGAATTGGCGATCGAGGTCTTGCAGGGTGAACCGCCTTCGGAGGAGTTGGCACTCGCCCACGCCGTGCTCTCCTGGGTGCTCGCAGTCGAAGGTGACGCTTCCGCCTCGATCGACCATGGCGAGGAGGCGGCGGCAGTGGCTCGAGCCGCAGGTTCGCCCCGGGTCGAGGTTCATGCCAACACCACTGTGGGAATGTGCCGTCACTGGCTGGGAGACCCGGTGGGTAGGGCCCGCATCGAGGATGCGATCCGCCTGGGGAGAGAGTCGGGAGCCGATGAGTGGACGGCGCGCGCCTACAACAACCTCGGCAAGACCCACCTCGGCTCGTTGGAGCTGGGAAGGGCCGCCGAATACTTCGAGGAGCTGGTCGACTTCACCACCTCACGAGAGCTCGAAGCCTGGTACATCGCCGCGGTGTCCACACTCTCGTCTATCCATCTCGCCACCGGTCGTTGGGAAGAGGTGGACCAAGCACTGTCGTTGGTCCTCGGTCAGCGAACCTGCATCTCCACCGAGGTCGAGTCCCTGATCGTCGCAGCCACCTTGGCGCTTCGGCGGGGCGACCCGGATTCAGGGGAGATGATCGAGAGGATCCTCGATCGGATCGAGGGCTCCCGTGACCACGAGATCGCCGTGGGCGGAGCGGCCCTGGCCATGGAAGGTGCCTGGGTCGGAGTCGTCGAACCCCAGATCGCCGGCGGCAGATATACGGCCATGTTGGGCTCGCCCGGGTTGGCCGACGACAACTGGGGTAGGGAAATGCTGGCCTTCTGGGCCCGCCGCCTCGACCTGGAGCCACCACAGGGTGAGATCCCGGAACCGGCCGGACTGGAATGGGAGGGTCGTATCTCCGATGCGGCAGACGAGTGGGAGCGGCTGGGCTATGTGGTGGAGGCGGCGATCACCCGGTCTCTGGTTCCGTCCACCGACCTGACCTCGGTGTTCTCCACTCTGTCCGAGCTGGGCGCCGATGGCTCGGCCCGGGGTCTGCGTCGGGAGTTACAGCGCCGTGGCGTCAAGGGCATCCCCCGTGGTACTCGGGACTCGACTCGGGAGAACCCGGCCCGGCTCACCGCACGTCAAGCTGAGGTGCTGGAGCTGATGACTCGAGGGCTCTCCAACGCGGCCATCGCCGACAAGCTGTACATCACGGAGAAGACCGCCGGTCATCATGTCTCGGCGATCCTGGCCAAGATGAATGCCACCAGCCGACTCGAAGCGGTGGCCATGGCCAACTCCAACGGCTGGGCCGGCTAGCGGCTCTTTCCACGGCACCAGGGCTCACTCACACACGGTCCAACCGCCATGAGAGAAAGGTGCCTCGAGAAGGCGCCGCACCTGGAAGGAAACTCTTTCAACCGTTGGTCAGGTTGGCGACGACCTGACCGATACCGGCGAGGAGGACGAAGGCCACGACGACCCGGATCCGCAGGTTCCATCCTTCCCTTTCGCTGGTGAGCACCGCCGCGGCGCCAGCACCCTCGACCACGGAGACGAAGATCCCGACCCCGATGAGCAGACCGGTGACGTCGATCGCAGTCCACATCGCTCCGAAGCCGGCGACACCCAACACCAGACCGGCGCCTGCTCCGATCTTGACGGCGCGCCCACCACGGGCGTCGATTCCTCGAAGCAGCCAGGCGAGGGCGGTCACCGCCAGGGCCAGGGCGGCGTAAGCGACCGGGATCCGCAAAGCCAGATCCGTGTCGGGGAGGAGGGCCGGCTCCCGTGACTGCTCGTAGACGAAGGCGAAGACTCCGGCATTGAAGAAGAGGTCGACGCCGACTGCGGTCAGCCAGGCAAGGCCGATGCGCCCGGGTCTGAGGCTCCACTTGTCTGCATTGGCTTCCACACTCATCTCACTCAATGGATATGACATCTCCCTTGCCGTCGTGTCGTCTGATCACAGGATCGCCTTGAAGATATCGCGCAGCTCGTCCCGTCCACCAACACCGAGCTTTCGATAGATCGACCGGAGATGGTTGTCGACCGTGCGCACCGAGATGTAGCGCTTCTCGGAGATCTCCGCACTGGTCATGGCGGAGGCGGCGTCCAGAGCCACCTCGAACTCGCGCCCGGTGACCACACTCGACCGGGCGGTGAGGGCCGGGGTCACCGGGTCCTCACATCTCAGTTCCCAACCCATCGACAGACATGCGGCCAGGGCGGCGCCCGGGCCATCGGCAAGCACGGATGCCTGAGCGGCAGCCTCGGCGGCGAGCAGCAGCGCTCCCATCGACCCCAACGTCTGGGCGACACCAATGAGGGCGTTTGGATCTTTGTCGGTCAGTGCGGCGGCATGATCGGCCAAGGTGTTGATCAATTGGGCTCCACGGGTGTTTCGCAGGGCGGCCAGGTCGTCGGCAACCAACTCTGGATGACCGAGACGCACCGCGTCGTGCAGGGCAAGAGCACCCCAGAAGACATGCTGGTTGGCAATTGCCTCGCGACCTTGCACTGCGGCCAGCTCGGCCGCCTCGTCCGCCTCGCCTGCCGCGGTCAGCGCCCACACCCTTCCCCGATCGACCCAGATGCTGAGGCGGGGATCGGGGTGAGCGAAGACAATATTCTCCACATCCTCCATCGCCCCGGCGTCGCCCAGCTGTCCACGCTCCAGGGCCGTCACCCCCCGTACCTGTGGCTCGAGACGGAAGGGGTCCGCCTCTTCCATCAGCGCATGAGCACGGCGAGCATCCGCGAGCGCACGGCGCAAGAGACCTTGCAGATCATGTCCCATCGCCAGACTGCACAGCCATGTCGACTCCAGTACCGAGCCGGCCGAACGGGTCACGCCCTCCTCGAGGTGAGCCACCGACTCGTCGATACGGCCGGCCGCAGCCAACGCCGGGAAGTGCATGACACCGATCTGATCCTCACCGAGAGGAAGCTCTGTCTTTGCCTGACGGGTCAACCGGTAGGCCTCGTCGACGATCTCCCCGAATCCGTCGCAGTCGGCGGTCATGGCGAGGGCCAGGGAGAGATTCACGTACGCGGAGGCACGGGCCTCCAAGGACGCCTCCGGGTTGCCCAGCACCGAACGACCGGCCCGCTCGGCATCGGTGAAGTCGCCACGTATGGCGGCGAGCATCCCCCTCTCGGTGTCGAGTCGTGCCCGTAACGGCCCGGGCACCGTGTTGGCAACCGTGTCGAGGAGGTCGACGGCATCGGCGACCCGACCCAGGCCGAAGCCCAGATTGTGGGCTCGGGCCAAGGCCAGATCGGCCCTGAGAGCGTCATCGTCGGGATCCCTCCCCCGCAGGGTCTCTTCCGCCTCCTCGAAGTGACGCTGATAGGTGAGCGCCCTTCCCAACAACACTGCGGCTCGGTCGTCGATGTCGGGAAGCTGTTCGATCAGGTCTTCGGCCATGTTGGCGTCGTGTCGGGCCAGGGCCTCCGCCGCCCCTTGGAGGACCACATCTCGTGACAGGACATTGTCCGACTGGCGCTGCCACAGGGCAACCCGAAGTGGGTCGACGCCGTCCCCGAGATCCAAAGCCGCTTCGACCAGTTGACGGCATGTCGTCTGTCTCCGTGTCTCCGGGAGCTGGGAGTCGAGGATCTCGCCGTAGAGAGGATGGGCCGGCAACACGTGGATGTCGTCGACCAGACGGGTGACTCTCACCAGGTTTCGCTGCTCGAGGTCGGCCAACCGCTCGCCGAACATCACCTGGGCCAATGATCCGGGTAGTGGAGCGCCGACGGCGATCAGCTCCATGTCCCGTCGGAGCGGCTCAGGCAACCCGAGCAACCGTGAGGAGACCAGGTCGGCGAGACGGGGCGAACCGGTCAGCGCCCCCTGCCTCACCCAAACTCCTTCATCGGTGGTGGCGATGGACCGGCCGGCGGCACCTTCGATCAGCTCGTGTAGGACCAGTGGGTTGCCTCTCGACAACCGCCACAACTCGGCGGCCAGGTCCTGGTCGATCCGGCCCAGCACGGCTTCGGCCAGAGCCCGGGAGCCGGTTTCGGTCAACGGGGAGAGGTCGACCCGCTCGACGACACTGTTGGTCCAAAGACCGACCAGGTCGGCATCGAGTTGTTCACCGGTGCGTGCAGTCAGACAGACCAGGGCGCTCTCGGATGTGATCACGCCGATCAGGAGGGCGAGCGAGATCGGGTCTAGGTGATGGGCATCGTCGACGGCCAACAAGAGCCCACGTGTGGTGGCCCGCGACCGCAGCGTGGCCAGAGTCATGGCTAGCATGGCCAAACGGTCTTCGGTCGGGGTCTCCGGCAGGAGGTCGACAAAGGGACCGAGGGGGATGGCTTTGGTGGACTCGGAGGCAGCAACCCGAAGCGTTGCCATGCCACTCCTCTCGACACGGTCGACCAGTTCGTGGAGCAAACGGCTCTTGCCGACACCGGAAGGTCCTACGAATGCGATCCCGGTGCCCGACTCGATCAGCCCAACTGCTTGTTCCAGATCGGCCCCGCGCCCGGTCAAAGGCCATCTCACGCCAGGAAACCTAGGTCAACACCACCGGATCGTGCAGTCGGGAATGAGTAGCCGGGGTCGGCTCAATGAGTAGTGGCGGCTACGGAGAGTGGCCGTATGTTCACAAATGGGTGGCGCGACTCGCCTCTACCTGGACGATTGCGATGGAGGAACTCGATGAGACTTAGATCACTGGGCCTGCTGGCCGTGATTGCACTGGTGGTGGCGAGTTGCGGGGGGGCTCAACCCGAGGCGAGCGCCCCAAGTGAGGGGATCGTGGTCCACGGCGACTGGACCATCGACATGTACAACCCGGATGGGAGCCTGGACCAGCACACGGAGTTCAGCAATGCCCTCGGACCAAACGGTGGAAGTAATCTCGCCGGTTTCCTCGTCGGCCAGGCGACACCGGGAATGTGGCTGGTGCGGTTGTACGGCTCCGACACCAACGGGCCCTGTCAGACCTACGAGCCGAGCTTTGGCACGTGTGTCCTCACCGCCTCGGCAGTCAACAACCTGGACGGGTCACTGACGGTCACGGCCTCTGGCACCGCGGAGAACGACGGTGTAATCGCCAGTGTGGACACCAAGATCGCTACCTGCGGCAACAACGTGACGCCCGCCGACTGTCCCGCCGAATACGACCCGCTCTTCGACGACTCCGGGTCATCTTTGACAGAAAAGGACCTGACGGCTCCGGAGACCGTCAGCGCAGGACAGAGCATCCAGGTCGAGGTCGTCATCTCGTTCACGTCCGGATGAAAGGCAGGTCCTGAGGAGAAGTCGTTGAAAACTGTCGCCATCGCCATGGTGCTGCTTCTGTCATCCGCCTGTGGTGGTGGCGCAAGCAGGCCCGACCCCGCCACCACGACGACGGTCGCCGCCACCGCGACGAGCAGGGCAGCGCAAACGACGACAACCGGCACACCACCTGCCACCGACGATGAGGTCGGCTCCGTCGCCATCACCGACCAGGTCAGAATCGTGATCACCGACCCGGAGGGCGAATGATGGCTCGATCCTCGGTTGAGTTTTCGAGGCCACGACTGGGCCTGGTCGTGGCAGGTGTCTTCCTGCTGGCCACGCTGATTGCCACCACGGCCGGGGCCGTCGACACGGTTTCGACCTCGGGAGTGCGGATCGTCACGGTGCCCGTCGGAGCCGATACGGCGGCGGTTGCCATGGTCGGTGATGCCATCGCACTTCAGCACGGCGTGAAGCCAGGAGGCCTCTGGCCAGGCTCTGGTCCCCTGATTCGAATCGCCAACGACCTGCCTGCCGGGGCCAACATCGCGATCAAGGACATGAACGCGAGTCTCGAGGTGGTGGGCAGCTACTTGCTCGGCGGTGTGCGCCACGCCTTCGTCTGGTCAGCGGCCAACGGAGCGACGGAGATACCGGATCCGACAGGAATCGTGGTCGACCCGAATATCTTCGAAGCCAGAGGCATCTCCGACGACGGATGGATCGTGGGCACATACCAGGCCGAGGCCCTGACCTGCGGATACGACCAGGTGAATCCATGTGGCTTCCTGGCAACACCCGACGGGAGCGGCAGCTATGACGTGACCACGCTCACCGGACACCCCGGCCCCATTCTCTACTTCGACGCTCAGGACATCGAGCAGGCGACCGTCGACGGGATCAGCCAGCACATCGCCGTCGGCTTCGGACTGGCTTGGTCCGACATAGCTGGATGGACCGTGCTCGACACAGGGGACTCGAACCCGACCACCTCGGTCATCGGCAACGACGTGAACCGCAACGGCGAGTTGGTGGGCATCTCGATCTCGGGAGCAGATGTGCGGGCCGCCTATTGGTCGGCTCCCGATGCATCCAAGACGGATCTTGGCCTGCTCAGCGGAGACGCCCGCAGCGACGCGCTCGCCATCAACGACTCCGGAATGATCGTTGGATTCAGCGGGACGGATTCCACCGAGGGCACCGCCGTGGTCTGGCCAAATCCGACCAGCGCACCCGAGGACCTCGGCCATCTTGGGGAGGGGATCAACTACTCGATCGCATACGGGCTCAACGAGGACGGGATCATCGTCGGGGTCTCCGGTGCCGAGCCCATGGGAGACGCTGTGATCTGGGATCGGCAGGGCGACTACGAGGTGGGGCCTGTCATCCAGATCGACTCGATCCCCGACCAGACGGTCGCCCCGGGCGCCCTGGTCGATATCACAGTGACATCGAGTGGCGCCCAACTGCCCGTCTACGAGCTGTTCGAGGATGAACCGCCGGACCTGACCAATCCTCCTCCGCCCGAGGTCTTCTTCAACGCCATTACCGGGACGGATGACTACCGGTTCCTGTGGCCCACCCCGAATGAGCTCGGTGACCACACCTTCACCGTGCGGGTCACCGACGCCTTTGATCCTTCCATCCCCGGGGCAACCGAGACGTTCACGATCACGATCGGCCAGGAGACCTCGGTCGACATCAACGTGGGTGAGTCGATCGTGGTGACCGACGAGCTGACTCTTCCTGGCGCCGCCCTGATCCAGCTCACCGAAGACATCGGCGTCGGTGACACAGTCGCCGTCCGGCCACCGGTCTCAATCGGGATCGTCGAGGACATCGCGGTCTCCGACTCGCCCGTGTTGAGCCCGGCGCTCCAAATCGGGATCAGCGAGACCGTCAGCGTATCCGACGGCGTGCTTGTCTCCCCGGAGCCCCTGGGCACCATCGAAGGGGTGAAGTGGGAGGACCTCGACGGTGATGCGGTCAGGGATCCTTCCGAGTCGACCCTCTCCGGTGTGACCGTCTATCTGGACCTCAACGATGACGGAAGCGTCGATCCCGGCGAGCCTTCGGTAACCACCGATGCCCACGGTGCCTATCAGTTCACCGATCTGTTGCCCGGTGTGTGGGTGGTCCGCGAAGTGGTGCCCGACGGCTATCTCCAGACTTTCCCCACAGTCGCCGACGACGGAGAACATCGAGTGGCCGTCCATGCCGGTGTGACGGTCAGCGATGTCGACTTTGGCAATCAGCCGGTCCCCAATCTCCCCCCGGTGATCGAGCCGATCGACGATGTGATCCTCGACGTGGGTGAGCCCGTGGTGATAGAGCCGGTCATCAACGACCCCGAGGGCGACCCGTTCAGCCACGAATGGTCCGGGACGCCACCCACCGCGGTCATCAACGGCATCTTCAGCTACACACCGCCGATCGAAGACGCCGGGAAGACCTTCGAGGTGACTTTGACCGTCACCCAGGATGACGACCCCGCCAACGTCGCCACGGAGACGTTCACCGTCACCGTCAACCCGACCAATCAGCCCCCGATCATTGAGCCCATCCCCGATGTATTCGCGGTGGTGGGCCAGGAGATTCTGGTGACCCCGGTGATCACCGACCCCGAGGGCGACAGCCTCAGCCACCGTTGGGAGGGTGGGCCCCCCAACGCCATCACCAACGGGGTCTACTACCTCACTCCCACCGCCGAACAGGCGCCCGGGTTGTATCACATCACCCTGACCGTGTTCCAGGACAACGATCCCTCGATCTCCACCTCGGAGACGTTCACCATCTACGTGGCAGGGTTGCCCGCAGTGCCCGACGGTGAACCGGGGGTGGACCCGGCGGTGGCCGGTCCCGGTGACGACATCGTCATCAGCGGCGAAGGATTCCTCCCCGGGTCGGAAGTAGGCCCCGTCGTGTTCAGTGACCCGGTGCTCCTCGGCTCCGCTCTGGTCGCCTCCGACGGCACCTTTACGGGGACGTTCACCCTCCCCGACACCATCGAAGATGGGCTCCATCAGATCGTGGTGATCGGTCAGGGCCCGTCAGGTCAATTGAGGACACTGGCTAGGGAGATCGAGGTCACCTCCGACACTGACGGTGATGGTCTCACCGACGACGAGGAGGCCCTGATCGGGACCGACCCGGCCAACCCGGACAGCGACGGTGACGGTCTGGTCGACGGCCTGGACGTCTCGTGGCTCGACCAATACATCCGGGGAGTCTCCAACGGCGCCTTCCGGGGCTCGTGGATCACCAAGCTGCGTATCCAACTGCGTCTCTACACCGCAGAGGGCGCTGTGCGATTGGGACGACGCCAGCTGGCCCTGGGCGTGATCGACTCGATCCTTGCCAGGACCGACGGCTGTGGCACCCAACCCGACCGCAACGACTGGATCACCGATTGCGTTGTCCAGACGGAGTTCAGAGCCCTACTCGAGATCTATCGCACCAACGTCGCCGAGATGGAACTACCCGAACCCTGGTGGGGTTGGTAGGGGTCGGGAGGCGGCAATGACCCGTTATGTGGTTCCGTCCACCGACCGGACCACCCTGTTCGGCACCTTGTCCGAACTGGGTGCCGATGGGACCGCCCGGGGTCTGCGACGGGAGCTACAACGCCGTGGGGCCAAGGGCATCCCCCGTGGCGAGAAGGACTCGACCCGGGAGAACCCCGCCCGGCTCACCTCAGGCCGAGGTCCTGGAGTTGATGAGGCAAGGGCTCTCCAATGCCGCCATCGCCGACGAGCTGTACATATCGGGGAAGACGGCCGGTCATCATGTCTCGGCGATCCCGGCCAAGATGAATGCGACCAGCCGGCTGGAGGCCGCGGCCATGGCCAACTCCAACGGTTGGGTCGGATAGCGGCTCTTTGACGGAACCAGGGCCTACTCAAATACGGTTCCGATGCACGCCGCACCGCGACCGCGGTGAAATCCCCCTACGCCGGCCATCAAGGGACCAAATCCTCTTTCACTGGTTGCCTGACAGGTGGATGATGGAGTCACAACCCGAAGGCATCCATGCGTTTGAAGTCGTCTGTAGTGGTGGCCGTTGTTGCCGTGCTCGGAGCCGCTTGCTCGGGCCCGCTGGTGGGCAGCGTGAGTGATGCCACCTACCGGGCAATCGTCCCCACCACGGCCCAGTTCGCCACCGAGGCAGCCAAGGACATCCCCGGCGGGTTTGCGCTGCTCCGCAGCTCGGGAGTGGATGACATCACGGTCACCGTCTCCGGCTCCGTGGTCACCGTCGCCGCCGACGGCAGCGAAGTGACGACCAGATCGATCACCGAACGGCTCCGTGTGACGGACGCCGAAGGGTCCGGGCCCTTCAAGGGGCAGAAAGAGGTCCTCGTCCTCGGATCGACGCCTCTAGTCATCGGTGGTCTCACCATCACCGACCCGGTGATGTGGCCCGGCAGCTTCGAGAACAGCCCGGTGATCACGATCAAGGCTCGCAACGACCAGGATCGGGGTCCCGGCGTCTCCTGCACTGCCACCGAGATGTGCCTCCTGTTGACCTCCGGTGTGGACCCGATCGGCGGCTATGAGGACGCCAACGACCCCGCGCTCGAACCAGAATCCGATCGCGACGATCGAAATCTCGGCGACCTCCATCGCGTTCACCCTCGACTCCGGCCAGGTGGTCGACATGAGCCGTGATTCGGAGACCACCACCAACGCCTGCGGGCTCAGCGAGACAGCGGTCTGGGACGTGCCCGACGCCATCGGTCTCGATATCGGGGAGCCGGTGCTGGTGCATGCGGCGTGCCCGACGACACCCGGAGACACCCGTCTCATCATCGTGAGCCGTGGCGACATCCCGATTCTGGCCCCGTTGGGACCCGAGTCGGGTGGGGAGTGGTGCAAGCCGTCCGGCGACTGCCTGCTTTTCGTTCCGACGGATTGAGGTCGAAGTTTGCCGGCGGCGCTCAGCCGGCCCCGGTCAGCAACTCCTTCACGGTGACCTCCAGGCTCCGGGCTGCACCACGAGCCCGGGCCGCCTCGAACGTGGACTCGTCGAGTTGGCCTGACAGCTCGGTGAGGAACCCCCTCGCCATCTCCTCGATGGAATCTCCGGCGTAGAGCTCGGAGTAGATCATCGCCCGCTGACTCCATGGATCGGTGAGGACGCTGGCGAGAATCTCCACGGCCTCCTCGATCTTCCCCATGCGGGCGCGGATATTGGCGATCGTCGCCACCATCCCCCCCATCTCCATCACCATGCCCATCTCCTCGGACATGGCCAGGCTCTCGAGGTCGGCGGCCTCCGCTGCTGCCATCTCGTCTATGGCGAAATAGGCGTCCCCGAGTTGTCGCAATCCCATCTGTGTCATCCGGCGAAACCCGATCTCCTTCGAGTTGTTGACCACGTCTTTGAGGATCTCGATCGCCTCACGGGGGCGTTTCTCCCGATTGGCGATAACAGCCTTGGTCACCAGGTTCATCGACAGCTTCCGGTACTCGCCGCGGGCGCGGAGGACGGCCTCGCCTTCGGCGATGATCCTCTTCGCCTCGTCGACGTGCCCCATGTAGATCTCGGAGCCGGCCAGATAGGTCTTGTTCTCCGCGGCAAGCCACTCGTCACCTTCCTCTGTGGCTCGACGCACCGCCGCGGAGCTGACTTCGTGGAGCTCTTCGGTCTTGCCGAGATACATCAGCCCGACGCACTGGTATTGGACCGCCATCACATAGGCCATGAGATCGGGAAGGCCCGACAGGATCGAGACGGCCTCGGCGGCCTGGGCCATCCCTTCTCCGGGCCGACCCAGAAGCGTGACGAACCAAGCCTGGACCCCACTCGACGCCGCCCTGGCGATCTGGACTGCCTGGTCGGTGCTGGCCGGATCGAGTGCGTCGAGGGCTTCTTCGAAGAGGCTCACCGCAGCCTGGTGCCAGCCGCGGATGTCGTGGAGGAACCACATGGCGAAGATGAACTTGCGGGCCAGCGCCCCGTCGCCACGCGCCAGTGCATGCCGCCAGGCCGCCCGCATGTTGTCCAGATCGCCCTCGACGATCGCCAGCGTCTGCTTCTGATCACTCGACCCCATCAGGTATTCGGCTTGTGCGGCGAGGTCGCCGAAGTAGGCGGCATGGGCGCCCTTCGCCTTGTCCCAGTCGGCAACGTCCTCCTGCAGGGCGGATTCTGCGTACTGACGCAACAACTCGTGGATGGCATATCGACCGGTGTCACGGTCGAAGACCAGGAGGGATTTGCTGACCAACCCGGCGAGGTTTCGAATCGAAGCGCCCGCCACCGACTCGGCCGCCTCACGGGTGAACCCGTCGCGAAACACCGACAGGGCCTTGAACGTTCGCCGCTCGTCTTCACCCAGCATCGACCACGAATAGTCGAACACGGCCCTCATGCTGCGGTGACGGTCGGGGAGGCCACCCTGCTCGCTTTCGAGGAAATCGAGGCTCTTGGCGATCTCGTCGGCGATGTCCCCCAATGGCAGCACATCGACCCAGGCTGCTGCCAGCTCGATCCCAAGCGGCAGGCCATCGACCATGCGGAGGATTCGACCCAGCGGCTCGATGTCGGCGGCGGCGAGAGCGAAGGAGGCATCCGCCCGGCACGCTGCCTCCACGAAGAGCTGCACTCCGCTCGTCTGTATGGCTTCCTCGGTTTCCTCCCATTCGATCTCGAGACCGGGGAGGGTCATCAGGGTCTCGCCGGCCACGTTGAGCTTGGAGCGGGAAGTGGCGATGACCTTGACCTCGGGAGCGCCTTTGAGGATCTCGGTGACGATCCCGGCACCGGCCACGACATGCTCGAAATTGTCGAAGACCAGCAGTCTCCGCTTCCTTCCGAGATATGCCAGCAACTGGGTGAGGAGGTCGGCGTCTGTGGGGAGGGCGATGCCCAATGACTCGGCAACTGTCTGGATGATCTCGTCGGGCGAGCTGATCGGGGCCAGGTCGACGAAGTAGACGCCTTGGGGGAAATCGGATGCCAGCTCGGCGGCCACCTGGATGGCGAGACGGGTCTTGCCGGTGCCACCCGGGGCCAGGACGGTCAGGAGACGGGTCTCTCCGAGGATTCGTCGTGCTTCGTCGAGCTCGGCCTGCCGACCGACCAGAGCGGTGAGCTGGACGGGGAGGTTGTTGGGTGTGGCGCCCAGCGAGGCCAGCTCGGGGAACTCGTTCTCCAGCCCTTCGATGTCGAGTTGATAGACGTGCTCGGGACGGGTCAGGTCTTTCAACATGTGGGCACCGAGATCCCGGGCCGTAACTCCCGGTGGCATCGCCTCCCTGATCAGCTCCCAGGTGGAGGCGGAGATGATGGTCTGTCCCCCGTGGGCTATCGCACGCAACCGGGCAGCCCGGTTCACCGCAGGGCCGTAGTAGTCACCCAATTGCAGGTCGGCGGTCCCAGTGTGGAGCGCCATCCGGACATTCAACGGGCGGGGCGTTACCCAATCGACATCGGCGAGCAGTCGCTGCATCTCGGCCGCTGCGGCCACACCGTCGGCGGCACCGGAGAAGACGATGAACCTGCTGTCCCCCTCACCCCGGGGCTTGACCGACACACCCCGATGAGCCGCCACCGCCTGGTCTATGGCCTCATCGTGCTGGAGGAGGGCCTCCATCATCGTGTCGGGTGCGTCCTCCCAAAGCCTGGTGCTGCCTTCCACGTCGGTGAAGAGAAAAGTGACGACACCATCGGGAAGCTGCATGACCGACGAACCCTAACGAGG
>CAVSQY010000013.1:0-168915 GCA_963730285.1 uncultured Actinomycetes bacterium | reverse complement strand
AGGGCCCGCCCATCGAGGGTGCCTTGCCTTGAGCGTGCTCAACGTGTGCGGCGCCGCCCGATCCGAAATACGAGTTCCACGACCACGACCACCGACGTCACCACACCCACCATTCTCGGCAACCCCCGAGTCGTGATGCTGCGGGCAGTGGTGGAGAACGCACGCGGCCTAGAGATGCTGGTCTCGGGTGACATCGAACCTGCCTTACCGCCACCACGCGGACGGAGCTGCATAGCAGCGCCCTGCGCAGTGCCGATCATCCCCCCATGTCGACTGTTCCTTGATGCAGAGTCCTGTCGTGACGGCCGCCTCTCACATGCCGACCATGCGCGGAACCATCACCGAGATGACCTGCCAGATCCGCTTGACGAACCGATCGGAGAGGACGCATTGGGAGCCTTTGAGATCGCACTAGGTGCCTACCCCTGGGTTCGAAAATGACGACTTCTGAAACTTCCGCGACCACGCCAAGCCGGTCAGAAACGCTGTAGCAGTGGGCTCTGGCAATCTGTTGAGGACTCACCGTCAGTCGACGACAACAACGTGCATAGATTGCCAGTGTCACCAACAGGCCAAACAGTGCGATCAAACCATAGGTCCAGGCTGGAAGCACTCCCGGAAGCCTCGTCCGCTTGTCGGCAAACCAGTGGTTGTCAATAGCGAATTCGATGGTCAGATAGAAGAGCGTCACAGCAAGAGCTGTGCTCAAAGCGATTGAAAACTGTCTCCCGACGAGCCGCCATCTCGCGATGGAACTCCTGCCTCTCACCGTCAGAACAACCTCTCGAAACGGGGCCACTATCCCAATCAACACGTAGAAGATGCTCGTAACGCCTATACCCGGAAGTCCAGGTCCCATTCAGTGGCCTTTCTCATACACAGCGAATTTTTGACCAAAGCAAATTTCCATCACAACCGCCCGGAGCATCTGATATGCGTTGACAAGTCGAAGAAGAAAGAAGGACGGAAGACTGAGGAGTGCCTTCCAGAATTCGCGGCGCCTGCGGCCCTCGTTCAGAACGGGGACAGCCACGGCCGGAAGGTCTATCACCAAGCCAAGCAGGGCCCAGGGCCCGAAAAGGACCGCCAGGATCGGAATAACGAGGAGATAAAAGAGCGACGAGACAATGGCATCCCAGAGTGCCACACCAAGAATGGCCCGCAGCATCGGGCTCTGGGCCAAACCATGACGATGGAGACGCACGTTCTGGATAAACCCGTGCGACCATCTCTTCAGCTGAGTAGCCATCAACCGGAGCGTCGCTGGTTCAAGAGGCTCACACACGGCGGTCGGGACGAATCGAACCTTCCCTCCTAACCGATAGATCGTCCACGTGAGGTCCATGTCCTCAGCCAAAGTGCGGGTAGACCAGCCTCCCACACGCCGGAGCCAAATCGTCCTGTACATGGAGAAGCATCCCGACGAAATCAGCGGAAATCCATAGATATCCTGGATCTGCTTGCCGTGGCCAAATGCATACAAGTACTCGACATATCGTCCGCGCTCCCAAATTGACCGTTGTTGCCTCGGCACGACATAGCTGCAAGCCGCGGCAACGTCCCGCGCCTCAATGAGACACGTCCTCACATCCTCAACGGCATGATCCGTAAGGACGGAGTCGGCATCGAGCACCATTGTCAACGGCGTTGTCACGTGCGGCAGGGCAAATGTCTGCGCCCCCGCCTTGGATCCTGATCCAATCTCGCGTCGCAAAACAATCGCACCGGCTCGAGAAGCAAGCTCCCCAGTCCGGTCGATCGAACCATCGTCGACGACCATCACCACTTCAGGAGGCTCGGTCTGACCCAAAACCGACCTCACGGTTTCCTCGATCGTGGCAGCCTCGTTATAGGCAGGGATGATGCAAGTCAAGCCTTCGCGTCGAGCGGAACCTGTTCCGCGATGGACCGTCCCTGGCGACCGGGACCGGAGCACATCACCATCGCCGGTATGTTTTGAGCTCGATTCCCCCGGAGCCAGAAGCCACTGCACCGTCCGCCCCCATTGCCTGCCCCGATGGACCAGCGATTCCGAACCTAGCAACTGATCCGCTTGATTGTCGAGTGCGCGGCCAAACGACTGCGAAATCGACGACCGCATTCAGGTGAACCGGTAGACACGACCATCTTCGATGGTTAAGGCGCCATCATTCCGACCGGGATCCCCGTTGAGCACCATCGGCGCGACACACCCTCCCCACCTACCCTCGAATATATGGATGTCGTCGAGCAGATGGCAGCGTGGACCGACTTCTACATCGCCGTGGCCGCGGCCGCATCGGTGTTGTTGGGTCTGGTCTTCATCGGGTTGTCGTTCCATCTGGAGCGGAATCGCGACGATGCGGTCCGGGGTCTGGCCATCCAATCCGGGACGAGTCTCTTCTATCCGCTGCTCATCGCCCTCACCATTCTGATCCCGGAGGGGAGGCCCAACACTCAGGCAGCCCTCCTCGGTCTGATCGGTCTGCTCGGTGTGGTCTCCTCGGCCGCCGCCTACTCAAACGCCCGGACCATGCACCCATCGACGATGGGGTTGGCCTTTCGGTTCGTCCTGCCCTGGCTGGCCATGGTGACGTTGGTGGTGGCAGCGGTCGGGCTGCTCCTCGGCTGGCGGGCGGCGCTGTGGCTTGTGGCCGGGGTCAGCTTCTTGCACATCGTGGTCGGCACTCAGAACGCCTGGGACATGCTGACCGGGACCGGTCGGGGCGAATCCGAGGAGCGTCCGTAACCATCCGGCCTCCAGTTCCGTCTTCCCCGGGCAATTGAAACCACGCGAGAAAGAGTGGGAAAATGTCCCGTTATGCGTTGACGATGTTCGGAGGGATCGCCATGACCGCGGTCTGTGGCGGCCTGCTGTTCTGGTGGCTGCAAGCCGACACCGGTGCCGGTGAGGTCGGCCTGCTCTGGATTTTGGGGATCCTGGTCGGGATCGCAGTGTTCGCCGGTGGCGCCGTCGAGGCGATGCGTTCCGAGGATCGTCGTCCCGAGCAGATCCGGACCTGACCCTGCTGCATCGACAGATCTTCTCCACGACAAGACCCCGTGGCTAGCGTCATGAGCGCCGTTGTGGCAGGTCTCGAACATGTCGTCTCGCCACTCGCAGACAAATGACCTTGGCCCCTAGCCATCGATCCCGCACTCGGCGGAAAATCGGGGTAACACTGGACGCACGCATTCAGTCGAATGACGGTCGTAGTCGTCAACGTGGAGGACAGATCGCAGATGGTTTCAAAGGACGACCTGCAGCGTTGGGTGACCGCCGGGCTGATCGAGGGCGACCAGGCCGAGGCGATCACGGCCTTTGAGGCGGATAGTCGCCCCAAGGGCCAGGTGGGGCGAGGCATGGAGGCTGTTGCGTATCTCGGCACTTCCCTGGTCCTGGTGGCGCTCGGGATCCTGGCCTCCGAGTTCTGGGACCGACTCGAGCCGTGGGGCCAGTTCGCCCTCGGTGCCATCGCCACAGGTGTGCTCTTCGTGGTGGGGATGCTGTTGGGGCGGAGTGACGAGCCGGCTGTCAATCGAGCTCAGATGTTCTCCTGGCTGTTGACCGTGGCCGGTGTGGCCCTGACCGCAACCGTCGCCTTCGACCGGCTGATCGACGTCGACCAGGACCAGGTCTTCTTCTACGCGTCCCTGCTATCTCTCCTGGCCGCGATCGGTCTCTGGCTTGCTCGCTCCTCCGCCCTGCAGATCGTGGCGATGGCGATAACCGCCGCCACCACCGTGATCGGTGTGATCAACTTGTTCGAGACCGCTCCCGATTGGGCCTTCGGGCTCTCTTTTGCCGGGCTCGGGGTGGTATGGCTCCTCCTCACCTGGGGCGGGATCCTCAAACCGGTCCGCACCAGCTATGCCCTGGGCTCGATCGGTGTGCTCCTGGTCGCCTTCCCCGAAGGGGGTCACATGCCGTGGCCGCTGCTGGGCTTGCTGGCGGGATTGTCCTTGATGGCCCTCTCTGTTCGCCTCGATAAGACCGTGCTCCTGGGTCTCGGGGTGGTCGGGCTCTTCATCTACATACCCATGACCATCTTCGAGTCATTCGGGAACAGTTTGGGAGTGCCGGTGGCATTGCTCATTACCGGGCTGGTCTTGTTGGGGGTGGTGGTCGTGACCCTCCGGCTCAGAGCTGAGACCCAACCATGAACCGAAGGAGGCTGATCGTCGCACTTGCCGCCTCGGTTGCGGTGGTTGCCGCGGTCGTCTTGACCATAGCGCTTGCGTTGATCCCCCTTCCCGAGTTCGCCGACCTGCCGGCGGGGAGGTTGACCGGGTCCATCGCATTCGCCGACGGGAGCAATTGCCTCCAGGTGGCCGATCTCGGTACGGGGACAGTCACCGAGTTGCGATGCGAGACAGAAGACAACTCGATCGGAGGTCTGTCGTGGACATCGGAAGGGGTGGCGATGACCACGTACCTGAATCAGCCCTTCACCAAGGTCCTCGACCCAAGCTCAGGTGAAGTGATCGAAACTCGATTTCTCGACGACAACGAGCCCTATCAACCCGACAACGACCCCATGGATGGTCTGTTCATCGATCAATCAGAACATAGGGCCCTCTCCCTCCTCGATCAGGATGGCAGTGTCCTGATTCGCCTCGCCGCTCCCGAGAATTACTGGATCGAGGCGGCCGCCCACGATCCCAGCCGAGATCTCGTCGCCATCACCGACTCAACGGGAAGACTCGGGGTCTTCGAGATCGGCGGGTCGGGGCCTTTTCTTATTGCAGATGACGTGCGCAGCTGGCCCCCACCGGTCTGGGCCCCCTGAGCACACTTCGCTCAACGAGCCGGGATCATCGCCTCGAAGACGGTCTGGCCGTTGTCACGTCGATACTCGAGACGACCACCCATGAGGCTGGTGAGCTCCCGGCAGATCCACAGTCCGACACCTACGCGGGCCGGGGCACCGTCGGTGGGCCCGGTTGTGTACTGGTCGAAGGCCGACTCGGCCAGATCTTCGGGCAGACCGGCGCCGTAGTCGATCACCTGGACCGTGGCCATGGAGTCAGAGGCGCCGACGTTGACCCTCACCGGCCCGGCGCCATGAGTGAGGGCATTGCTCAACAGGTTGCGAACGATCTGACGGAACCTGGCCGGATCACCCAAGCCGGTGACGCTTCGGTCGCCGGTAACGGTTATGGCAGTGCCGCGGGCACCCATAGACTCGCACACCTGAGCCACGTTGGCGCTGATGCTGACCGGGACACTGGCGACACTCAACTCGCCCAACTCGACCCGGGCCACGGTGAGAAGATCCTCGACGATGCCGGCCAGGTCCCATGCTTGGTCGGTCATGTCACGGACCATCGCCTCTCGGGCCGGATCCTCCAGACCTGCCTCCGGATCCGAGAGGAGGTTGGCGTATCCGATGACCGCGGTGAGGGGTGTCTTCAGCTCTTGGCTGATCGAGGCGAGGAAGTTGCTTCGGTATTGGATGAGGTCGACCAGGGTCCTCCCCGCCTCCGAGATACCGGTGATGTTCTGAAACACCACCAGCGTGTTGGGGACTGACGAGAGACGTTTGGCGGTCACCCGATACATGTCGGTGCCCGAGTGATGTTCGGCGATGGCCCCACCGGTCAGCTCTGAGTTCTGAATCAGTGCTCTGATCACCTCTACCGCATCGGCGTCGAAGACCTCATCGAGGCGGGCTCCGGGCTTCGCCCCGTCGGGGAACAGCGGCGATCTCGGCCGGTTTAAAGATGCAATGCGAAGCTCGTCGTCGACCTGGATGATCACCTGAGGCAGCGCTGCGAGGACCTCTTGAGCACCAGGGCTCAGATCGGTTCTCGCCGAGTCGACCGACAGATTCTCCTCAGAACCTTCTACGTCTCCCATTCACCGCACCTCGAAGATCGACTCGAGGTCGCCCTGAATGGCGTCGAAGGCGCCGACCGGCCTTCTAAGGAATGAGTCCCCGTCGCTTCCATGAATAGAAACTACACCGGGTCCGGCCGAAGCAATCCAGTTTTCTCGGTCCGTCATCGACGGGCCGGGTGGAATGACTAGTTGGCGTCGACGCCGATGCGGAACGAGAGATAGAAGGCGAGCAGGAGGCCGAGGACGATGATCACGGCCGCAACCACACCCTTCCACGATCGGGTGTCCTCCCGATCTCGGTCGGGTGGGAGGATTCCTCGGTCAAAGCCCATACGAACCTCCAGGTGGCTCCATTCGGTTCGGGCAAACCTACCCCCGGTTTAGGTGTCCCAAACCGAGGGTACCGATAGGCTCACGTTTACAGGTTGGTGAGGAGGAACCAGATGAGAGCCCGCAGCAGTGTTTCGATGGTGGCTTTGGTCGTGACCTTCTCCCTGGTCGGCTCCGGATTGGCCTCTGCCACTCTCCCCCCGGGCGGCACCTTCAATGACGACAACGGCAACATCTTCGAAGGGGCCATCGAGGCGATCGCCGCCGCCGGGATCACCGAAGGCTGCAACCCGCCGGCCAACGACCACTACTGTACGTCCCAAGACGTGACCCGCGGGGAGATGGCCGTCTTCCTGGTCCGGGCGATGGGCTACACCGACAACGGTGGCGGAAATCTCTTCACCGACGACAACGGGCTCTTCTACGAGAACGCCGCCGATCGGCTTCGCACCGCCGGTGTGACCCTGGGCTGCAACCCACCGGCCAACACTCACTATTGCGGGGAGCGAAATGTGACCCGTGGCGAGATGGCCGCCTTCCTGGTCCGGGCCAAGGGATACACCGACAATGGTGGGGGCGATCTCTTCACCGACGACAACGGCAGCATCTACGAGAACGCCATCGACAAACTGGGCACGGCCGGAGTCACCGAGGGCTGCAACCCACCGGCCAACACCCACTTCTGCCCCAACGACTACGTCACCCGCGGTGAGATGGCGGCATTCCTGGCACGTGCCCTCGGTCTCGCCCCCATCTACCCGCCCCCGGCCGCCACCGCCGATGACCTTCTCGTCATCGGTGACTGGGGCTCGGGCGATTCCAACGAGGCGGACGTCGCCGACCAGATGCATCAGGCGGTCCTCGACCACCCGGTGGCTGCGATTTTGACCACCGGCGACAACATCTATTCCAACAGCACCGGGTCGACGATGGCCCCGTTCTCGTGGATGTCCGGGGTCGGCCTCGATTTCTGGATCACATGGGGCAACCACGACGAGGAAGACGCCGGGAGGATCTCGGTGGTCAACGGCGTGTTCGGGAACCCGCCGATGTGGACCAAGATCCAATGGGGAAAGGTGGACGTCATCATCCTCGACTCCAATCAGGTCACCTCACCGACCCAACTGAGCTTTCTCCAGAGCCAGTTGGCCGCTTCGAACCGGCCCACCATCCTGGCGTTCCATCACCCGGTCTACTCGTGTGCCAACCACGGCGACACCTCCGAGGTGATCGATACCTGGCTACCCAAATTCGACAAGGACGTGGTGCTCGTGCTCAATGGCCACGACCACAACTACCAGCGGTTCGCGGACAACGGTGTCACCTACGTGGTCACCGGTGGCGGTGGGCGGGGTCTCTACAGCCTCGAGAGCTGCCCGAACGGTCACCCAACCCGGCTAGCCGGCCAGGCGACCCACCATTTCCTGGACATCCAGCAGACGGCAAACTCGCTGATCGTGAACGCAATCGACTCCAAGGGCTCGGTGATCGACACCTTCAACGTGACCTTGCCCTAGCCGGGCTCTAACCGATCCCAGCCTTCGGGGCGTCGCTTCTTGGGGAGCTTGCTGACAACTGCCAGATACGAGTCCTCGACGGCCTCGAAAACTTCGCTGTCGGGCACTGCGCTGCCAAACCGGATCACGTTCCAACCGTGGCGGCCGATGTAGGCCATCACCTCGACATCGTCGGGGTAGCGAAGGAGCCAGTGGTCGGCCTCGTCCCGGCTCTCACCGCATTTCACCCCGACAGCGCCGTCGTGGACGAAGGCGAAGATCTTCTCGTCGACCTTTGTGACCACCTCTTCGCCCCAGGGCCGGTCCTTCCAGGCCCCGGGATAGGCCAAGCAATGAGCCAGCAGCGTCTGGTGGGTGAGGGACATGCCCGGATTGTCGCAGCCGCCACGATCAGGCCCAGGCGATTAGAGCCGTTTTCCTCTGGTCGCGCACCGCCGAAGAGACCGACACTGCACTCGAATTCCAACAAAGGAGACACTCATGAGAGTCTTGGTCGCATATGGGTCCAAGATGGGCGGGACCGCCGGTCTCGCCGAGATGATCGGGTCGAACCTGGAGACCGCAGCGTTCGACGTGGACGTGATGCCGGCTCGGGCGATCAAGGATATGAGGCCTTACGAGGCCGTGATCATCGGCGGCGCCCTCTATGCCGGCAGGTGGCACAAGGACACACGGAGCCTGGTGAAGCGATTCCGAAACGACCTGGTGCACCCGGCGGTGTGGTTCTTCGCCAGCGGCCCGCTCGACGAGTCGGCCGAGAGTCAGACGATCCCACCCGTGCCCCAGATTCAAAAGCTGATGGACCTGGTGCATGCCAAGGGCTATATGACCTTTGGTGGGCGTCTCCCCCAAGATGCCAAGGGCTTCCCGGCCAGCGCCATGGCCAAGAACCATTCCGGTGACTGGCGCGATGCAGATCACGTCGCCAGATGGTCCGCCGAGATCGCCGACGATTTGCGCAAGTTGCCGGTACATTGGAGCACCGCCACCGATCAGTACGCTCGGTAGCAGGCTTCGGTTTCGTCCGTGGGTTGGGTGGGGCTACGGACGAGACCGAATCACCTCCTCAACTCAGGCCTCGCCGACCGAGACGTTGCACCAGACGGGTGGCGGGCGACGTCGGAGAAGTAGGTGAGGGTCATGGTGGGCGACCGGGCCAGGGCCACCGCGCCCCGGACGATGGGTGGCCAGGAACATGGTGGTCCGGCTGAAGACCTCATTCCACGCCAGGGACCTCGAGGCGAGCAGACTCCAGTGCTCGGTGGAGAGGATCTGGAGCCGGACGCTTCGCTCGGTCTCTTGGCGGGGGGAGTCGGAGCCCACTTGACCCGGACCGTGCTGTGACATTTCTCTTCTCCGTTCGACTAAGCACGTTTGAGGCCAGGCCCCAGGCGAGGTTCAAGACGCGGCCAAAACCAACCGATTCCTATTGGTGTCCTCAGGGAGCAACGCCACCGGTGTGTCCGGGCCGATCAAGGCTCGATCTGGATCCCGATTCCGCGCCCTGGTGCCGGCCGTCATCGCTGTCGGAGTCACGGTCAGCGTGCTCCTTGCCTGGGGAGTGTGGCGAAACGAGGTCACAGACGCCGACGAGGCGCTTGCCACCCGACATCGTGTAGTTACCGACTCCGTCGAGCGTGACGTTTCCCTTGCCACGCTGAGATTGGCCTCGGTGGCAGGACTGTTCCAGGCGTCCAACGAGGTGACCGAACTCGAATTCAGGCGGTTCATCAAGAAATTGGGTCTGCCGCCCGGGGTGCAGGCGATCGGGTACATGCCCGTTGTGATGGAGTGGAACCGCGATCGCTACGAGCAGCTGATGAGGCAATCGATTCCCGGCTTCACGATGTTCGAGCTCGACGGGAGCGGACAGAAGGTGTCTGTCGCCGAGCGACGCGTGCACTATCCGATGCAGTGGTACGAGCCTCAAGAGACGCTCAGCTCGGTGACCGGCTTCGATTCGAATTCCGACCCCGATCGCGCCCACGCCCTGGAAATTTCCCGTGTCACCCGCAATCTCGCTGCCACTCCGTTCCTGTCACAGGTCTCGGAGACCGAGAGCGACGGCTTCGTCCTCTACTGGCCGATCACCGACGCCGAGACCGACGCCCTGACCGGCCATGCAGCTGCCGCAATGGACATGACCGCCCTCGTCGACGACGCCATACCGGAGAGCTTCAGCGATCTCCTCAGCTGGGAGGTCCACGACATCACCGACATGGCCGCCTCCGATCAGGCGAGCATCTCGCCCGACGACGGAAAGCTGACTTTCGGCGGGAGGGTATGGCAGATCAAGCTGACACCGATGCCGGGCACGGACATGGTTCCCGGCGCCGGCACACCCACGATGCTCCTCATCGGAGGGTTGATCTCGACCATGTTCGTGGCCATCGGCCTGAACAGCCGTCGCAAGCGTCGCTCGGCCGAGGCGGAGTACGAGAAGCTCCAAGATCTGGCCCAGGCGAAGGACAAGTTCCTCGCCTCGGTCGGCCACGAGCTACGGACGCCACTGACCAGTGTGGTCGGCTATGCCGAGCTGTTGCGAGACGACGCTCCCGGTGTCAGCGACGAAGAACGCAGTGTGATGATCTCCACCATTGCCAATGAGGCTGCCGATCTCGCCTCGATCGTCGACGACCTGTTGGTTGCGGCACGCACCGAGCTGGACACCCTGGTGGTGCAGAAGCTCCCGGTCAACGCCCGAGCCCAGACGGCGCAAGTGTTGGAGACCACCAGTCGAGCCGATCGCGATTCGATCAGACTGGTGGACACCCCCGAAGACGAGGCCAGGGCGGTCGGGGATCCGGGGAGGGTCAGGCAGATCCTGCGCAATCTGATAACCAACGCCTACCGCTATGGCGGGCATGAGATCGTGGTGCGACTGGTCCCCGGGCTCGACCGCATTGCCATCCAGGTGCTCGACAACGGCTCCGGAGTGAGTGAGGACGATGCGGGGAGGATCTTCGACCCCTATTTCCGTGCCCACTCCATGGAGTCCCAACCGGCTGCGTTGGGAATCGGCCTTGCGGTTGCCAGACAGCTGGCCCGGATGATGGATGGTGACCTCACCTACCAGCGGGTCAGCGGGTGGACCGTGTTCGAGCTCGCCCTGCCGGCCGCCCACGAGGACGACCCAAAGCCCGTTCTGGCCACCCATGGATCCGAGACGGGCCAGCGCTGGAGTTGAACCTGGCCTGAACCGGAGGGGTTCTTCTTGCGAGGGGGGCGACCCCCCTTCTATCCCCCGCCCCACCCAATATCCAAACGCCGAGCCTGAATCGGAGGGGCCAGGACTGTGAGCATTGCTGCATATTGGGTCTTGACATGTGAGTGTTTACTCACATATATTACAACACATCATGGACGAGGTGTTCAGGGCGATAAACGACCCCAGTCGCCGTCTCCTGCTCGACTGTCTCTTCGAGAAAGACGGGCAGAGTGTCGGCGAGATGAGCGGCCATCTCCCCCAGATGACCCGCTTTGGGGTGATGAACCATCTTCGGATACTCGAGGAGGCGGGTCTGGTGGCGACGGTGCGGGAAGGCCGCTCCAAGTACCACTACCTGAACCCTGTTCCCATCCGATTGATCCACGACCGGTGGATCAGCAAGTACGCCGAGACCACGGTCGGAGCCATGAGCGGCATCAAGGACCGGCTGGAAAGAGGAGAGACGATGAGCAAGCCCGCACACATATACAAGACCTTCATCTCCGCACCCGCGGCCAGGGTATGGGAGGCGATCGTCGACGGTGACAAGACCGTCCAGTATTTCTATGGGACCAGGGTCGATTCGACCTGGGAGATCGGGAGCCCGGTGACCTATCGCTATGAGAGCGGCGAATTGGCGGCTGATGGCGAGGTGTTGGCATTCGACCCTGACAAGCGGTTGGAAATCACCTTCCAGGCGAGATGGAACGACCTTTTGGTGGAAGAGGGGCCGGTGCGTCAGGCGTGGATCCTCGAAGAGACCAATGGGATGACCGCACTGACCGTGGAGACCTACGACATGGCCCCCGAAAGCCGCACATACGAGGAGTTCACCGGTGGTCTTCCCTTCATCGTCTCGGGTCTCAAGACCCTGGTCGAGACAGGAAGCTCACTGCCCGATCCCTACATGGTCAGCACAGCCGGATAACGGAAGCGCTCTCCACAGGCACCCCCTTCCAATGTCAGAGCGTCTGGTCCGACCGGGAGTTGAACGGGACCTCTGGCGCCGACGAGCCCTCGTCCTTGCGGGGCCAGAAGAGGACGAGGGCTCCGACCAGCACCACGCCGATGGAGACCCAACCGTTCCGGCTCAAACCGAGGAACCGGAAGGTGGTATCGGTCCGGATCAGCTCGAGAAGGAACCTCATCAGGCCGTAGCCGGCGAAATAGACACCGATCAACCTCCCCCGGAGCGAGGGGTAACGACGATCGAGCCAGAAGATGAGGGCCGCCAGCGTCACATTCCACAGGGACTCGTATAGGAACGTGGGATGGAACGTCGCGGCATTGGGGTACGCCTCGGGCCGGTATTGGGGGGCGATCTCCAGCCCCCAGGGCAGGTTGGTCGGGGTACCGAACAATTCCTGGTTGAAGTAGTTGCCCCAGCGGCCGATCGCCTGGGCCAGGGGGAGAGCGGGCGCCAGGGAGTCGAGGAAGTCGCGTCGGCTCACACCGAGGCGCCCCGCGGTCACATAGAAGGCAATGGCTCCCGCGGTGAGGCCACCGAACAGTGCGATACCGCCCTCCCAGATGGCGAACACCTTCCACCACTCGCCCTGGAAACGGGAGAGATGGGTGGAGACGTAGGCGATCCGGGCGCCGAGGAATCCGTAGATCACCATGCGGATCATGATGTTTTCGGCCAAGGCGGGATCACCGCCGCGCTCGGCAAGACGCTTCTTGGTCAGCCACCAGGACACGGCGACACCGATGGCGATCAGCATCCCGTAGAAGGTGAATCGCAGCGGCCCGATGTTGAAACCGTTTATCGGAGGCGAAGGAATCGAAGCAAGGACACCGCTGATCATGGCATCACACATCTTGGTCCAACCCCGATGTTGTCGTTAGCCAGTGGACCGAATTCGTATCGCACGTGGGTCTGTATCGTCCGTGCAGAACCCTGGTTCGAGAAGGAGGAGGCAATGACACAGGACTTCAACCCGAAGAACCGAGCGAGGACTGCCGAAGAGCTCTCGCGTCTTCTCGCCGACACCTACACCCTGTACCTGAAGAGCCACAACTACCACTGGAACGTCACCGGCCCCATGTTCCAGACCCTGCATCTGATGTTCGAGCAGCACTACACAGAATTAGCGCTCGCCGCCGACGAGATCGCCGAGAGAATCCGCGCCCTGGGCCATCCAGCCCCGGCGACCTACCGCCAGTTCTCCGAAATGACATCGATCAGTGAGGACGCCGACATTCCAGCGGCGACCGACATGATCCGCAATCTGGTGAAGGGCCACGAAACAGTGGCTTCCACCGCAATGGACGTGGTTGGCGCCGCCGAAGGCACCTCGGATGTGGCCACCGTCGACCTGGCGACACGGCGGATCGACGCCCACGAGAAGACTGCGTGGATGCTGCGCAGCCTGTTGGAATGATGAACCGACGCTTCTGGCGGCTGATCGCCGGGGACGGCGCGGTCATCGCGCTGATCGTGGTGATCGGGTTTGCCTCACACCGAGAGCTCGAGACCGAGCACGTCAATCGGATGCTCGTCCTCTTCGTGGAACTGCTCCTCCTGTGGGTGGTCTTCGGGCTGCAGACCGGAGTGTTCAAACAACCCGTCACCGCGACACGGTTCGACTGGCGGGTCCCGATGACCATGTTGATGGCTGCTCCATTCGCCGCATTGATGCGCTCGGTGGTCCTGAGGATCCCAGTCGTCCCGGCCTTCATCCTGGTGATCACGGCAGTTGCGACGCTTGGCATCACCCTGTGGAGGTTCGTCTGGGTGCCGGATCGGGATACTCGAACATTTCCTCCACTCCGACCTGAAACACCCGAGCGATCCTGAACGCCACTTCGGGTGACGGCGAATACTTGCCCTGCTCGAAGGCGATGACCGTCTGACGGGTGACACCGATCCGATCCGCCGGCTCGGCCCGGCGATCCGGACTCACTCCAACCTGCTGTTACCTTGTCCGGCTCAGGTCCGTGTCATGGTCTGGTCTGATCGGGGCCACCACGCCCCGATCAGACGCGAATCGGGTGTCTGGAAAGGAACTCGACAGTGGACGTCGCGTCGTCGCTGGTTGAACTGCTGGTAATTCTCATCGCCGCCAAGGTCGGCGCCGAGTTGATGGCACGTATCCATCAGCCACCGGTCATCGGTGAGCTGATCATGGGGATGATCGTCGGTGCCAGCGTCCTCGGGTGGGTCGACGTCTCCGAGGGCGGGCTCGTCTCCATCCTCGCCGAGCTCGGCGTCATCGTGCTCTTGTTCCAGGTTGGCCTCGAGATCCAGATGCGGGACATGCTTCGCCTCGGCCCCGTGGCGGTGGCTGTGGCCACCATCGGCGTGGTGACACCGTTTGTCCTCGGCTTCTTCGCATCCAAGTGGTTGGGCATGGGTGGTGGCAGCAACGAGGTGGCTCTCTTCGTCGGGGCCGCCATGACCGCCACATCGGTAGGCATCACCGCCCGAGTGTTCACCGATCTGGGCAGGATGAACAGCGACGAGGCCCGGGTGGTGATCGGCGCCGCCGTAGTCGATGATGTGATCGGTCTGGTGATCCTCGCAGTCGTGGTGGGGCTCCTGGGCAGCGGTGGCGAGTTGCAGACCGGCGACCTGATCACCCTCATGATCAAGGTGATCCTCTTCCTGGGCGTGTCGATCGGCTTCGGAGCGTTGGTCATGCCCTTTCTGCTGCGGTTGCTCAGCGCACTCAAGGTCCCGGGCAGCTACGTGATCGGCGCCCTGGTCATCGCCATCGCAGTCGGGATCGCAGCCGATCGTCTCGCCGGGCTGGAGCCCATCGTCGGCGCCTTCGTGGCCGGGCTCATCGTGGGCCAGGCCGACCACATCGAGCGGATCCAGGGTGAGATCGCCTCGATCGGGCATCTCCTCGTCCCCATCTTCTTCCTGGCGGTGGGCGCCCAGGTCGACGTGGGTGTGATGTTCCAGCCCAAGGTCCTGGTGGCCGGTCTGGTCATCACCATCCTCGCCGCAGGCGGCAAGGTGGTGGCCGCCCTCGGGACGCTGGGGCGGCCCTTGCGGAGGATGGTGGTCGGGGTCGGCATGATCCCCCGAGGTGAGGTCGGTCTCATCTTCGCCGCCCTCGGTGCCGCCCAACTGTCCTCGGTGGTCGAATCCGAAGAGGTGGCCATCGTGGTGCTGATGGTGGTCCTCACGACGCTGGCGGCGCCCCTGATCTTGAGCCGGATGCTGAAGTCCGACCCGCCTGCGGTGGAGCCACCGGTGCCCATCACATGAGCGGTCTGGACACAACCGCGGTCCGGTCCCGTTTTCCCGCCCTGGGACGCACAGAGAATGGGGAGCCCGTCGCCTATCTCGACGGCCCGGGCGGGACCCAGGCACCCGACACGGTGATCGAGGCGATGGGAGCGACCCTCGAGGGTGGCGTCAGCAACCTGGGCGGCGGCTTCGGGGCGTCCAGGTTGGCCGACGAGATCATGCAGCGGGGCCGAGAGGCCATGGCCGACTTCTTCAATGCGACCCACGACGAGGTGTCGTTCGGCCAGAACATGACCAGCATCACCTTTGCGATGAGCCGGGCGCTGTCCCACCAATGGGGCGAGGGAGATGCCATCGTCCTCTCCAGCCTCGACCACGACGCCAACTTCACTCCGTGGGCCCGGGCCGCCACCGACCGGGGGGTGGAGGTCCGCATTGCCGAGTTCGACACCGCAACGGGCCGACTCGACCCCGAGGCGGTCGCCACTCTTCTCGACCGACGGGTGAAGCTGGTAGCGGTTTGCGTCGCCTCGAACTCGCTGGGGACCCTGGTCGACGTCGCAGCCATCGCCACCGCTGCCCACGAGGTGGGCGCTCAGGTCTACCTGGACGCGGTCCATGCCGGGCCCCATCAACTCATCGACGTGGCCGATTTGGACTGCGACTACCTGGTGGCTTCCGCCTACAAGTTCTTCGGGTCCCACACCGGGGTTCTGTTCGGGAAGCTCGATCGCCTGGCCGAGCTCGACTTCTACAAGGTCCGGCCCGCCCCTTCGGACCCACCCGAGAAACTGGAGACCGGCACCCAGAGCTTCGAATCAGTGTCCGGTGTGACCGCGGCGATCGACTACCTGGCCGGTCTCGGCGAGGGACAGAGTCGTCGCCGTCGTCTCGTCTCGGCATTCGGGCGGATCAGGGATCACGAGACAGAGTTGGGCACACGGTTCTTGGCCGGCATCGAGGAGATGCCCAAGATCCGGCTGTATGGCGTGGCGGCGATGGATGGCGGTCGGGTTGCCACATTCGCCGTCTCGGTGGAGGGTCAGGATCCGGGGGCAGTGGCCTCACGTCTCGCCGATCGGGGGATCTATGTCTGGTCCGGTCACTACTACGCGGTCAATGTGATGGACCGGCTCGGGCTCGCCGACAGCGGTGGCTTGGTGAGGATCGGCTTCGTCCACTACAACACCATCGAAGAGGTGGACCGGGTCCTCGAGGCTCTCTAATTCAGGAGACTCACCACTATCGAGAATATGGCCGTCAAAGCGGTCATGGAGCCCACCGTCGTCCCCACGTAGAAACGCTGCATCCGGTCCATGCGGTCCTCCATCCGATCGAAGCGTTGCTCCATGCGATCGAAACGTTCCTCCATACGGTCGAAGCGTTCCTCTATCGAAGCGAAATGGTGGCCGATCGACACGAAACGGGGATCGATCGACACGCCGAATTCAGCGAGGTCGGCCGTGGTGGCCACCTCGTCGCCGTGGTGCTCCGGTAGGAAGGTCATCGGCGTGTCTGCGTGCTCGGGACCGAGTAGCTCCTCCAACTGCGAATATAGGGCATGACGCGCCGGCTCCACAGACGACATGGCATCGACCCCGCCGCAAGGACCGGCCTCTTCCAACCCCCTTGTGCCGACTTACCCCTGAGGATTCTCCCGAACCTCGACCACGATTGGAGGTTGGTCGACATTGTCGACCCGGACGATGAGATCCCGGCCATCGTCGGCCCAGGTGCAATACACCGAGCCGGCTGCCCCCTCACAGCCGGTCAAAACCGGACGTGTGGGCGTGCCTAGTGCATTGGCCTGCTCGACGGCATCGGGAGAAGCCAGCGAGGTCATCATCGTCTGATCGGGGCCACTCCATACGGACATGAATAGATTGGCCACGGCCTCGGCCGATGGCTGCACCTCAGAGAGGGCATCGTCACGAACCTCGAAGGCATATGGGGCGGAACAACCCAGCGAGGCGGAGAGACGGATCTGGAAGGTGAGCCGCACTGCCTCAGTTGTCGATGAGAAGTCAGACGTGCAGACACCGGCGGGCCCGACGACCCAGTTCCAGAAGAAGCCACCCGGATCGCCGACCACCGCCTCGCCCAGGGGCTCGTCCCCCTCGGCGGGAAGGGCCAGCAGCCTGATCGTGGCCGTGGGCGGGTCTTCGACGTCGATCCTCTCGGCAGCTATCACCATCCGAACATCGCCGTCCCCGGTGTCCTCCAGGATCAGCCCGTAAGACCCAAGCGTGGAGCCGGGTGAATCCGCTGCGGTAGTCGTGGGCATGGTGGTCGTTGTGACGATGGTTGTCGTGGAGCCGACCGAGGTGAGTGGGCTGGCCACATCCGGGCCGCCCAGATTCATCAAAATGACCGGGACCGCCACCAGAGCCGTCACCGCTGCCGCCCCAGCCAGGACGACGGTCAGTCGGCTCGCCCGGCGGGGCCTCGCTTTCGCCACCACGTCTGCATTTGGCTCAGGAACGGTCAGGGCCTCTGCCGCGGCGTTCAGATTGTCACGCACTCTCTTCTCGAGATCCATCATGTCTCCTCGACGACTCGACGAAGACGCGCCAACGCCCTGGCGGTTCGCGTCTTCACGGTTCCCTGTGGGATTTGCAGGACTTCGGCCGTCTCGGCCACGCTGAGATCGAGGAAGAAACGGGCCACGATCACGGTGCGATATCCGATCGGGAGGGCCAGGACGGCATCGACCAACTCGGGATCGGGCACCTTCTGGGTGTAACCGGGCTCGAAGACGAGCTCCCCTCGCTCACGACCCCAACGGCGCAGTTTGCTGCGGGCCCAATTGACGGCCACTCGATACACCCAGCCGGCCGGGTTGTCATAACGTCCCACCTCGCTCCAACCGGTGGCCGCCCGGGTCATTGCCTCCTCGGTTGCGTCCAATGCGAGGTCGCCGTCGGCGATGGCGAGTGCCACCGCCCGGTAGATGCGGGGCCGGCTCGACCGGTAGAAGCTCTCGAAGGATGCGTTCAAGGGATGTTCTGATCCGGGCACCACCGCTGAGTATCGGTTCACGCCCGGTAAACCCTCAACCCACCGGTTTGGTTTCAGGTTTGATCAGGAGAGCTCGATGAAGGTCTCGCCGGCGCGGATCACGATCTTCTCGATGCCTCCACGGCCCCCCTTGAGGTGGATCCCACTCACCTCGCCCATCCAGGACTGGAAGAGCCCCCGGCTGCCGCCCAGGTGCACCTCTTCAATGGGCCCTGCGGTGTTGATGTCCGAGCTGCCGGGAAGCTCACTCACATCGACACTCCATTGGATGAAGAACGGGACACCACGGATCATCGCGTCATGGAGACCGGCCAGACGCCAGCTGAGAAGGGTGCCGTCAGGTAGGGCGCGAGACATCTCCTGGACTTCCAACTCGTTCCTCTCGGCAAGGCCCTCGATGACCTCGGTCCGGAGACAGAGCGCCGCCGGCCGCCAAGGGTTGTCATGGATCGTCCCGATCACCCAACGCCCGAACATGTTGCCCCTGGCTTCGCTCTCGTCCACCACCGAGAGCAACTCGATGTAATTCGAGCCCAGGGGCACGATCCGGTTGGCGGTGCCCAAACCGACGTGACGCCCGCCGGGCACCGACTCCAACGCGTATCTCTCCTGGAAGCGACGGGCAGCCTCGTCGAGGTCGGGCACGCAAACGATCACGTGATCGATGACGAGCCGCGTGTCTTGCCCACTAGCCATGAGATCATTCTGCTCCACATGCGGCGCTTTCTAGCAACGACCCTCGTCCTGGAGCTCCTCGTCGTGTCGGCGTGTGACCTCACCTCGGTCTCCAAGAGCCCCCCCGACCCCACGATCGAGTACCTCCCCTGCGCCGGAATGGGGCTCGACGCCTCGAGACGTGTCGACCCCGGCCTCATCCTCGGTGGCGACTCCGCCGATGTCGAGGGCGGTGACCTGGTCTATGGCCAGAACTGGGGCGGTGGGTGGCAGGAGGGGACCGAGTGGCACGTGGCGTTGGTCGACGTCGGCGTAGTCGACTGGGAGACGGTGTGCCCCCAGATCTCGGATCCCGACCTGGTGGTGCATGAGGTCCCCCACTCGTACAACGACCTCGCTGGCTGGCAACGATCACTATCCGAGAAGGAAACCGCCGACACCACTTCGGGTCTCTACGTGGACGCCGGCCAGTACATGATCCAGGTGCTCGCCCCGGATCTCGAAAGCGCATTTGCCTTTACCAAGGGGATCCCGGAGGACGCCTGGGAGTACGGGGGGAAGGTCGTGTCTGGCAGCGGCTGAGTCGCCGTAGACTGATCGGTGTGAAACGTCTCTCCCCGGTATTGATCCTTGGCGCCCTGGCCGCCTTCCTCTTCCTCCGCAAGAAGGACGGCGAAGTGGAGGCGCCCGACTCGGTCTGGACCCCGGTAGAGCCCTCGTGAAGGTAGGCGTCCTCGTGACCGGGGACACCGCCGTTCGGGGAGCCCACTCCCTCACACCCCAGCCCGGTGTCGAGGAGGTGGTGGTGATGGGACCCGCCCGCAGCCGCAACTTCCGGGTGGTGAAGAGCCCCGACGGGCTCGACCTGCTCCTCGGAACCGGCCCCGAGGCACCAGCCCGCGCCCGCAAGCTCGGCGTCCCTCTCGTCTGGGATGGTGACGTTTCCGAGCCCGGCGTCCAGGTCTGGAGTGCCTCCCCAGTGGGGCTGGCACTTGCCCTGGCCTCACGAGAGCAAGATCCGACCATCATCGCCCTGGCCCACCCTGGCATGGAGGTCGGCACGGAGCACATGGTCCGATTCCCCGACCCGATCGGATCGGTGATGGTGAGTCAGGTGGAACGAGGGGGCCGGACGATCTCCATCGGCAAGTCCCCCAATCAGTTCGCCACCTGTCTGGCGTTGGGGACCGACCGAAAGGTAACGATCATCGAGGACGCCGCCTTTCTAGATGGGGTGGCGCTGGCGGCGGGTGCCGAAGTGGCCGAGGAGGGCTCGCCGCACCCGGTGTGGGAGCGCGCCCTCCCCTATCTACAAGCCGCAGTTGAGATGGGTCTGGTACTGGCCGAGAGTTAGGCGTGCAACCCACCACCACGGTGGGCGACCACACACACAACCGATCAGCTGGAGATCGTGATCGAGGGGGACTCTTCGGTGGGGATGTCGGCCTGGTCGGGGGGCGGGGTTAAGGGACCGCCGTTGCCGGGCTTGAAGTCGCTGGGGGGATGCAGGACCTGGCCGGGGGCGGCGACGACGGGGTTCATCGTCTCTTCCAGGACCACGATCTCGAGACCGCCGACCACGTCGGACACCAAGTTGTAGACGGCGGCGCCCACGACCGACAGGCCGGTCATGGCGACCCACCACACGATCGAGCCAAAGACCATCACCCGGAAGAACTGCTCCGTGTTGGCGAAGGGCTGTGAGCCATCATCGATGAGGGTGATCTCGACCATGAAGTCGGTGATCTTCTGCGGGATCCCCGCACGGTCCAGCACCGACCAGAAGATGACGCCACCCAGGACGAGACCCAGGGCGATCACGGCCCAGACCACGGCGGAGGTCTTCAAAACGGTCCAAGGGTCGATTTTTCGGATGATGCGTCTGACGCGTCGAACGGTTGCCATCTGGGCTCCTGGTTATCTCGTGAGTCTAAAAGGACCCCACCGCTGTCCAACGACAAACGGCGGCGCGTGGTTCCTCAGTCATCTCCGTCGTCGTGCACGATGGCAAGGGCTGCCAGCCCATTGCCGTCACCGACGTCGATGACACGGACACCCGTCGAATCACGCTTCTGCCGGCTGATCTTGGCCACCGGGGTGCGGATGCCTATACCCGCGCTGGAGATGAGGAAAACGTCATCTTCCTTGCTCACCGCCCGCGCCCCGACCAACTCGCCGCGGACCTTGGTCAGCTTGAACGCCTTCAATCCGATGCCGCCCCTGGCCTGGCGACGGAACTCGGATATGGCGGTCCGTTTCCCGTAGCCACCGGTGGTGAGCAGGAGGACCTCGTCGCCTTCGACGTTCGACACCGCGGCGACGACGTCGTCGTCGTCACGGAGCCTGATCCCCCGGACACCCTGTGTTCCCCGTCCCATGCTGCGCAGGTCGGACTCCTTGAACCTGATCCCCATCCCCTTCTTGGTGAAGATCAAGAGGTCATTGGCACCGTTGGTGGTCCGGACCGTCACCAATTCGTCGTCATCGGTCAGCCTGATGGCGACCAGGGTCGAGTTGCGTGAGTCGTACTCCTTGAACTCGGTCTTCTTCGCCTGGCCCTTCTTGGTGACCATCACCAGATATCGGCCGGTCTCGTAGTCCCGAGTGTCGATGATCGCCTGGATCCTCTCCTCGGGCTCGAGGGGCAGCACCGACTGGGCGAGGACGCCCTTGGCGGTGCGCGACTGGCGGGGGATGGCATGGGCTTTCACCCGATGGACCAAGCCCTTGTTGGTGAAGAAGAGCAGATAGGCGTGGGCGGTGGTGTGAACCAGGTGCTGGATCACATCGTCGCCCTGCATCTCTGCGGCCTTGATGCCGCGGCCACCGCGGCCCTGGGTCTTGTAGGTCAGCGCCGGGACCGACTTGACGTACCCGGTCTCCGAGACGGTGACGATCAGCTCGTCGTCGGCGATCAGGTCTTCGAGGGAGAGGTCGCCCTCATCGGGGATGATCCGGCTGCGACGGGCCTCGCCGTACTGGTCGCGGACCTCGGTCAGCTCCCCTCGAATGATGGCCCAGCGTCGCTTGGGGTCGGCCAGGATGGCCTCGAGCTCGGCGATGGTCTCACGAAGCTCGCCAAGCTCGGTGCGGAGCTTGTCCACCTCGAGGGCGGTGAGACGACGGAGAGGCATGTCGAGGATGGCGTTTGCCTGGATCTCGCTCAGCTCGAAACGCTCTATGAGGTTCGTGCGAGCTTCCGGGGTGTCGGCCGAGCCGCGGATGACCTTGATCACCTCGTCGATGTTGTCCACCGCGATGATCAGGCCTTCGAGGATGTGGGCCCTCGCCTCTGCCTCGCGGAGGCGGAACCGGGTCCGTCGCTCGATGACCTCCATCTGGTGGTCGAGGTAGTAGCCGACGAGCTGAGACAGGTTCAGCGTCCTCGGCACACCGTCCACCAGGGCCACCACGTTGTAGCCGAAAGAGTCCTGGAGCGGGGTGTTCTTGTAGAGCTGGTTGAGAACCACCTGGGGCACCGCGTTGTTCTTCAGCTCGATAACGAGCCGGGTGCCGACCCGGTCGGAGGACTCGTTGCGAACTTCGGCGATCCCCTCCAGACGGCGATTGTCGACCAACTCCTTGATCTTGGAGATGATCCGCTCCATCGAGACCTGATAGGGGAGCTCGGTGGCGATGATGGCGGTGCGGCCCTTGCGTATCTCCTGGACGTCGCAAACGCCACGGATCTTGACCGAGCCGCGCCCCGTGGACAGGGCATCCTTGATCCCGGCGGTGCCGACCAGATAGCCGCCGGTCGGGAAGTCGGGCCCCTTGACGAATTGCATCAACTCCTCTGTGGCGGCGTCCGGATTGTCGATGGTGTAGAGACAGGCATCGATCACTTCGTTGAGGTTGTGCGGCGGGATGTTGGTGGCCATACCCACGGCGATCCCCTGTGACCCGTTGACCAGCAGGTTGGGGAAGCGGGCGGGGAGCACCGAAGGCTGCTGCAACTCGCCCGAGTAGTTGTCGATGAATTCGACGGTGTCCTCACGGATCCCCTCGAGGAGATGGGTGGAGAGCTTGGTGAGGCGGCACTCGGTGTAACGGGGGGCGCCCGGCGGGTCATCGATGGTCCCGAAGTTCCCCTGGGGGTCGATGAGCAAATGGCGCATGGAGAAGTCCTGTCCCATCCGCACCAGGGCGTCGTAGATCGCCTGGTCGCCGTGGGGGTGGTAGTTACCCATGACGTCACCGACCACCTTGGAGCATTTCCGATGGGCCGAGCCGGGACCGATGTTGCTCTCGAACATCGAGTAGATGATGCGCCGCTGCACCGGTTTGAGCCCGTCACGAACATCGGGGAGTGCCCGGGAGACGATGACGGACATGGCGTAGTCGATGAAGCTCTGCTCCATCTCCTCCGTGATCTCGACGTCGGTGCCGGGGTGTCTGGTGTCCATTGTCTCGTCAGTCATTTGATCAAATGTCCAGGAAGCGGACGTCGTCTGCGTTTTGCTGGATGAAGGCCTTGCGGGACGCCACGTCGTCGCCCATCAAGGTCTCGAAGACATCCTCGGCACGTAAGGCGTCTTCCATGCCCACCTGGAGCAGCGTCCTCGTCTCCGGGTTCATGGTGGTCTCCCAAAGCTCGCCCGGGTTCATCTCACCCAGGCCCTTGAACCGGGTCGGCTTCACCTTGGGATGGTCCTTCTTGAAGGCATCGAGCTCGTAGTCGTCCTTGAGATAGTGGACCTTGGAGCCCACCTTGACCCGATAGAGGGGCGGCTGGGCGACATAGACGTAGCCATGGTCGACCAGGCCTCGCATGTGGCGGAACAGCAAGGTGAGGAGGAGGGTCCGGATGTGGGACCCGTCGACGTCGGCGTCGGTGAGGATGACCACCTTGTGATAGCGGGCCTTGGTGGCATCGAAGTCCTCGCCGATGCCGGTGCCCATCGCCGTGATGATGTCCTGGACCTCGGCATTCTGGAGGGCCTTGGCCAGCCGGGACTTCTCCACGTTGAGGATCTTGCCCCTGATGGGAAGGATGGCCTGGGTGGCCGAGTCGCGGGCGGACTTGGCAGGCCCGGCCGCGGACTTCCCCTCCACGATGAACAGCTCCGACTCCCCCGGGTCGCGTGAGGAGCAATCGGCCAGCTTGTCGGGCAACCCGCCCGACTCGAGCCCTGACTTGCGTCGGGTCAGCTCACGGGCCTTACGGGCGGCCTCGCGGGCCTTGGCGGCGCTGATGCACTTGTCGACAATGCGGCGGGCCTCGGTGGAGTAACGCTCGAGCCACTCGGGCAGCATCCTGTTGAGCGCCTTCTCGACATACGAGCGAACCTCGGTGTTGCCCAACTTGGTCTTGGTCTGGCCCTCGAACTGGGGCTCCTTGACCCGGACCGACACCACCGCGGTGAGACCCTCTCTGATGTCCTCACCGGTCAGGTTGACGTCCTTGTCCTTGAGCAGTCCCTTGGCCCGGGCGAATTCGTTGATCGCCTTGGTCAAGGCTTTCTTGAAGCCCTCTTCGTGGGTGCCGCCCTCGTGGGTGTTGATGTTGTTGGCGAACGAGAGCACCGACTCGGTGTACGACGTGGTCCATTGCATGGCCAACTCGATCTCTGCGTCGCCACCGACGTCGACGACGTCTATGACGTGGGCGTGGAGGGGCTCGCGCTTGGCATTGAGGTGGTTGACGAAGTCGACGAGACCGCCCTTGTAGTGGAAGACGTCGCTCTGAGGCTCCTCTTCACGCTCGTCGTTGAGGGTGATGTGTAGGCCGCGGTTGAGAAAAGCAGTCTCACGAAGCCGGGACGAGACCGTCTCGTAGTCGAACGTGGTCGTCTCCTTGAAGGTCTCCAGACTTGGCCAGAACCTGATCGTGGTCCCGCTCTTCTTGGCCGGCCTGACCTTCTTCGGGTCTCTGGTCTTGGGTCGGCCGTCCTCGAATTCCTGGATGTAGATGTGACCGTCCCGCCGCACCTCGGCCTCGAGACGGCTGGACAGGGCGTTGACGACCGAGACGCCGACACCGTGCAGCCCACCGGAGACGGTGTAGGCGCCCTGCTCGAATTTGCCGCCGGCGTGAAGTGTGGTGAGGACCGTGGTCAAGGCCGATCTCTTGGTCTTGGCGACCTTGTCGATCGGGATGCCACGGCCATTGTCGACCACCTCGACCCCACCATCGGCGCGAAGGGTCACCGTGATGCTGTCGCAATATCCGGCCATGGCCTCATCGACTGAGTTGTCGACGACTTCCCAAATCAGATGGTGAAGACCTCTGGGCCCGGTGGACCCGATATACATGCCGGGTCGGCGGCGCACTGCCTCGAGACCCTCGAGAACAGTGATGTCTTTCGCTTCGTAGCTGTCGCGAGTAGCCGTCACGACCCTCCTTCCGGACCTGACCGATGGGTTGGTTCTTGCTCGGATGGTCTCCTGAACCTGGCTGCCGGGACCGCATCCGAGGCAAGTTTCACATTTGTCATTTTACCGGAAATAGCTGACAAAAACCAATCTTCACCAGGGACGGGGCCGATTCAGTGCCGGGTCGGGGGCCGCACGTCGATATGGTCGATGACGCCCTCCCCCAGACGTTCCGAGATCACCGCGATGAGATCGGCGGAGCCATAGCGGAGGAAGGCCACCATGGAGGGGGTGGAGGCCTCGACCACCAGGGTCCGTCCCTGGATGAACTGCGGCCTCGACCTCCCCGGCCATGGCTCGGGAGCCATCTCCTCCCACTCCTCGGAGAGCCGTGCCATGACGACCGGGTCGGGGAGGCCCAGACGGCGGAACAGTTCCTCGAGTGATGAGCGAAACGAGGCCATCTCCCCTTCAGACAAGGGTCAACTCCTCACCCACCCGCCAGGTGGTCCCTGCCAATGGAACATCCTCCGGCCGGGCGGAGCTGATCAGCGTCTGGGTGTCAGCCGGGAGGGACCTGGCCAGGGCGGCAGCCCGGGTGGGATCCAACTCGGAGAACACGTCGTCGAGAACCAGCACCGGAGGTTGGCCCACTACCTCGGCCACCGCCCGGTGAGCGGCCAACTTGACTGCCAGAGCCATGGTTCGCTGCTCCCCCTGGCTGCCATGTGTCCTTGCCTCCCGCTCATCGATGATGAACACGGGCTCGTCGCGGTGTGGCCCCACCGTGGTGACCCTCCGATCGAAATCGGCCCTCCTGGAGGCTTCCAGAGCCCTCTGGATGGCTGCGGCGTAGTCGGAGGCGGTGCGACCGGAGATGCTCTCCTCGTCCCACGTGGCGACGTATCCGATGGAGGCGCCATGGTCACGCTGGGCGATCTCCCGATAGGCGCCGTCGAGCAGATCGCTCAGTGTCTCGATCACCCGGGACCTCCTGGCCATCACCCGACCACCTGACTGGGCCAACCGCGAGTCCCACACCGCCAGGGTCGGCTCGTCGTGTTGGCCGGACTTGAGGAAGGCGTTGCGCTGGCGAAGTGAGCGCTCGAACTCGCTCTGGTCGAGATAGGCGCCGGGCCACAACTGGACGGCAATCGAGTCGAGCAGGTCACGTCGATACGCCGGCCCCCGCTTCACCAGATCCAAATCCTCGGGCAGGAATGCGATCACCCTGAGCACACCAAGGAGATCCGCTGTCCGTTGCAGCCGGCTCTTGTCGACCTGGGTGCGACGTGGCCCCTTCAGCGCCATCTCTATCTCGATCACTCTCTCCCGGTCGGCACCCGAGACCCCGGCCCGGATGACGGCTGACTCGGTGTCATCTCGGATGAGCGAACCGTCGGGGACCGAGCGGAAAGACCTGAGGGTGGCCAGATAGGCAATGGCCTCGAGCAGGTTCGTCTTGCCCGAGCCGTTGGGGCCCAAGAGGAGATTCACCCCGGGCTCTGGTTTCCAGTCGAGTTGGGGATAGGAGCGGAAGTTGGTGAGAGAGAGCCAGTCGACTCTCATTCAAACCCGGACGGGCATCAACAAGTACAAGAAGTCGTCGTCCTTGCCCGAGTCGATGACACTCGGCTTGAAGGCGTCGATCACCCTGATCCGGACCGTGTCGCCCTGGATGACATTCACCCCGTCCTGGAGATATCGAGGGTTGAAGGCGATCGCCACTTCCTCCTCTTCACCGCTGTAGTCCCCAGGCAGATGCTCGCTTTCACCACCGACGTCCTGACGGGTCACGGTGACCTCGACCCCGCCATCCATCAGCTTGAGCCGGACCGGTATGTGATCTTCGGCCACCAACGTCACCCGGCCCAGGGCATCGAGGAGAACATCCTTTTCCACCAGTACCTGGTTGGGGTAGCTGTCCGGCAACAGCGACTGGTATTTGGGGAAATTGCCATCGATCAGCCGTAGTCGGAGCAGACCCTTGTCCGAGCTGAAGATCGCCTCTCTGTCCCGCAACTGGGCAGTGACCTTGGCCGCCCCTATCGACCGGGGCAGCTCCCGTAAGCCACGGGCTGGTATGAGACCCGTCCCCTCGAGCCCAACGCCTTTGAGATCTCTCTTCGCCAGCCGGTACGAATCGGTGGCAACCATCCGCAGGCCGGCGTCGGAGCTCTCGAAGAGAACACCGGTGAGGATCGGTCGGGCACCGTCGCCGGATGCCGCCGTCGTCACCTGGGCGATCGCCTCGGCCAACTCCTCGCCGTCCACCTCGACGCCATCGGGAACGACATCCTCCTGAACGGGGAAGTCATCCGCGTTGAGCTGGCGCAACGAGAACCGCGGCCCGTTCCCCTGGATCTCGACCTCGGTGTCGCTGGCTCCGACCGTGACGGAGCCCGATGGCATCTTCCTCACTGCCTCGGAGAGAAGCCGGCCTGGGATCACCGCTCGCCCCTCTTCCATCACCTCGACCTCGGCCGCCGTCCTGATCGTGACGTCGAGATCGGTCCCGGTGACGCGGAGGGTGCTACCCGAGACTTCGCAGAGAAGACCCTGGAGGACGGGCAGTGCCGACCGGGCGCCGACGGCTCTGTTGGCTCGGGAGAGGACGTCGGCGAGATCGTCTCGCTGCGCTCGGATTCTCACAGATGGAAATCCCTTCTTCTGTTTCTGCTGAGTCTCATATAAAGAGTATTAGTTGTAGTAGGGGGTTGTGGAATTGGGGATAGGTGGCAATTTGCGTTCGTTTGTCTGGTGTTTTTGTTGTGTAGTGACATGTTGACGGATTGGGGAGAACTCGGCCCGTTCGGGGGATAAGTCATTCCCCTGTGGAAATCCCCCCACCTTTCCTCAGGTCCTGTGTGAGTTGTGTGACCCGGTCGAAGACGGCGCGATCGGACCTCAGGATCCGCTTCACCTTCTCCACCGAGTGGAGCACCGTGGTGTGGTCCCGTTTGAACTGCTCGCCGATCTTGGGGAGGGAGAGGTCGGTGAGCTCACGACACAGGTACATCGATATTTGCCGGCACAAGACCAGGGGTTGTCGTCGGCTGGGACTGAGAACATCCTCCACCGAGAAGCCATAGGCGGCGGCGGTGGTACGGATGATGGTTTCGGGGCCCAATGGGATCGGCTCGTCGGTGGTGATGATGTCGTGGAGCACCCGCTCGGCAGTCTCGAGGTCGATGTCCTGGCGATTGAGGGCGGACCACGCGGTCACCCGGGTGAGGGCCCCCTCCAACTCACGAATGTTGTCCGAGACCAGGCCGGCAATGTGCTCGAGGACCTCCAAAGGGACGGGTCTCGGGGCGAATTCGGCATTGCGTCTCAGGATGGCGAGACGCGTCTCGACGTCAGGCGGCTGGATGTCTGTGAGCAGGCCCCACTCGAATCGGCTGCGAAGACGGTCCTCCAAGGAGGAGAGATTGCGGGGATGGCGATCGGAGCTGATCACCATCTGCTTACCGGATTCGTAGAGCGAATTGAAGGTGTGGAAGAACTCCTCGAGGATCTGCTCCTTGCCCTCGAAGAACTGGACGTCGTCCAGCAGGAGGATGTCCACACCCCGATAGCGGGTCTTGAAGTCGTCGGGGCGCTTCCGCCGGATCGAGTCGATGAAGTCGTTGAGGAAATTCTCCGACGAGACATAGCGGACCACGAGATTGGGGTACATCTCCAACGCCTGATGACCCACGGCATTGAGCAGATGGGTCTTGCCCAAACCGGCACTGCCGTAGATGAAGAGCGGGTTGTAGTGGGCGCCCGGCTGCTCGGCCACCGCCATGGCCGCGGCCCAGGCGAAGCGATTGGACTGACCGACCACGAAGCTCTCGAATCGGTATCGGGAGATGAGAGCGGTGGAAGGGGCGGTGCCGACCGGGATGACCGGGGCCTCGTCGCCGGTTGCCTCCTCCCCGGTTGGGAATGGAAGCTCGGCCGGCTCGTGCTCGTTCACCCGGTAGCTCAGCGTGGCATCCGGGCCGAACACCTCCTTGAACACCGCGTTTATGAGGTCGCCGTGCTTGTCGAGGACCCAACGGAGATGGAACTCGCTGGGGGCGATGAGAGTGGGATTGTCTGCCTGCGTATCCGGTTCGAGACGGGAAAGCCAGGTATCCCAATTGCCCTTGGAGGCCTCTTCCTTCAGGGCGTCTCGAAAATGGCCCCAGCCACCTGGTGCCTCTTGTGCTTGTACCAAGACAACTCTCCAAACATGCCGGGAGTTGTCCACAGAACCCCCACATCTGTGGATAGGACTGTGCACATCCCGGGGACGTCGTTTCAACTTTGTCACCCGAGAGCGGTCAAGCCGTCTAGCAAACGACTGAAGAAGTCGATCGCGCTCCCAGAGGCGAGATGGGCGAGTATCCACATCGACCCGAGTGGTCGTCAAGATCGCGAGAATCGACGGTGTGGATGAGTCTCGCTGATTCTTTCCACAGAGAAGATCCAGCAACTGTAACCTTTTTCCATCATCTTCCATATGGAAGAGTGGCCCAAAAGCGCAACAAACGCCTAGGGTTTCTTTTCGCGAGCTATCTGAATTCTTCGCGCACAGCCTCCAGCGGCCCGTCGATGACGGCGGATGTCGCTCGGTGAGACTTTGACATAGCTTCTGATGGCTTCGTAACCTGTATCGACTCACCCTCTCTACCCGAGTTTTCCCATGAAGAGGACCTATCAACCAAAGGTTCGACGACGGAAGCGGCGTCACGGCTTCCGTCACCGAATGCAGACCAGGGCCGGCCGCAACGTCGTCAAGTCGCGCCGTCTCAAAGGTCGTAAGCGTCTCGCCGCCTGAGTTCGAGTCTCTGCGCTCACCCCTAGACTTCCGTCGTGTCCTCAAAGAGGGCAAGCGTCGTCGCTCGGGCGGAGTTGTGGCGGTTACGTGCTCAGGACAGCCGGGATCGCCCCGCGTCGGGCTCATAATCTCCAAGAGCACCGGTAAGGCGGTTACCCGCAACCGGATCAAGCGGCGCTTGCGGCACGCAATGCGTGACATGGAGCTGAAACCAGGATTTGACTACGTGATCATCGGGAGCAGGCAGTTGGCAGACGCCCCTCACCCACAGCTGATGGGTTGGCTGAGTCGCGCCCTGGAGAGCCAAGATGCCTGAGATCCTTCGGCCCCGCAACCTCCTGGTCAAGGCCATCAGGATTTACCAGAAATTGGTAAGTCCCAACCTGGGTGCCAACTGCCGGTACCAGCCCACATGCTCGAGTTATGCCGCGAAGGCGATCTCTCGGTTTGGGGTCATCAGGGGCGGATGGCTCGGGATCAAACGTATCGGTCGATGTCACCCCCTCCGACCGGGTGGCTATGACCCGGTGCCCGAGAATTGGAGGGCCGGCTGATGTTGTATTACGTGGAACACGCCCTCGGGATCGTCCTTGCCTTCTTCTACGACTTCTTGGACTTCATGGGAGAAGGGTGGGCACTCGGGTTCTCCATCATCTTGCTCACCATCTTCATCAACATCGTCGTCTTCCCGCTCACTCTCAAACAGACCAGGGCGACCAGGGCCTTCACCGCCATCCAACCCGAGATCAAGCGGATCCAGAAGGAATACAAGGACAACCCCCAGGAGATGCAGAAGCGTCTCATGGAGGTGCAGAAGGGGGCCGGTGCAACACCGGGAGGATGTCTCCTCCCCCTCCTGGTCCAGATGCCGATCTGGTTCGCCCTGTTCCGTCTGCTCCGGACCCCCTTGGTCCTCGACGACGCCGGGAAATTGGTGGAGGGCGCCAAACACGCCATCGAGCCTCTCTCCACTCTGGGCATGGCGCTGCTCGACGGGACCCAGAAGTTGTTCTTTGGCATGGACCTGAGCATGAGCCCAAGTCAAGCGTTGTCGGTTGGGCTCCTCAAGGCACTCCCCTATCTGATCACCATCGTGCTGATGGTGGCCACCCAGTACGTCCAGCAATGGCACTCGACCTATGGCCAGGAGAAGCCAAGTGGTCAACCCGGTGGTGGGGCACAGCAGGCGATAACCAAGATCATGCCCTTGTTCATTGGGTTCATCAGTTGGAACTTCCCCGCCGGTCTCATCCTCTACTGGAGCACTTCCAACCTGTTCCGTCTCGGCCAGCAGGCCCTCATTTTCAGGATCGATGGGCGCCCAACCCCGTCGGCGCCGTCCAACGACAAACCGGGCGACAAGTCGAATGGCAAGTCGAATGGCAAAGCGAATCAGACGGACGACACCGACGAAAACCAGGTCAACAAGCCCCAGCCGGGCGCCTCGAACAAGCGCCGGAGGCGCAGGAGGAGATGACGTGAGTTACGTCGAGATCGAGGTGAGAGCCAAGTCGGTGGATTTGGCTGTCGAAGCCGCCATGCAGGAACTTGGCGTCGAGGACCGTGACCAGATAGCGGTTGAGGTTCTGCAAGAGCCCGAAAAGGGATTCCTCGGGTTGGGTGGCACCGACGCGGTAGTGAAGGTCAGTCGCCGGAAACCTTCGCGAAGACGTCGGAATGACCGAAGGAAGAGCTCAAAGGATCAGGGCTCGAACGATGGCTCAAAGCAAAGAGGGCAGTCTTCGGGTAAGAATAGTGGGGGATCGAATTCCGGTGACAGCAAAGGAAGACACCGACAACCCAAGGACAAAGGTCGTGACATGAGTCGTCAGCAAGAAAAACGAGAGCCGAAGGTCGACGATCGTCCTGAGCTGCCGATCGAGGAGCAGGCACAGATCGCCGCCGATTTCCTCGAGGGTCTTCTCAGTGCATTTGGCTTGGAGGGTGAAGTCACCACCGACATCGACGACGAGGTGATCGTGGCCGATGTTCGCGGCGAGCAGACCGAGGCCCTGGTGGGTATCCGCGGCACCGTGCGATCAGCCGTTCACGAGCTGACCCGGACCGTGATGCAGCGTTACACACAGGACACCTCCCGTCTACGGCTCGATATCGCGGGATATGCCGAAAGACGCAGGCAGGCATTGACGATCTACGCGGATCAGTTGATCGATCAGCTCATGGAAGAGGGTGGCGAGATCATGCTGGAGCCGATGAGCCCGGCCGATCGCAAGGTGATTCACGATGCCGCTGGTGCCCGTGAGGGTGTCGGTTCTTACAGTGAGGGAGAGTCGCCCCGACGTTACGTGGTCCTCAAGGCGGACAAGGAAGCATCCGGCGACGAGGAATCTTCGTCTGAAGAGGAATAGCGCCGACTCTCTACGGTCGGGCCGACAACCGGGGTGACCCGGGTTCTAGCCTGTTTCACGTGAAACAGGAGTATGAGGTTCACCTACGCAATGCCGCGAAGTGGGCCGGCATCGAGTTGGACACGGGTCAGATCGAGACTCTCGATCGATATCGTCGTTGGCTGGAGACCGAGGCCATCCCCGGTGGTTTGATCGGGCCTAACGAGCAATCCCGTCTCGTCCGACGACATCTAGCGGATTCCATCTTGTTTGCAGTTGGGCTCCACACCAGTAACGGCCCGATACTCGATGTGGGTTCCGGCGCCGGTCTCCCCGGTATCCCACTGGCCATCGGCATGCCCGGCTCGGAGTTCGTCTTGCTGGAGCGTCGCGCCAAGAGGGCCGATCTCCTGCAACGGGCATCCCGGGTCCTCGACCTGGAAAACGTCGAGGTCATACAAGGTGATTGGGCCGGCTGGACAACACAGGTCCCGGTCATCGTCTCCAGGGCCACGGTGCCACCCAGTCAGGTGAGGACATCACTCCTCCCCTTGCTCGAACCAGATGGAGTCGTGGTTCTCGGTGGATCATGGACGGCAAAACCCGAGACAGATGACTTCGAGATCATCGAGGTCCCGGCGGAGGTCCTTGACCAGACGGTCTGGCTTCTTATCATGCGGCCCAAGTGAGTACCAACATCCCTCTTGTCGTCGCCCTGGCCAATCAGAAGGGCGGGGTGGGCAAGTCCACCACGGCCATCAACATGGCGTCCACCCTGGCGCTCCATGGTCATCGAACCCTCCTGATCGATCTCGACCCCCAAGGAAATGCCACCAGTGGTCTTGGTATCGATCGGGCGTCGATCGATACCTCCGTATACGACGTCCTTCTCAAAGAAGCCGATCTGGACGACGCGATCGAGCCCACATCGGTGCGGGATCTCTTTGTGATTCCGGCCACAATCGACCTGGCCGGTGCTGAGATCGAGCTCGTTTCATTGTTTTCACGTGAAACACGACTCAAGTCGGCCATCGCCGAGAGCACCCAGACCTTCCCGGTGGTGCTGATCGATTGCCCACCCTCCCTTGGGTTACTCACGGTCAATGCGCTCACTGCTGCCGACGAGGTGATGATCCCCATCCAATGTGAGTACTACGCCCTGGAAGGTCTCAGTCAGCTACTGAGGAACGTCCAATTGGTGACCTCGAATCTCAACCCCGACTTGAAGGTGGCCGGTGTTGTGCTCACCATGTATGACGGTCGGACCAAGTTGTCCAAGGATGTGGCCCAACAGGTCAGGGAGCATTTTGGGGAAATCACCTATCGAACTGTCATCCCCAGGTCGGTGCGTCTCTCCGAGGCGCCCTCATACGGGGAGCCCATCGAGGCGTTCGACCCGATGAGCCGTGGGGCCATCGCCTATCGACATTTGGGCAAGGAGTTTGCCGAGCGTCATGGTCTGGAGAAGGAGGGGAAGGGATGACTTCGAGAAGATCCGGTCTGGGACGTGGATTGGATTCGCTGATCCCGGTCGAGCCCGTTGCAGAGGAAACCATCGGGTATCGGCTGATCCCGGTCGACCAGATAGAAGCCAACCCCGATCAGCCGAGGGCCCGATTCGAGGACGAAACGCTCGAGGAATTGGCCGCCTCACTCAAAGAGGTGGGAGTGCTCCAGCCGATCGTGGTCACGATGGGTGACGACGGCTATGTGCTGATCGCCGGTGAAAGACGATGGCGGGCGGCCAAGCGGGCGGGTCTTCATGACATCCCCGCGGTGATCAGAGAGAGCTCCGGTGATTCCACCTTGGTCGAGGCCCTGGTAGAGAATCTGCAGCGTCAGGACCTGACACCGATCGAGGAGGCACATGCCTACTCCCAATTACTGGAAAATTATGGAATGACGCAGGAGGCGGTGGCGACCCGTGTCGGCAAGTCCCGTCCGGCCGTGTCCAATACGCTTCGTTTGCTCCAACTGCCCAGGGAGGTCCAGGAAATGGTGGACTCGGGCCAGCTGTCGGCCGGGCACGCCCGCACGCTGGTCGGGCTCGATGACGAGGCCTATGCCAAGCACCTGGCCGAGAAGGCAGTAAGTGAAAGGTGGAGCGTGCGTCAGATGGAAGATGCAGTTCGGCTCCGCAAGGGGGCCACGACCCATCGGACCAGCACGACCGTGCGTCAGTTGCGACCGGTCGAGATCATCGAGTTGGAGAAGCGCCTCACTGATCGCCTGGACGCAAGGGTGAAGATCAACTACCGCAACGAAAAGGGCAAGGTCGAGATCCGGTTCGCCTCACTGGGCGAGTTGGAGCGGCTCTATCGGACACTCACCGATTAGTCGCAGCGTTGGCGAAGAAGTCCCTGACTCCCGAGGCCACCCGGCGCCCGGTCTCCTGATCGAGTTCGGCGCAAGACACGATCACTGCCGGGGCTCGCGTCTCCTTCAGCAAAGCGCTGGCCCTGCCCTCGACGGCTGATCCAGTGGCCGAGGCAATCGATTCGGCCAGCAGCTTCCCGGCAGTCGACGAGCTGTGCTCAGAGGCGAAGTAGTAGACGAGATCGTGGCCGTCGAGGTTGAGTTGGAATGCCACGATCAAGTCGGAGCCCAAGGTGTTGGCCCGTCTGGCCCGTAGCCGCTCCGGCACCGACCCGTCTTGGGATCGGGACATCACCGGTAGTCCACCTTGCTCCTGGACGACGAGGGCGGTGGCCGACGCCGCCTCCCACGCCACCGACGCCTCATGGGTGTCACGACAACCCGCGTCGAGGTAGATCCGGGCACCCGCCATGGTGGGGGGGAGTCTCCTCAACCATTCCCGCTCTCTCACTGCATCTCGTCCTGCTCTGAGCTCTCCTCGAGTCACCAAACGCAGTTCGGTCACCACCTCAGGCCCCGCTTTTCCATCTTCTGCCAGGTTTCGGTTTCCCTGGAACTCGAGGATCGCTCGCTCCGAGTCAGGCCCGAAGATCCCGTCCACCTTCCCCGGGTCGAATCCGAGGGAAGAGAGCCGTGACTGGAGCTCAGAGACGTCCTCGCCACGCAGCATGGGTCGCCGCAGGAAGAGGAGACGGTCTCCGAGGCGATAGCCCGCCTCGTAAAGGGTTCGCCAGGTGTCGGGGCCAACGATGCCATCGACCCCGAGACGGCGCGCCTTTTGGAAGGATCGGACCGCGGTGACGGTGCCCTCGCCAAAAGTCGACCGCGGATCCGGATCGAAGGGAAAGCCAAGGGCGTCCAGGCGGTCCTGGATGTCGCGGACCGCAGCCCCCTCATCTCCCAGGCGATAGAGCCGCATGCGCCAATGCTGGCACAAGTTGGATGGCTGGCGGACGTCGATCGGACTGCTGCCCTATCACCGGCTCGGTTTACCCTCCCGGCATGGGCTCAACTCATCACGAGGAGACCGCGCCGGAGAAAGTGAGCAGGGTGCTGGAGGCCTGTCTTCGCGCCCGAGATCTCGACGGGGTCATGGCCCTGTACGAGCCGGAAGCGGTCTTTGCCGACGTCGAAGGGGTTTACCCGGGTCTGGAGAGGATCCGGGAGGCGCATCAGGAATTCTTGGACTCCGGGCTCGAATTGACCTTGGACAAGGCCGTCACGTTCGAGGCCGGCGATATCGCTCTGGTCCATTGGGCGTGGACGGTCATGGGAGCTGGCGGCTCATCCATGGAAGGAGTGAGCGCCGAGGTCCTGCGACGTCAGGGCGATGGAAGCTGGAAGTACATCGTCGACAACTCAGACGGCCAGGCCGTCGTCATTTCCTAACTGGTGCGGCTCCCTGAGGCTGCCTCAGATGAACTCGGAGAGCTCCTGGAGGAGACGGTGTTTGGGAGCGGCCCCGACGATGCGCTTCTTCTCGACGCCGTCCTTGAACAAGATCAGGGTGGGTATTGACATCACGTCGTATTGAGCGGGGGGATTGGGGTTCTGATCGACGTTCAGCTTCCCGATCGTGAGGTTGTCGTGCTCGTTGGCGATCTCCTCGAGGACCGGGGCGATCACACGACACGGACCACACCACTCGGCCCAGAAATCGACCAATATCGGCTTGTCGCCACTGATTGCGTCATTGAAGGTTCCGTCGTTCAGAGTGACGATGTTTTCAGCCATTTTTCCTCAGTTGTCTCTTGTCTCCATAGAGAACCCCGACGTGTCGGGTCTCATTCCTGACCCGCCAGCCAGCGTTCGGCATCGATCGCGGCCATGCAGCCGGTACCGGCTGCGGTGACGGCCTGACGGTAGACATGATCGGCCACGTCCCCTGCGGCAAACACACCTTCGACGCCGGTGCGCGTGCTGCCGTCGGGTGAGCGCCGGACGTATCCGTTGTCGTCCAGGTCGAGTTGGCCATCGAAGATCTCCGTGTTGGGCTTGTGACCGATGGCGACGAACACCCCATCGGTGGCCAGCTCACGAGTCTCACCGGTCTCGGTGTCTTCCAGGGTGACGCTCTTCACCGAGACATCACCCTTGATCTCGGTGACCACGGCATTCCAGATCACCTCGATCTTCTCGTGGCTCAGGGCGCGCTCAGCCATGATCCGGGAGGCCCGAAACTCGTCGCGGCGGTGGACGATGGTCACCTTGGAGGCGAATTTGGTGAGGAACAGCGACTCTTCCATGGCAGTGTCGCCACCACCAACCACGACCAACTCCTGATCCTTGAAGAAAAAGCCATCGCAGGTGGCACAGGCGGAAACACCCCTTCCCGTCAGCTCCTTTTCGCCAGGCACACCCAACCACCTGGCAGTCGCACCGGTCGCCACGATGACGGAGTCGGCCGTGTACTCGTCGGCACCGACATTCAGCTGCAGTGGCGTGGTGCCGAAGTCGACCTTGGTCACATCCAATTGACGCAGGCGGGCGCCGAATCGCTCGGCCTGCTTGCGGAACTGATCCATGAGCTCGGGGCCCATGATCCCATCGGGGAACCCCGGGTAGTTCTCCACGTCCGTGGTGATCATCAGCTGACCACCGGCAGCCACGCCTTCGAAGACCAGCGGGTCGAGGTTGGCCCGCGCCGCGTATAGGGCTGCGGTCAGGCCCGCCGGTCCCGAACCGATCACCACCAGCTTCTCGTGACTCATCTTGGCCTCAGACTTTCTTGAACCAGAGGTAGGCGCCGGCACCCGCCAGCAAGCCACCGACTACCGCAAACGCCCCGGCGGTGGTGAGTGGGATCTCTAGAGCACCGAAGATCGAAAGCAGCAAGAACAGCAATGCAGTCAACCCCAGGCTCCCGGCCACGATTCCCAGTCCGGCCAAACGCACGCCGCGTGCGATCCGATCGACGGTGTACGAGCGGATCTTTGCCGCCAACTGCTCGAGCATCTCGGCGAAACGGGCTGCGTATTCCTCCATAGGCAGCCGAAGGCTAGTTGTGCCAACCGGAATCAGCTATCGGTGTAGACGATCTTGCATGGCTCGATGGTGACGATGGAGATGCCGGGGCTTTGGTCATCGCTGTCATCGACCGTTACGAGGTACTCCTTGTCGCGGTCCACGCGCTCCACCAGGGTCTGTCCCGCAATGCCAAGGGATTTCATACAGGCTTGGATCTCATCGGTCATCTCGGGGATGTCCGTCAGCTGACGTCGGCTCACTTTGAGTCGGGCCTCGGCGGCCAGCTGGTCGAATGCCAATGGCCCCTCAGCGGATCCCGCGGAAGTGATGGTCGTAGGCGCCTGAGTGGTGTCGACGGCGGCATCGGAGCCACCGGCGCTGTCGTCGCCCATCAACGACTGGGATTGGCCGCCTTCGGCTCCCAGCTCCGAGCCGGTCTCCGTGAAGTCCGCGGCGGTGCCGGCACCGCTACCAAGGTTCGCCACACCGGCGGCGATTCCGGCCACGATCACAAGACCGGCCACCGCATAGGACCACCTGTACCACCATGGCGAAGAGGTCGTCTGGTCCACCGGGTTGCTTCTCAGCTCGGTCCACAGGTCTCGGTGGAGGCCAGCCTTCTCCAAGTCGGTCATTTCCACAGGTGACACCTGGCGGAGCATGGCGATCATCCGGATTTGGCTCTCGTACTCGGCCCGGCATTCGGCGCAGGACTCGATCAGGGCTCGAGCCTGGACGTCATTGTCGAGGGACCCGTCGGCGAAGGCGGCGATGAGATCGAGGTCGTGCTTATGCATTCAAAGCCTTTGATGCTGTCATGTCGTGTTTCGGTTCCCCAGATGCTCGGCGAGAAGCCTTCGTCCGCGGAAGACTCTCGACTTGACCGTCCCGATTGGGATGTCGAGGATCTCAGCCGTCTCCGGCAGCGACAAGCCGAGGAGGTCGGAGAGGACGATCGCACTCCGGAAATCGACCGGCAGATATCCCAGGGCCACCTCGATCTCGGGCCGCAGCGCCGCTGAATCGATGAGGTCCTCTGCCGCCGGATCGGAGGGGTCGACGTGCTCGGGCAGCGGCTCTGACGGGTGACGCTTCGACTTGCGCAGCATGTCGTAGCAGGTGTTCACCGCGATCCGATATATCCATGTCCCCAGGGCCGATTTGCCCTGAAATTGCGCCGCCTTGCGGAAAACGGTGAAAAAGACCTCCTGCGTGGCATCGAGAGCCTGCTCTCGGTTGCCGAGTGTGCGAAGGCACACTGCGAACACCCGGTCCTGGTGTGCCCGCATCACCCCCTCGAAGGCTTCGTGATCACCGTCGACCACGCGAGCCAGCAACTGGGCGTCTTTGGGTGGGGAGGTCACGGGGTGAATCGTACTTCTGACAGCTCGGCGTAATAGGTGCCGTCGCCCTGGAGGGGAAGCTCGGTGAGCCAGAGCAACCAATATCCGTCCGACCGGACCGGGAGAGTCAGGAAAGTGACACCCGGTGGAGCGGCGCCCCCCAACACGCGATCCCAGGTGCTGAGGTCTGCCGCCCCATCCTGGCTCCAATAGAGCTCGAAGGTCGTTCCCACGCTCAGATCGACCAATTGCATCCGGGTCGGTCGGCCCTCCAATTGAAAGCTGATGCCGACACCGGGCTTTTGGAGTGACAGCGGGTCCTGATAGCGCTCCGTTCGCCATCCTGTCGACGTGCTCCCGTCGACCAGGTTCGGCAACTCGTCGTCGTTCTCTCCCCCCTCCCCGAAGGGGTCGAAGGTGGCGACACCGACCACGTTGACCGGTCCGGCAGGAAGCGTGGAGCTCGTCCCGGTCGATGAGGAAGTTGGCTCCAGTGGGACGGTGGCGGTGGGGGAGATGGGGATGATCGGCCCACTTCCGGAGAACACATAGCCAAGTGCCACCAGACCGACGGCGACCACGACGAGGATCGCGGCAGCGAGGAGGAGTCGTCTCGAGGCCGACAGGGGCTCGGGGCGGGATGGCCGCAGTGTGGGGGAGGCGAGCAAGGCCTTTTCCAGTTGGTCGGCGGTCAGCTCCCCGGATTGAGCGGAGCGGAGCACGAGGTCGATGGTGCGTGGCACGCCGTCGATGCTCTCCGAAGGTGGAGGACCGCCCGGGGGCGAGCCGGTGAGGGCGTTTTCGAGAGCGTCGGCCAGCGCCATCACGTCGCCTTGCTGATTGGCATGGATACGACGCCCAAAGGCGCCGAGCTTTGCCGGGTGCGAAACGGAGTAAGAGATCGCGGAGAGGTCGATCGAGCCGTGCGCGCCACCATTGGAGTGCAAGGTGGCCAAGGCCCCGGCCAGACCCGACGCGTTCGGGAGGAACTCCTCCAACTCGAAGGGGTTCCCCGCTTCCATCCGGTCGGCGGCGCTGGCACCACCGGTCCACTCGCAAACCGCATAGGCGCCGCCGCGGACTTCTTCCACCGCGTAGACCTTGGCGAGATGAGGATGGGAAGACTTGGCCGCTTCGCTCACGCTCCCGACAAATTGGCGACGCCGACCTGGATCGGTCTCCGGCCCGAGAGACCGGATCAAGACAGGCCGTTCCAGCGACGTGTCGGTCGCCAGCCACTCTTCGATGTCGTCATCCCGGCCCAGACGCATCTCCAACCGGTAGCGGTCTGATACGGGCGGTGGCATTGGATCAGTTCAGCATGGGAGCGGTCTCAGGCATCGAATCGGAGCACTTGGAGGCTCTTTCCCGTGTCGCTGAACCCGAGCCGGGCATAGAGGCCCTTGGCCCCGACGTTCTCCGGCCGCACGTTGAGCACCATACGCTGTGCACCTTTCGAAGTGGCCCAGCGCAGACAGGCATTTATCAATTCGGTGCCGATCCCGTGACCGGCCTCGTCGCCGGCAACGGCCACTCTCTGAAGAAAGGATGTCGTGAGCTGGCTGCCCGTGAGCGCATATGCGACCAGCTCTCCATCGACACGCCATTCGAAGAACACCGCCGACGGTGTGGCGACCATGGCCTCGGTCAGCCCGTCGGCTCCCATTCGCCAGAATCCATCGAAGGCTCTTCGGTCCACTTCGACGACCTCGTCCCAGCGAGGCGAGCCCACGGCCACCAGTGATCCCCCATGATCAGGGCTCTCGGCGAGGTCATCCCGGATGAGAGCGCGCTCCATGATGTCGAGCTCTGCATGGGGCTCGTAGCCGGCGGCCCTCCAGACACGGGTCGTGTCCGGGTAGAGAGCGGGGGAGAACACGTCGGCACCCGATGTCTCCCGCATCCACTCCGATGCCTGTCTCAGGAACTCGCTCGACCCTCGATCCAGGCGGAGGGCAACGTCTGGCACGTCTTCATTCCAACGTCGTGCGGACGCTTTGGACCAGCCGCGCCTGATCGCCACCGGCCCGGGCCAGTCGCCTTCGAAGTGGAGTCTCGTCGCCACGCATGCGAGAGTACGAGGATGGACGTCGTTGTTGCGAGCCATTCCTCGGCGACAGCTCATGACACCGGTCCACATCACCCGGAGCGACCGGCTCGGGTGAGGGCGGTGTTGAAGGGAATTGCCGAGTCCGGGCTGGGACTCTCAGAGATAGAGGCTCCCCGGATCACACGCGCAGATCTGGCCCTGGTCCATGATCCGACCTACATCGAGATCATCGAGACCTTCTGCTCCGCAGGCGGTGGGGCGTTGGACATGGACACGATCGTCTCGCCTGAGAGTTGGGAGGCGGCCCTAACCGCCGCGGGCGGCATGAAGGCGACAGTTGAAACTCTCATGGAGCGCACCGACTCGATCGGATTCGCGGTGACCCGGCCTCCCGGTCATCACGCCCTTAGGGCTCAGGCCATGGGATTCTGCATCTTCAACAACGTGGCTATCACCGCGGCCTGGCTGCGCGCCAACGGGCATCGCGTGGCCATCCTGGACTGGGACGTTCATCACGGCAACGGAACGCAGGCGATGCTCGGGCCCGACCCCGAAGTGCTCTACGCCTCGATCCATCAGGGATCGTTCTATCCATACGAGGGCCATGTCGATGACGTGGACCTCGATGCGAAAGGGACGATTTTGAACATCCCGCTCGATGCGGGCAGCGCCGGTGATCTCTATCGGCAGGCTTGGACCGGGCTGGTTCTCCCGGTCATGCGTCAATTCCATCCGGACTGGGTTCTAGTGAGTGCGGGCTACGACGCCCATGTCGCTGATCCTCTGGCAGATCTTCGGCTCACTGCCGACGACTTTGGGTGGATGGCGGCGCGCCTCGCCGAGTCACATCCACCAAACAGGATCGCCTTTGCCTTGGAAGGGGGTTACGACCTGGACGCCCTGCGCACATCGGTGAAGGCAACTCTGTTGGGATCGTCCGGGGAGGGAGAATTCGGGCCACCCCTGGTTTCGCCGGCGGGGGCCGGGGCCCGGCTCGACAGGGCTCGGATCGCCATAGCCAGGCATTGGAGAATCTGAGAAGTTCCTTCAATATCGTGACGGTCCTTCCGATAAGTATGGCTGTACCCCGACTCATCCTGAAGGAACATGCCCAGCAATATCGACGAGCTTCTCAGACGTGCCGTAGCGGACGGCGCGAGCGATCTCCATCTCAAAGTGGGCTCGGGGCCGGTGGCCCGAATTTCAGGCGAGTTGCGACGCATGAGTGGGATGGATGACCTGACCCCACAGGACACCCATGCTTACGCCGAGGAGTTGTTCACCACCCGCGCCGTGACTCAGTACGAAGAGACGGGGTCGGCTGACTTTGCCTACGGGCGACAGGACGTGGGTCGCTTCCGGGTCACCGTGTTCAAACAACGAGGCTCGGACTCCATCGTGTTGCGGAGAGTCGTACCCGGGTCGCAGACCTTCGAACAACTCGGGCTTCCCAAGATCACCGAGCGGCTGGCAAGGTCGGATTCCGGTCTCCTCTTGGTGACCGGGCCATCGGGATCGGGCAAGACGGCCACGATCTCCTCGATCCTCGACTGGATCAACGCCAACCGAGCCGTATCCATACTCACCGTGGAGGACCCGATCGAGGTCCTGCACCCGGACAAGAAGAGTGTGGTGGTGCAGCGTGAGATCGGGGTGGACACGCCGAACGCCGCCGAGGCGATCCGTGGGGCCATGCGCCACGACACCGATGTGATCATGATCTCCGAGCTCGACGACGCCGATACCGCTCGCGCTGCGATTGCCGCCGCCGAGACCGGGCACCTGGTGCTCAGCTCGATGCGGACCACCGACCCGGCCGACACGGTCGACCGAATCGTCTCGCTCTTCCCCGAGACTCAGCAGCGAGTGGTGCGGGGACAGTTGGCTGCCCAACTTTCGGCCATCTTCAGCCAGCGCCTTCTCGAAGGACAGGAGAACGGAAAGTCGTTGGCGTGCGAAGTGCTCACCATCAACGAGAGAGTGCAGGAGTGGATCATGACGGGCGACACCGAGCCCTCGATCCTCCTCGAGATCATGAAGGACAGCGAGTTCTTCGGGATGCAGACCATCGACCAGGCCTTGCTCAAGTTGGTGCTTGCCCGGTCGATCGAGCTTCCGGTGGCAGTGCCCCATGCTCGCAACGTCCACGAGATGAGAGCCAAGGCGATGGCTGCGGGAATTCAGATCTGACTTCTTCCGCTGGGGAATGCACGAGGGGCCGGCAATTGCCGGCCCCCCGTGTTTGACGGCAAGGAGCATCACACCGATAACCTCCGGGCGCGTGATCCCCGATCGTCTTCAGTTCCTGGTGTCACCGGATCTACCCCCGGCCCAGTTGGCCCCCCTCTTCGAGGAGGCGGGTCATGAGATCTATCTGGTGGGCGGCTCGGTCCGGGATGCATTCTTGGAACGGCCGGTGGACGACTACGACTTCGCCACGGACGCCCGACCGGAGATGATCGCCCAGTTGCTGGCACGATGGGCCGATTCCGTCCATAACGTCGGCGCCATGTTCGGGACCGTCGCGGCCCAGAAGGGGGGGCACCGGGTGGAGGTGACGACGTTCCGGGACGAGGTCTACCGCGATGACTCGAGAAAGCCCCACGTCACCTATTCCGACTCGATAGAGGCCGACCTCGCTCGTCGGGATTTCACCATCAACGCCATCGCCCTGCCTCTGATGTCGATGGTCCCCGTGGATCCCCACGAAGGTCTCGCCGACCTGGCCCGAGGGGTGCTTCGGACCCCACTCACGCCCGAGATCTCGTTTTCGGATGACCCGTTGCGGATGCTTCGGTTGTTTCGCTTCCAGGCTGCCCTGGGGTTCCAGCCCGATTCGAAGGCTCTCGAGGCGGTGTCCGACATGAGCGCCCGTCTCGAGATCGTCTCCGCAGAGCGCATCCGCGATGAGCTCTCGAAGATGATGATCGCTCCGTCCCCCGGGGAGGCCCTGGAGTCGATGGTCCAGGCGGGGCTGGCCGAGCACTTCATCCCAGAGCTGCCGTCCCTCGCCATGGAGCAGGACCCGTTCCAACGCCACAAGGATGTCCTCGCCCACACCTTTGCAGTCGTGGACAAGGCTTCGCCCGATCTGGTGTTGCGGTTGGCGGCCTTGTTCCACGACATCGGCAAGCCGGCCACGCGCCAGTTCGGCCCGGGCGGAGTCTCCTTTCACCACCACGAGGTAGTCGGGGCCCGTATGACCCGTCATCGCCTCAAGGAGCTCCGCTATTCAAAGGATGTCATCCGTGACGTCTCCCAGCTGGTGTTCCTCCACCTGCGCCCTCACACCCTCGACGCCGGCTGGACCGATTCAGCGGTCCGTCGCTATGTGCGTGACGCGGGCGACTTGCTGGACAGGCTGAACGAGTTGGTCCGTTGCGACGTGACCACGGCGAACGCCCAACGGGAGCGGGCAATCCAAAGACGCATCGACGACCTCGAGGAGCGCATCGCCCGGCTCAGTGAGCAGGAGGAGATCGCCAGGCTCAGGCCCCCCATCGATGGCAATGACGTCATGGCCTATCTGGGGATTGGTCCCGGACCGCACATCGGTGACATCATTGGGCAGATGTTGGAGCGACGGATCGAGGAAGGGCCGTATTCGGTCGAGGAGGCCTATGCCATGGTCCGGGAATGGGCTGTCGAGACCGGATTTGCAGACCCCGGGCCCCATCCGGGCGAGCAGGTGTGAGCATGAGAGTCGTTCTGGCCTATTCAGGCGGTCTCGACACGTCCGTGATACTCGCCTGGCTCAAAGAGGAGAAAGGGGCCGACGTCGTCGCCTATACGGCCGATGTCGGTCAGGGCGAGGAGGTCGGCGAGGCGCGGGAGAAGGCGATAGCGACGGGCGCGGTCGAGGCCGTGGTCGAGGACCTGCGCGTTCGCTTCGTGACCGGCGCAGTGTTCCCGGCGATACGCGCCGGGGCCGTGTACGAGGGCCACTACCTGCTCGGCACGTCACTGGCACGACCCATCATCACAGAGGGCCTGGTCCGGGCGGCGCGAGCTCATGGGGCCGATGCCATCTCACACGGAGCCACCGGGAAAGGCAACGACCAGGTCCGTTTCGAGCTGTCGGCGGCGGCCCTCGCCCCCGATCTGAAGGTGATAGCTCCGTGGCGGGAATGGGACCTCAAGGGCCGGGCCGACCTCATCGAGTACGCCCGTGAGCGCGGCATCCCGGTGCCGGTGACAAAAGAGGCGCCGTACTCGATGGACGCCAACCTGTTTCACATCTCATACGAGGGCGGCGTGCTGGAAGATCCATGGGCCCCGCCTCCAACCGGGATGTTCCGCTTGACGACAGACCCGATAGATGCGCCGGACGAGCCCGAGGTGATCGTCGTCGGGTTCTCCCACGGCAACCCGGTGTCGATCGATGGCGAGATGATGGGGCCGGTGCCGCTGCTCACCGCCCTCAATGACGTGGCCGGCCGGCACGGGATCGGGCGTGTCGACATCGTCGAGAATCGGTTCGTCGGGATCAAGAGCCGCGGCGTGTACGAGACACCCGGGGGGACCATCGCTCATCTGGCGCACCGGGCGGTGGAGTCGATCACCCTCGACCGTGAGGTGATGCATCTCCGTGACGAGTTGATGCCCCGTTATGCGCAGGTCGTCTACAACGGGTTTTGGTTCAGCCCCGAGCGCGATGCCCTCCAGTCGATGATCGACGAGATCGAGCAGCCGGTGACCGGGGAGGCGCGGCTGACCCTCTACAAGGGGAGCGCAACCGTGACCGGTCGCAAGTCCCCGAACAGCCTCTATGACCCGGATTCGGCAACCTTCGAGGAGGACAAGGTCTACAGACAGGCCGACGCCGAAGGATTCATCTCACTGAACGCCTTGCGGATCCGGGGTTACGGCGGGGGTGAGATCGAGTGACACTATGGGGTGGCCGTTTCGAGACCGGCCCTGGAAAGATCCTCTGGTCCTACACGACCGACGACACAGATCGAAGGCTGTTGTCGGACGACATCGAGGGCTCCATCGCCCATGTGACGATGCTCGGGGCCACGGGAGTGCTGGAACGCTCCGATGCCGATCTCCTCGCCGTGACCTTGGGCAGGATCCTCACGGAGGCGAACTCGGGGGATTTCGAGTTCCAGGACGGTGACGAGGACGTCCACAGCGCGGTGGAGCGCCGTCTCCACGAGCTGGCCGGGGACGTCGCGGGCAGACTCCACACCGGGCGGTCCAGGAACGACCAGATCGCCCTCGACGTGCGTTTGTACCTGAGACGGGCGGCGATCGAGAGAGCCGGTCAACTCGAGGGCTTCGCCATCACCCTGGCGGACATCGCCGAAACCCATGCCGAGACGGTGGTCCCGTCCTACACCCACCTGCAACAGGCACAGCCCACCACTCTGGGCCATTGCCTCCTCGCCTACGCATGGATGGCGCTGCGTGATGCCGGGCGGTTCAATGATGCCCTGGCACGAATCGACGTGTCGCCCCTGGGGGCGGGCGCCTCGGCAGGGACCTCACTCCCCATCGATCCGGCCCGCACCGCCGAGTTGCTCGGGTTCGGATCGGTGTTCGAGAACTCACTGGACGCGGTCGGGTCGAGGGACCATGTGGCCGAGTACATCTTTTGCTGTGCCCAGGCCATGGCAAACCTCTCCCGACTGGCCGAGGAGATGATCCTCTGGTCCAGCCAGGAGTTCAACCGGGCCAAACTCGGCGACGAGGTGTCGACCGGCTCGTCAGCCCTTCCCCAAAAGCGCAACCCGGACATCGCCGAGCTGGTCAGGGGACGGTCGGCCCGGGTTGCCGGTCACCTCACCTCGATCCTCTCCCTGCAAAAGGGCTTGCCCCTCTCCTACAACCGGGACCTCCAAGAAGACAAGCGCCTGGTTTTCGACGCCGATGACGTGCTGGCGAGCTCGCTGGCCGCCATGACCGCGCTCGTCGCCGGGTCAGAGTTCTCCCCCGGCACACTGGTCTCGGGGACAGCCGGCCTCGATCTAGCCGAGCGACTCGTCTCCCGAGGTGTTCCCTTCCGCGAGGCACACACCGCAGTGGGGCGCCTGGTCCTGGCGATGGAGGAGTCGGGGCGGCCGCTGGCCGACGCCACGGCGATCGACCTCACCGATGCCCATCAGAGCTTCGAGCCCGATGACCTGGAGTTGCTCGACCCCGAGCTCTCGGTGAGATCCAGGGCAAGTGCCGGAGGGGGGAGCCCGGACTCGGTGCATGCCCAAGTGGCGCGAGTCCGCGAGGTGGCCTCCGACAACCACCGGTAGGCTCCCCGGCCATGGCGGCGGGATTCGACCCAACTGACAAGAAGTCGATAGACGTCCTCGGCGCGTACATGGCATATGTCGACCATGGCGAAGGCGATCCGATCGTCCTTATCCACGGCAACCCCACGTCTTCGTTCTTGTGGAGAAAGGTGATTCCCCGGCTGGCAGAGATCGGCCGTTGCATCGCGCCCGACCTGATCGGGATGGGCGACTCGGAGCAGCTGGCGAGTGGGCCAGGCTCCTACACCTTCCTCGATCACCGCAAATACCTCGACGCTTTGCTCGATCGTGTCGGAGTCGGGTCTGACGTCACCCTGGTCGGGCACGACTGGGGCGGAGCGCTGGCCTTCGACTGGGGTCGCCGGCATGCAGAGGCAGTGCGGGGGGTTGCTTACATGGAGACCATCGTCACCCCGATGACCTGGGACGATTGGCCCGACTCGGCAACACCGATCTTTCAGGCGATGCGGAGCGACTCGGGAGAGGAGATCATCCTGGAGCGGAATCTCTTCGTGGAGCGGATCCTTCCCAACTCGGTACTCGACTCGATGCCCGAGCCGATCCTCGATGTGTATCGACGCCCCTACCTGCTACCCGGTGAGTCACGGCGCCCCACCCTCACCTGGCCGCGGGAGCTGCCCATCGACGGCGTGCCCACCCACATGGTCGAGATCGTCGAGGCCAACGAGCGGTGGTTGCAGAGCCCTCAGGTGAAAAAGCTGTTCGTGAACGCCGACCCGGGGTCGATCCTCACCGGCCGCCAGCGGGAAGTGTGCCGCTCCTGGCCAAATCAAAGTGAGGTGACCGTGAGGGGAGTCCACTTCATCCAGGAGGACTCCGGCACCGAGATCGGAGAGGCCGTTGCCGCCTGGATGGCCGGCTCCTGACGTGACTCCATGATCCTCCTGGTGGTGCCGGCGGTGGCACTGGCTCTGGTCAGCTTGGCCGCCTATGGGGGTCAGTGGGTCTGGTGGCTCGATGTCCTGGCCAACTTCCGGGCCCAATACGCGGTCGCCCTTCTGATCTTGGGACTGGTCGTAGGCGCTTCCCGATGGCGTCGGACCGGCATGGCGATCCTCGGGGTGTCGCTCGTCAATGTGATCGCGGTGGCGCCACTCTTCATCGGCTCACCCGGCGAGCCAACAGCGGGGGCCCCTGAGATCCGGATCTTGAGCTTCAACGTGCTCTCCAACAACGAGAACTACAACGAAGTCATCGCGTACATCCATGCCGTGGAGCCCGATCTGGTGTTCCTGCACGAATCGAGCCGACCGTGGGAGGTGGCTCTCGAGTCGTCGGACCTCGACTACCAGATAGTCCGGACACAGGCGGAGAACCTGATCTTCGGGACATTGGTCATGTTCAGCGGTGACGCCAGCGTCGTCTCCTATGGCTACTCAGAGACGCAGCCGAGAGCGGTTGCGCTCCAGTATCAGCCGGAAGGCTGGCCAGTGCCCCTCCAGATCCTCTCCACCCATCCACTTGCCCCGACCACCGCACAACGCGCCGCCTTGCGTGACGCCCAGCTCGGCTTTGCCGCCGATTGGGCTACCGGGAGAGGAGGGCCGACCGTCGTGCTCGGCGACTTCAACGCCTCACCCTGGTCGTGGACCTTCTCCCGACTGGTTGGGGCGGGGCTGAGGAATTCCCAGATCGGATTCGGGTTGCAGCCCAGCTTCCCGGCCACCAATAGCATTCTGCTCAGAGTGCCGATCGATCATCTGCTCCACTCCGATGAGCTATTGGTGAGGGACCGGTATCTCGGCCCCGCCCTGGGCTCAGATCACTTCCCGCTCGTTGTGGAGCTGGAGCTCAAACCCTGACCACACCCGGCGCCACCGGGTTGGCCGTTGATTAGCGTCCACGCCATGACAGACATGTTTGCCGAGCGCCGTCGTCGGCTTGCCGCCACGATCGGGCCTGAGGGGATGGCCATCGTTCCCGCCGCCGTCGAGGTGATCCGGAGCAAGGACGTCTCATTCGACTTCCACCAAGATCCCGACTTCCTCTATTTGACGGGATTCCATGAGCCGGACGCGGTTGCAGTCATCACGCCGGGCCATTCCGAAGGCGACTACACGTTGTTCGTTCGTCCCCGTGATCCGGAGATGGAGGCATGGACCGGTTATCGCGTGGGGGCAGAAGGTGCCAAGGACCGGTTCGGGGCGGACCAGGCGTACGAGTTGTCCGAGCTCGACGAGGTCTTGAGCCGCTACATGGTGGGACGAGACGTCCTCTGGTATCGAACCGGGGACGAGCATCACGACGATCGAGTCGCTTCGATCATGGAACGGGCCCGCAGCCACCGCGAGCGCTTTGGCGGTGCGGTCCCCGAGATCATCCGGGACATCTCGGCCACGGTGGCCGAGATGAGGCTGTTCAAGAGTGACGCCGAGATGGACAGTCTTCGCTTGGCCTGCCAACTCTCGGCGCGCGGCCATGCCGAGGCCATGCGCTTTGCCCATCCCGGTCTCTACGAGTATCAGGTTCAGGCCGCTCTCGAGTACTTCTGGAGACAGGCCGGGTCGAGGCACAACGGCTACCCGTCGATCGTCGCCTCGGGGGCGAATGCCTGTGTGCTCCACTACGTCGAGAACGGCGACCGGATCGGCGACGATGAGCTCGTCCTGATCGATGCCGCCGCCGAAGTGGACGGCTACTCCTCGGACATAACCCGGACCTTCCCGGCCAACGGGACCTTCTCCGGGCCACAACGGGCCGTCTACGAGGTCGTGCACCAGGCGTTCACCCGCGGACTGGAGCTGTGTGTGCCCGGGTCCAGTATGAGAGCCATCCATGACGGTGCCACCCGGGTCCTCACCGAAGGCATGATCGAACTGGGGCTATTGCCACGCAATCTCGAGGATTCCCTGGCCATGAACCACTTCACCGAGTTCTATTTCCACGGGACGGGGCATTGGCTGGGGTTGGACGTCCACGATTCGGGCGCCTATCGGGTGGAGGGCGACCCGAGGGAGCTGGAGCCGGGCATGACCTTCACAGTGGAGCCTGGTCTCTACGTGGCGCCGCACAAGGACGAAATCACGCTGACCCTCCTCGCCTACGACCAGGACGACTGGAGCCGGAGGCGAATCCTGGAGGGCAGAGCCGCCGCGGCGGCGAAGGAGGCCGAGGCGAAGGAGAGTGCTGAGAAGATCACTCACAAGGTCCCGCCAGAGCTGTTGGGAATCGGGATCCGCATCGAGGACGACGTCGCAATCACCGAGACGGGCTATGAGAACCTCTCGGCCTCGGTGCCCTCATCCCTCGCCGAGGTGGAGACCCTCTGCGCCGAGACCTCCGTGCTGCCCGAGTCCTAGTGGCCCGTCGCTAGGCCGTTGCCGGGATGGCGTAGAACAGGATCGCCAGAAAATGCAATGTGCTGCCGGCAATCACCAGGACGTGGAATAGCTCGTGATAGCCGAAACTGCGGGGGAACAGCCGGGGTCTCTTGCTGGAGAAGATCACAACGCCAACCGTGTAGGCGAGGCCCCCGAGAGCGATCAGGATGATGGCCCCGAAACCGAGACGTGACCAAACCCACGGCATCCAGATCACCGCCGACCAGCCCATGATCATCTGAAGGGTCACCGAGAGACTGGTCCTCACGTTTGGCATCAACGCCTTGAGCACGATCCCGGTGACGGCGATGCCCCACACCACAACGAGGGAAAGGGCAAGTCTTGCGCCTTGCAACGACGCCAAGGCGATAGGAGTGAAGGTTCCGGCGACCACGAGGAAGATCATCGAGTGGTCGATCCTCTGAAGCCGTCGTTTCCATGTGGTGCCCCAGGGGACCGAGTGATAGAGGGTGGAAACGGTGAACATGGCGACCAGGGCGCCTCCAAAGATCACCGCGCCGATCACGGCAGGCCCACGGCCCCAGGCCCGGTCGAGCAGCAGGATCGACCCGGCTGCGGCTCCTAGGGCCGCAACGCCGTGCAGGAACCCCCGGATCGGGTTCTGCATCTTCCCAAGGGTGATCCGCTCCATCTTGTGGACAGATTATCCAAGAGGCGGGCCAACTCCGTGCGCCACACCCGGGTCGGCAGACCCAAACCTGGGGACGAGACAATGAACGAAGGTACATTGGGGCACCGCAATGGCACTCGGCCTCCTCTACCGAATCTACGAGCGAAACCTGGTCAACGACCTGGATCGGTCCAAGTTGCCCCGTCACATCGGCATCGTCCTCGACGGCCATCGTCGGCATGCCCGCGAGGAACGGCTGCCCACCTACACCGAGTCATATCGGGTGGGGATGCGTCGCTTCGAGGACTTCCTCGGCTGGGCGCACGAGCTCGACATACCAGCGGTCACCGCCTGGGTCCTCTCCCGGGAGAACCTGGCCAGACCGGCCGAGGAGCTCGAGCCGTATTTCGAGGTGCTGGTCGAGCTGTTCGAGCGTCTTCCGACGCTGTGTGCTGCATATGACATGGGGATTCGGTTCATCGGCAGCCTCGACCTTCTTCCCGATCGACTCGTCGCGGCTGCCAAGAGCGCGGAAGAAGCCCAACCCTGGGGAACGAGACGACTCAACATCGCCATGGGCTATGGGGGGCGTCAGGAGATCGTTGACGCGGCGAAGGACCTGGTTGCAAAGCTCGTGGCCGATGGCACCGACCCCGCAGAGATCCCCGCTCGGATCGATGCAGAGTCGCTGGCTTCGCATATGTACTCCGCGGACGTCCCCGACCCCGACCTCCTCATCCGGACGTCAGGTGAGTCCCGTCTCTCTGGCTTCCTGCTTTGGCAATCGGCGTACGCAGAGTTCGTTTTCGTCGACGTGAACTGGCCCGCTTTCCGCCGCGTCGACTTCCTACGTGCTCTCCGCGACTTCACCAATCGCGAACGGCGCTTCGGCAAATAGCAGCCGGTCAAGCCCTCTCTTCGAGCCGCTTCGCCGAGACCAGGGCCCTGTCGATGTCCTCTCGGGGAAGGCCCGACTCCTCGATGGCCGAGATCGTCAGGTTCGCCTCCTTCTTCAGCGCACCCGTCCTTGCCTCCAATCCCCCGTCCTCCAACTCGATGATCAGGTCACTCAGCACCTCGAGCAAGGTGGAGATCACCGACACCTGGGCGCTCCCCGCGATCCGGATCTCGGCGAAGGAGGCATGGATGACGTCGGCCATGGATGGGTCGGCCGCGAGGAAGACCCGCTGTTGGTCGGGCCCTACCCTGACCCTGTTGGGCTGGTCCCGGTTGAGTAGCTCCCGCAGCGGAAGCTTCAGCTGGTGCAGGACGTCGACGGCGGTGGTCGGGTCGTTGACGCCCGGCGAGAGCGCCCTCAGGGCGATGTCCACCAGTAGCCGCATGCCAAAGTAGGGGTCAGATTCGATGGAGCGATTCCTCCCGACGGTGATGGCCGCCCGAATCTTGCGCCGCCCGTCGTCGGGAAGGTCCTCCTTGTCGGCCCAGATGGTGACCAGGCGGTCACCCGAAGAGACTGCCTCGCCTCTCCGGACCTCGATCCTCGCGTTGGCGCCACGGGGAAGGACCGAAGCGATGCGGGTCGACTCGATCTCGAGGACGAATCCGGACTTGAGGGCTGATATCGAAAACGACTCTCCTTCCGGCATGCCACCGCGCGGTTCGTTCTTCTTCACATCGGAATAGCGGTGGTCGTGGCGGATCGCCTCGAGGGTGTCCTCTGCGATACGACGGATGACGGTGTCTATGTGCATCCGGCGGAGCGAGTGATCTATGTAGGCGACGATGGCGATGACGGAGAAGACACCCATGAAGATCGACAGGGTCACCGACAGACTGGCGATCTGGCCACCGGCCTGCGTCTCCAGAGCCCCGAGGCCGGCGAGCACGAGAAGGCAGAACGTGAACGTGCCGATGGTGAAGCCGATCACGAACTGTTGGAAGCGGTCTTCGAAGAACCCCTTGACCGCCCGTGGCGAATATTGGCTGGCGGCGATCTGAGTCGACAGCGACGTGATCGAAAAGACGATGGCGGCGACCGTGATGGTGGCTCCTGCCACAGCGGTGACCGTGGTCCGGGCGCCACTGACCGTGGCCCAGACCACCAGTGGGAACCTGGTGATCTCGGATCCGAGGTCCCGATCGAGATAGACGGTCGCGAAGGCGAGGCCACCACAGAGCACGATGATCACCATCGGGATGAAGAACAAGCTTTCCCGGATCAACCGCCCAAACGACCTGATGGCGTCCACGGTCCCAGGCTAGGGCCAGGGGTAGCATCGAGAACGACGTGAAGTTGTCCCTGCCATCTAGCGGAACACGTGGTGTCGAAGTCCCCAACTTCGTCCGTCCCCTGATGAGGGCCATGTCGGGTATGGGGAATCTCATGTTCCGACTCGGGATCAAGGTCCAGGGTCGGTCCCTTCTCCGGTTGACCACCGTCGGTGCCCACACGGGTAAGCCACGCCGGGTCTCACTGGGTTGGTTCCCCGACGACGACCGGTCGGACAGCTGGCTCGTGGTGGCCTCCAATGCCGGGTCGGCCCGACACCCCGGTTGGGCCCACAACCTGGCGGCCAACCCGAACGAGGCGACAGTGGACCTCGGTGACGGAGAGCTAGCGGTTGAAGCCGAGGCCCTCACCGGCGACGAGCGGGAATCGGCATGGGCTCGGGTCGTGGAGTTGGCGCCGGGGTACGGCTCATACCTCGAGAAGACCGATCGTGAGATTCCGATATTTCGCCTGTCCCGTCACGGCCCCGAAGACGTCTAGATACTCACCATCCCCGGGTGGAGGTGGGAGACGTCACCCAGTTGGCGGAGCGAGAACGACCATCCGGTGCTGATCCGGGTCATGGTGAGTCGGGAGACCCCGGTGTGGGGCTGGCGGAATCTCTCCCACTCCCAGGGCACCGGCTCGAGACCGAGGAGGTGACCGAGGATGACCGCGTTGGCTCCGGCGTGGGCCACCACGATCACCCTCTTCTCGGGGTCGTCGAGGTCCCAGAGATGACGGTGCTCCGACTGGGTGGGGAAGATCCCATGAGAGCGAAGCGTGTCCTCCAGCCCAGTGACCACGCGCTGGTGAAACGCCCGAAAAGACTCACCACCGGGAAGGCCGTCCCACCACTCGTCGAAGGATCGGTAGTTGGCCTTCTCGAAGGCTTGGTCGATCTCCTCAGCCGGCGAGCCTTCCCAAGACGGCGGGTTGTTGATCTCTTGAAGCCAGTCGTAGGTCTCGACCTGGGTCTCGATGGCGTCATGCACCGGCTCTGCGGTCTGCTGGGCTCTCCTCATCGACGAGACCCACAACTCGTCGACACGGTCGAGCGAGGCGAGACGATGGGCGACTCGCCTTGCCTGCTCGCTTCCCAAATCGGTCAGGTCGGGGTCGTTGCGGGCAATCCTGCCGGGAGCCCAGTCGGGCTGGCCATGACGAACCAGAAAGATGTCCATGGAGGAAACCTACCGCCATCGCCGGCCCTGGCCATACCGACGGGACAGCCAATACGATGTCCTCTGTGTCCCGACAAGCTCTAATCGACCATCTCCGCGCTCATGCTCTCCGAACCGACGGGCCGTACAAGCTTCGCTCCGGAGCGACGTCCGATTGGTACCTCGACGCTCGGCAGACCACCTTCAACGGGGAGGGTGCGGCCATCGTTGCCGAGGCCGTGTTGGAGATCCTCGATCCTGAGGTCGAGGCGACGGGGGGAATGACCATGGGCGCCGACCCGATTGCGGTGGCGGTTGCCCTGTTGGCCCATACACGTGGTCGGGACCTCAATGCCTTCTCCGTGCGCAAGACGGCCAAGACCCATGGGATGGGTGGGCGTCTGGTTGGGCCAGTGTCCTCGGGTATGGCTGTTGCCATCGTGGAGGACACGACCACCACGGGTGGCGCCGCCCTCGATGCTGCCGAGGCCGCCAACGCGGCCGGGCTCAGAGTGGTGCAGGCGATTGCACTGGTCGACCGCTCTGGAGGCCGCGCGGCCGAGGCCTTCGACGCGCTCTCCATCAACTACACGGCCCTGGTGCTGCCCTCCGATCTCGGGGTCGAAGGGTGAGAGTCGTCGTTCAGAGGTCTGCTTTTCGCATGTGGCTGCTTGCCATGGGCGGAATCCCCTTGCTGATCATCGCCGTGGACGTGCTCACCAACCGAAGGATCACCAACTGGTTGCGCGAGATGATCTTCAACCCGAACGACACTCAGATCTACGAACCTCGGGATGTCATATGGGCCTGGGCCCTGCTCCTCTTCTCGGCCTTCCTCGTCATCTGGGGCCTCAAGGAGCTGTTTGCCCCAACAAAGGTCCTGGAGGCGACCGATCAGGGCCTGTTGGTGAAGCTGAGGGGGCCCTTTCAGAAGAGAGACCTCATCCCGTGGGAGCACATCGTCGACATCGCGGCCGGGGAGATGTATGACGAGGGAGACCTTCTGCTCCTGCTCCAAGTCAGTGTCCTCGACCGTGGCGACCTGCCCGAGCACCCATGGAACGCGCGGTGGGTGGAGTCGAGGTCTTTGGGCCTGTTGAGTGAGGACTGGCCGACCCCACCTGCAGAGGTGGCAGAGAACCTGACCCAATACGCGGTCGAAGCTGCCAAGCGCGAGGCCAAGGCCCGTACCGTTCGACTCTGGGACCCGTCATCGTGAGGCTGGTCGGCGCCCATGTGCCCTCTCTGCAGCCGTTGGACGAGGCCGAGGAGAGAAAGGCCGACTTGGTCCAGGTCTTTCTCTCCAACCCGCAATCGTGGAAGAAGCCGACGCCGAGGGCCGATGCCGACGAGCTGAAGTCCGCACCCATACCGATCTATGTCCATTCGCCCTATCTGATCAACGTCTGCGCCGACAACAACCGCGTCCGGATCCCGAGTCGGAAGATCCTCCAGGACACTTGCGACGCCGCATCGGCGGTCGGCGCCACCGCGGTGGTCGTTCACGGTGGGCATGTCACCGGTGACGGTCCTCAGGAGGAGGGAATCGACCGCTGGCGCAAGGCCCTGGAGCAGTTGGAGACCACGGTGCCGGTGCTCATAGAGAACACCGCCGGAGGGGACAAGGCCCTGGCGAGACGTGTGGATTGGCTTGCCCGTCTCTACTCGGTCATTGCCGAGCACGACGTGGGTTTCGTCTTGGACACGTGTCACATTTGGGCAGGTGGCGAGCCCCTGGAGGACCTGGTTCCCCGGATCATGGAGGCCACCGGGAGGATCGATCTGGTCCACGCCAACGACTCCAAGGACCCGTTCGACTCGAGACGCGATCGTCATCAGAACTTGGGCGAGGGGAAGATCCCCCCCGAGCTCCTGGCTCAGATCATCTCCGAGACCGAGGCGCCAGTGGTGGTGGAGACGCCCGGCGGGCCCACTGAGCAGGCGGCCGACATCGAGTGGGTTCGATCCGTCCTCTCGAACTGAACGCGGCGCCTCAAATGCCCGTCTTCACTCCAAGTAACCTTGTGCCATGAGCGAAAAAGTGACGGTTCCGTCGATCCGGGCTCGCAAGGGCGGCCCCCGGATCAGCATGGTGACTGCCTATGACTTCCCCAGTGCCCGGATCGCCGATCAGGCCGGCGTGGACATCATCCTCGTGGGCGACTCGGCGGCCAACGTGGTGCACGGTATGGCGACCACCCTCGAGTTCGGCATGGAAGAGGTGATCATGCACGCCCGAGCAGTGAAGCGGGCCGACCCGCGGGCCTTGTTCGTGGTCGACATGCCATGGCTCAGCTTTCACGTCTCACCCGAGGACAGTGTGATCAACGCCGGGAGGATCGTCAGGGAGGGGGGAGCCGAAGCGGTCAAGCTGGAGGGCGGGCGAAAGCGCCTTCCGGTGATCGAGCGGATCCTCGACGCTGAGATACCGGTCATGGGCCATGTCGGTCTGACACCGCAATCGGTTAACGCCATGGGCGGTTTCAAGGTCCAGGGCAAGATGGTCAAGGCGGCCGAGGAGATGATCGAAGATGCCCGAGCCCTGGCCGACGCCGGTTGTTTCTCCCTGGTGGTCGAGGGCGTTCCCGACGTCCTGGGCGAGCTGATCACGAAGGAAATCGACATCCCAACGATCGGGATCGGGGCCGGCCCGTCGACGGACGGCCAGGTGCTCGTGTTCCACGACGTGCTTGGGCTCGGCTCTGGGCACTATCCGAAGTTCGTGCGGAGCTATGCCCATCTCGCCGAGGACGCCGTGGCCGCTCTCACCCGTTTTGTCGCCGATGTCGAGTCGGGGAGCTTTCCGGGTGAGGAGGAGAGCTATCACCTCCCCGACGAGGTGACCGCGGAGCTGTTGCGGGGGCACAAGTCCGAATAGCCTCAGCCCTGCTGCTGGTCGCGGCGTGTGCCACGGCCGCATTCTTGCCCGACTTGCCCACGACCGACCTGTCGGTCGGCGGGGCGCCTCTCCACGTGTGGGTCGCCGACGGTGCCGCCGAGCGCACCCAAGGGCTGCGCGGAGTGGCTTCGCTGCCCGGTGACATCGACGGGATGCTCTTCGTCCACGATCACCCCTCCTTGGTGGCGTACGTGATGTCCGACACGCTGATACCCCTCGATCTGTGGTTCTTTGATGAGGCCGGGACGCTGATCGGCAGCGCGAAGATGTCGCCATGCCCGGCCGAGCCATGCACCCGATACGGGTCCCCGGCGCCCGTAGTCCTGGTCCTCGAGACTTCCCAGGGGGAGTATCAGTTCGCAATGGGTGATCAGATCCGGACTTCGGTTTCGGGCTGAGTGACCCTACAATCACGCTCTCGCATCGACGTCTCGCGCCGTCTGGTGCGCCAAGCCACCCCTGCTCCATCAAAGTGGTGGGGCCTTCCGCAATGGATGTCCACAGGAGGTCACATGCGCGACTATGAGTTGATGACGATCCATCGGCCCGATCTGGCCGAGGACGACATGGCAGTAAAGATCCTCGAGTTGGAGAAGAGGCTCACCGACCAGGGAGCCACCATCGAAGGGCGTGATCTGTGGGGGAAGCGTCGCTTCGCCTACGAGATCGATCACATGTCCGAGGGCTTCTACACGGTGCTCACGTTCAGCGCCGATGCCGACTCCGTGAAGACGATCGATCGTGCGTTGCTCCTATCCGATGACGTGATCCGGCACAAGATCGTCCGCAAGGGGGACTGACTGGAATCCGTCCTAGAGAACCGGCATGATCCGGGGAGAGACGTGAAAAGAGGAGATTTCGAATGTCGAACAACGTCACATTGATAGGTAACCTGGTCGATGACCCGGAGCTGCGCTTCACGCCGTCGGGTGTGGCAATGGCCAAGATCCGCCTTGCCGTCAATCGACGCTGGCGTGGAAGCGATGGCGAGTGGCAAGAGGACACCAGCTTTTTCACCGGCACCGTTTGGCGCGAGCAGGCGGAGAGTGCCGCCGAGTCGCTGCAGAAGGGCGCCCGGGTGATCGTCACCGGTCGTCTCGAGCAGAGGTCATGGGAGACCGACCAGGGCGACAAGCGTTCGGTGGTCGAAGTGGCCGTCGACGAGATCGGCCCTTCGCTCCGCTGGGCCACGGCGCAGGTCAACAAGACCACACGCTCCGGCGGCGACTGGGGCGGAGACAATTCGGGTGGCGGCCAGAAGGTCCCGCCTGCCCCGGTTGCACGCGAGCAATACGGCCCGGACGAGGCCCCGTTCTGATCAGGAGTTCGAGCTAATGGCAAGAAAGAGCACAAACAACCCGAGGCCGAAGCGGCGTCGCGGGATGGAAGTGAGGCGTGGCCGTCCCAAGCCTTGCGCCTTCTGCAAACAGCACGTCGAGTACATCGACTGGAAGGACGTGGGCGTCCTTCGCAAGTACATGTCCGATCGGGGAAAGATCCGCGGCCGTCGTGTCAACGGGAACTGCCCCGCCCATCAGAGGGAGATGGCAACCGCCATCAAGAATGCCCGCGAGATGGCCCTCCTTCCCTATCTGAACACGCGATGAAGCTGATCCTCACCGACGATGTGCAGGATCTGGGCAAGCGCGGCGACGTCGTGGACGTGGCCGACGGATTTGCCCGGAACTTCCTGCTTCCCCGCAAGAAGGCGATGAGGGCCAGTGAGGCCGCCATGGCCCAAGCCGAGCAGATCCGCGAGACCAGGATCGAGGCGGAGCGCAAGGCCAAGGACGAGGCCGAGAAGATCGCGACCCAGCTTGTCGGGAGTCGCGTGGTGATCGCCGCCCAGGCCGGCGACGAGGGTCAGCTCTACGGCTCTGTAGGCCTGGTCGACGTGGTCGAAGGGGTACGACGCTTCACCGGCGTCGAGTTGGACCGTTCGGTGGTCGAGATCGCCAAGCCGATCAAGGCAATCGGTCTCCACGAGATCAAGATCAAGCTCCACCCCGAAGTGGAGTTCCCCCTCACCCTGGACGTGATCCCGGCGAGTTAGCGGGCGTTTTCGCGTTCTATAACCACGAATTTCGCGGTCATCGAGGTGAAATTCACCAGCGCGAAAATCAATGACCGGATCGGCTTGGCCTGCTCTCACGGGGCGGTCTAAGTTCTGAGCACTTCCCGCTGGTTCGACCTTCCCCACCGCTCGAGCGGAGTTCGCGCGCCAGTTTTGTCACAGCCGTTTGCGATGGTGTAGGTGAGGATGAGTGGTTTGACCGAACAGGCACAGATGAGACCGGGTTATCGAAACCCGCCACACTCCCGTGAGGCGGAAGAATCGGTAATTGGGGCGGTCCTCCTCTCCGAGGAGGCGGTCAACGAGGTTATGGACCGGCTTCACCCGCCCGACTTCTACATCCCGGCCCATCAAGCCATTTTCGAGGGCATGCGAGACCTGTTCGACTCGAACCAGGCGATCGATGCGGTCACCGTCTCAGAGGTGCTGCGCCGCAGGGGTGAATTGGACAAGGTCGGGGGTGTTGCCTATCTGGCCCGACTCGTCGACATCGTGCCTTCGACCTCCAACATCGTCTACTACGCCGGGATCGTCGAGGAGCATGCCAAAAGACGCGAGCTGATCAGGGCCGGCGCATCGGTCACCGACTTTGCCTTCGACATCGACGAGGAGATCGCACACGTCCTCGACCGGGCCGAGCAGGCCGTGCTCTCCGTGGCGGAGCGTCGTAGCTCGCAGACCCTGCTCGAGGTCGGGCCCCTGTTCAGCGACGTGCTCGAGCACATCGAGCTGTTGGAGCAGCGAGGCTCCGAGATGACCGGTCTCGCCACCGGGTACGTTGACATCGACAAGAAGCTGGCGGGTCTCCAGCCCGCCAATCTGGTGGTCATCGCGGCCAGACCGGCCATGGGCAAGTCGAGTCTCGCTCTCGGCATCGCGGTCAACGCCGCCACCCAGGGCGAGCCGGTTGCCATCTTCTCGTTGGAGATGTCCAAGGAGGAGATCGTCCAACGCATCCTGTCCTCGGTGGGCCGGGTCGACTCGATGAAGCTCCGCTCGGGCCAACTCGGTCCCTTGTGGCAACGGGTGGTCGATGCAGCCGGGAAGATGTACAAGGCCCCAATCTTCATCGACGACTCCCCTGTGGTCACAGTCACGGATATCAGGGCCAAGTGCCGTCGGCTCAAACGGAAGCGTGGTCTAGCCCTGGTCGTCGTGGACTACCTCCAACTGATGGAGGCGTCGAATCGGGAGAATCGGCAACAGGAGATCTCCGAGATCACCAGGAACCTCAAGAACCTGGCCCGTGAGTTGGAGGTTCCGATCGTGGCGGTGTCCCAGCTGAACCGCTCTCTGGAGGCCAGGGAGGACAAGCGACCGAGGCTTTCAGACCTTCGAGAGTCGGGGGCGATCGAACAGGATGCCGACGTCGTGATGTTCATCTACCGCCACGAGTACTACCACCCCGAGGAGCAGGAGAAGAAGGGGATCGCAGAGGTGATCGTGGCCAAGCACAGAGCCGGGTCCACCGGGCCTGTGGAGATGACCTTCCAACCCGAGTTCACCCGTTTCGCCAACCTGGGGCGAGACGTCAGCTGATCGCGGCGAACGCCCTCTCGATGGTCGCCTCGGCCGAGGCCCTGTCCTGCCAGCCGAGAGTTGCAGTCTTCTTGTCCTCCAACTCCTTGTAGACCGCGAAGAAGTGCTCCAGCTCGCGCAGGAGATGATCGGGGACGTCCTCGAGCCCTTTTGCCGCCCGCCAGATCGGATCACCCTGCGGGACGGCGAGGACCTTGTGGTCGGGAAGCCCCTGATCCTCCATCAGGAAAAGGCCGATCGGACGGACCCGGATTCGACACCCGGGAAATGTGGGCTCGGAGACCAGGGCGAGGATGTCGAGGGGGTCCCCGTCCTCGGCCAGCGTGTCGGGGATGAATCCATAGTCGGCTGGGTAGCGGGTGGCGGTGAACAGTGTGCGATCGAGGAAAATCTCCCCGGTCTCGTGGTCGACCTCGTATTTGTTCCTGCTCCCCTTGGGGATCTCGACGATCATCGTCACCAGCACGACAAGACTGTACAGGTGGCTACTCTCGCCAGTTCGTGTGTGATGTCAGAGGCGCCATGGCGCCGCCACCGTTGTGATGATGGCCGTCTCGATGCCTCACGTCTCGGGTTAGCGAGGTGATGACACACCCCGCCAAGCGCGGGAAACGCTATCTGCTAGCCATGTCGGTTGGGGCCTTGGGCATCGTGTATGGCGACATCGGCACCAGCCCGCTCTATGCGTTCAGGGAGTCATTCAATGCCGCCGAGGGCCTGGCGGTCGATCGCGCCAGCGTGTTCGGGGTTCTATCCCTGATGTTCTGGGCCATGGTGCTGGTCGTTTCGATCAAGTACCTGATCTTCGTGATGAGCGCCGACAACCACGGTGAAGGCGGGATTCTCGCACTAACCGCCCTGGTCGTCCCGAGGCGCAGGAGCAAGCAACGAAAGATCCACCTGGCCCTGGTCCTGGCCGGCCTGTTCGGCACAGCCCTTCTCTATGGGGACGGGATCATCACTCCTGCCATATCCGTCCTCTCGGCGGTGGAGGGCCTCCAAATCGCAGCGCCCTCATTAGGCCCCTATGTGATTCCGATCGCCGTGATCATCCTTGTCGGCTTGTTCAGCATCCAACGGGCCGGCACCGCGACAGTCGGGGCGATCTTCGGGCCAGTGATGATCGTCTGGTTCTCCGTCCTTGCGGTGCTGGGTGGCTATCACATCCTGCAGGACCCCGGGATCCTGGAGGCGATCAACCCCGTCCATGCCGTCAGGTTCATCGCCAACAATGTCCGTCTCGCCTTCCTGGCCCTGGGGGCGATCTTCTTGGTGGTCACCGGGTCCGAGGCCCTCTACGCCGACATGGGCCACTTCGGCAAGCGACCCATCCGCATCGGCTGGTACTCGGTGGTGTTCCCGGCATTGCTCCTCAACTACTTCGGCCAGGGTGCGTTGCTGATCTCGGATCCGGGGAGCATCGACAACCCGTTCTTCCGCATGTCACCGACGTGGGCGATCATCCCGATGGTGGTGCTGGCCACGATGGCCACCGTCATCGCCTCCCAGGCGCTGATCTCCGGGGCGTTCTCGCTGACGATGCAGGCCGTCCAACTGGGCTATCTGCCTCGATTCCACATCGATCACACCTCACCTCGTGAGATCGGCCAGGTGTACATATCGAGCGTCAACTGGGCGCTGATGGTTGCCTGTGTGGGCCTGGTCGTCGCCTTTGGGACGTCGACCGACCTGGCTGCCGCCTACGGCGTGGCGGTCACCACCACCATGGTCATCACGACGATGCTGCTCTTCTTCGTCATGCGAGAGCGGTGGCATTGGTCGTGGCCGGTCTCTTTCGGCCTGACCACTCTGTTCATGATGGTCGACCTGGCGTTCTTCATCGCCAACATCGTCAAGGTTCCCGCGGGTGGCTGGTTCCCGCTGGTGGTTGGTGGCGTGGTGTTCATCGTGATGGTCACCTGGAAGGCCCAACGCGGTGCGATGACCGCCCGGCTCAAGCGCGGCGAGCTCCCCATCGAGCGATTCATCGGCTCAATCGTCACGCACCCCCAGGTGAGGGTGCCCGGCACGGCCGTGTATCTGTTCCCCGACCCCGGATCCACCCCGCCGGCGCTCCTGGCAAATCTGCGTCACAACGAGGTACTGCACGAGACGGTGGTGCTCGTCTCGGTACAGACGTCCAATGTCCCACGTGTGCCCCAGGTGAAACGTGCCACGGTTCACGACCTCGGGGAGGGTTTCGTCCAGGTCGTGCTCCATTTCGGCTTCATGGATGATCCCCGGGTGCCGCGGGCGTTGAAGAACATCGTCGACCCCGAATTCGGCTTCGACCCCGACGACGCCACCTACTTCGTGGGCCGTGAGACGATCGTCAACAAGGAGAATCGGGGCTGGGAGCGATGGAGGGTCGGGCTCTTCTCGCTGATGCACCGCAACGCGTCGAGCCCCCTCGACTATTTCGGGCTGCCACCGGAGCAGGTGATCGAGATCGGCAGCCAGGTGGTGCTCTGAGAACGGGCGCGCGGCAACCCGGAGGTTGCCGCTTGGAGGGGTTCCCACGTTGCCCCGTGAAGCCGGGGAAGCTTCGAGAGGGGGGACTCTTCTAGGGCCCGAGGGACCTTGAACCTGATTCTGTACCTCCCGAGCCCCCTTGGTCGGGCAGATTCAGACTCATTTCGAACTATACGCAAACGCGCTGAGACACCATCCGGCCGGTGCTCGAAGTCCTGATGCGACCGGCTGGCGGTGGGACCGGTCTGCCCCTGGTACTTGGAGCCGAGCTCGGGTGACCCGTAGGGGAAGTCGGCTTCGGTGGTCATCTGATAGAAGGAGATTTGGCCGATCTTCATCCCCGGGTAGATGGCGATCGGGAGTGTGGCCACGTTGGACAATTCCAGGGTGATGTGTCCCTGGAATCCTGGATCGATGAAACCCGCCGTCGAGTGGATGAGAAGCCCGAGCCTGCCCAGTGAGGACTTTCCCTCGAGACGGGCCACTACGTCGTTGCCCAACTTGATCCTCTCCAAGGTGGATCCCAACACGAACTCCCCGGGATGGAGCATGAACGGCTCGTCTTCCCCGGTGTCGACCAGCTGGGTCAGGTCGGTCTGAGGGTCGCGGGGGTCGATCTGGCCATATCGATGGTTGACGAACACCCTGAACCCCTGACCAACACGGAGGTCGATAGACGATGGCTGCACGAAGGAAGGCTCGAACGGGTCGATTTGGATCGAGCCCGACTCGATTGCTTCACGTATGGAGCGGTCGGAAAATATCAATCGGAGCGGGTGAAGGGAATCGAACCCTCGCCCCGAGCTTGGGAAGCTCGTGTTCTACCATTGAACTACACCCGCGAGTGACCGAGGATACCGACTCTCGAGATGATGGGACCAGTCGGTTGACCACGGCATCGGCAGGGAACCTGGGTGTGTCGTTTTCCATCCTGACGAGAATCCCGATCAACGAAAACCCCCAGCCCGGTCGGTTCACCGGAACGGGACGGTGGCGTTCCAGTCGAGACTCGAGTGATCCGGCTGCATGCGAGTGTGGCACTAGAGATCGGTCAGCCGACAGAGATCGTCTAGTCGGCCCGGGAGAAAGGCCGAGTTAGGTGAAGACCGTGACGAGACCCCAAACTGTCATCAGCACCCCGATGACGGAGAGAAAGACGACCCGACCCGGCCGGTATTCGGCGTCTTCGACCCCTTTGGGGGCTTGTCCCATGCGGTGCTTCCACCAGGCCAGCCCATTGCCGAGGATCAAGGCGAGCCCGAGCCCGATGATCAGTTCTGGGAGGAGGTTCTTGAAGTCGAATACGTCACCCATGCCTTGAACCACGGTAACCCTGAATAACCTGCCCACGTGAGCGAAGACAAACACGGGGCCACGGCCTCGGCGCCGGCGACATCGGCCAACTTGGGCCCTGCCTACGACTGCATGGCGCTCGCTCTCGATATCAGGTGCCGGGTTCATGCTGTGCCGGCGGACGGGTGGTCGCTGGGACAGAGCGGCGCCCACCGACCGAAGCAGGGCGACGGCGATCATGTCCTCGAGGTCGCCAAGGCGGTGAGTGCTACCCCATTGGCGATAGAGGTCGATTCTGATGTTCCCATCAGCAAGGGCCTCGGGTCATCTGCAGCGATCTCAGTTGCAACCATCGCCGCATCACTGAAGGCCCAGGGGGAGGAAGTCGACCTCGACCGTGTCTTTCGAGTGGCCGCCGAATTGGAGGGTCATGCCGACAACGTGGCGGCAGCCGTCTACGGGGGATTGACCCTGGTGCCGGCGGAAGGGATGCCGATTCGCATCCCGATCCACCCCAAGCTCCATGTCGTGATCGCGCTGCCCGAAGGTGAGCTGGCGACATCCAAGGCACGGGAGGTCGTGGCCGTGTCCCACCCCCAAGGGCGAGTCCTTCGGAGCCTGGCGCGGATATCGGCTCTCACGGCCGGCCTGATCACCGGTGACCCCGAGATGCTCAGAGCCGCCCACGGCGATGAAATACACGAGGCCCCGCGTGACGCCATCTCTCCGGAGGTGGGCAAGCTGATCGACGTCGCCCTTCAGTCCGGTGCTCTCCACGCCGCGTGGTCCGGCTCAGGGCCGGCAGTCTTGGCCCTGTGTCTCGCCGAGACGATGAGTGAAGTGGTCGGAGGGTTCGAGCGAGCTGGGGTTGAGTCTCTCACTCCCCGTCTTGCCTCCACTGGCCTGACCTAACCGGCGGCGAATCGCTCCAACCGTGTGGTCTCGTCATCGAGCTGGCGACGTGCCCGTTTCGGGATCGGGGCGAGGGTCTCGGCTTTCACCCGGCTGCCCTCGAATCGCCAGGTGCCGGCCACTGCACCGTCGACCAGGAAAGTCCCGACCGAAAAGGGGTTCTTGGTGCTGAAGATGGTCGCCCGGTGCTCTTCGGGCAAGATCGCTTTTCGCCGCGCATGGACCAAGAGCAGGGCATCCCAATGCGGCAGCAGGCGAACCGGAGCCGGGGTATTGGCATCGGCGAGTCGCAGACGTGGTAGGTCGAGCAACTCGTTGTCCTCCTCGTCCAGGAATTTCCTCACGACCATTCCCTCGACTGCGGGCGCCAGTGTGGAAATCGGGACTCCGGCCCAGCTTCCGATGTCGCTGATCGTGGCCGGGCCAAAAGCCTTCAGGTATCGGGCTGCCAGGTGCCGAAGACCGTCCGTCTCGGGCACCGGTTGGTGGGGCGGCGCCAGCCCGTAGAGGTCTGCTCTCCGACGCTCCCATGTGCCCGAAGGGGGAACCCTGATCATGTCGACCCAGAGACCGGCGCCCTCCCAGACATCTTTGGGGTAGCCATGCGATTGGAGCAGCTCGGCCAGGGCTTTGCGAGGCAGCGGGCCGTTGGAGAGCGCCCGGGCGAGGAGCTCGCCGATCTTCTCGTATGGGCACAGGTCCAACGCACGCGGCTTGGAGACCCGCAGCCACCACTCCCGGCGCGATCTCCGCACGCCCGCGGTTAGCAGCGGATAGTCGGAGGCCGAAACCATGTGAATGGTCATGCGCATCAATGTGCCCTGGAGAGCCTGGCCGCGTTCCAAGGCACGGGTCAGACGGCTCCTTTCGAAATTCTCCAGACGCGACCAGAGCCCGACATATCCCGAGGGGGCGTACTGGGTTTGCAGACCCGCGACCTGCTCTAGGGAGCGAGAAACGGACAAACGACCCCGCTTGAGCAACATCTGACGATTGAGGGCTGTCCGGTTGAGGACCGCGGTGGAGAGGCGGGGTGGGATCACAGAGAAAGCCTAAGAGGGCCAAAACTAGAAGCAGGTGCGGGGTGGGTCCGCACCTGCTCCTCAGGGAGGCTCGATCGGCATGGGGGATCCGATCGGCTTTGGGCACTTGGCCTTGGTCTCCCCTTGATTCGGCGGAGGTCGCGAAATCCTGCATAGGTCGATCGACCCGTCTGATCGATTCTGCGTCGGCGCGGATTTCGCCCAAGGCATGACAGAATCTGACTCTGCCCGGACATATACGGCCTGTGAGCCCCCAGAGTGATCGCGATCGCCGGTTCGAATCGGTCGCGACTGAGGTATTCGAGCCGGTCCAGCGCTATCTGCGCAGACGCGTCCCGACCGAGGATGCGGCCGACCTTCTTGCAGAGGTGATGCTCATCGTTTGGCGACGCCTCGGCGAAGTCCCCCCTGGGGCCAGTTTGCCCTGGTGCTATGGAGTGGCACGCCGTGTCCTGGCCAACCACCGCCGTGGGGAGCAGCGTCGTCTCCGTCTCGTGGAGCGTCTCAAGGCGGAGCCCGCCCGTCGCGTGCCCGACCCGGCCGATTCCCAAGAGCATGACGATCTTGCGCGTGCCCTGAGCGGCCTTGCCGGAGCGGATCAGGAAGTTCTCCGATTGTGGGCCTGGGAACATCTCGAGCCGCGCGAGATGGCAGTGGTGTTGGACACGACACCCAATGCCATCAGTCTTCGCCTGACCCGGGCGCGGAAGAAGCTGATCGAGCAGATGGAGCGACAGGATGCACGGGGAACCGGACAGATAGGAGATCGACACGCCGAGGAGCAGAGACCGTGACAGATGAACTCAGAGAGAGACTGGCCCGTCTCGACCCGATGCCCCCCGACATGCCGACCCAGTCGGTGACGACGCCGTCGTCCCGCCAGCTCTTGGAGGAAATCATGAGCACCCCCGTGGTGGAGAAGTCCGAGCCGGGCACACCGGCCCGGCGAAACAGGTTGATGACCGTGGCCGCCGCCGCGGTCCTGGTGGTGGCGCTCGGTGGTGCCGCCCTTCTCAACAGTGGCCGTTCGGGGAATGACCCGGTGGCAGTCGGCCCGCCTCTGACCCTGAGTGCGGGCGAAGGCGACGGGATGGCAATGTGCATCCAGTTCTCCGTTGATCAGTTGACATCGATGGCCCTCGCCTTCGAGGGAACGGTCACCGCCGTCGCCGACGATCAGGTCAGCATCGACGTGACCCATTGGTACAAGGGCGGAGACGCAGCCCAGGTGGTGCTGACCGCCCCCCAGGGAATGATCGCGCTGATCGGTGGCCTCGACTTCGAGGTCGGTGATCCCTACCTGATCACCGCCACCGGCGGTGTCGTCAACTACTGCGGCTTCAGCGGTCCCAGCACCCCCGACCTGAAGGCCGCCTTCGAGGAGGCTTTCGGGGCCTGAGCAAGGCCATTGTGTGAATCTCCTGGCGTCGAACCGGCGCCAAGAGATTCACACTCCAATCTTGACGACTGTGAGAAGTGGCCCCATACTGGCCCGGCGATGAAAGGAACTTTCGAGCAGAGCGCACGGATCATCATTCCGTAGGGGTGTCGCGCCTCCAGTCAGGCGCCGCCCCAAATCCAGACCTCCGCAAGCCGCGGGGGTCTTTTCTATTGGCAGGCGAGATCAATGAGCAAGACGGCAGAGATATACGACACGACCCTTCGGGACGGCACACAGGCCGAGGGACTCTCCCCGACCGTCGGGGAGAAGCTACGCGTTGTGCGGCTTCTCGACGAGCTGGGTGTCCACTTCATCGAAGGAGGCTGGCCGGGGGCGAACCCCAAGGACGACGAGTTCTTCGAGCGGGCCAAGACCGAGCTGGATCTGGAGCGGTCCCTCCTGGTCGCCTTTGGGTCCACGCGTCGACCCGGCACCCGGCCCGAGGCCGATCCTCAGCTTGAAGCCCTGCTGGCGGCCGAGACCGACTACGTGTGCCTGGTGGGGAAGTCCTCGGAGCTTCACGTCGTCAAGGCGCTGAACACTTCGCTGGAGGAAGGTCTCGACATGGTGGGCAGCAGCATCGAGTATCTCCGGGGCCTGGGGAAGACTGTCTTCTTCGATGCCGAGCACTTCTTCGACGGCTATCGGGCCAACCCCGAGTTCTCACTTGCGGTCCTGGAGACGGCGGCCGACGCCGGAGCGGAGAGGGTGGTCTTGTGCGACACCAACGGCGGCGCACTCCCCGGTGAGATCGCCCCCACCGTGATGGCGGTCCTCGAGCGAGTGACGGCCCCCTTGGGCGTTCACTTCCACAACGACTCCGACTGTGCTGTGGCCAACTCGCTCACCGCCCTGGCCGCGGGTGTGTATCAGGTCCAGGGCTGCATCAACGGATACGGGGAGCGCACCGGAAATGCCGACCTCTGCTCGCTGATACCAAATCTCAGCCTGAAGTCCGGCGTGGAGACGATCCCGGGGGGCTCACTGTCCCGCCTCTACCCGATATCGCAACAGATAGCCGAGATTCTGGGAGCCCCGGTCGATGCCCGCCGCCCCTATGTCGGCACGTCGGCATTTGCTCACAAGGCCGGTCTGCACACTTCGGGTCTGGCCCGTCTCGAGGGCGCCTACGAGCACATCGACCCGGCCTTGGTGGGTAACACAGCCCGGATGCTCTTCAGCGAGCTGATGGGTCGCTCCACAGTCCTCACCGTGGCTGCCGAGAAAGGCTGGGACCTCGATCCGGAGATGGCCCAGGTGCTGGTAGACCAGGTGAAGGAGCTGGAGCATGCGGGTTATCAGTTCGAGGCCGCCGATGGGTCGTTTGAGATGTTGTTGCGACGCGCAAGCGGAGACAAAGCTGAGCTGTTCGAGGTCGATGACCTCAAGGTCAGCATCCAAACCGACGGTCGAGGCGTGGTGGTGGCCACCGCCTACCTCACCCTGAAGATAGATGGCGAGCTCATCGAGGTCTCGGCTCAGGGAGACGGCCCGGTCAATGCGATGGACCAGGCGCTGCGCTCGGCTTTGGAGGACTCCTATCCGGAGATGAAGAGGCTCCGTCTCACCGATTTCAAGGTGAGGGACCTCGACTCCGCCGAGGGCACCGCCGCTCGAGTCCGGGTCCTGGTCGAGACCACGAACGGTGACAGCACCTGGGGCACCGTCGGCGTTCACCAGAACATCATCGAAGCCTCGTGGCAGGCTTTGGTCGAGGGCATGCTGGTCGGTTTGTTGCGGGCCGAGACCGAAGATCCTGCCTCCGGCGCGCTCTGACCGAGGACAACTGGGGCGATACTGAACGGGTGGAGCACCCGACCGGCACCCGTGGCGTCTGGCTGATCGTGGCCGCAGCATGTCTCTGGGGAACTACCGGCACCGCTCAGGCGCTCGGACCTGCAACGGCCGAGCCCCTCGGCGTGGGGATCATGCGTCTGTTGGTGGCCGCTCCCGCATTGGCGTTGATAGCGATACTCAGCGGGTCCTTCTCCTTCCGCTCTGGTTTCCCCTGGGGAGCCACGTTGATCGCCGCCATCGCGATGGCTGCCTATCAGCCCGCCTTTTTTGGCGCGGTGGATCGGACCGGAGTCGCCATGGGCACTGCCGTGGCGATCGGCTCCGCACCGATCCTCACCGGTTTGGTCACCTGGATGGTCATCCGCCGGCGGCCGGAGCGGGCGTGGTGGGGTGCGACCGCGCTTGCGATTGCCGGCGTGGCGTTGCTTGGCTCGGCCGGCGACAGAATCGGCGTCGACCTGGTTGGGTTGCTGGCTGCAATCGGAGCCGGTCTTGCCTATGCGGTGTATGTGGTCGCCTCCACCAGGGTGGTGACACAGGTCCCCGCCATCGGTGGGATGGCCGTGGTGTTTGGTCTCGCCCTCGTGCTGTCGGTCCCCCTCATCGCCTGGACCGACCTTTCCTGGGTCGCAAGCACGTCGGGTCTGCTCATGGCGCTTCATCTCGGGTTGCTGGCCACCGCGTTGGCCTATGTGCTCTTCGCCACCGGGCTCGAGACGACGGTCGCACCGACGGCGGCGACCGTGTCCCTTGCGGAGCCGGCCACGGCCACGATCCTCGCCGTTGTTGCCCTGGGTGAACGACCCGGTTGGGTGGGATGGGTGGCGATGGCGCTCATCTTCGCCGGGCTCTGGCTCATCCTGAGGGCCCGCAAACCGGGTCCGGTGCCCACCCTCGCCGCCTGACTTGGGATGGCGGCTGCCGGGCAGCGAGAGAAGGAGAGGGCCCAAGGTCGAGATCAGGTGAGAAGGAGCGTGCACGACCATCCTGGCCCTGGTGCACGTGAGAGAGTCGATTCATGGAATCGGCTTCCCGCCACTCACCGAATTCTTCGATCAGATCGTGGGCAAACGTGTCCCGACATGCGTGTGAGGCCCTTGCGCCGATGCCTGTGGGGTGTCCGAGGGCGATAAGCGATCGATGGACAGCGTATGGGCGGAGTCGAGTGGGCTCGGCTGATCGCAGAGGCCGACAGGATCGTCACCATTTGACTCGGCCTTAGGTGTACTCCGCTGATGTGGCGGAGCGTTGCGGCGAGGCTCTTGCGACGTACAGTCGTCGGCATGACTGTCCTGAGATCCATTGCCCTATTCATCGCGGCGGCCGTAGCCGAGATCGGCGGCGCCTATCTGGTTTGGCAGGGAGTTCGTGAGAAACGCGGTTTGGCCTTCATCGCGGCGGGGGTGATGGCGCTTGCCCTCTACGGATTCGTGGCTACGTTCCAGCCGAGCCCTCATTTCGGCCGGATTCTCGCCGCGTATGGGGGCGTGTTCGTAGCGGGTTCGTTGTTGTGGGGCGTCGCCTTCGACGGGCTTCGACCAGATCGATATGACATCGTCGGAGCGCTCATATGCCTCGTTGGCGTAGCGATCATCATGTATGCGCCGAGAGCCGGCGGGTAAGGGCGATGTACTCCTCGGGAGGGGGCACAACCGACGTCACGGCCGTCGCACTCACACCGCGATGACGACCTTGCCGCGGGCGTGTCCGAGCGCCAGATAGTCGACTGCATCGGGGACTTCGGCCAGCGGGTAGAGCCGATCGACGACCGGCTTCACGGTCCCGGCTTCGATCAGCCCGGTGAGATATTCGAGGTCTTCTGTGTTCGGTTTCGTGCTCAGCAGAACCATCTTTCTGTCGCCGAGGACCGAAAGGGCGCGCATCCTGATCATGAAGCCAAAAGGGCCGATCCAGAGATTCTCCGGCTGGCCGAATGAGGCTACGAACATCCCACCGGGGTTGAGAGCGCGCCGGCACTGCGATGCGGATCGGTTGCCGATCAGATCGAAGATCAGGTCATAGCGCCGGGGTCCGGAGGTGAAGTCCTCCTTGGTGTAGTCGACGACGTGATCTGCGCCGAGCGAATGAATCATCTCCACATTCCGTGTGCTGCAGACACCGGTCACTTCGGCGCCAAACCACTTACCGAGTTGGACGGCGAACGTTCCCACCCCACCTGACGCGCCGTTGATGAGGACGCTCTGACCGGGTTGGACCTGACCGACATCACGGAGTCCCTGCAGGGCGGTCAGCCCTCCCATTGGCACCGCTGCAGCCTCTTCGAAGGTGAGGTTTTCGGGCCTTGGCGCCAGCGTGGACTCCGCTGCGCACACGTATTCGGCATGACTTCCGAGCTTGCCCAGGCCGTAGACCTCGTCACCGATGTGATATCTGGTGACACTTCTCCCCACCGCCTCGACGACTCCGGCGAGATCGGCGCCAAGCCGGCTGTCCTTAGGTCGAAGCATTCCGAATTGGGGCCGGATGACATAGGGGAGACCGGTGGCGAAGTGCCAGTCGTAGGGGTTCACTGATGCGCCTCGGACCCGAATCAACACTTGATCATCGCCCGGAACGGGCTTGGCGACGTCCGAGAGCCCCAGGACGTCCCCCGCGCCGTATCGGTGGTGGGTGATCGCCCTCATTGTGGTCGTGCCGGCGGTTGTCTCTGTGGCCCGCATGTGCGTCCTCCTGGTCCTGATGTCTGCCATACGTTGTAAGATAACCATACGTTGTAAGACTGTCAACTGCAGATGCAAATGCCGTATGAGGCTTCCCGTGACATCCGAGAGAGTCAGTTGACGAGGTACTCCGCCCGCAGCGGCAGTCGTCGGGCTGTTCGACATCGATGCCGGCTTCGTCCGGGGCTAATCCCCAGCGTCTCGCAGCGACGAAACCGGCTAGGGCAAAACCTCGACGTACCCGTCGGTTCCGTGCACGCGTATCTGCTGCCCGTCCCGGATCAGTTGGGTGGCATGCTCGACCCCAACGACGGCAGGCAAACCGTACTCCCGGGCGATGACCGCTCCATGGGTCATTGTGCCCCCCACTTCCGTCACCAGGCCCTTTATGGCCACGAACAGAGGTGTCCAACTGGGATCCGTGTAGGCCGTGACGAGGATGTCGCCCGGCTCGATATCGGCATCCGCGATGTCCAGGATGACGCGGGCGCGGCCCTCGATCGTCCCGCCGGACACGGCCAGGCCGGCCAGCGCACCACTGGGCACGTCGTCGCGACTGTAGGCCCCGGGGACAGCTTCGCCGTCTGAGGTGAGCACCCTGGGAGGTGTCAGAGCCTGGTAGGAACGGAAGGCGTCCTTGCGTTGATCGATGAGCTCTTCATCGACGTCGTTGGTATGCACGACATCGTGGAGCTCTTCGAACCGGAGGAAGAAGATGTCCTCGATCCCACGAAGCACTCCCCCCTCGACGAGACGCTTGGCCTCCGCCAGCAAGGCCCGCTTGTAGATGAAATACCGGCTGACCATGGCGTACTTCGGGTACTCCCGGTATCCCATGAACGTCCGGACGCGGTGGATCATCTGCGAGGTCTCCGCGGCCTTCCGGTCTCCGTCAGGCAAGGCCCGCAATTGCTCGAGCAGTTTCCGTTCCCTGGCCGAAGCCTCTTGTCGCCCTTCGTCGAAGCGGCGCCGTGCTTCGCCGGGCTCCATGTTCTCGACATGGGCGAGAATCATCGGCAGCAGCGTCGTCGGCTGTTCACTCCAACGGGGTCTGGTGACGTCGATCTCGCCGGCACAGCGCATGCCGTACTTGTCCAGAAAGCCCTCGATGGCGGCGCGTGCCTCTGGCCCACCGTCGAGTCGGCCCAGTTCGTCGAGGAAGCGGTCGTCTTCGACGCCATGGAGGAAGGCCACCACGTCCGGGTGCGGCCGGATGACGTCGGCGACGTCGAGGAGCGCGAGCCCCATCTCGGACGTGACGTTGTCAGGAACCGACCGCATGATGGTGTCGGCCACGTTCCTCTCGCCCAGCCAGTCGAACAGGTGCTCGTTGATCCACCATGTGGCCACGATGGCTGTCATAAAGACCTGGTGGCTTTTGGGATCGAACAGCAAGCGCCGCAGCTCTTGCATGTCAGACAGGATGAAGTCGAGCAGCTCCTCGCCGGTCTTGGCCTGGATGTCGCGTTGACATGTCGCGAGCGAAGCCTCGCTCTGAGCGGTCAGCTCGGTGACGATGGCAGGGTCGGCGTCGAGTTGGGCAGTGGCGTCGACTGCCGGCGGCGGTACCTGGCCATCGTCTGGCGGCGACGGGATGAGGTCACCGCGATCGAGAACTGTCTGCAAGGCGTCGCGGAGCAGCGGGTCCGATCGGCCGGAGAGCTCGAGGAAGTCGGCTCGGCTCGACGGCGCGGCCAAGCGAGTCGTGACGTCGACGAACAACCGACCTCCGGCCTCTGACATCGGGGCGGGCGTCGTCATCTGCCACAAAGACAGACCGAGTGGTTTGATCGCGTCGGTCATCATCTGACCATGCCCAACCGAGACGTAGACATGATTTGCGTCGTCGGTCGCCGGCGGGATCGGGAACAGCATGGTGATCGGGCGGCTCTGGACGATCTGGAAATCGTCGTCGACAAGGCACCACTCGATGTCCTGCGGAGAACCGAAATGTGCCTCGATCTGTCGGCCCAGCGCGGCGAGCCGCACGACCTGGTCATCCGTCAGCGCCGGTCGGTCCTGCCGCTCCGGCTCGATCTCCTGTTCCGTCGTGCCGCCGGTCGGCGAGGCGTGGATGGCAAGCCGCTTGGTGGTGACCACCTTGGCACCGATCTCGCCGTCCCGAACCGTGTAGACGTCGGCGTTCACCAGACCTGAGACCAGGGCCTCGCCAAGGCCGAAGCTGGCCTCGACAGAGACGACCTTCCGGTTCGACGTGACAGGGTCGGCCGTGAACATGATGCCGGACGACAGTGGGAAGACCATCTCCTGCACGATCACGGCCATCTGGACCGTCGTGTGATCGATGCCGTTCCGAATGCGGTAGGTCACGGATCGCTCGGTGAAGAGTGAACCCCAGCATCTGCTGATGTGCTGAAGGATCGGCACCGGTCCCACAATGTTCAGATAGGTGTCCTGCTGACCCGCGAAAGAGGCCGTCGGCGAGTCCTCCGCCGTAGCGCTCGATCGGACGGCGTAGGCCGCTTGCTCGCCGAGCCGGGCAACCCGGCCGGTGATGGCTGATGCCAGGTCATCAGGGATGGCGACCCCTTCGATGGCCCGGCGGATCTCCGAGCTGAGCCCTCGGATCCCTTCCCGATCGTCTGGGTCCAGTAGCGACAGCCGATCGAGAAGGTGGTCGACCGATGAAGCTTCCGCCATGATCCGCCCAAATGCCTCCGTCGTCACGCAAAAGCCGGCCGGCACTCGGATGCCTCCCATCCGCGAGAGCTCACCCAGGTTTGCGCCCTTGCCGCCTACGACCGAGACCTGGGTCCGATCGATCTCCTGAAAGCCCAACACGTAGCTGCCCATTCAGCTACCTCCCTTTCGTGGATGATCGCTCGCCCGCCAACATCAGCCCGGTCGGGCGACCTCGGGGATCACCACCGCATGCAAGGTCGCCGCTCCACCGTCAGCATCAACCATCGGCTGCCCCCATATCCAACGGTCTGACCACGCATCGATCATGTGAATGCGAGCATTGTCGGTGCGTTTGGTCCGCTTGAAGAAGTCCCTTCCCTGTCCCAATGTTAGACGTGGTGGCGTTGATGGGCCTGCGACGTGTGGGCAACCTCATCGGTCCCGGAGCTCAACATCGATCAGGTGTTTTCCGAAGTCCTTCCTGAGGAGAAGCACTCCAAATCGGCTGAGCTTCAGGACGATGGCCTGAGAGTGGGGATGGTGGGCGACGGAGTAGATGATGCGCCCGCGTTGGCCAAGGCAGATGTCGGTATCGCCATTGGGGCAGGAACCGACGTCGCCATCGAGTCGGCCGGAATCGTCCTCGCCTCGGACGACCCGCGCGGTGTCATTGCCATCCGGCGGCTTTCGCAGGCCGGGTATCGAAAGATGCTGCAGAACCTCGGTTGGGCAGCCGGGTACAACGTGCTCGCAATACCCCTTGCCGCAGGAGCCTTCGCCTGGGCCGGGCTGGTCCTCGCCCCTGCGGCAGCGGCCGTCCTCATGAGCGCCTCGACGGTGGTCGTGGCGATCAATGCACAACTGTTGAGACGTGTTGAGCTCAGACCCGCCGTGTGACCGATCGTTCTCGATGTGAGTGTCTCTCACCCATGGCAGGTTTGATCTAAGTGGCCATAGCTGCGACCATGGAGAATGGTTTCCCCAAGACTTTGTGAGGTTTTTGCATGGGATCGCTCGTCAAGAAGCGTCGTAAGAAGATGTCGAAGCACAAGTACCGCAAACGGCTCAAGGCCAACCGACACAAGCGGAAGTGACTTCGCAAGGACCGGCCCGCAGGGCCGGTCCTTTGCTTTGCCCGGAGAGCATGGTCATTAGTCGATAAACATCGAGACCATCGATACCTGGGGGCATCGACCGGTTGGTGTGAGCAGAATGTCTATCACGGACACCTGACACCGCACTCGGTGCGGTGGGCGGAATGGGCTGATTTGACGACCAGGGTCAGAGGGCCACGGCGAGTCCGAGTATCACCAAGGCAAGTACCAGGATCACGCCCTGGATCAAACCTCGAGACTGTGGTGATTGGTTAGCTCCACCCATCGAATGCCATGCCGCGAGGAGGATGGACAGCAGGACCAGGGAGACCTTCGTGACGAGCACGGAGTCCCAGCCATGATCGGCGGAGAGGATGCCACCGGTCACCACCAGCAGCGCCATCGCCAGCCAGGAGATGACTCCGAATCTGCGAGCCATGACGCGGAGAGTCCGTCGATCGTCACTGACCGATCTCACGGCTGCCACCGTGACTCCCAATACGATCAGCCCGCCGATCCACACCGTCGCCCCCAACAAGTGCAGGTATCGGACAACTCCCACTATTTACCGCGCAGGTATTTCTCGATCTCGTCGACCAGACGCTCACCCCGGTCGTCGTCGGCCTCCTGCTCCAGCTGTTCGACGTATTCCTCGAGTTCGGCGTTTCCCTCGATTGCCGCGTTGACCGTGGAAAGGAACTGACGCGAAGCGGTGGTGAGCTCACCGATATCGAGACTCACACCACACAGCTCTGCCGCCTTGACCGCCAGAGCCTCGGTAGCCGGCGGGTATTCCTGGTTCGACAGGTAGTGGGGCACCGCGGCCCAGACCGATATCACGTCGATCCCGGCATTTCCCAAAGCATGGTTGAGCACTCCGGTTATCCCGGTTGGGCCTTCATAGCCGCTTGGCAACAACCCGTGTATGACGAGGTCGTCGGGTCTGTTGGCCGAGCCGACCAACGGCACCGGGAGCGTGTGGGCGACCTGGCCGATAAAAGCCCCGATGGTCACCGCACGCGTTACCCCCATCACGGTCATCACTTCAACCACGTCGTTCGTGAAGGACTTCCATCGGTAGTGGGGCTCTTCACCGAGAAGCACCACCATGTCGCGCTCGGAGCCGCGAACGGCATACAGCTCGTTTCGGGGCCAGGAGATGGAGACGATGCCTGTCGAGTCCAGCTCGACCATGGGTCTGCGCACCTGGAAGTCGAAATGTTCGTCGGGGTCGATGATGGCGAACAACTCGCCATCGAGCTTGCCCAGGAACTCAGAAGCGGCGTGACTCGCCGATTCGCCGGCGTCGCCCCAGCCTTCGAAAGCGATCAGACCAACCGGGTCCTGGACGATCGGTCGATCGAGCCATTGAAGCGAACCCATCCTTTCAACCTACACCCGGCCTGGGGGAAGTGTTACTCCCAGAAGGGTCGAAAACGACGCAGACGCAATGCATTGAGCACAACCGAGACCGAGGAGAAGGCCATCGCCCCGGCCGCGATCATCGGGTTCAGAAATCCGAGAGCGGCGATCGGTATTGCCGCCGAGTTGTAGCCGAAAGCCCAAATCAGGTTCTGTCGGATGGTGCGAAAGGTGGCATGTGCGAGATCGATGCCGGCAGGGACAAGGCGAGGGTCACCATTGAGGAGCACGACGTCACCGGCCTCCAACGCGACCTCGGTGCCCGATCCGATGGCCATGCCCAGATCGGCCTGCGTCAAGGCGGGCGCATCGTTGACACCGTCACCGACGAAGACAACCATTGCCCCCTCGTTCTGGAGACTGGTCACCTGTTGCGCCTTCTCCCCGGGCAGCACTCCCGCGCGAACGTCACCGATCCCCAACATGCCTGCTATTTGAAGGGCGGTCCTCTCGTTGTCGCCGGTGATCATGACGATTCTCTTCGACTGCTGGCGGAGACGCGCCAGGGCTACAGCCGCCTCGGGTCGCACAGAGTCGGTCACTGCAACGACCCCGCGGGCTCGTCCATCCCATCCTGCGAGGAAAGCGGTCTTGCCGGCTTCCTCCAGATGCTTCCGCTCGAGGTCCCAATCGCCAAGCTCCAGCCCGCGCTCCACCAGGAGCTCTGCCTTGCCCACCACAACCTGGCGATCACCGATCAGGCCGGCAACACCCAATCCGGAGAGACTCTCCAGATGCTCGGGCTCGACCAGTTCGAGGCCCATGTCGTCGGCGGCCAGAGCCACGGCCTTGCCGATGGGGTGGCCGGAAGCGGCCTCCAGGGACGCCATCATCCGGATGAAGTCCTCCTGATCGCCGTCGCTGATTGCATCCGACATCGTCATGACGCCGCTGGTGAGTGTTCCGGTCTTGTCGAAGACAACCGTGTCGATGACTCGCACCTGCTCGAAGACCTCGGCCCGCTTGAAGAGGATCCCAAGAGCGGCGCCACGCCCGCTGCCGACCATGATCGCGGTGGGTGTCGCCAGGCCCAGCGCGCAGGGACAGGCAATGATCAGAACGGCGACCCCGGTGCGGAACGACTCGAAGAACTCGTTGCCCAGCATCAGCCAAACCACCGTGGTGAGGATGGCGATGCCGATGACCGTGGGGACAAACACCGAAGAGACGCGGTCGGCCATGCGCTGGCTGGGCGCCTTGGACCCCTGAGCTTCCTCGACCATCTTGACAATCCCGGCCAGGGCTGTGTCGACACCGACCGCAGTCGCCCGGACCACGAGCCGGCCGCCCTGGTTGACGGTTGCCCCGAACACCCGGTCGCCCATCACCTTGTCCACCGGTAGGGACTCGCCGGTGAGCATCGACTCATCTACGGCCGACTCACCACTCACGATCTCACCATCGGTGGGCACCTTCTCACCGGGCAAGATGACCATGAGGTCACCGGGTATGACCTGTTCGACCGGCACCGAATGCTCTCGACCGTCTGCGACGATGCGGGCATCCTTGGCCCCCAATTCGAGAAGGCGATGCACCGCCTCGGAGGCACGACCCTTGGCCCTGGCCTCGAAGGCGCGGCCCAGGGTTATCAGCGTGATGATCATTCCCGAAGTCTCGAAGAACACCGGCTGGCCGCTGGCCAGCGCCCAGAGTGAGTAGAGATACGCGGCGGAGGATCCCAGGGAGATCAGGGTGTCCATGTTGGCGGCCAGGGTCCGAACCTGGCGCACTGCCACCGAATGGAACTGCCAGCCGCCCCAGGTCACCACCGGTGTGATCAGGGCGAGTTGAAGGACACGGTTCCACGTCTCATCCGGACCAAACATCGCCAGCAACATGGCCGGCAGGGTGAGGGCCGCCTCGATCCAGAATCGACGCCACTGGGTCTTCTCGTCACCGTGATAGTGACCCACCATGTCGCGCGGGCCTGCCCCGGACTCATGGGGAGCGATGTGGTAGCCGATCTTGTCGACGGCAGCCTTCAACTGGTCGACATCGACTTCGTCTCCGACACGGATCATGGCTGACGCACCCGCCAGGTTCACGTTGGCCGCCTCGACTCCTTCCTGGCGACCCAAGACCCGCTCGATCCGCACCGCGCAGGTGGCGCATGTCATGCCATCGACGTCGAAGAGGATGGTTCGGGGGGCGTCGTTGCGCCGGGTATCAGCCGAAGACGGCGTAGCCCTGCTCCTCGATGGCCTTCTTGATGGAGTCGACTTCGACCTGGCTCTCGTCATAGGTGACGTTCACCGTGGCCTCCGCGATTGCCACCTCGACCGTGTCCACACCGGGGAGCGCTCCGACCGCACCCTCGATGCTCATCTTGCAATGATCGCAGTGGACCTCCGGAGCTTGAAGAAGTATCTGAGTCATAGGTATCTGATTGTACAAACGCCGGCTGTCATGGCCTATTCCGGTATCGATACAGAGAGCCCCGGTCGATGACCGGGGCCCTCGTTGTCTGGCTTGTGGGACGGGGAGGGGGAGAGGACCTGTCCCGGCCAGAGTGGTTTCAGACGTCCGAGCTGTCCATGATCTTCCCGCGCACCCTCGGAAAGCGAACCGGGGCGTGGGCATGGCAGTACTCCGCCTTGTTGTACTGAGAAAGCTTGGTCTTGCAGCCTGACTTGGCGCACACTCGATCAGCTTTGAAGCGTCTCGATGGACGGGTCATGCCTTTGATGGCTGCTCCTTTGACTATGTCTGTCATGTTCAAGGCCCTCCTTTACCTGGGCCGGCTCAATATGAAACCTTTTGGCGTCCTGATTCCTGAGTGGTCTCTCCTGGTGACACGCCTCACGCACCACTGTGCGCTTCGAGCCGTAAAGCAGCAATAAACGATCGCCGCTTGTTGGGGTTGAGACGTTCGGAACCGCGGAATGGTTCCCGAACACTCTGAGTTTACACCGTATGGGGGGTGGTTATGCAACTCGAAGCGGCTGGTTCCTCAGTCGATGCCCAACTTGCGAAGGAAGGCGGCGTTGTCGGGCTTGCGGCCTAAGAAGTTGACCAGCATCTCATCGGCGTCCAGGGAGCCACCCTTCTCCAGCACTTCCCGGCGATATGCCATTCCGACTGCGGGGTTGGTGACACCCTCGTCTTCGAATCGTGAGAACATGTCATCGCCGAAGACCTCCGACCACATGTAGCCGTAGTAGGCGGAGTCGTAGCCACCCATCAGGTGCCCGAATGAGGCGATTCCGAAGGTTCCCTCGTGGAAGGGGAGGAGGCTGATGTCTGCAGCATCGCGCTGCACCCGATCCAGGTCGGGGCTGGGGTCGGTCGAGTGGATCTGCTGATCCAGCCATCCGAATTGAAGCTGTCGAAGCTGGTGGATGGCCACATTGAGCTGGCGAGCCGCGACAAGCTGTTCCACGAGACGATCCGGGATCGGCTGACCGGTCTCATGATGCTTGGCGAACCTGCGCAGGACGTCCGCTCGCCACACCCAATGCTGCATGATCTGACTGGGTGCCTCCACGAAGTCCCTCTCGACGCTGGTCCCGGAGAAGCGGGCCATCTCGGTCCTGCCGAGGTTCTGGTGGAGGACGTGCCCGAATTCATGAAATAGCGTCTCGACTTCCCCGTGCTGGAGTAGTGATGGGGAAGACGCGGTCGGCTTGGTGAAGTTGGCGACCATGGCGCACACCGGGTTTTGGTACGACCCATCTTCCATCCGCCTGCTCTCGATGAGAGGGAACTCGGCGGCATGGCCGAATTTGCCTTCGCGGGGGAAGAGGTCGAGATAGAAGTGTGCGAGCTCCTCGCCGCTCCCGGCGTCGTTGATCGCAAAAAGGCGAACATCGGGGTGCCATACATCGGGCTCCGACAGCTCCTCGAAGTCGAGCCCGAATGTCTCCTGGACCAGGTCGAAAAGACCTCCCAAGACCGAATCGAGGGCGAAGTATTGCGCCACTTCAAAAGGGTCGACGCCGAAGTCGGTCCGTCGCTGTTGGGTGTCGTAGTAGCGCCAATCCCAGACCCTGACCTGATTGTCGCCGGTATCGGCATCGAGAAGCCCGGATATGACATCGATGTCCTTCTCGCCCTGGCTGGTCAGAGGCGGGATGAGGTCCTCGTAGAAAGCGGCCACCCGCTCCGGCTCTTTGGCCATCCTCTCCTCGAGACGGTGGTGGGCCCATGAGGGAAGATCGAATTCGGCAGCTATCTCATGGCGCAATCGGACTGCCTCTTCGAGGATGGCCCGATTTGCCTCGACGGCCTGGGTGTTGAACTTGTATGACAGCTCCTCACGCAGCCGACGTTGCTTGGCGTTCTCGAGGAACGGGATCAGGTGCGGGTAGGCCAGGGTCACCTTGAGTTTGCCGGACTCCTCATCGGTCTCCAGCGACTCGGCAAATGACGAAGGGAGGCCCTCCAGATCATCACTATCGACAAGGATGTGGTCCTCCCACTCGTCGATGTTCTCCTGGAAACGGACACCGAGCTGGACCAAGCGTTGGGTCTTCTCCTTGACTCGCGCCCTGGTCTCGGGATCGAGCTCGTGACCGGCGCGGTCCGAGATCCCGAAGGGAGAACTCGAGATATCTCGCCTTCTCGCCTTCCAGGGCATGCGCCTCTTCGGTCTGGGAGTACTCCTGGACCGCGGCGTTGAGGTCGTCGCGGAAGATCATCTCGACGCCGAAGTTGCCCATCTTCTCCTCGACCGACTTGCCCGCAGATCGGACTGCCTTGTCGGGGTGGACATAGCCCATGAAGGCGTAGCGGGCGTTGGCCTTGGCCAGGATGTCCGCCATCCGGTCGAGCGGCCTCATGGTGTTCTCGAATGTCCGCTCATCCTTTGGTGCCACCACCTGCTCGAGAATCGATCTGGATTGGGCTAAAGCCTCTTCGACTCCCTTTTCCACCTTCTCGGCGGTGACGGTCGAGTACCCGAGGTCGAGATTGGACATGGGGGCGTTTTCCTCCGAAATGATCTGTTGTCAAGACGGTAGCGGTGCCCACGAGCTCACCTCTAACGTCTTGCCGATGTGGGCGCTCGACCCGACAGTGACACATCTGAACCATGGTTCGTTTGGGGCCGTCCTGGAGGAGGTTCTCGCTCTGCAGTCGGACTGGAGGCGTCGTTTCGAGGAGAACCCGACCCGTTTCGTCATGCGAGCGCTACAACCTGGCATCGACGCCTCGCGACGCGCCGTGGCCGAGTTCGTCGGGTCCGACCCCCAGGGGATCGTCTTCACCAGAAACGCGACCACGGGCGTCGCCTCTGTCCTTCGCTCGATCGAGCATCAACTTGGCCCCGGTGATCAGATCCTCACCACGTCTCATGACTACAACGCGGTGCGACAGATCCTCCGGTTCACCGCGGAGCGGACGGGAGTCGAGGTCGTGGTCGCCAAGGTTCGCTTCCCCGTCGACGACCCTGGCCAGGTCCTCGATGCAGTGACCGGGGCTGTCACGGACAACACCAGGCTCGCCCTGATCGATCATGTCACCTCGCCTACCGCTTTGGTCTACCCCGTCGCCGACATCGTCGAGGCGTTGGAGCCGGACATTCCGGTCTTGGTCGACGGAGCCCACGGCCCGGGTCAGGTGGCGCTCGACCTGAGTCACCTGGGAGCCTCCTGGTACACCGGGAACCTGCACAAGTGGGTCTGTGCTCCCAAGGGTGCGGCCTTCCTCCACAGCCGCCCGGATCGGAGGGCCGGAACGGTGCCCACCGTCATCTCCCATGGGTTCAATGCCCCGATAGCCAGCCCCGAGGAGCGCTACAACGTGCTCTTCGATTGGCTGGGCACCGATGACTTCAGCCCATGGCTGGTCCTGCCGGAGGTACTCCGGCTGGTGGGTGACCTCCACCCGGAGGGGTGGGACGGGATCATGGGCGACAACCACAGACTCATCCTCCAGGCACGACGCGAGCTATCCGAGAGCGTCGGTGCTCCGCTGGCGGCCCCGGAGTCGATGATCGGGGCGATGGCCGCCATTGTCCTGCCCGATGCCGACGGGCCGGATCCAGGTGGGGAGCTTTCCCCGCTGATGGCCAAGTTGGACGAGGAGGATTTCGAGGTTCTGGCCATGAACTGGCCGGGTTGGCCAAGCCAGGTGCTACGGCTTTCGGCCCACCTCTACAACCGGATCGAGGAATACCGTGGCCTGGGCGACGTCTTGACCGACCTGGTCGCGTGAGCGTGGGGCGAAGAGACCCTCAGCCTGTGCCCGGGGCTCGCCCTGACCATCGCCAACGATCATGGACACAGCACTAGTCGCGTGAGGGTGGGGCGAAGAGACCCTCGGCCTGTGCCCGGTCCAGCCGTTCGCTCTGATTGAAGCCAGGTCTCTCCACGGCCGTCTCCATGCCCATGTGCGGATCAGGAGACTCGACTGGCGAGTCGCTTCCACCGATGAGTGGCACCCCGGCCTCGAGCAGGGTCCGCAGCGGATACACCCGCTCCATCCGGGTGTCTCCGAGCCGTTTGGAGAGCCAGCCTCCCTCAGAGGCCATGAAGGCCGGCTGGACCGATGCGACGACCGCGAGGTCCACCATCCGTTCGATGGCAGCCGGCGTCGGCATCGAGACATGCTCGATCCGGAGCCGGTCGGGCTCGGCGCCCATCCTGACCAGGGTCTGATAGAGGTCGAGCACGGAATCGATGGCGCGGTCCCCGATGGCGTGGATCGCCACCGAGCCACCCAACAAAATGGAGGTGCGGGCCATCTCCAAGGCGTGATCGTGCCGGAGCCGGTCGGTCCCGCGTGTCGCCGGTTGATCGGCATAAGGCTCGTGGAGGGCCGCGGTGTGACCGCCAAGGCTCCCATCGGCAAATTCCTTCCACCCCAGGAATCTGAGTCGCCCCTCGCTACGACGAATCCGATCGGCGGCCTCGGCCAGGGCGGAGGCGTTGTCGGCGGCAACCAGGACGTCGATATCGAGCGGCAGGTCGGGTGCGAGGCGACAGAGGGTGCCCAGCTCGTCGGGCACGCCACACCAGATGGGCTCTCCGGCCGACACGATCCCGGTTGCCGAACCCAGGCCCATGGCCGGCAGACTCGCCAGCGCGTCAATGATGTCGTGGTCCGAGGGCCCGCGAACGCTCGGCGCCAGCTCCCTCGAGACGAGGGCCACGGCCGTCTCCCGCAACACGCCGCTCGGCGCTCCGCTCGCATCGCGATCTATCGAGCCGCCATCTGGGTCCGGGGTGCTCGAATCGACTCCCGCGAGCTGCAACGCCTTGCTGTTGGCCACCGCGATGTGCCCGCAGTATCGGTAGAGGAGAACCGGCCTGTCAGACACAGCCTGATCCAGGTCGTGGCGGGTCGGCATCCTGGCTTCGGCCAGGCCCTCGTCGTTCAGACGCTGGCCTATCACGGCCCCATCGGTGTCGGCAGCGCGATCCGTCACCAGATCGAGAACCTGCTCCAAAGTGGTTGCGGTCGTCAACTCGAGACCTGTGACCAGGCTGGCATACCCGATGGGGTGGAGATGGTGATCGTGGTATGTCATTGGAGATGCTCGGGCATGGTCTTCGAGACGATGAGACGGAGGTCTTCGTGGATCTTGCCGTTGGTGACGACAAAGGCCAAGGGCTCGAGGTCATGGAGCCCGCCTTCGGCGTTGGTGGCCATCCCCCCGGCTTCGGACACCAGAAGCACCCCGGCTGCGGCGTCCCAAGGCTTCACCCCTCGTGGTCCGCCATGCTCCCAATATCCGTCGAACCGGCCGCATGCCACCCAGGCCATGTCCAGGGCCGCGGCTCCCATTCGCCGTGTGCCCCGACTTCGCTTCATGACCTCGGCCAGCACAGCCAGATACGCCTCGGCATGTTGCTGTCGGTCGTATGGGAAGCCTGTCACCAGAATCGAATCTTCGAGCCGATCGGTCCCGGAGACGTGGAGCGGTCGTCCATTGATCGTGGCGCCGCCACCCTGTGCCGCCACGAATTCTTCCCGACGAGTGACGTCGATGACAACGCCGACGATCGGCCTGACTTCACTCCACAACGCCACGGAAACCGCCACCTGGGGGATCCGGTTGACGAAGTTCACGGTCCCGTCCAGTGGGTCCACGATCCAGACCCGGTGCCCTCGCCAGTCAGCCCCGCCTTCCTCTTCACCGAGGATCATGTCTCCGGCGGCGTGTCTCCCCAGGACGTCGCGGACCGCCTCCTCCGCCTCGCGATCGATGTCGGTGACCGGGTCGACTGCCCCCTTCATCTCTGTGGAGAAGTCCTCGCCGAACCCTCTTCTCACCACCGCGGCGCCGGCCCGCGCTGCTTCGACGGCAATCGAGGTCTCTGTTTCCCACATGGCCGTCTCACTCTAAGAGTCTCTTCTGGTGCTGTTTCCATGATCGTTGGCGATGGTCAGGGACACAGCACTTGGAAGAGAATTGGGGGGATCGGACGGAAAGGGCTCTCAGGAGGGCCCTACCCTCCCCGGGATGAAAGGGGCGGTTGTTGCATGCGCTGGCGGGGTGGTTTCGGCGCTGGCATTTCCGAGGATCGGTCCGGGGTGGCTGGTCATAGTGGGGATGGTGCTGTTCCTTTGGGCGGTCAGGTCGGCCGCAAGTGGCAAATGGGGTCTGATCTGCGGTGCGGTCTATGGGCTGACCTTCTTTGGCGGCCTCATCTGGTGGATCGGCGAGCTGGGATTGATCGCAGTGATCCCCCTGGTGGTTGTCCAGGCCGCCTTCATAGCCGCCTATGCCTGGTGGCTGAGCCGTCACAACCGGCTCGGGGCATGGCCCTGGTTTCTCCTCGCGGTGGGCGGCTGGTCTCTCATGGAAATCATCCGCTATCGGTTCCCTTTTGACGGCTTCGAATGGGGGGCGGCCGGCTATGCGGTCTCGGATCAAGCCTGGGCCCGAGCCCTGGCTCCTCTCTACGGGACCTCAGGAGTCACGGTCCTCCTGGTGATGGTCGCAGTCGCGGTGGTCCTTCTGGTCAGACGTCCGACCAACCCCTGGGTGCTGACACCGGTGGTCGGGCTGTTGCTCCTGTTCCTGGCCTGGAATTGGTGGTTTCGTCCGGCCAGCATCGATCCGATCGGTGTCGATGTCGCCATCGTCCAGGGGTCGACCCCCTGCCCCTTCGAGCATTGCGGGGCGGACGAGCGGCTGCGGACCTACGGGCAGCACCTGGCATTGACCCGGCAGATCGAGCCAGGGTCCGTGGGTCTCGTGGTCTGGGCCGAGGGCTCGACCGGCTCGAACAACGCCGATCCAGTTCTGAACCCCGACGTCGGCCGGGCAATCGGGGCGGAGGCTCGCCGGATCGGGGCCTGGATCCTGGTTGGCGGTGACCGGCCGGTGAGCGATGAGGAGTGGGTCAACGCCAATGTGATGTTCAACCCCGATGGGGAGATCGTGGGCGAGTACCGCAAGCAGCATCCAGTGCCTTTTGGCGAGTACATTCCGTTTCGCCCCCTGTTCGAGTGGATCCCCGCCTTGGACCAGGTGCCGAGGGACATGATCCCCGGAGATGGTCCCGTGGTGTTCGACACCGGGATCCTCCAGGTCGGCTCGGTGATCTCGTTCGAAGGCTCGTTCGCCCGGTATCCACGGCAGGCGGCCGACCAGGGGGCCAATGTGATCGTGGTCGCCACCAACGAGGGAAGCTATGGCCGCACCCCCGGATCCGACCAGTTCATCGGGATGACGAGGATGCGGGCGGCCGAGTTGGGGATGGACGTGATCCACTCGGCGGTGACGGGACGGTCGACCATCATCTCCTCCAAAGGGATGCTCGGCCAAATCAGCGGTCTGGGGACCGAGCAGATCGTGTATGGCACGGTGGCCCCTCACCCACCATCCGTCTATGCCCGAATTGGGGATCTCCTGGTGGTCGTCGCCGCTGTGGCGGGAATCTCCACATGGTGGTGGGCTCGTCCGCTGGTAGGTTCAACATCTCGGTCAGAGGAGAAGGAGTAGCAAATGTCAGAGGCGCTCGAGAACCTGCTTCAGGAAGATCGCACCTTCGAGCCTTCGTCGGAGTTCAAGGCCCAGGCCAACGCCAAACCGGGGATTCACGAGGAGGCGTCCGCCGATTATCTGGCCTTCTGGCGCAAACAGGCCATCGAACGGATCAGCTGGGATACCGAGCCCACTCAGGTCCTCGATGACTCCAATCCTCCTTTCTACAAGTGGTTCGCGGACGGCAAGCTGAATCTCTCCTACAACTGCCTGGATCGCCATCTTGCCGACCATGGCGATCAGATCGCATATCACTGGATCGGCGAACCGGGGGACAACCGCGACCTGACCTACACGCAGCTCCACGAAGAGGTGTGCAAGTTCGCCAATGGCCTGAAAAGCCTGGGTCTCGAGCGTGGCGACCGCGTCGCCATCTACATGGGCATGGTCCCGGAGCTGCCGATCGCGATGCTGGCTTGTGCTCGTCTCGGGTTGGTCCACTCAGTTGTCTTCGGTGGCTTCTCCGCGGACGCCCTATCCAGCCGGATCCTGGACGCCGACGTTCACGTGGTGATCACCCAGGATGGCGCCTGGCGCGGGGGCAACGTCGTCCCGCTCAAGGACAACACCGACGCCGCCATGCGGACCACCCCCGGCGTCCGTCACGTCGTGGTCCTCAAGAGAACCGACCACGGTGTGGACATGGTCGACGGCCGGGATGTCTGGTGGCACGACCTGGTCGAGGGTCAATCGGCGGAATGCGAGCCGGTCGTGCTCGGCGCCGAGGACCCGCTCTACATCCTCTACACCTCCGGGACCACCGGCAAGCCCAAGGGGATAGTCCACACCCAAGGCGGCTATCTGACCGCCGTGATGACCACTCACAGCTACGTCTTCGACATCAAGCCAGACACCGACATTTACTGGTGTGCGGCCGACATCGGCTGGGTCACCGGACACAGCTACATCGTGTACGGCCCGCTGGCCAACCGAACCACGGGTGTGATGTATGAGGGTGCGCCCAATGTTCCCGATTTCGACCGTTTGTGGCAGATCATCGAGGACTACAAGATCACCATCTTCTACACCGCCCCAACGGCCATTCGAACCTTCATGAAGTGGGGGGAGAGCCATGTCGACAAGCACGACCTGTCTTCACTTCGGCTGATAGGCACGGTGGGTGAGCCGATCAACCCCGAGGCATGGATCTGGTATCAGCGGCACATCGGTGGAGGGGAGTGCCCCGTGGTAGATACCTGGTGGCAGACCGAAACGGGCGGCATCATGATCACTCCACTTCCGGGCGTCATCCCGACGAAACCGGGATCGGCCACCGTTCCCTTTCCGGGCATATTTGCCGACGTGGTGGATGACGCAGGAGAATCGGTGCCTCTCGGGGGTGGTGGGTTCCTGGTCATCACCAAGCCCTGGCCGGCGATGGCTCGGACGATCTATGGCGACGACGATCGATATGTGGACACCTATTGGTCGCGATTCGAGGGCCGCTACTTCCCCGGAGACGGCTGCAAACGGGACGACGATGGCTATTACTGGCTGTTGGGCCGGGTCGACGACATCATGCTGATCTCCGGCCACAACATCTCGACCACGGAGGTCGAGTCGGCTCTGGTCTCCCATGCCGCCGTCGCCGAAGCGGCGGTCGTTGGCCGAAAGGACGACGTCACGGGTCAGGCGATCGCCGCATTTGTCACGCTCCGCGGTGGCGTGGTCGGGGACGACGCCCTCATCTCCGAGCTGAGGGACCACGTCGCCCACGCGCTGGGGCCAATCGCAAAACCCAAATCGATCGTTTTCACCGACGACCTGCCCAAGACGAGGTCGGGCAAGATCATGCGACGTCTGCTCCAGGACATCTCGGAGCACAGACAGCTCGGCGATGTCACGACACTGGCCAATGAGGCGGTCGTCAACGAGATTGCGCACAAGGCCTCGGAGTTGACAGAGAGCTAGCCGAGGACGACTGCGCCAAACCAGAGAGCCGCCACGACCATCCCCGTGACCAGCTCGATCCCTATCGAGGTGGCGACTGCTGCCAGGGAGGCCTTGGTCGCCGGCCAGGCGGCTTGGGGGCCGACACGGGCGCGCTCGCTCATGTAGATCCAGCCGACAAAGGCGAGAGGCCCACCCACGATCGGGATCACGAAGAATCCGATGGCGCCCATCAGTGCGGCCATCACCACCGTTCTCGTCGGGATCCCCTTGGCGTTGAGCCGGTTCTTGGGAATCGAGTACTTGACGTACGATCCCACGCCGCCCACCACCACCGACAGGACGGCGACGCCCCAAGGAGTCGACCCGCCTTCCATGACGGCCCACACCACCACCGCGCCAACCACCAGGAGCAGACCGGGGAGAACCGGCACCACTATCCCAACCAGCCCCACGAGTATGGCGAGAGCGACGAGCAGATCGCCGAAGGTCAGCATCGTGGAATGCTAAGCCCCGGCCAGTTCCTGGCCCGCTACCCGATGGTGGACGCCAACTCCGCAACCGCGACCGAGGCGTCCTCGAGGACTGGCTCGCCATGCCCGAAGAGAGCCACCTGATAGTCGAAGGTGGCCAGCTTTCGGACGCTTTCGTTGGCCACCGCCATATCTTCGCTGAAGGCAGGATCGGCGCCTGAGACACCCCCGTTGGTCCCATTGAGCGCGTCCCCCGTAACCAGAATCCCGGAGTTGGGGTCGAGGACCGAGATGTGACCGGCAGTGTGTCCCGGCGTCTCGATGACGCGCAGCCCGAAGATCATGTCGCCGTCGACCACCGGCTGGGGCGCCAGGACCTCGGCAATCGCCGGGACATCGTGCGTGCCGGCATGAACGACAGCGTCGGGAGCGAAGACGTGGACCTGCCCGAGGCTACCGATGTGGTCGGGATGCTTGTGCGTGAGGATCACGTGGGAGAGAGCATCCCAGCTGAGGCCGATCTCCCCCAGGGCCGCTCCGATCTCGTTGGCGCTACCGCCCACCCCGGTGTCGACCAGAACGACCTGACCATCCCTGGCCAAGAGATAGGCGGAGACAAATCCGAGATCGACCCGGTGGAACTCAGTGCCTGACACCGACCCGGTGGTCGTGGATGTGGCGCTGGTCGTCGTGGTGCTGCTCGTGCCCGGCACAGTCCCGCCGGTGGTTGGCGGGGTCGTCTCGGGGGCGGGGGAGCACGCGGTCACCCCGAAAATGGCAACGGCCAGACCGAACTTGCCCATCTCGGCTATGGCCATGCGTCTAGTGAGAAGTTGGAGAGGGGTCATCAGGACTCCCTGTCGGTGCGTTCCCAAGCTAACTCCGCTCCAGGTTTGTGTAGGTTCGGGGTCATGGCTACCAAGATCATGCTCCCGGAGTCCGACCTACCGACCCATTGGTACAACATCGTCCCAGACCTGCCGGTGCCACCCCCACCCGTCCTGCACCCGGGGACGCATCAGCCGGTGGGCCCGGACGATTTGTCACCCCTGTTCCCAATGGACCTCATCCTTCAAGAGGTCAGCACGGACCGCTTCGTCGAGATCCCCGAAGAGGTGCGCGAGATCTACCGGCTTTGGCGCCCCACCCCCATGTACCGCGCCCACCACCTGGAGAAGGCCATCGGCGGCCCGGCCCGCATCTATTACAAGTACGAAGGCGTCAGCCCAGCCGGTTCCCATAAGCCGAACACGGCAGTCGCACAGGCCTACTACAACGCCAAGGCAGGTGTGAAGAAGCTCGTGACCGAGACCGGCGCTGGACAATGGGGGTCGGCGTTGGCGTTCGCTTGCGCCTTGTTCGGGCTGGAGTGCGAGGTCTATCAGGTGCGGGCCTCCTATGACCAGAAGCCCTATCGAAAGGCGATGATCGAGGCGTGGGGGGGCACCATCTACCCGTCCCCGTCCGACCGGACGGAAGTGGGGCGCAAGATCCTCGCCGAGGATCCCGACACGCCTGGAAGCCTCGGGATTGCAATCTCGGAGGCGGTGGAGGTGGCCGCCACCCACGAAGACACCAAATATTCGCTCGGCTCGGTCCTGAACCACGTGCTGATGCACCAAACCGTGATCGGGGAGGAGTCGCTGAAGCAGATGGCAATGGTCGAGGAGACGCCTGATGTCATTATCGCCTGCACCGGGGGTGGTTCGAACTTCTCCGGCATGACATTCCCCTTCATCAGGGAGAAGATGGCTGGAAGCATCGATCCCCGTGTGCTCGCCGTAGAGCCGGCGGCAGCTCCGTCTCTGACCAAGGGCAGCTATCAGTTCGACTTCGGGGACACCGCGGGAATGGCTCCATTGGTGAAGATGCACACGCTGGGCCACGACTTCGTGCCCGATCCGATTCATGCCGGCGGTCTCCGCTATCACGGGATGGCACCGCTCGTGTCCCTGCTCAAGGAGCAGGGGATCATCGATGCCGAGTCGAGGCATCAGACCGAGACGTTCGCCGCCGCCGCCCTGTTTGCCCGCACCGAGGGAATCCTGCCGGCTCCCGAGCCGAGTCACGCCATCGCGGCTGCGATAAGCGAGGCCGAGAACGCCAAGGAGTCTGGAGAGGAGAAGGTGATCCTCTTCAATCTCTGTGGCCACGGGCACTTCGACATGGGCGCATATCAGGCGTTCAACGCCGGTGAGTTGGTCGACTACGAGTACCCAGAGGAGCGAATCGCCGAAGCGATGAAGCGGGTGCCCGTGGTGGCCGGCGACTGAGGAGCGGTATCGAATCCGGTTCGGGTCTGGTGGGCCCGTTGTGAACCACCTGGCGATTGTCGGTGCGGGCGGCGTCGGGACCGCGATTGCCTTCACCGCACTCAGCCGCGGCCTGGCGCGGCGTGTCTCCCTATTCGACTCCAACGGGCCCAAGGCGGCGGCGGAAGCGCTCGACCTCCGTCATGGGCTCGAGTTCCTCCCTCCGGCTGTCATCGATGGTGGGAACGACGTGGCGCTCTGTGCCGACGCCGACGTGGTGGTTGTCACCGCCGGTGCCAAGCAGCGCGAGAGTGAGAGCCGGCTCGATCTCGTTGCCCGGAACGCCGGGATGCTGTACGCGCTGCTCCCGCCCGTCGTGGAACAGTCGCCGTCGGCTCTGGTGTTGCTTGTCACCAACCCCGTCGATGTGCTGACGCGACTGGCGGTTGAAGTGATCGGTCGCGACGACGGATCGGTCCTGGGCTCGGGCACGGTCCTCGATTCTTCGCGTCTGCGTCATCTTCTCTCGGGGGTTTTTGGCATCGCCGAGCGTCATATCCATGCCCACGTGGTGGGTGAGCATGGGGATAGCGAGATGGTCTTGTGGTCATCGGCGCGGATAGGGGGCGCACCGATCCATGAGGTATCCAAGAGGGACGGGTCGGTCCTGAGCGACGAAGAACGCGTCGACATCGTCGATCAGGTGCGCAACGCGGCCTACGAGATAATCCGGGGCAAAGGTGCCACTACCTGGGCCATAGGTCTCGCCACCGCGCAAATCCTCTCAGCCCTGGATCAGGAGTTCCCTTCGGCGGTGCTCCCGGTGACGGCACCGGTTTTCGACGAGAGGCTCGGGCTGGGTCAGGTCTGTATCTCGCTACCGCGCCGCGTAGATCGAAAGGGTGCCGGGCCGGTGCTGCCGGTGTCCGCCACGGAAGGCGAGTGGGAGGCCATCCGGTCCTCGGCCCGAAAAGTTCGAGATGCTTTCGAGGCCGTTCGCTAGGTGATCGCTCGCTGCTCAGGCTGTGGGACAGTCGGGCTCTCCGGGCAGCAGAGGCCTGACCAGCAGCTGGAAGGTGGGTGCATCCATCATCGGATCGGGGTGGAGCCATTGAGTCACCTGTGTGGCATCTTCGAAGCTATCGAGAACCTCGCTGCCAAATGCCTTGCATGTGAACCCAAGCTGGAGCTCGTCCCAGTCTGAAGGGTCGTCGTCAGACAACGGCCAGGGGCGAACATCCTCGAACTCCTGATCGACCACTCCTTGTGATGGGCCGGCAAGAACCCTTACCCGATCTCCTTGGTATGGCTCTGAGGGGAAATCGGTGGTTGCCGCGGTAAGGGCGTCGATGAGATCTTGGGTGGCTGCGGTAGCCGGCCGCGCAGGCTCTGGATCTATCCCCAGCGCGTAGACCGAATAGACATGGGCTTCGCCCTGATCGTCCCAGAAGGTCACGACCTCGGTGGTGGCGTCGGCCACGTGGTCTGTGGCGGAGTCGTCGCGCTGCTCACCCATGTCCGGGAGCCCGATCCGGTCTATCAGCCCCATGATCGAGTCAAGGCGGGCCCGGTCGAGCTTGGCCATCTGGTAGTTGGGGAGCAAGGGGCCTGGATATATCTCGATGACCGGTCCCTGATAGATCAGTCGGCCATCGGCGAGGAGGGTGAACGTCGGGCCGCGGCCCAGATTCCATTCAACGGGGACGAATCCCCCTTCGGACCGAACCTGGAGCACGGGCGCGTCGGGCTCCGGCGGCGGGTCACCGTACCCACTGTCACCGCCGCCACAGGCCGACACGATCAGAACTGCCAGGAGCAGGAGCCCCGTCTTCTTGATTTGCATGGGTCTTAGATGCGCCTCGGGCCCCCAGTGGTTCCCGGGGGCACATCGAGTCAACCCTTGCGGCTCTCCCAGCTGCTCAGGCCGTCATCGACCAGATCGATCGACCAATCGAGCTCCTCCCGCGTGGTGATGAGAGGGGGTATGAACCTGAGGACGTTCCCATCCGGGCCGCAGTTGATGATGATCAACTCACGGTCGAAGGCATGCTTCTCGATGTGTCGGAAGGCGTCGATATCCGGGGTGCGGCTGTCGCGGTCCGTCACCAACTCGACACCGATCATCAAACCGAGCCCCCGGACATCACCGATGGTGGGGTGCTTCTCCTGCAGCTCGTTGAACCGCTCGAAAGCATGCTTTGAGAGATCCCGTGCATGGGGAAGGAGGCTCTCCATGGTTTCCATCACCGCAACGGCAGCGGCGGTGGCGACCGGGTTGCCGCCAAACGTGGTTCCGTGAGATCCTCTGGGCCAGTTGTCGATCGTCTCGCGTGAGGCGCCATAGGCCGATAGGGGCAGCCCATTGGCGATCCCCTTCCCTACGGCGATGATGTCGGGCTTGGCCTCGAAGTGATCGGTGGCAAACCACTCAGCTGTTCGGCCAAAGCCAGTCTGGACTTCGTCGTAGACCAACTCGATGCCGTGCTCATCGGCGATCTCGCGGAGCGCCTCGAGGAATCCGGGCGGCGCCGGGTAGTACCCGCCTTCACCCTGCACCGGCTCCACCAGGAAACATGCGATGTTCTTGGGTGTCACGACATGCTTGAACATCAGCCGGAGCTCGTTCAACGAGTGCGCCATGGCCTGTTCGGGGGTCATGCCCCAGCGATACGGATGGGGGAACGGCGCGACGAAGACCGATCCCAACACCGGGTGATAACCGTCGCGATATTTGGCGTTCGAGGTGGTGTAGGACACCGATCCCATCGTCCGGCCGTGGAAGGCGCCTCGGAAGGCGACCACTCCCTGACGACCGGTTGTGTACTTCGCCAACTTCACTGCCGCTTCCACGGCTTCGGCACCGGAGTTGGCAAAGGCGAACTTCTCGATGGTGGGCGGGGTTATCTCCCTGAGACGTTCGGCCGCTTCGACCAAGGAGGCGTATCGGACGATGGCCCCGGAGTGCACCAGCTTGTCCAGCTGGCGGTGTGCAGCCGCGACCACCGCAGGGTGGTTGTGCCCGAGGTTGGTGACGGCGGTCCCGCAGGCGAAGTCTGCCCAGCGATTGCCGTCGACGTCGGTGACCCAGATGCCTTCGGCATGATCGGCATGGATCGCAGTGTCGAAGTGGATCACCGGGGCGATCACATCATTGTGTCTGGCTAGAAGATCTGTCATTGGTGGCTCCTCTCTGGAAGGGTCGAGAAATGGACGCAGAGCCGCTCTACGGGGCCGCGTAGAGGCCACGTCGGAAGCATTTGGGTGTTGGCGTGACCATGGCTAGATGCTACCGGACCGGTCTCGATCCCGAAACGGCGCCCTGGGCAGGCCGACTATGCGCAGCCGCCTGGCCAACGGATGTGTTGGTCGGCGGCGATCCCGGACAATGTGGTGTCTCCCAACGGGGTATGGATGGTCACATCCACGTCGGTCTCGGTGCCCAGCCCGAAGTGGGCGATGGGTTGGTGACCGGAGGCGTAACCACCGCCCACCCCGATCTCCTGTGTCCCCAGGGCGGTCCCGTCGAGAGCATGCACCGTCACCTGCGTTCCCACTCCGCGGCCCGGCCCATCGATGGAGACCTCGAGCCAATGGCCGCTGGCGCTGTCGTTGTGAAGCATCAATGAGGGAAGCGACGGCTCCCACTCCAGGGCCAAGATGTCGAGTCGACCATCTCGGTCCAGGTCCACCAGCGGGGCCCCGACCCAATATTGATCCGATCCCAGCCCCCCGGACACCTCGAAATTCAGCTCAGCGCCTCCGACGGAGTGATAGACGGCGATCGTGGTCCCGTCTCCGGCAGAGGCCGACGTGACGATGTCTGGCCATCCGTCGTTGTCGAGGTCGGCGATGGCGACATGTGGGGCGAGTGTCGGCAGAGGTGCGATCCCGCTGGCTTCGGTGATGTCGACGAACTCGGCACCACCCTGGTTGTGAAACACGTGTATCGGGATCTCCGAGTCGAACTCCACCGTGGCGCGGTAGTGCTGGCCGACGACGATGTCGACCAAGCCATCTCGGTCCAGGTCACCGAGGGCGACGCCGGCGGGATCGTCCTCGATGCCCACGGGCTCGGGCAAGAACCCGTCCGGGGTCATGTCCACGAACGTCATCGAGCCGTGGTTCAGATAGACCCCGGTGGATGTCACGAGATCGGGTAGGTCGTCACCGTTGATGTCACCGGCGGTTGCCCCAAGTGCGAACTTGCCGTCGAGACCCGATCCGTCGGTCACGTCGTTGAACACGAGCCCGCCATCGTTCTGGAGCAGGACGCCGCCGTGACTCCCGTAACGATCCTCGGCCACGTAGATGTCCAGGTCACCATCGGCGTCGAAATCGGCAATAGCCGGTGTTCGCCCGGAGAACCCCTCGGGCAGGGGCAGCTCAACGTTGGGCCAGCCGTCCGCGCCGGTGTTCTCAAAGATGCGCGACGGGGTCAGCAGCTGGTCGTGCCCGGCGTTTCGGATCAACACGAGGTCGTCATCTCCATCACCATCGAGGTCTGCGAAGACGGCTCCCGATGTCCTGGCCATCTCGGTGCTCCAATTGTCCACCAATTCCAATTCGGGATGGCTCAGGAGCAGCCGGTCGGGGTTTGGCCCTGTCGCCCCGCGAACTTGATAATCCTCGGCAGGCCTATCGGCGAATGTCCCGACCGCCAGATCGGCGAATCCGTCGCCATTGGCATCGCCGAAAGCGGCGGCGTGCCCGTACAGCCCGGTCAATGGCTCGACCAGACCGGCCTGTTCGGTGATATCGGTGAATGTGATCGGACCGTCACCACCTGCCGAAGGAGCGGTCCAACAGGTGAGGGCGTTGCCCGTCGGATCCGTCGATCCTCCTGGACCTGCGGCCGGAGTGCCGGTGTTGGTCGGGGTGGATGGCTCGTTGCTCGTGCCCCCGCCCGATGTGCAGGAGCAGAAAGCCAGCGCCACGCAAATCAGGGCGCCGACCCTCAAAGCCCCTCGATGACCACGAGCACCACGGTCCCGAATCCGGAGTCATCGTCCAGCGAAGAGGCGTTGACGCCGAGGATCAGCCTCCCTTGGTCGTAGACGACCGAATATGTCCCGCCGGGTCGTAGCCCCAATGAGTCGCGGAAGGGATCGGCGAGAGACGCCACCTCGGTCACCTCACCACTGGCAGTGTCCATTTGTCGAACGACGGCGCCGGATTTCCACGCGCCTCCGTGTGCGTCCGGAAGCCAAAAGATCCTTGCACCGTCGGGGGTCATGCCCAGAGATGCGGTATATCCCTCAGCGCTGCCGAGACGGTCCACCTTGTGGTCGGCCGTGAGCGAGAAAAGGGCCGACTCCTCGTCGGTGACCCCATAGATGACGCCGGAGCTACTCATCCCGGTGATCGCCCGAAGCTCGGCTCCGGGCATCTCGATGCCACTGTCACCGAACTCGCTGGTGGCAGGGTCGATCGCCCCCAGGTGGCCGTCGCCTGTCGCATAGAGGATGTCTCCGCCGGCCGGGTCGACGCCAAGGGCCCGGAAGAGGACCTGGGTCGGGTCGTCGACTTGGGTCACCTCACCAGTAGCGGTGTCGAAGACTGTGAGCGTGGCCGTGTCGCTGTCGGCATCGACCGACGAGGCGACCAGGGTGGTGCCATCGGCGGAAATCGCCATGGTGGGCATCCCTCGTTCGCCTGCAATCGGGCCGTGGTCGAGGATCGTCTGGCTCCCCGGGTCGATCTGCAACAGATGATCCCCCTGGTAGACGTCGTCATAGACGATGTCCCTTCGCGTTCCCCAATAGGTGGCAGCCCAGACCGAACCGCATCGGTCCACCCTCATCTGGGCATGGACCTTGCCATAGCCCCAGCTCTCACCCTGATTCGGAACTACCGAAAGGACGTCGCCGAACCTCGTCAGCTGGCGGCCGTCCGGCTCGTATCTGAAGAACCATGAGTTCCCGCCGATGCCGAGATGATTGCCCACGGCGGAGATGTGGGCCCCGTTGCCGATCACGGTTGCCTGCCCCCATTGGGTCCATAACCCGTCGGTAGGCCCGGGAAGGGGGTATTCGGCGGCATAGATGTCGTGCCCGTTCTCTGAGCCGATCATCTCGAGGGTGACGGTCCCATCTTCTCTCCATGGCACGCCGCCGGTCGGTGTGCTGCAGTCGGCCGGTTGGGAGGCAGACACCGCCGTCGAGGTCGATGTCGTGACGTCTGCGCGCTTGATGCCCGAAGAATCGGATGAACTGGTCGAATCGGTGGCCCCGGGCGAATTCTCACAGGCCACCAGGAGCGTCAGCGCGAGGACGAGCCCCAACACCACCCCGATTCCCCGTCTCTTCTCCACCATCCTCTGCTCGATTAAAGCCGAATTTTCGACCTGTGCCTCTGACGATGGCCCATTGACGGTGCTTGTCCGGGGTCGGCTAGCTTCGCCCGGTGGCGACGATCAGCAGCAGACGGGTCCTCATCGGCGGCGAATTGCGCCCAGCCGTCATCACCTTCGAGTCGGGTGTCGTGTATGAAATCGGCGACGGTGCCGGCGGTGATTCAGACTTCGGGGACTTGGTGATACTGCCGGGGCTCGTGGACTCCCATGTCCATGTGAACGATCCGGGCCGGGCGGAGTGGGAGGGTTTCGCCACCGCGACCAGGGCCGCGGCGACAGGTGGCACCACAACCATCGTCGACATGCCATTGAACTGCATACCACCGACGGTCGACCTGGGAGCTCTCGAGGTGAAGCGACGAGCGGCCTCAGGTCGCCTCAGTGTCGACGTCGGGTTCTGGGGTGGCTTGATACCCGGGTCGGCGCCGAACCTCGCCGAGCTGGCCGGTGCCGGCATATGTGGGTTCAAGGCTTTCCTGGTCGACTCCGGTGTCCCCGAGTTTCCCCCGGTCACCCTGGGCGAGCTCGAAGAGGCACTGCCCATCATGGGCGGGCTCGGCGTCCCGGCCCTGGTTCACGCCGAAGACCCGGGAATGATCATGCCGATGAGGGGCAACCCGACCCGTTACGAGAGCTACCTCGACTCCCGGCCGACCGAGTCGGAGGCCTCGGCGGTGGCCGAAGTGTCCTCGTTGGCGCGGCGAAGTGGCTCGGCCATTCATCTCCTGCATCTGTCGTCGGGCCGGGCCGTGGCGGAGTTGGAATCCGGTCCGCCCGGTCTAACCGGCGAGACCTGCCCCCACTACCTGACCTTCTCTGCGGATGCCATCCCCAATGGCGCCACCCCGTTCAAATGCGCACCACCTATCAGGGGGGCGGATGACCGTGAGAGTCTCTGGCAGGCTCTCGGAGCCGGCGTTGTGTCAATGGTCGTCTCGGATCACTCTCCTGCCCCACCGGAGATGAAGGCAGTGGACACCGGTGACTTTGGCAAGGCCTGGGGTGGGATCGCGTCCCTGGAGTTGAGGTTGCCCATCACCTGGACGGGTGCTGCCGCCCGTGGCTTCCAGATCGCCGACCTGGCCCGATGGTTGTCCTCGGCTCCCGCGGCTCTCACCGGGCTCGATGACCGCAAGGGATCGATCGCCGTGGGAAAGGACGCAGATTTCGTCATCTGGGACCCCGACGACGTCACCCTCGTGACGGCCGCTCGCCTTCAACAGCGTCACCGAATGACTCCTTATCTCGGGATGAGCCTGCGGGGGAGGATCAGGGCGACCATCCTTGGCGGTGAGATGATCTTTGACGACGGGGACATCGTGGAGGGGAGAGGCAGAATGCTGGAGCGGCGATGATCGACCTCCTCACTTCCGCGGTCGGAGGGCGGGTGGTCTCGTGCAACGACGAGTTCTTCGCCGAGTCGGCCAATCTGATCAAGCCCGGGCCTCCGGTGTTCGACTCCACGGCATATACCGAGCACGGCAAGTTGATGGATGGCTGGGAGACCCGCCGCCGCCGCGAGCCCGGTCATGACTGGTGTGTGCTGGCCCTGGGCATCCCGGGGTTGGTGAGACAGGTGACCCTCGACACCTCGCATTTCACGGGCAACTACCCCGAATCGTTCTCGTTGGAGGCGTGTGGCGTGGGTGGCGATGACCGGGTGACGGGGGCTCAATGGGTGGAGATCGTTCCCGGGACCCAGCTTTCCGGTGATTCGGTCATGGTCATCGAGCCCGGCACGGCGAACCGCGTGACTCATCTCCGCCTCAACATCTTCCCTGACGGAGGTGTCGCCCGGTTGAGGGCTCTGGGCGATCCGATACCGGCCAGGGACGAGGTTTGTCCCGACGCCGAGGTCGATCTCGCCTCCCTGCGGGTCGGCGGGATGGCGGTCGAAGCATCGGATGATCACTACTCGCAGCCATCCAATCTCATATTGCCCACCCAGCCGGCCGGTATGTGGGACGGGTGGGAGACACGCCGAAGGCGGGTCCCCGGCTACGACTGGGCGACCCTCCGCCTTGGGTTGGAGGGGGTCATCGAAAGCGTCGTCGTCGATACCAGGCACTTCAAGGGCAACGCACCCGGATGGGTGTCGCTTCACCTCTCCGATGACGGGAAGGACTGGCGAACGGTCTTGGATCAGGAGCCGGTCCTCGCCGACACGATCAACCAACTCCTGGTGACCGGGAGGCCCAGAGCTGCATGGGTCAAACTCGACATCCATCCCGACGGTGGCGTGGCTCGGCTGAGGGTGCTTGGCCGCCCCGACCCGGGCGCGGCGGCCGAATGCAGGGTCGCCTATCTCAATTCGCTTTTTCCGAGCGATGCCAGAGACTTCTTCCACACGGCATGTGCGGCGCAGAGATGGGTAGTTGCCATGGCGGACAGCCGGCCCTTCGTCGATGCCGTCGAAGTGATGGGGAGGGCGGCCGAGGTCTTCGCCGAGCTCGATGAGGCCGATTGGTTGGAGGCATTTGCCGGCCACCCGAGAATCGGCGAACGCGGCGATGCCATGGCCGGCCGCGAACAGTCGGGGACCCGAGACGCAACCGCCGAAGTGCTGGCCGGGCTGGCCGAGGCCAACCGGGGGTACGAGGAGCGTTTTGGCTTCACCTACATCGTCTATGCCATGGGGAAATCGGCCGAGGAGATGTTGGAGATCGCACGTCGACGCCTGGGCAATGACCGCGCAGAGGAGCTCGTGCGCGCGGCCGACGAGCAATCGTCGATCACCCGGACCAGACTGGCGGCCATGCTCTGCACCAAGATGACATGACCACGGTGAGCAGCCACGTGCTCGATCTGGGCCAGGGGGCGCCACGACCGGGCATCGCCATCGTCCTCGAACTGCGCGCCGGTGAAGGCTGGGAGGAAGTGGCCCGGTCGATCACCGATGAGGACGGTCGAGTTTCTTCCCTGGCGACCGGATTGGAGTCGGGCATTTACCGACTCAGGGTGATGCTGGCTGATGGCCTCTACCCGGAGATCGACATAGTGGTGGATCTCGACGGGTCAGAGCCTCACTATCACCTCCCGGTTCTGGCGAGCCCGTTTGGCTATACGACATATCGAGGGAGCTGATGGGCGACCTGGGTCACAACACGTGGGGTAAGACCGATGTGCGGGTGTCCAAGGTCCATCGCATGCCCGACAGGGACGACTTCTTCGACGTCAAGGTCCAGATCCTGCTCGAGGGTGACGTGTCTGCCGCCCACATCGAAGGCGACAACTCCGGTGTCGTGCCAACCGACACCATGAGGAACACCACCTATGGCCTCGCCCAAGACCACCTGGGCCATGACTTCGAGGCCTTTGCCTCGATCCTGGCGGGGCACTTCCTCGAAAAGGGCGGCATCGATCGCGCCAACGTCGAGGTCTCGGGCCAGATCTGGGCCCGTGTTGACGCAACTGGTTTCGTCGGTGGCGGGTCCGAGCGCCGGACCGCCGGTGTGACCCGAACCCGAGGCTCGACCGAGACGAGGGCGGGAGTGGAAGGACTTGTCGTGCTCAAGACCACCGGATCGGGGTTCGCGGGATTTCCCCAAGACGAATTCACGATTCTGCCCGAAACGGAGGACCGGCTCCTGGCCACCTCCATGACCGCCACATGGCGCTACTCGGAGGTGCCGAAAGACACTGCTTCGACATGGGAATTGGCCCGGCGGACCCTCTTGGGTCACTTCTTCGGAGATCGCTCGGAGTCGGTCCAGCATCAGGGTTTCATGATGGGAGAGGCGCTGCTCGTGGCCTTGCCCGAGGTCGACGAGGTGACACTCCGCCTGCCCAATCAGCATCACCTACCTTTCGATCTCACCCGGTTTGGGATCGAGGACAGAGGAGTCGTGTTTCAGCCTGTGTCCGAGCCTTACGGGGATATCGGGCTCACCATCACGCGCTAGCTCGCCGTCCTGCCCTCGAGGATGGCGAGAAATGATCGGGACCGGATTTCCTCGACCGTCAGCCCGGTCCGTTCCAACGCCTCGTTCTCCTCGATCGCCCCGCAGTTGATCGCGCGGAGGAAGTAGTTGAGAAGACCTTGACCGGTGGCGGCGTCGTCGAAGACCTCACCGACGAGTGTCGCCTGGGCGGCCGACTCGATGAAGTTCGACAGGCGTGCCCCGGCGTCGTCGAGACCCTCGAGGAAGAAGGAGAACACTGCGGCGTAGCGCGTGGGCAGCTGGGCCGGGTGGAGATCCCATCCCTGGTAGTAGGCATGACCGAGAGATTGCCGCACGTGATCGTGATGGAGACGCATGACATCGTGGACGACCCGCCGGTTCTCCTCCTCCTGTGACGGAGTCAGGTCGCCGCCGCGATGGATCGGGACTGGCATCGCATTGGTGGCGCCATCCGAGAGCCAGACGCCGGTGCCGGCGAGGCTCACCTGGAGCATGTGTCGGGCGAAGTCGCAGGCCGGGTGTGTCATCGACTGATAGGCGGCCGTGATGTTGAGGGACGCGGTGTAATCGTATGTGCCGAAATGTGCCCCGCGAACCCTTCCACCGCCCGCCTCGACGAACTTCCGCATACCCGCCGCGCCGTCCCCGTCGATCACGGTTTGTGGGGTCTCGACCATCAATTCGATGGGAATCGGCGCCAATCCGTGAGATTGCTCCAGCTCGGCCAGTGCCTCGGTGAGGACGCGGACCTGCTCACGGTCCTGGATCTTGGGCAGCGTCACGCAGAACCCGGGAGGCATCTCTCCTCCAGCCTCGACCGCGGAGGTCACGAAGAGATCGAGGGTGCGGAGGGAGCGGCGATGCAGCTCTCCGGACAGTGACTTGATTCGAATGCCCAGATAGGGGGGAAGAACACCGCGTCTTGCGGCTTCGGCCATCTCCCGGGCGGCCGCTCGAGCGTGGTGGTCTTCTTCTCCGTCCGGCCGATGGCCATAGCCGTCCTCAAAGTCGATTCGGTAGTCCTCGACGGGCTCGCGTTCGAGCTTCTCCCTGACCAGGAGGTGGACGTGGCGGGCGAGCTCGGGATCGGTGCCGAGGACGGCAGACATCGTCGGCGGGTCCGGCAGCCATCGATCGAGCGCTGCCAACGCCATCTGCCCCAACTTCTTCGCAGTGTCGGCGGTGAAGAGTTGGGCCCCGCCATAGACGGTGTGAACCGGTTGCCGCTCGGGTCTCTCCCCGGGCTGTGCGTGAGACACGGCGGCGGAGACCTGGGTCAGGCGCTCGCCCCAGGATTCGAGTGATCGATCAGTGAGTGTCATGGTGAGTCGACTCTAAGTAGGCCGGTAACTTGGTGGCGATGGGAACACTGCTGGTACGCCACGCCGAAGTCCTCGTCACCATGGATGGCGAGGAGATCCACGACGGGGCGCTCTTCGCCCGCGACGGGGTGATCGAGCAGGTCGGTGTCACTTCCGCGTTACCCGACCGCGCCGATCAAATGGTCGACCTGACCGGTCATGTGATTCTGCCAGGCCTGGTCAACACCCACCACCATCTCTATCAGACCATGACGCGGGTCGTCCCCGCAGCACAGAGCACGGGGCTGTTCGATTGGCTTCGGGCCCTTTATCCCCTCTGGAGTGGCCTCACCCCGGAGCACATCCGGGTCGCCACCACGGTTGGACTGGCCGAGCTGGCATTGAGTGGTTGCACCACGGCCTTCGATCATCAGTATTTGTGGCCCGGCGGCTCCAGGGTCGACGACCAGGTCGAAGGTGCCGAGGCAGTCGGCCTTCGTTTTCACGTGTCTCGGGGGTCGATGAGTCTTGGTGAGTCGTCCGGCGGCCTGCCACCGGACTCACTGGTGGAGGACGAGGACGTCGTTCTGGCCGACTCCCAACGGGTGATCGAGGAGTATCACGACTCTGCGCCCGGCGCCATGACCAGGGTGGTGCTTGCCCCATGTTCACCCTTCACGGTGACATCCGGGTTGATGGCGGCCACCGCAGACCTGGCTCGAGGTCTCGGCGTCGCTCTTCACACCCATCTCGCCGAGACCGTCGACGAGGAGCAATTCTGCCTGGAGGCGTTCGGGTACCGACCCGTCGAGTACATGGAGAAGTTGGGTTGGGTGGGTCCCGACGTCTGGTATGCCCACGCGGTGCACGTCGGAGAGGACGAGGTGACCCGTATCGGCGGAACCGGGACCGGGGTCTCCCATTGCCCGACCTCCAACATGCGATTGGCATCGGGTCTGGCTCCGGTTGCCCGCTACCTTTCCGAGGGTGTCCGAGTCGGTCTTGGGGTGGACGGTTCCGCCTCAAACGACTCGTCCAACATGCTGGCGGAGACCCGCCAAGCTCTTCTGCTCAATCGACTGGCCGTGGCTCCCGGTGTCGGAGCCGGTCATCAGATGACGGCGCGTCAGGCGCTGGAGCTGGCCACCCTGGGCGGTGCCGGCGTGTTGGGGCGTGACGATGTCGGAAAGCTGGCGCCGGGTATGCAGGCCGACCTCATCGCCATCGACCTCAACCGGGTCGAGTTTGCCGGCGCTCATTTCGACCCGGTGGCGGCTGTCGTGATGTGCGCCGCCAACACTGTCGACTACTCATGGGTGGCCGGCCGCTCGATCGTCTCCCGCGGCACCCTGGTCGGCGTCGAGCTCGAGCGCCTGATCGAAGACCACAACCGCCTCGCCGCCCTGCTCTGAGATGGAATTGGGTCGAGGCAGTCGGCGAAATCTGCCGTTTCACGAACGATCACGAGTGTCGGCCGAATTGGCCCTCTTCCGGGCTCTCCAAGTCACGGAACGGGTCCGGTGCGGTAGGTTTCATGGGTGGAGGTCCACCATCCAGAGTCGCTCCAGGAGGCCCTGGAAGCTGTTGGCCAGGGCGCCGTTCCGCTCGCCGGTGGCACCGATCTCATGGTGGAGGTCAACTTTGGGCACATCAGGCCGGAACGTGTGGTTGCGCTGCGGCGAGTTTCGGAGCTGAAGGAGTGGGATGGGGACCGGATCGGCTCCGGTGTGGTGTGGAGACGCATCGAGGAGCGCGGCCCGCGCGCACTCGCCGAGGCGGCACGGACGGTGGGATCGCCCCAGATACGAAACGTCGGGACTCTTGGGGGAAATGTCGCGACGGCAAGCCCGGCCGGCGACGGGCTTCCATATCTGGCCGCGGTCGATGCCGAGATCGAGCTCGAATCCACACGAGGGGTCAGGACCCTGCGGTGGGACGACTTCTTCGTCGGAGTGAAAAAGACCGCCCGGTCGCCCGACGAGTTGATCACAGCCCTCAGATTTCCCGGCGATGAGCCAGAGCGTCAAGCATTTGGCAAGGTCGGCGTCAGAAACGCCATGGTCATCGCGACCGTCAGCTGCGTGGTCACCCGAAGTGTCGGTGGCGCTACCCGCGTGGCCTTGGGATCAGTTGCCACGACACCGATGAGGGCGGGGCGGGCGGAGGAGATGATCTCATCGGTTGCCAATCCGGCCGAGAGCGATCTGGGTGAATTCGAGCGCCTGGTCTCCGAAGAGGTCCGACCCATCACTGATCATCGCTCCACCGAGGCATACCGGCGACGGGCCGCCGGCGTGCTGGCGAGGAGACTGCTGGAGAGGTGCCTCCGATGATGATCGATCTGACCGTCAATGGTCGCGCGGTCAGTTTCCGCATCACCCATCCGGGGAGCTTGTTGGATGTCCTGCGTGACGACCTCGGCCTGCCGGGCTCCAAGAATGCTTGCGAGCAAGGCGAATGCGGGTCGTGCTCGGTGCTCCTCGACGGCGAGCTCGTGTGTGCGTGTCTGGTAATGGCCGCCGACGCCGCCGGCTCGGACGTGGTGACGGTGGAAGGGCTGGGAGCCCCGGGGGCCCTGAACCCGGTACAGGCGGCGTTGCACAGGGCCGGGGCCGTTCAATGCGGTTTCTGCACCCCTGGAATCGTCGTTGCGGCTACCGACCTGTTCGCTAAGAGCTCACGCCCGAGTCGGACCGAGATCAAGGAGGCTCTGGCCGGGAACATCTGTCGCTGCACCGGGTATGGAGCGATCATTCGTGCCCTGGAGGGCTTGGCGGAAGGTGCCTACCAATGACCACGACCCGCCCCAGAATCAGGTCGGCCCGGGTTGGCGGAGGGGTGGGCGACTCACCAGCAAGGCCCGACGGAGTGCCCAAGTTGCAGGGTGAGTTCCAGTACGCCCAGGACCTGAGTGCCGAGGGAATGCTCTGGGCGGCGACGGTGCGCAGCCCGCATCCCCGTGCGCGTATCGAGTCGATCGACGTTGCCCCGGCACTGGCCGTGGGTGGGGTCCATGCCTGTCTGACCGCTGACGATGTGCCAGGCAAGGCGATCTTCGGCCTCGAGCGCCAGGATCAGCCGGTCCTCGCCGGTGACGAGGTGAGATATTGGGGGGAGCCCATTGCGGTGATCGCCGCCGAAGACGCCCGCACCGCCCGTTTGGCGGCGTCGCTCGTGACGGTCGACTACGCGCTACTGGACCCTCTCATCGACCCCGAGGAGGCCGACAGCCGGGGAGAGGTGTTCAGACGCATGCGGATCAGGCGAGGTGACCAGACCGCCCGGGGCAGGGTGGTTGTCGAGGGCTTCTATGAGGTCGGGATGCAGGATCAGGCTCCACTAGGCACCGAGGCCGGGTTGGCGGTTCCCGATGGGGAGGGTGGTGTCGACCTGTACGCCACCAGCCAGTTCATCCATGTGGATCACGAGCAGGTGGTGGCCAGCCTCGGGTTGCGCCCGGACCAGGTTCGCGTTCATCCGACCGGCATCGGAGGCGCATTCGGTGCCCGTGAAGACGTCAATCTTCACATCCATCTCTGTCTGTTGGCCCTCCACACCGGTCGGCCGGTGAAAATGGTCTATCACCGATCGGAGTCCTTCACCGGGCACGTCCACCGTCATCCCGCCCGGCTCTGGTACCGGCACGAGGCGGATGACGATGGCCATCTGATTCGCGTGGAAGCGAGAGTGCTCTTGGATGGGGGTGCCTACGCTTCGACCACGGCTGCCGTGCTGGCCAATGCGTGTTATTTCGCCGTAGGGCCCTATCGATGTGACTCGGTCGTGGTTGACGGGGTTGGGGCACGCACCAACAACCCGCCATGTGGGGCGATGCGAGGGTTCGGGGCAGTTCAGGTCTGTTTTGCCTACGAGGCGCAGATGGATCGTTTGGCGGAAGCGCTAGACCTGGACCCGCTCGAGTTGAGGGCTCGCAACATACTGGCAACAGGGGATCCACTGGCCACGACCGGCCAGGTGATCGACACACCGCTGCCGACTCTCGATGTGATCGAATCGCTCCGGGCCATGCCGCTGCCGGCCGAAACGGACGGCCATACCTATCACGATTTGCCCGGGGGATCAGGCTTGACCACTGATCGTCAGCACGTGCGGCGGGGTGTCGGGTATGCCCTGGGCATCAAGAACCTCGGGTTCTCCGAGGGTTTCGACGACTTTGCACAGGCAAGGGTTCGCATCGAGGAAGGCGGCGTGGTCGTCGAGACCGCCGCCATCGAGGTGGGTCAGGGTCTCGTGACCGTTTTGGCTCAGATCGCTCGCACCGCGTTAGGTGTCGCATCGGCGAGAGTGAGGCTCGTCGACACGTCACGCATCGAATCGGCCGGTTCGACTTCTGCCTCGCGTCAGACCCAGGTCTCGGGCGGGGCGACTCTCGAGGCGGCCACCAGGCTTCGCACCAGGATCCTCGACCACCATGACGCCGACCGGTTGGATGACGACGGTGCCTGGCGGGGCGAGAGTCTGGTGTCGAGTTGGTCGGAGTTGAGCGCGGAGGGGTGGGAGGAGACTGCCACCTTCCGCCATCCGGATACCAAACCGCCGGACGAGAACGGGCAGGGCCATATACACGCTGACTTCGCGGTCGCCGCCCATCGTGCGGTGGTTGACGTGGACATCGGTCTCGGTTTGGTGAAGGTGGTCCGCGTCGACACGGCACAGGACGTCGGGAAGGCCCTCAACCCTGACTCGGTGCGCGGCCAGATCGAAGGCGGCATCCTCCAGGGGGTTGGTTTGGCCGTGATGGAAGAGCTGGTGGTCCGAGAGGGCGTGATCCGGAACCCGAACTTCACCGACTACCTGCTTCCGACGATCCTCGACGCCCCCGACGTCGAGGCGCTGCTCGTCGAGAAGGAAGGGTCCTGGGGGCCTTTTGGCGCCAAAGGTGTCGGTGAGCCGCCGACGATCTCGTCAACGGCTGCGGTCGCCGCCGCCATCCGCGCCGCGACCGGCCGCCGCCTGACCAGGGTCCCGGTCCGCCCGGAGGACATCATCCTGTGAATGGAAACCGCCAGGGCCCACCCGAAACTCTCCACGGAAAGGTCCCACGCGATCTTGGCGCGCCTTTGCCGAAGACCGAGTTGCACGTGCATGTCGAGGGGACGCTGGAGCCGGACATGATGTTTCACATGGCCGTGCGCAATGGGCTGCTTCTTCCGTTCGAGGATATCGACGAGGTGCGCTCCGCCTACCTGTTCAGCGGGCTCCAGTCGTTCCTCGACATCTACTACCAGGGCGCCGGAGTCCTCCAGTCAACCGATGACTTCTATGAGCTGATGCGGGCATATCTCGACCGTGCCGTTGCAGACGGTGTCCGGCATGCGGAGATCTTCTTCGACCCCCAGACCCACACCGGGCGAGGAGTCGGGTTCGAGGTCTTCATGACCGGTTTCCGCGAGGCGATGTCCGACGCCCGGAGGAACTCGGGGATCACTGCCGATCTCATCCTCTGCTTCCTCCGCCACCTTTCGGGTGAGGCTGCCCTGGCCACGCTCCATCAGGCGGAGCCGCATCTCGAGGGGGTAGTGGCCGTCGGTCTCGACTCCTCGGAGAAGGGCCGGCCTTCTGAGATCTTCGAAGAAGCCTTCGCCGAAGGGAGGAAGCTCGGGCTACGCGCCGTGGCCCATGCCGGCGAGGAAGGCCCACCCGAGTACGTGCGGTCGGCTCTCGACGTGTTGGGCGCTGAGCGCATCGACCACGGGATTCGCAGTCTCGAGGACTCCGACCTCGTTGATCGCCTGGCCAGGGATCAGATCCCGCTCACCGTGTGCCCTTTGTCGAACGTCGCCCTCAAGGTCGTGGGAGACATCTCGAGTCATCCTCTGCCAGAGATGATCGACCGTGGCCTACTGGTCTGCCTCAATTCGGACGACCCGGCCTACTTCGGTGGCTATGTGGCGGACAACTACCGCGCCGTCGCGGACGGCCTCGATCTTGACCATGAGGTGATGATCGAACTGGCAGCCAACTCGATCCGGGCGTCGTTTCTGGATGCTCCGGGAAAGGAATCTCTGTTGGCGGACCTGGGCGGGCTCTCAGCGGGGAACGAGGGCTAGTTGGCGCGATTGGGCGATGAGGTGGCCAGATTGGCTCCATATCTCCCCATCCTCTTCGAGCAGCCCGCCGCTGATGAATCGGGTGCGAAATTGGCAGGCCAGCCAGCCATCCTCGGGAACCGATCTCATCTGCGTGGTCATCTGTACCGTCGGCGTCCAGGACAACGGCAAGTTGGCGTTGAAGATGGCAGGCGGGAAGGCATCGGCCACGAGGAGCGGGAGGAAAGGGTCGGCCGGCTCGTCGGCGAATAGTCGGAACCACCCACGCACCAAGGCGTTGCCCGTGGCTCTCCCTTCCAAGGCCCCGGCATCCCCGGGATGGATCCGCTCCTCGAATTGCCCCATGAGCGGTGGCGGCAGGGGTCGATCTTCACCGGGCAGAGCGCGCACGCACTCTTCGGGTGGGGGGAGACTGGGCGGCTCGGCGTCGCTCAGGTGCACATCGGGGAAGACACGATCGGGCGAGGCGAAGGTTCCGATGAGTGATATCAGGATCGCTTTGTCCCCGTCGAGGATCTCGGAGCGCATCGTGGACAATGATCGCCCGCCCTTCACCGGTGCGACCTCAATGGTTATCGGGCCGGCACCGACCGGCTTGGTGAAGTGTGCGCTCACGCTGGCCGGGATCCGACCGTCTGACGACTCCGACATCGCCCTCGCCGCGATCGCCATCAAGTAGCCACCATTGGCGATCCCGAAGATGTCCCAGTTCGACTCGACCTCGCCTCGCCAGGTGGTCTCACCGAGACGCTCGACTGCCGTCGCCTGGGCGAAACTCAATTGAGCCGAACCCCTGGCCGCTCGCTCACCGTGCCTATCACAACCGGATCGTGGGCGCTGACCGCGTCCATCACCTCATCCGTCCCGGCCGACTCGATGATGAGACAGAAACCGATTCCCAGGTTGAACGTCTTCTCCATGTCGTCGCGGCTCACCCCGCTCCTCGAGATGACCTCGAAGATTTGCGGCCAAGCCCATGTGGACCGGTCGACGTCGACCCCGAGGTTATCGGGCAGCGCGCGAACCAGATTGCCGATCAGCCCGCCACCGGTGATGTGGGCCGCACTGTGGGCTCGGCCGGTGGCGACGGCGTTGAGCACCGAGGGCGCATAGATGACCGAAGGGTCGAGCAGCGTCTCGACATGCTGCTCCAACTCCGCGGCCAGGACCGACCGCACCAGGGAGAAGCCATTGGAGCGCAGGTTTGGCGAAGAAAGGCCGATCACCACGTCACCTTCCTCTACCAGATGCGGCCCCAGTTGGGCTCCCTTCTCGACCACCCCCACCACCGCGCCGGCCAAGTCGATCGCGTCCGGCTCCATGACACCGGGATGCTCGGCGGTCTCCCCGCCGAGCAGCGCGCAGCCGGCGAGATTGCAGGCACCGGCGATCGACGCCACCACGGCTCGGTCACGGTCGGCTCGGAGAGATCCCACCGCCATGTAGTCGACCAGCCCCAACGGACGGGCTCCGATCGCGGCGAGATCATCGACACACATGGCGACCAGGTCGTGACCGACGCCGTCCCAGCGACTGAAGCGTCGGGCGATCTCGAGCTTCGTCCCAACTCCGTCGGTTGTCATCATCAGGATGGGGCTGACATACCCTGGCGGGATCTCCACCCCGGCGGCGAATCCCCCAAAGTCACCCACCACCCGGTCACCCCAGGTCGAGACGACCGACGACGCGATATTTCGCACGTGCCGATCAGCGCCTTCGAGATCGACCCCCGCCTGCTCGTAAGCGGTCATCAGGACCGCTCGAGCTGGTACTTGTCCACCCCTTCCGGGATCGATGTCGGGTATTGGCCGGAGAGACAAGCGGTGCAGAACCCAGCATCGGCCACGCCGGTCGACTCGAGCAGGCCGTCCAGTGAGAGATAGCCGAGGGAATCGGCTCCGATGTGGGTGCGAATCTCGTCGACTTCCAGCCGGGCTGCGATCAGGGTGGAACGGTCGGAGGTGTCCATCCCGTAGAAGCATGGCCATCGATAAGGAGGAGATGAGACACGGAGATGCACCTCGGTGGCTCCGGCATCACGAACCATCTGGACCAGCTTCCTCGTGGTGGAGCCGCGCACGATGGAGTCATCGACCAGGACAACCCGCCTGCCTCGCATACTGTCCGGGATCGGGTTCAGCTTCATTCTGATGCCCCGGTCGCGCACGCTCTGTGTTGGCTCGATGAAGGTGCGGCCGATATATCGGTTCTTGACCAGCCCGTCTACGTACGGGATGCCGCTGGCGGCGGCGAATCCCTGCGCAGCGGGAAGACCCGACTCGGGGACGGGCACCACCACATCGGCGTCGGCGGGGTGCTCTCTGGCCAAGGTCTCACCCATTTGACGCCTTGCGGCATGGATGTTCCGACCATACATCTGACTGTCCGGCCGGGCGAAGTAGACGAATTCGAACAGGCACAACCCAGGTTGGGCCTCACCGAAGGGATATGCGCTGTGAACGCCACCCGCTTCGATGACCACCATCTCGCCTGGGGCCACCTCCCTGACGAAGTTCGCCCCGAGCAAGTCGAGAGCAGCGGTCTCTGAGGCGAGGACCCATCCGCCGTCGGGAAGCGAGCCGAGACACAATGGGCGGAAGCCGTGGGGGTCGCGAAGCCCGACGATGCGCCCCTGATCCATCAGGACCAGCGAGAACGCTCCTTCCCAAGTCGGGGCGACCTTGGTGATCGCCATCTCGAGGCCTCTGGCGTCGGAGCGCTCGTCGTCCAGCGCCCTGGCAATGCCTTCGGCCATGAGGTCCGAGTCTGTGGTGGCGCCCTGTATCCCGAGCTCGGCAGCCAAGGCGGCGGTGTTTGTGAGGTTGCCGTTGTGACCGAGTGCAATGCTGGTGCGGCCGACCTGGCGATGTGCCGGCTGGGCGTTGGCCCAATTGTTCGAGCCGGTGGTCGAGTAGCGGGTGTGTCCGATGCCGAGGTGCCCGTCGAGACCGGCGAGGGCTGGCTCGTCGAAGACCTGTGCCACCAACCCGAGGTCCTTGAACACCGTGACGGTCTCGCCGTCGGATGTGGCGATCCCCGCCGACTCCTGACCACGATGCTGGAGGGCGTAGAGCCCGTAGTAGATGAGGCTGGAGACCTTCTGTCGTGGGGTATAGGCGGCCACGACCCCGCATGCCTCGCGGGGCTTATCGGTCAGCGGGACAATCGCCTCCTGGGGCACGAAGCCATCGTAGGTGATCGAGCCGTCTCGACACACTCTGTGTCCGGATCACGGGCCGAACCGGTCGCGATAGCTCTCCATCAGCTCGAGATAGTGGTCGACACCATCGTCGGCACGGGCGACCTCCTGCTCGGTGAGGTCCCGGAGTGGCTTGGCAGGGATCCCGACGGCCAGTGTCCACGGCGGGACCTGCTTGCCCTCGGCCAGCACCGACCCGGCGGCCAGCCAGGCCCCTTCGCCGAGGGAGGAGTTGTTCAGTAGCTTGGCCCCGATTCCCACGAGGCACCTATCACCCACCGCGGCTCCGTGAACCACCGCAGAGTGGCCAATGGTGACCCTCTCACCGAGCAGGCACGGCACGTCCTCGTCACAGTGCAGCACCGAGTTGTCTTGGATGTTGGTCTCAGCGCCGATCACAATCCGGTCGAGCTCGGCCCGTATCACCACCCCGAAAAGGACCAGCGACCGAGGCCCGATCGTGACCTGACCGTGGACTTGGGCGCCGGGGAGGACTAGTGCCGTGGGGTCGATGACAGGGTCGGGTATGTGTGGTTGTCGCATAGGTCTCGGGCTGGAACCAGCTCATTCAAACAGCCGTCGCCACCCTCTCAAGTCGGGAGCGAATGTCCGAGGCTCTGGCCCAACCCCGAGCGACGAGAGCCAACCGATCCTCACCCATGTCGGCGATCAGACTCGGAAATCCGTTGATTCCCCAACTCCTTGCCTTGGAGAAGTCCTGCCATGCCTCACGTTTTCCGTCCGGGTCGGTCAGTCGCTCTCGGAATTCGGCCGAGTCGACGTCGAATCGTCCGGCCAGGTCGGCGAGGACGCCGACCTCGGTGATGTCCTCCCCGCCGGCGTAAAAGGCGGTCTGAAGCTCTTTGAAGTACTCGAGCGTGCTTGGCCGGCTCATACTGCGCATGACGGTGACTGCGGTGTCGGCGGGCTCGGTGTCATAGAGCCAACCGTCACGCCTTTCGAGAAAGGCCGTGTCAAAGGTCTGCCCGGTCCGTTCTCCGATCTGCTCCCAGTGATGCCGGAGAGAGCTGGCCAAGCGGTCATCGAGCACCTGGGCGGCAGGGCCTGGCCGAAGACCACCCACAACGACCTCGACCTCGTGGTCGGCCGCCAATTGGTCGATCTCGGGCGCAAATCCATAGCACCAGGAACACATAGGATCACCCACGTAGATCAAGTCCACCGTCATGATGGGGCCAACGTTATCGATGGCCGCCACAATCCCGGGATCGGGTCGGGCATCGGGACGGTAGGTTGTGGCCCAGTCACTCGTGTACCTGTCGGAATTGGAGGCAAGATGAACTGGGGTCGGCTCTACATCGGCCTGATCGTGGTGGGGGTCGGGGTGATCCTGTTGTTGGGCCAGGCGGATGTGCTCGACGCGGGCGATGTGCTCGGGACCTGGTGGCCGCTGGCGGTCATCGGCGCCGGGCTGATCTCCCTTGCCGCCAACCCCCGTCATTGGTTCGTGGCGTTGATCATCGTGTTGGTCGGTGTCGCACTGCTCTTCTCGTCACTCGACCTCCTCGATCTGTGGAACCTGGTCTTCCCTGCGATCATCATCGTGATCGGGGTGATGATCCTGTTCGGTCGGGGTTTGGCTCCCAAGACTGACGCCGGTGACGATGTCAATAGCTTCAATGTGTTCTCGGGCGCCGAGCTCGCCTCACACTCGAAGCAATTTCAGGGAGGGAGCATCACATCTATCTTCGGCGGCGCAGAGCTGGACCTACGTGACGCCCTGCCTTCAGCCGACGCCACCATCGACGTCATGGCCGCCTTTGGCGGAGTAGAGATTCGGGTGCCGCAGGGTTGGCACGTCGCCACCCGAGGGCTCCCCATCTTCGCCGGCATAGAGAATGTGACGGCCAAGGAGCAGCTCGGGCCTGACGCTCCGAATCTCACCATCCACGCCACCGTCCTGTTCGGCGGCATCGAGATCAAGCACTAGTAGACAGACGCAAGGGCCGTTCGACACAAGGGTGTGAACGGAACCGGCCAAGAGCGAGAAGCCAGCACCAGATGGATCACAGGACGGCGATCGAGACCGTCTTCCGGGATTCCTACTCGCTGGTGCTGGCAAATGTCGCCAGTCGTTGCCGTGACATGGACCTGGCCGAGGAGGCGGTCCAGGATGCGTTTGTCGAGGCATTGGGCAAATGGCCGGATGCGGGAATTCCTGACAACCCCCCAGGATGGCTGTCCACAGTTGCGAGACGTCGTGCCATCGATCGGATTCGCCGGCGGGAGAACCTGGCAAGGAAACAGGAGATGTTGGCCAGTCTCGAGTTGGGGGAGCGGCGCCCCGGCGAGGAAGATGTGAGCAGCCGCTCGGTCGAGGACGACCGTCTGCAGCTGATCTTTGCCTGTTGTCATCCGTCGCTCTCCGTCGACAAACAGGTGGCGTTGACGCTCCGGGCAGTGGGGGGGTTGACTACCCCCGAGATCGCACGCGCCTTTCTCACGAGCGAGGCGACCATGGCCCAACGTCTGGTCCGGGCCAAGGCAAAGATCCGCGATGCCGCCATACCCTTCAGGGTCCCCCGACCTGACGAGCTCGAAGAGCGGCTGGCCCCGGTGCTCGCCGTGATCTACCTGATATTCAATGAGGGCTATTTCGCCACCAGCGGATCGGACCTGGTCAGGGCCGACCTGGCGGAGTCGGCCATCGGGGTGGGCCGGGTGATGGTCGAGTTGCTGCCGGATGAAGGCGAGGTCATTGCCCTGCTGGCTCTGATGCTCCTGCACCACAGCCGGACGCGTGCCCGGGTCGATGAGACCGGTGAGCTCGTGCTCTTGGCCGACCAGGATCGGCTGAGGTGGGACGGGAGAGACATCGCCGAGGGCACCGACCTGTTACACCGTCTCGCGGGGATTGAGCGTGACGGGACCTATGCGCTCCAGGCACTGATAGCGGCCGAGCACGTCTCGGCCGCAACGTGGGAGGACACGGACTGGCGCCGGGTGGTGAGTCTCTACGACCGCCTCCTCGCCGTCCACCCGTCACCGGTGGTGCGACTCAATCGTGCGATAGCCGTGGCCGAGTTCAGAGGGCCTGAGGAGGCGTTGGCCGAGCTCGAGCCAATCAGTGGCGAGCTCGAAAGTTATCCGCCCTATCACGTCGCCCTCAGCGAGCTTCATCGGAGACTGGGCCATGAATTGGAGGCTGACGCAGAGCGAAGGAAGGCGGTCCAACTCACGGAGAACGAGACCGGGCGAAGGTTCTTGGAGAAAGGCATTTCGGGATCCGAGGCAGCCGGTTAGCCGTATCGCTCCAGACCCGCATCCAATGAAGCGGGGGTGTCGACGGAGAACCAGCTTCGACCGTCTTCACCCCATGCGCGCCAGATCTCCGGGGTAACCGGCTCGAATGAGACCCGATCGAGCAGGGTCTGGATCGATCCGCCCGACTCCGCCTCGTCGAGGGCGGCCCCTCCCACGGTCTTGGGATACACGGCACATGTGACCTGACGCACCCCCGCCTCGTCGACGGGGACAACGGGGAGAGCCGATTGGACGGCGCTCAGATGGCCCAGCGTCTGCGCCGTGACGAATGGGTTGTCGACGGCGACGATCAGTGCGCGGGCTTCACTCATCCGACTGAGGGCTGTGGCCACACCTGCCAGTGGGCCTGGCGCGGAGACGATGTCATGCCAGCACTCCCATCCCTCACGCTCATCACCCAGGACAACGACGTGATCGGCTACATGGGACAACGCATCGATCACTCGGGTGAGCATCGTCGACCCGCCCACATCCACCATTGCCTTGTCGGTGCCCATTCGAATGCCGGCGCCTCCGGCCAAGACGGCACCGAGGAGCGCGGTCATCGGCTCAGTCCCCGAGTGAGATTCCGAGGTGCCGGGCCGAGGTGATCCACGGGTGATCCAGGGGCACATTCTTGGTGACCCCCGCAATTTCCTTCAGAGGCACCGCTTCGGTGGTCTCACCACGGGCTGCGACCAGAACTCCGTGGATGCCTTCGGTGATATAGGTGGCGCAGGCCGTGCCGAGCCTGGTGGCCAGAAGCCGATCGGCGGGTGATGGCGTTCCCCCACGCTGCACATGGCCGAGGATGGTGACCCGTGCCTCCAGGCCGGTGGTCTCCATCAGCGTTTCGGCCAACTCTTGGCTGCGCCGGGAGTGGCCCCTCTTGAATTCGGCGAGCTCTTCTTTGAGCTCGCTCTTCTCATCCCCCGACGCCGACTCGAGTTTCTCCAGAATGCCGGCTCTTGCCCGGGCCGCCTCACGGGAGTGGGCGCCCTCTGCCACGGCCACGATCGAAAAACCGCTCCCCGCCGCCTTGCGTGCCGAGATCGACGAGGCGATGGCATCGGTGTCGTAAGGGATCTCCGGGATCAGGATCACGTCGGCGCCCCCGGCGAGCCCTGCTCCGAGGGCAAGCCAACCGACGTCGTGGCCCATGATCTCGACCACCATTATCCGATGATGGGAGTGGGCGGTCGAGTGGAGGCGATCGATCGCCTCGGTGGCAATTCCCAGGGCGGTGTCGAATCCGAAAGTGACGTCGGTCCCGCTGACGTCGTTGTCGATCGTCTTGGGGAGGGTCAGAACCCTGATCCCGACGTCCTCCAGCTTGAGTGCGTTCTTCATCGTGCCGTCGCCACCCAGGCAGACCAGGGCGTCGAGCTGGTGTTGATCCGCCACGTCACGCATGAGGGCTCTCATGTCCATACGGCGACCGTCACCCATCTCCATCTTGTCGACCTTGACCCGGCTCGTGCCCAGAGTGGTCCCTCCCCGTGTGAGAATCCCGGAGAGTGCGTCGGAGTCGAGCCGAATGAACCGGTTCTGCATCAGCCCCTGGAAACCGTCCTTGAACCCGATCACGTGCATCCCGTACGCCCGTTGGGCGGCCTTGCCCACTGCCCGGATGGCCGCATTCAACCCGGGGCTGTCGCCCCCTGCGGTGAGGATCCCGATCGTGCCGGCCACGGGTCGATGGTATCGGCTTCCGACCGGGCCCCGGTCAGGCGGACTCCCTACGAAAGACTCTGGTGCCGAAGAGCAGCCCCACCGCCACCAAACCGGCGGTGACGGCCAGGCCGATCATCGAGTCTGCGGTGGTGAATTCGCCCCGGAACACGGCGCGGACACCGTCCACCACGTATGAGATCGGGTTGAGGTTGGCCACGGTCTGCAGCCAATGCGGCGCCAGGCTCATAGGGAGCAGGATCCCGGACAGGAGCAGCACCGGCACGATCACGCCGTTCAGTAGCGGCGCAAACGCATCCTCGCTCTTCAGTTTGAGCGCCACCCCGTAGGAAACCGAAGAGAAGGCGGCGCCGAGCAGGCCGACGATTGCCAGGCCGATGACCAGTGCCTCGAAGGGGGCGCTCAGCCCGAAGAGTTGGGCGGCGCTGACCAGGATCGCGCCCTGGACCACCAGCACGATGACGTCGCGGAGGACCCGGCCCAGGAGCAAGGCTCCCCGGCTCGCCGGCGTGACCCGCATCCGGTCGACCACGCCCGCACGCCACTCGGCGATCAGCCCGAAGCCGACGAAGGCAGCCCCGAACAGGCCGAGTTGGACCAGGAGGCCTGGCACGAAGACCAGCCAGGCGTCACCGGGCGGGAATCCAGGGGCGTTGGCCACCGGCTCGAGCAGCGGCCCGAACAACGTGAGGTAGAGGATCGGTTGTATCAACCCCAAGATCACCCATACCGGGTTTCTCAGGGAGAGTCTCATGGCCCGGCTGAAAACGAGCCAGGTTTCGTGGAAGAAGCCCATCGTGATTCCTTTCAGGCTGCCCGTGAAACGGTGCCGCCGTTGTCGCCCTCACGGAGTGAGCGGCCGGTCATGGTCAGGAAGACGTCGTCGAGTGTCGGTCGCTTGACCTGGACGCCTGTGGCGTCGATGTCCTGCTCGACCATGGCCCGCAGCAGCACCGGCAGGGCCGAAGCGCCGTCGGGAACCTGGAAGTGCAGGTCGTACCCGTCGACCACCGGCTCGCCGGTTGTGTCCAGATTGGCGGTCATGGCCGCCGCCCGGGCTGCGATGTCGGGATGTCCGAAGGTCAGGGTGACCGAGTCGCCTTTGACACTCCGTTTCAGCTCGTCCGGGGTGCCACGGGCGACGATCTGACCGTCGTCGATCACCAGGATCCGGTCACAGAGGATGTCCGCCTCGTCCATGTAGTGGGTGGTGATGAAGACGGTGGTGTCCAACTCGTCTCGCAACCGGGCGACGTGCTCCCAGAGATTGGCTCGTGACTGTGGGTCGAGCCCCGTCGACGGCTCATCGAGGAACACGAGACTCGGCTTGTGAACCAGACCCATGGCGATGTCGAGACGGCGGCGTTGCCCGCCGGAGAGGGTCTTGCACTGACGGTCCCACAAGCCCTCGAGTTCGAGTTGGGAGAAGAGCATTTCCCCGCTGTCCTTGGCGACGTCCTTGTCTATTCCGTACATGCGGGCGTGGTCGACGATCTCCTCGCCGGCCCGGGCCTCGGGGTCGGTCGACCCGCTCTGTGCCACGTACCCGATGCGCTGGCGAACACCCACCGGGTCGATCCGGAGCTCGCGTCCCGCCACGGTCGCCTCGCCGCCTGTTGGCTGCAAAAGGGTGGTGAGCATGCGCAGGGTGGTGGTCTTTCCGGCGCCGTTCGGCCCCAGGAAGCCAACTATCTCACCGGAGTCGACGACGAAGTCGACTCCCCTGACCGCCTCGACCTCCTGCTTGCGGGTCTTGTATACCCGTCGCAAGCCCCGGGCTTCGATCATCTTCTCCGTCATCGTCTCCTCTTCCTTGCCGTGGTGTCGTCAGTATGATTAGACTGTCAAGTATCTTATGAGTCAAGAGATTAGATTGTCAAGAGAACAGCGGACTGATGCGCTCCGTCGTCTCGAGGAGTCTGTCCGGGGGGCTCAAACAGCTAGCGATCTGATGGACCAGGCCTTCTGTGACTTCATCGGTGTCAACCGGACCGACGGACGGTGTCTCGACATCGTCGATCAGCAGGGCCCGATGACAGCTGGGGACCTGGCTCGTGAGGTCGGTCTGACCACCGGTGCGGCGACGACCATGGTCGATCGGCTGGTGACCGCCGGGCTATTGGAGCGAAGTGGCGACCCCCATGATCGTCGCAAGGTGCTCGTGGCTCTAACACCTGAGGCGAAACGTCTCGCCGCCGAGGTCTACGGGCCGATGGCGGAGGCGAGCTCCCCATATGTCGAGGCTTTGAGCGACCAGGACCTGCTCACCATCATCCGATTCCTCGAGACCAGCCGGCGTCTCAATCAGGAGCTGGCGAGAAGGGTGCGTGCCCGCATGCCGAGGAGAAAAGCGTCACTTCGCTACCGCCTCGAACAGGCGAAAGTGCTCAAGGACGACGCCAAATCCCTGTTCAAGACGATCAAGTCAGAGATGAAGGACCTGGTCTCCATCGCCATGGTCGTCGGCGGCACCCGATGGGTCCAGGACGAACACGGGAGATGGCGCGAGATAAAGGACTGATCGCAGGCTCGTTTCCAGGGCCTTGGGAGATCGAACACCGGACTTATTGTTTGAAAGGTGCCATGGAACTCACGTATGCCTTCGTCTCTTCCGTTGAATGGGCCCACCGAGTCGCGAGCCATATCTTTCGGACGTGGGGTCCGGGGGTTCATGTCGGATTCAACGAATCAAGTCGAGGTGAGGGTTACGTCGTAGCCGAGAGAACGATCGACCTAGCTCAGGTTGTCCGTGATGTCACGGGTGTAGAACCGCTTCGAGTGCTGACAACCGATGAGCTCGTTGCGGATCCAGACATGTGGGGAATCCAGGCAGAGCGTGCAGACCCTGTGGACTCATCTACGCAGTAGGGAGCAATTGTCAGCGTCCTGGGTCCTCTTCCCAAGTAGCAATCAGGCTACAAGTCCGGCCACCACACCAACGACGAACTGGACGAGAAATCGAGAGTGTTGTCGAGACCCGGATCGAGGATGAATTCTGTCATGGCTCAGTGTTGACAGATGCGGCGTCAACCACCTCGTTGAAGTATTCCCGAGCTTGGGCGAGGACGTTTGGGTAGTCGGCATGTATCTGCTGCCGCTTCGGTATAAGCAAGCTCTGGCGGACCCTGTTGTAGTCGCCGGCACACGAGGCATAGAGCTCTGCCAGAACTGCCCAGGAGGCAGCGGCGTCCTCCTTGCTGGTGGCATCCATGGTGATCTGGTCTGAGTAGAGGTGAATCACGTCTTGGACATCAGGCCCACCGTTGTCGGCAATGCAGGACAGCATGTGGTCGGTGACCGGTTTCATCTCTGGCGAGGCGTTGACCTCTCGCACGATGTCCCACCAGGACGGGGCGAGACCGATGACTTGATCGAACTGCTCGGAGCGTTTGACTTCGACCGCATTGCTGCACTCGTCGTAGGTGGTCTGCCAGGCCGCGGTCTGTTCACTTGTCGCCGTAGCCGGAGGTGCAGGGGTCTCCACGATGTAGTCGTTGAATATCCCCATACGGGCGTCGAGTTCGAAGTCGGGCATATCGCCACTACGACGGACGTAGTCCGCGGTGATCCTGGGCATCTCGACGCTGATGCCCTGGGCCACCATGCAGGATTCCACCCAGAATCCCTCGACGTTGTGCCGTAGGGCTTCCCAGACGGCAGAGACCCGGTGCTCCTCGGGAGATGTCGGATAGATCGCTGTGATGAAGTCGATCGACTCGACGCCCAGATCCCCGGGTCGCCCGTCGAGAGGGATCCGCTCAGAGACAACTGCCGTGGTCGTCGTGGTGGTGGCGATCGTGGCGGTGGGCGTCACCAGAGGTGGCGGGGTTGCAGTGCCACCTCTCCGGTCACCAGAAAGAAAGACCAGAGGCGTGAGAACGATCATCGTCAAGATGAACGCGGCTCCGGCCACCAACCACGGACGCTGGAGCCAGGGTCGAGGATGGCTTCCTGTCGTCTTCGGCGCCAGCCGCGGTAGACCGGGAGGGATCGGGGCCTCATCATCGAGAAACCGCAGAGCCTTTCGCAGTCGTGCTTGATCTTGGGTTCGTAGTTCAGTCATCTTCGAGTACCTCACGGAGTTTGCTTCTCGCTATGTGCAGATATCGCTTCACCGATCCAGTGCTGCATCCCATCAGAGACGCCACCTCACCCACCGGGAGATCCCGCCAGTAGGTGAGATATACAGCGGCCCGCTGACGATTCGGCAGTTCCAACACTGCGTCCAGCACCTCTGGCTCGACATCGGCCGGGGTCACATCCGTCCGGGTTCGGGGCATACGCCGCCGTCGCCACCTGATCAGACTTCGCGCCTCATTGGTGACCGACTTGTAGAGATACGAGCGGGGGTCATCCAGGTCAGACAGCCGACGCCGGCTCAGAACACGCAAGACAACCGAAGAAAGCAGGTCCTCGGCATCGGCCGGTCCAACCAGCATCGACGCATACCGGATCAACTCCTCGCGGTACTTGTTCCAAACCGCCTCATCGTCCACACCACTTATCACGGTGAACTGCCCGATCTGGTTGTACGACGCCTCAACAAACCGCGCTGGATCCGTCCCGAGCGCCACACGCTGTCATCCGAGCTGACCGAAAGGCTCCGTGCAGCGTGACACCCTCTGAACAGAAACCCTCAGGGGACTCGGCGAAACGGCCCTGCGGCCCGGAGGCTTCCTCGCCCTTTCGCTCGCCGATTTCACCTGGGGCCTGTTCAGGCCGACATGCGGCGGGGGATGGCCATTTCGTAGGTCTGTTTGGCGGTGGCGAGGTCGACGGAGTCGTCGCCGAACCGGATCGTGGTGCCGGTGAGGGCTCCGATCTTGCGGCTGAGGCCGGCCAGCAGTGGCACCGCATCGGGCGGCATCGCGACCACGAACCGATGGGGGTCCTCACAGAACCACTCCTCGGCAGTCATCTCGATCAACTCGGCTCCGACACCAGAAGCGATGCAGATCTCGGCCACCGTAACGGCCAGGCCACCGTCGGAAATGTCATGGAGGACCGGCACCCGACGAGCCAGTTCGGCAGCCAGGGCCACAATTTGCACGGCGAATTCAGGATCGGGCGGAGTCGGTGTGCCGGCGAGCTCGGCGTGGGCCACTCGCTGGGCGATGGAGGCGGCCAGATTCCCGGTCGGGACGGGACCGATCTCCCACAGTTCCATCCCGTCCTCACCGCGGGAGAGACGGGGCGGGTCGAAGGGCATTGGGTCGGCCAGACCGAGCAGCCCGACCACCGGGGTGGGGTGGATGTCGACCCCCTCCGTGGCGTTGTAGAAAGACACGTTCCCACCGATCACCGGGATCCCCAGGCTCTCGCATGCCTCGGATATCCCTTCCACGGACTCCCGAAACTGCCACATCACCTCGGGATTCTCCGGGTTGCCGAAGTTGAGGTTGTCCACCACCGCCATCGGCTTGGCTCCGGTCACCGCCACGTTGAGGGCCGCCTCGAACACCAGACGGGCCGATCCACCACGGGGATCGAGATGGCAGAGACGACCGTTTCCGTCCGTGGAGACCGCCATCCCTTTCTCGGTGCCGCGGATCCTGATCAGAGAGCCGTCTGAGCCGGGGCCGACGATGGTGTTGAGGAACAACATGTGGTCGTACTGCTCGTGAACCCAGGCGGTGGAGCCGATCCCCGGCTGATCCAACATCTCGAGAAGCAGCTCCGTGATCGGCCCATCCAGAGAGCCCTGCGGCGTATCGAGCAGTTCGTCGAGCCAGCCGGGCCGTTCCATCGGCCGGTCATAGAGCGGGGCATCATCGGCGAGCGAGGCGGCCGGCATCTCGGCGACTATCTCGCCCTGGTGTCGGATGGTGAGGGTGCCACCGGGTCTCACAGTCCCCACCACCGCCGACTCGATTTCCCACTTGTCTGCAACAGCGAGAACTTCTTCTACTCTGTCCGGGGCGACAAAGGCCATCATCCGCTCCTGTGACTCGGACATGAGGAGCTCGGGGGCGGTCATGCCAGTCTCACGCACATGCACGGAGTCGAGATCGACTTCCATCCCGACGCCGGCCCGGCCGGCGGGCTCGGAGGTGGCGCAGGAGAGACCGGCTGCGCCCAGGTCTTGGACCCCAACCACGAGGTCCCTCTCGTATAGCTCGAGGCATGCCTCGATGAGCTTCTTCTCCTCGAATGGGTCACCAACCTGGACACTGGGCCTCTTCTCCGAAGACTCCAGGTCGAAGCCGGCCGAGGCCAGCACCGAGGCACCTCCTATCCCGTCCCGACCGGTGGAATTGCCAAGCAGGACGGCGATGGTCCCGGGAGAACCGGCCGTGCCCAACACCAGCTGCTCACGTCTCATGATGCCGAGGCACATCACGTTGACCAGAGGGTTTCCCGAGTAGCAGGGGTCGAACTCCAACTCTCCGCCGACGGTGGGGACTCCCACCGCGTTCCCGTAGCCGGCGATGCCGGCGACTACCCCGCCGAAGAGGTATCGGTTTTTCGGCTCGTCGAGCGGGCCGAATCGGATCGGGTTCCACAGAGCGATTGGTCTGGCCCCCATCGTGAACACATCGCGCAGGATGCCGCCGACACCGGTGGCCGCTCCCTGATAGGGCTCGACAAAGGAGGGGTGGTTGTGGCTCTCTATCCGCACTGCGGCAAGCCAGCCGTCGCCGAGGTCGACCACGCCGGCGTTCTCACCGGGGCCCACCACCACCCAGGGCGCCTCGGTGGGGAAACGGCGCATGTGACGGCGCGATGACTTGTAGGAGCAATGTTCGGACCACATGACCGAGTACATCGCCAGTTCGGCCGGTCGCGGCTCGCGCTCGAGGATCCCCAGCACCGACTCGTACTCCTCGTCGGTCATGCCGAGCCGTCTGTGAAGCGGGCCGGCCTCGACGGTCATGCCGGGCTGAGCGAGTGGAGGAAGCAGTCGAGGAGCTTTCGCCCATCGGTCGAGCCCAACAACTCCTCGGTGCCACGCTCGGGATGAGGCATGATCCCCACCACATTCCCCTGCTCGTTGGCGATGGCCGCCGCTCCGTCCTGGGAGCCGTTGGGATCGCCGACGTAGCGCATCACGACCCGACCCGCGTGTGTGGGGTCGACCCAATTCCCCTCATAGGAGTTGAGGGGAATCCTGATGTGGGCACCCGGCTCGAGGCCGCGGGTCAGGATGGTTTGGTCGTCCACGACTTCGAGGTCCACGAAACGGCAGATGAAAGAGAGGCCCCGATTGGCGATCAGCGCCCCGGGCAACATCCTCGCCTCGCACAAGACCTGGAAACCGTTGCAGATTCCCAGCACCGGGAGACCGGAGTCGGCCATCCGGCGAACCTCGGCCATGACAGGTGAGAACCGGGCAATGGCCCCGGTTCGCAGGTAGTCGCCGTGGGCGAACCCACCGGGGATGACGACACTGTCGAAGTCGGATAGATCGGTCTCGCGGTGCCACACGAGCTCGGCGTCACCGCCCATGGATCGAAGCGCATGAACCACGTCCTGCTCACAGTTGGTGCCCGGGAAGAAGACGACGGCGCTGGTCACAGCCCAACCTCGATGTGATAGTCCTCCAACACCGGGTTCACCAGGACCTCACGGCACATTCCATCCACATCCTGCTGAATCTTGGCGAGGTCGTCACCTTCGACCTCGAGATGGATGAGTCGGTCGAAGCGAACCGAGACCAGACCCTCATAACCGAGGTCCTCGAGAGCCCGTTGTGTCGTTGCCCCCTGCGGATCGGCGATCTCGGGCCGCCGGGTGACCTCGACCGTGACTTTCATCGGCCTGCGGCGAGATAGTCCTCGAAGCTCCGGCCGGTGATGCGCTGGTAAGCCTCGACGTATCGGGCCCTGGTCCCCTCGACTATCTCGTCGGGCAGGTCGGGGGCCGGCGGTGTCTTGTCCCAGTCGGTGTGTTCCAGCCATTCCCTCACGTACTGCTTGTCGAAGGACGGAACGTCGTTTCCGGGCACCCATTCATCGACCGGCCAGTAGCGGGACGAGTCCGGGGTGAGGACCTCGTCGATGAGAAGGATCTCATCGCCCACCTTGCCAAACTCGAACTTGGTGTCGGCGAGGATGACGCCGCGCTCCGAGGCGTACTCGGCGGCGCGCAGATAGATGTCGATGGAGCGATTCTTCAGCTCTTGGTAGAGGTCATCGCCAAGAAGGTCCCGTGTCTGGGCCTCGGTCAGGTTCTCGTCATGACCGGTGACGGCCTTGGTGGCCGGGGTGAAGATCGGCTCGGTGAGACGGTCGGCCAATCTCAGGCCGGAGGGCAGGTGCTCGGTGGTCGGTCCGCCTCCGTCCCGGTATTCCCTCCACGACGATCCGTATAGATAGCCCCGGACGACGCACTCGACGGGTATGACTTCGCAACGCCTCACCACCATGGCGCGGCCGTGGAGCTCGGCGCGGTCGTCATCATCGAGGGCGTCAACACCGGCCAGATCGGTAGAGACCAGGTGATTCGGGGTGTCCAGCTGGTCGAAGAAGTGGAGACTCAGCCCAGTCAGAACCTTGCCCTTGTCCGGAATCAGCTGATTCAGGATCACGTCATACGCCGAGATCCGATCGGTGGCGACGAAGAGGAGATGGTCGGCGTCGACCTCGTAGATCTCCCGGACCTTTCCCGATGCGATGTGAGGTAGTGCCACCACGCGGCGGCAGAGTAGTAGATGTGTAACAAGCCTTTGACACGAGCACGATCGTCTCTGGGCCGCACGGGGTTGGAGGCGCCGAACCGAGGCCATGGGGCCAAATGGCCCTAGTAAGAGTGTCTCCTGGCGAGGAAGCTGAAAGCAAGGAGGTTGTGATGCAGGTCAAAGACCTAATGACGACGGATGTCATCACGATCGGGCCCGATGCCACTCTCAAGGAGGCGGCTCGGCGGATGATCGAGGCCGGCGTCTCCGGGCTTCCGGTGACCGACGAAGGCGCGCTGATCGGCGTCGTGACCGAAGCCGATTTCGTGGCCGGCGAGGCCGGGAGGAGGAACCAGCGTCGCGCCGGTCTCCTTCGTTTCGTATTCCGCGATGAGTCCCTGCCCGATCACGAGATGCACATCGGTGACGTGATGACCGCCGAGGTGATCTCGATCGGCCCCAACGCCGACCATGCGGAAGCGGCGAGGGTCATGCATGATCGGGGCATCAAGAGGATCCCGGTGGTGGATGAGGTAGGGAGTCTGGTTGGATTGATCAGTCGATCCGACATCATGCGGGCCTTCACGCGATCCGACGACGAGATCATCGATGAGATCACCGGGGTGATGCGGAAGATCCTCTGGATCGACCCGAACCGGGCCCGAATGACCAGTGTCGACGGGCATGTCGTCCTACGAGGGCAGTTGGAGACGCGAAGCGACGTGAATCTCCTCGAGGAGATGGTTCGCAGGGTCGACGGTGTGGTCTCGGTCGAAAACCACATGAGCTTCGAGGTGGACAACAACAAGGAGACCATGATCAGCCCGTCCGTGGGCATGCCAACCCGCGGTTGGTAGACCGACCCGGCTCCCGGCTCTAACCTCAATTCGAGTGCCCGAGTTCGACGAGACACGTGTCGCCCAATTGCTGGCGGCCGATCCTTACGCCAACAACCTCGGCATCGAGTTGGTCTCGGTGTCCGACGACGCGATCGTCATCGCCATGGAGGTGGGCCCGGATCATCTCAACTTCCTCCAAGTGGGCCACGGGGGGATGCTCTTCTCGTTGGCCGATTGTGCCTTCTCGCTTGGATCCAACGCCACCGGGGACCGCGCTGTGGCGATAGACACTCATCTCGTTCTCACTGCGGCGACGCACCTGGGTGACCGGCTGGAGGCGACGGTGAATGAAGCCAGCAGAGGCCGGACCCTGGGCACCTACCGGGTCGAGGTTCGACGGGGTGACGGGCGCGTAGTCGGGTTGTTCACCGGGACTGTGCACATCACTGCTGCCAAATGAAAACCCTGATTTAGGCTCCAGGGGGGTTGGCACTGTTCGAATACGTCATCTTTCACCCATGGCGGGTGGCGGTCACCGTTATCACCGGGGCTCTTCTCGGAGTGGCCGCCTTCTACGTGTTTCAGGTGCAGGCCGCCCTCAACTCGGTGGCAGTGGAGGATTTCGACCCGACGACCGCCCGGCAGGCCATCGAGGGAAGCACCACGGATGTGACCGACTGGGTGTTCGTGGAGCCCTCTGATTACACGGGCGAGGAGGACACCTTCGACCTCCAGGCCCAATTGGCGGAGAATTTCGACCTGTCGAAGAGCTACGACCCGACCGAATTCAGCCCCAACTCGTTCGGCGACGCCATCGACGACGCGCTATTCACCTCGTACCTCCTTGTCGGCACCGACGCGTCGAAGTATTTGGCCGATGTGATCATCCTCGCATTGGAGCCTGCCGACGGGAGCGCCCCGATCATGGTGAGCCTGCCCCGCGACCTGTACGTGTGGAACGTGTGCAAGAGCACCTTCACCCGAATCAATGCGGGTCTCGGGGGCTGCCCCGGTGTCGCCTCGGGCACCGAGATGTTGGCCATCCTGGTCGAGGACTACACCGGGATATCGATCGACCACTCGGCGCGAGTCGACTTCTCAGGTTTCGCGCGCATCGTCGATGCCATGGGGGGCACGACGATCTGCGTCGACTATCCCACGCGTGACGCCAAATCCCATCTCGAGATCCCTGAACCCGGGTGTCGCAAGGCGAACGGAGAGCTGACCCTGGCATGGGTTCGGTCCCGCCACACCGAGCAGTTGAAGGGTGGCGAGTGGGTCCAGGTGGTCGGGTCCGATTACGCCAGGCAAGCTCGCCAACAGGATGTGCTGTTCCAACTGGCGGGCACAGCGGCGAAGTTCGCGTCGCCGGCGAGTTTGACATCGCGGCTCGCTGCCGCCGTCTCCTCGCTACGACTCGACAGTTCGTGGAGCTTGGGTCAGGCGATCGGGTCGGCCTGGAAATACCGGGGGATCTCCAAGACCTCGGTGAAGAGGTTCTCGATCTCGGCGACCAACTACAGAACGCCGGCAGGCGCAGCCGTCCTGTTGCCAAAGCTTCCCTTTGCCCAGGCCCTTGGCAAGGTCTACGACCTTCCCTGATCAGACCTCGAGCATGCGGAGGCGATCAAAGACCATTTGCGAGGATTCCCGGACCCGGTCGAGGGAAAAACACTCGTCCAGTTGCTTTGCGCTCAGGGTGACCTGTTCGTCCTTGGCCAGCATGTCACGAAGCTCCGCATCGCCTTCCCAGACACTCATGGCATTGCGTTGCACGACACGATATGCCTCGTCCCGGGTCATTCCTTGCTCGATGAGTGCGAGTAGGGCCGCCTGGCTGAACACCAATCCGCGGGTGCTTTGGAGATTGGCTCCCATTCGAGCCGTTTCGACCACCAGACCATCAATGAGACCTGTGAACTTCACCAACATGTAATGGAGGACGATGGAGGCGTCGGGGAGAATGACCCGCTCCGCCGAAGAGTGGGAGATATCACGCTCGTGCCAGAGGGCCACGTTCTCCAGGCCGACCTGCGCGTAGCCCCGGAGGAGCCGGGCCATGCCCGTCATGCGCTCCGACAGGATGGGATTTCTCTTGTGTGGCATGGCTGACGAGCCCTTTTGACCGGAGCGGAATGCCTCTCTCACCTCCGCCACCTCGGATCGTTGCAAGTGGCGAATCTCGGTTGCCATGCGCTCGATGGATGCGCCGGTCAGAGCGAGGGCCTGCAGGTACTGGGCATGACGGTCTCTTGCGGTCACCTGAGTGGAGGCAGGCTCGATGTCCAGGCCCAGACCCCGACAAACATGCTCCTCGACCGTGGGCGGGACATGAGCGTAGGTCCCGACTGCCCCGGAGATCTTTCCCACGGAGACCTTCTCGCGGGAGTCGGCCAGCCGCTCGTGATCACGGGCCAACTCGAAGGCCCATCCCGCCAGTTTGAGCCCGAACGATGTCGGCTCGGCCCAGATGCCGTGGGTGCGGCCGATCATAAAGGTGCGCTCATGCTCCAATGCCCGCCTCTTGACCACCTCGAACAAGGCTTCGAGGGCTTCGAGCAGAAGGGTGGCCGATTCCTTGAGCAGCACTCCGCCGGCCGTGTCCAGGACGTCGCTCGAAGTGAGCCCGTAATGGAGCCAGGCCGGGGCGTCGCCGCCGGCGTTCTCTCCGAGCACATCCACGAATGCAGCCAGGTCGTGGTTGGTTACTTCCTCACGCTCAGCCACCTGCGCCGGGCTGGGCGCTTCGGCCGAGCGCGCCGCCTCGACCGCCGACGGTGGCACGACGCCGAGATCGGCCCATGCCTCCAGGGCGAGGACCTCGACATCCTTCCAGGTCTCCAGCTTGCGCTGCTCAGACCAGATTCGCCCCATGTCGGGAAGCGTGTACCGCTCGATCACGGTCTGATTGTGGCATGGGTCATTAGCCTTCTTCGCCGATGCGCACCATCTCGATCCAGCAAGTGCGACGGTTTGCGCTGGCTGCTCAAGGCCTGGACCGGCCCAGACCGGTGGGGAGAGTTGACGTGCGACACTTCCGTCGGGTGGTCGATGACCTCGGAGTGATCCAGCTCGACTCGGTCAATGTCTTCAGCCGGGCCCACTACATGCCCTTCTTCTCCCGGCTGGGCGACTATCGCCGGGACGCTCTCGATCAATGGCTGTGGCGGTCACAGGAAATGTTCGAGTACTGGGGTCATGAGGCGTCTCTCATGCCTGTCGCTCGACATCGTCTGTTTCGTTGGCGCATGGACGGAAACCACGGTTGGGACCGGGTCCGCCAGATCAGGAGGGATCACCCTGGCTATATGGACTCGGTGCTCGAACAAGTGAAGGAGCGTGGGCCGCTGCAGACCGCCGACCTGCACGATCCGGGTGAGAGGGATGCCTCTTCCATGTGGGGGTGGTCGAAGGGGAAGGTGGCCTTGGAGGCATTGTTCATGGAGGGGCACGTCACGGCGGCCGACCGGCCCAATTTCGTCCGGATGTACGACCTCACCGAGCGAGTGGTGCCACATGAGCATCGTCGTGCCCAGGGTCTCGAGCAAGATGGGGCACAGTCCGAGTTGCTGATGCTGGCCGCTCGGTCGATGGGGGTGGCAACCACCGCAGACCTCGCTGATTACTACCGCGTCCGCATGCCGCAGGCGAGACCGTTGGTCAGGAAACTGGCAAGCGAGGGCCGTCTTGTCGAGGTCGAGGTGGATGGCTGGGATGGAACGGCCTACTTGCACCCCGAGGCTCGACTTCCGAGAAGCGTCGAGGGCCGGGCCCTCCTCTCACCATTCGACAACCTGATCTGGTTCCGGGACAGGGTGGAGCGGATATGGGACTTTCACTATCGGATCGAGATCTATGTCCCGGCGGCAAAGAGGGTGTACGGCTATTACGTGCTTCCGTTCCTCTTGGATGGCGAATTGGTCGGCCGCGTCGACCTGAAGACCGATCGAAATGCCGGAAGGCTCCTGGTGAGGGGCGCCTGGGCCGAGCCCGAAGTCGACAAGGATCAGGTGGCTGCCGAGTTGGCTGCCGAGTTGACACTCATCGCCAAGTGGCTGGGGATGGATGGGGTCGAGGTATCCGAAAATGGAGACCTCGCGCCTGTATTGAACAGGCAAATCTGATGTCGGCCGTTCAGGGCGAAACCGAGCTCGCGCCGATGGCCTCGACCACGAGGGCCGACTCGTCCCGGATCGTCCCCAATATCCCACCCGGCTGATAGTTGTCGAAGCCGATGAAGAACAGGCCGGTGCGCCCGTCGTCATCGATGACTCGAGCGGGGAAGCCGTGAGAATCGATCAGACCTTCCGTGTCCCCCACGATGTCCTCGACCTTTGCCCTGTATCCGGTGGCCAGGATCACGCTGTCGAAGTGCAAGTCCACACCGTCGTCGAAGACGACGCCACGCTCGACGAAGTGGTCGATGCCCGGGTGCACGCCGATGCGGCCATTCTTGATTGCCTTGACGGTGCCCACGTCGATCACCGGTGTCTTCCCCTGTGTCCTGAGCTGGGCCAGAGGTGGGATCTCCGGTGTCTGGATCCCGTATGACGAGAGGTCTCCGACGGTCATTCGCCGCAGGGCCACGCCGAGCCAGTCGCCCAGGCGCTCCGGCAGCCGTGCCAGCATCCGGGCGGTGAGTTGTGTCGGTCTTCCCAAAACGTCGCGGGGGACGATATTGACCGGGCCGCGCACCGAGATGTGGGCGGTGACGCCCTGCTCGGTGAGATCGAGGGCGATCTCGGCTCCGGTGTTCCCCATGCCCACGACCAGGACTGTTTGGCCCCGGTAGGTCTCAGGGCTCTTGTAGTCCCGCGAGTGGACGACCTGGCCGCCGTAGCTCTCTTCTCCAGGGTATCGGGGCCGGTTGGGAACTCGGTTGGCTCCGGTCGCCACGACGACGTTCGTGGAGAGGAATTGGCTTCCGTCGCTGGTGAGTGTCAGCCAGCGTCCGTCCTGGCTGCGGGTGATCGACGACGCCTCGAGCCCGAATCGCGGGCGTATCTCGAAATCTTCGGCATATTGCCGGTAGTACTCGGTGAGCTGGCCCCGGGGCAGGTATCTCGGATAGTCGTCAGGGAAGGGAGCGCCCGGCAAATGCGACAGCTGCTTGACCGTGTGCAGATGAAGACGGTCGTAGTGGCGGTGCCAGGCTTCCGCCACTCGATCGGACTTCTCGATGATCTCAAAACCCAACCCGGCCCGTCGCAACCTCCCTGCCACCGCCAATCCGGCCGGCCCTGCCCCGACGATCAGGGTTGGCGTCTCGATGACTCTGTGACCGTCTTCTTCTTGCAACCCTTTTCCGTTCACAGATCAGGTGAAAGCGCTGAGCCCGGTGAGGGCCTGACCCATGACCAGGGTGTGGATCTCGTTGGTGCCTTCGTAGGTGAAGACGGTTTCGAGGTTGGCCATGTGACGCATCACCGGGTATTCGAGGGTTATCCCGTTGGCGCCGAGGATGGAACGGGCGGTCCGGGCCACTTCGAGCGCATTCCGGACGTTGTCGAACTTGCCGAACGAAACCTGTTCGGGGCTGAGGGTGCCGGCGTCCTTGCGTCGACCCAGATGGAGGGCGACGAGGGTGCCTCGCTGAACTGCGACCATCATCTCCACCAGCTTCTTCTGGGTCAGCTGGAACGAGGCGATGGGACGGTCGAACTGGTGTCTCTCCTTGGAATAGTCGAGTGCGGTCTCGAAACATGCCCGGGCCGCTCCGATCGCCCCGAAAGCGATACCGAATCTGGCCTCGTTGAGACACGACAGGGGCCCACGCATCGAGGACACGCCCGGCAAGGCGAACTCGTCGGGGACCCTCACATCCTCGAGGATCAGCTCCGAAGTGACCGAAGCCCGCAGCGACGCCTTCTTCTTGATCTCAGGAGCCGAAAACCCAGGAGTGTCGGTCGGGATCAGGAAACCACGTATCCCGGTGTCGGTCCGTGCCCAGACCACCGCCACATCGGCGATCGAACCATTGGTGATCCACATCTTCGAACCGTTGATGACCCAATCACCACCATCACGACTGGCATGAGTCCGCATTGAAGACGGATCGGAGCCCGAATCGGGCTCGGTCAACCCGAAACAGCCGATCACCTCACCCGTCGCCATCCGGGGAAGCCACTCCTGCTTCTGCTCCTCGGAGCCAAACTTCCAAATCGGGAACATCACCAGGGAGCCCTGAACCGACACGAAAGACCGGATCCCCGAATCGCCCGCCTCCAACTCCAAGCACGCCAGCCCATACGCAGTGGCCGACGTGCCCGCACACCCATAGCCCTCCAGGTGCATGCCCAACAACCCCACATCCCCAAAAGACTTCGCCAAAACCTCCTGGGGGAGGATCCCCTCCTCCCACCAATCAGCGACGTTCGGAAGGATCTCCTTCTCCACCAGATCCCTCACCGTCCCCCGCAACAACCGCTCCTCATCCGACAGGAGAGAATCGATATCCAAAAAGTCCCTCGGATCAGGCGCCACGAAAGAGATCTCGCTCATGAAGTTGATTCTATGGCGGACCGGCAGGTCTAGTCAGCCGGCCAGGGTCTTCTCGGCCAGCTCGTGACGGTATTGCGACAGCTTCGATCGCAGGTCGGAGTCGTTGAGGGCGAGGATGGCGACTGCAAGCAGTGCGGCATTGGAAGACCCGTCGACTGCAACGGTGGCTACCGGGATCCCGGTGGGCATCTGGACGGTGGCCAGCAGTGCGTCCATGCCATTCAGCGAGGCGTTGATCGGCACGCCGATGACAGGCAGAAGGGATTTGGCCGCCATAACGCCCGCCAGGTGGGCGGCCTTCCCGGCGCCGGCGATGATCACCTCGAAACCCTTGTCCGCCGCACTGGTGGCGAACTCCAGGGCCTGGTCGGGCGTCTTGTGGGCGGAGAGCACCCGCGTCTCTTGCTCGATGCCGAACGACTCGAGCATCTTGCCGGCCTTCTCCATGATCGGGCGGTCAGAGCCCGATCCCATCACTATCGCAACTTTGTGAGCCATGACACGACGCTAACCGGTGGTCGGGATCGGTTGCCAGCCGACGGGCCAACACGACGCCGGCCTCCCATCCCGGTGCTCGCCCACCGTGGGGTGCATCGATGGTGGTCATGGGGACGCCGCTTCGGGTCAACAGCCAGGAGACCACCGAGTTGGAGTTCCACATGTCGCCAATCCCCAAAGGGTCCCGACCCCATACGAGCGCGGGGACCGAACGACTAAGCCGTATCAATCGCAACGCCACCTTGGGGTCTTCGCTGACCATTTGCGGTCCTCCCACTGCCTCGGTGGCATCAGGGAGCCATCCGTCGCGCCAGCAACGCACCTCGTATCGAAAGACCCGGGTGAAACCCAACCACCGGGAGAACACGGGTGCCTCGATCACCACGCCCCGTGATGAAGTCTCCCAATCCGGTCTGGGCCACATCGTCTCCACGACGAATCTCCCTTCGGGGACTCCGACTTCCAGGGCGGTGTGGTACAGGTCAAGCGCCCGACGTCTCTGAAGCCGTGCTTCGATCGCCTCGTATACACGGCCGTTCATCCTCACGAACCCTGTGCCACCGGCGCCGAGGGGGATCCAGTAGAGGCGGAGGCCAATCCCGAAGGCCGGATCTCCTCGGTCGGCTTGTGACATGGTTCATGTTCTTGCGATTTGGCGACCGCCGACAGGGTCGTTGGTCCCGAATCTGACAGCTCCCGGTTCGCGTCGGTTATGGTAGGATCGAACATATGTTCGCCTCCTCCCCACTTCAGGTGTCACTCTTCGGGTCTGGCGAACCGGCGCCCGATCGCCGGTTCGCCACTCTCGATCGGGTCCAACTCGACGTGGAGTCCTGGCTGGACTATGCCCCTGGGTGGCTGAGGGGTGACGCAGAGCTCTTTGACCTGATGGTGGACGGTGTCGACTGGGTGCAGCCTCAGGTTCGCATGTACGAGAGGATGGTGAAGACACCGCGCCTGGTCGGGCAGGTGGACGTCTCCATCCACGATGTCGTGGCCGACATCGTGGAGATCCTGTCCGACCGCTATCGGAAGAAGCTGGACCGGGTCACTGCCGGCTGGTATCGAGCCGGGTCGGACTCCGTGGCCTGGCACGGCGACCGGATCGCCCGTGACCGTCCTCGCTCGATCGTCGCCACGGTGTCACTTGGCGGGCCGCGTCGCTTCCTGATCCGGCCCCGGGAGGGCGGCGAGTCGATCAAGTTCGACCTCGGCGCCGGAGATCTCGTGGTGATGGGCGGCGCCAGCCAGCGTCTGTGGGAGCACACCGTGCCGAAGGTCGCCTCAGCCCCACCGCGGATCGCATTGATGTTTCGTCACGCCTATGACTGAGCGGCGATGTCCGCTCTCATCAGAATCCCGGGCCAATTGATCTGTCCTGCCGTTTGGTAGGCACGGTCGCGCGCGGTTGCCAGGTCGTGTCCCATGCCAACCACGTTGAGGACACGGCCCCCGTCGACGAACACTCGCTTGCCTTCGGCCTTGGTACCGGCATGAAAGACGAGAGTGTCGTCGGGAATGTGGTCGAGCCCGCGGATCTCGGCCCCTTTCTGCGGGTCCGTCGGGTATCCCTTCGCCGCCAGCACGACATTGACCGCCGCGCGATCAGACCAGGTCGCTTCACGACCTTCGAGAACGTCTATCAGATCCGATTCGAGCCGGGGTAGGACGACCTGGGTCTCGGGGTCGCCGAGCCGGACGTTGAACTCGAGGACGCGTGGTCCTGATGGCGTGAGAGTGAGGCCCGTGTAGAGGAACCCGCGGAAGGGATTTCCGTCCGCTGCCATCTGGGCCAGGGTGGGCTCGACCACCATGCTCATCACGTTGGCCACCAAACCGGGGTCGAGGTCGGGCACCGGGGAGAACGATCCCATCCCACCGGTGTTGGGCCCTTGGTCGTCATCGAGGAGCCTCTTGTAATCCCGGGCCGGCTCGAGGGGCACGGGCCCGCTGCCGGTGCACACGGCGAACACACTTATCTCAGGCCCTTCCAGGTAGTCCTCGATGAGGACCGACTCACCGGCAGTGCCAAACCCGCCCTCCAGGCAGTGGTCGACCCAGGCCTTGGCCTCCTCTCGCGAGTCGGTGACCAGCACTCCCTTGCCTGCGGCCAACCCGTCCGCCTTGACGACGAACGGGCCCTGGGTTCGGTCGAGGTAGGCCCTGGCCGCCGCTGGGTCGTCAAACGCTTCGGCGGCCGCGGTCGGGACGCCCGCCCTCTTCATGATCGATTTGGCGAAAGCTTTGGACGACTCCAACCGGGCCGCCGCCCGGGTTGGCCCGAAGACGGGAATGCCGAGTCGGGTCAGGGCATCGACCACACCTGAAGCCAGAGGTGCCTCTGGCCCGACCACCACCAGATCGATCCCCTGGATCCTGGCCATGGCGGAGACAGCTCCCACGTCGGTTGGGTCGATGCCTTCGATCACGGGACCGAGTCGGGATAGGCCGGGGTTGCCCGGGAGGGAGATCAGCTCTTTCACCCGGCGCGACTGGGAGAGTTTCCATCCGATGGCATGCTCCCTGCCCCCACCACCGACGAGCAGGACCTTCACGAGATCTCGATGAGTTGACTGCGCTCCGGGCCGACCGAGACCCACCCGATCGGCACCCCGACACTCTCCTCGACGTACTCGACATAGACCCGGGCCGGCCCGGGAAGATCGCCATATCGGCGCACCCCGGTGATGTCCTCGCCCCACCCCTCCAGCTCCTCGTAGACCGGCTCACAGTGATAGAGGACGCTCTGTTGGCTGGGAAAGTGGTCGTACTTCACGCCTTCGCTCATGTAGGCGGTGGCCACCTTGATCGTCTCGAATGCCGAGAGGATGTCGAGCTTGGTGAGGAAAAGGTTGGTGAAGCTGTTGACACGGTGGGCATAGCGAAGTGCGACCAGGTCGAGCCAGCCACATCTCCTCCGCCGTCCGGTGACCGTGCCGTACTCCCCGCCGAGCTCGATCATCCGGTCGCCGGTCTCGTCGCTCAATTCGGTGGGGAATGGCCCGGTGCCGACTCGTGAGATATAGGCCTTCGCCACGCCGATCACTTCGTCTATGGCCCGGGGCCCGATGCCCGATCCCACGGCCGCCCCACCGGCCGTGGGGTTGGACGAGGTGACGAACGGATAGGTCCCATGGTCGATGTCGAGGAGCGTCCCTTGGGCCCCCTCGAATAGCACGGACTTCCCCGACTCGAGGCCTTCCCAGAGAAGCAACGAAGTGTCGGCGACATGAGGCCGGAGACGCTCCGCGAAGACGCTGTACTCGTCGATGATCTCGTCGGCATCCATGGGCAGCGTGTTGTAGATCCTCGGGAGGATCTTGTTCTTTTCCTCCAGCGCGACTTCGACCTTCTTCCTCAGGATCTTGGGGTCGAAGAGGTCCTGGACGCGGATGCCGACCCGGGCGAATTTGTCGGTGTACGCCGGCCCGATGCCCCGCTTGGTGGTCCCGATGCGATTGCTGCCCAGGTAGCGCTCGATGGCGGCGTCGAGCTTCCGGTGATAGGGCATGATGACGTGGGCGTTGGAGGAGACCTTGATCCGGGACGGATCCAGGTTCTTTTCGGCCGCCATGTCCATCTCAGCGATCAGCACCTTGGGATCGATCACCGTTCCCGAGGCAATGACCGGGGTGCAGTGCGGGTAGAGGATCCCCGACGGGATCAGGGAAAGGGCGAGCCGTTGGTCGCCGACGACGATCGTGTGGCCGGCGTTGTTGCCACCCTGATAGCGGACTACGAAGTCAGCGGACTCGGCGAAGAAGTCGACCACTCGACCCTTCCCCTCGTCACCCCACTGGGCACCCAATACGACGGTGGCTGGCATGACGTGTGGTGACGGTAGTCAGCGCAGCCAGTGACCCGTGTCAGGGCCTCTCGGGTGGGTCATCGGGCGGCTCGGCGGTTTGACTGGCTGAGCTGGTGCTGCTGCGGCGGACGGTGGCTTCGATACCCGTGGTCACGGCTCTGATCGGCGCCGTGCCGATGTGGATCAGCCCGAGGCCCACCGACTTGGGAAGCTCGCTCAGCTTTGGCCCGCCCACAAATCCACGTCGGGCGAAATAGGTCCACATCGCCAAGGCGATTACTCCCATACCGGAGATCAGCACGTAGAAGCCTCCCCGACTGCGCCCGAATGGAAGGTCGATCACATTCATCCCCCATACCCCGGCAATGACCGACAGAGGGAGCAAGACCGCTGAGAAGACGGTGAGGAGGCGAACGATTTCGTTGGTCTGGTCGGCAACTGCCCCGCGATGTGTGTCCAGGACAGAGGAGAGCTGGCCGCGTGCCCCGTCGAGGGAATCGACGATCTTGACATAGTGATCGAAGACCCGGTCGAAGGCCCGTCGGGCGGATGTGTCGATCACCGGGTGGAGACTCTCCGCCAGCTCGTTGATGGCGTCGCGCTGGGGCCCAACGGTCCGTCTGAGCAGGGTGACATCCCGGCGGAGAGCCTGGACCTCGGGCAGCGTCCTCGGGTCGGAGGCCATCGCCATCAGCTCGAGGTCCTCGATCCGCGCATCCAGCTCGGTGATGAGAGGGAGGAATCGCCTCGTCCCTAGCTGGGCGATGAAGGCGGCCAATCGCGCCGGCGAGTCGAGATTGGTCGTGCTGGCGACGTTGGTGGAGGCCTGCAGCCACTGGATCGAGGTGAACGGGGTCCGATGCACCGTGATGAGGAACCGCTCGCCGATGAACATGTCGATCTCATCGGTTGTCAGGCCGCCGCTTTCGGGCACGAGCCCGTTGATCACCGCGTAGACGTACCCTTCGAACTCGTCTACTCGGGGCAAGAGCGTCATCTCCGAGGCATCGTGCAACGAGGCATCGTCGAGGGAGAGCAGATTTCCAACAGCCTCGATCGCCGCTGGTGACTCGTCATACATGTCGAGCCAGAAGAAGCCAGGTTGGCGGAGGAGGCGGGGGATAGTCGAGAGGTCACCCTCGGCGAGCGGCTGGTTCGGGTCATCCTTGTGAAACAGTCGCTGCACCTGCCGATTATGAAACGGGTCGCCGGATCTCTGGCGGCAATCGGTGAGTTCCGGACAGGAAACACAGCGTTCACACTTCGGCAACTCGACGGAAATGGGTCGGAGATACAAATACCAGGTTCACAGTGCAATCGACTCGAGAGGAGTACCCGTGAGCAAGACGGCTGCCGACGTCTTGTCCCTCGTCGCCGACGAGGGATATGAGTTCGTCGACCTTCGCTTTTGTGACCTGCCAGGTCAGGTTCAGCATTTCACAGTCCCGGTTCATCAACTGACCGAGGCCTCGTTCGAGGAAGGGTTCGGCTTCGACGGCTCCTCAATCCGCGGCTTCCAACAGATCCAAGAGTCGGACATGATCCTGATCCCGGATCCGAGCACTGCCGTGGACGACCCATTCCGGTCGCGGAAGACACTGATCCTCTACTGCTTCGTCAATGACCCGATATCCAATACCCCCTATGACCGGGACCCTCGATACGTGGCCAAGAAGGCCGAGGAGTACCTGCTCAGCACCGGGCTGGCCGACACGTCCTACTGGGGGCCCGAGGCCGAGTTCTACATCTTCGACGACGTCCGTTTCGGGCAGAACCAGTACTCCGGCTTCTACTTCGTGGACTCCATCGAGGGTGCCTGGAACTCGGGCGAGTACGAGGAGGGTGGCAACCTCGGCTACAAGCCACGGTACAAGGAAGGGTATTTCCCGGTCCCGCCGACCGATCACTTCCAGGACCTTCGTTCCGAGATGACCGCCCAGCTCGAGGCCGCCGGCATCGAGATCGAGGTTCAGCACCATGAAGTGGGCACCGCCGGGCAGGCCGAGATCGACATGCGATACGACACCCTGTTGCGCACCGCCGACAACGTGACCCTGTACAAGTACATCGTCAAGAGCACGGCATGGGCACACGGGAGATCCGTCACCTTCATGCCCAAGCCGATCTTCGAGGACAACGGCTCGGGGATGCACACCCACCAGTCGCTCTGGAAAGACGGCGAGCCCCTGTTCTTCGACGAGGCCGGATACGCCGGTCTCTCCGACATGGCCCGCTGGTACATCGGAGGGCTCCTCAAGCATGCGCCTGCCGTGCTGGCATTTGCGGCGCCCACCACCAACTCATATCACCGGTTGGTGCCCGGCTACGAGGCCCCGGTCAATCTGGTCTATTCCAGTCGCAACCGTTCGGCTGCGATCCGGATCCCCCAGTACTCGCAGTCACCCGGTGCGAAGAGGCTCGAATTCCGTTGCCCGGATCCGTCCTGCAACCCCTACCTGGCATTCGCTGCCATGTTGATGGCCGGTCTGGACGGGGTTCAGAATCGGATCGAGCCCCACGACCCGGTGGACAAGGACATCTACGACTTGCCCCCGGCGGAGCTCGAAGGGCTCCCGTCGGTGCCAGGGAGCCTTCCCGAGGCGCTGCAAGCGCTCCGGGACGACCATGAGTTCCTGCTCCAGGGCGGTGTGTTCTCCGAAGACCTGATCGAGGCCTGGATCGACTACAAGATCGAGCACGAAGTGGATCCGGTGCGTTTACGCCCCCACCCTTACGAGTTCAGCCTCTACTACGACATTTGAGCGCTGCCCCTCTTGGGGCAATAGCTCCCCGGGTGGTCTCCACACCGGGTGCAGGGCGGCCCCGCTCTCCGGCGGGTGCCGACGAGGGCCTGTCGGCAGGCGGGCCCTCGTCATGTGCGGGTAGGTCTCTTTGGACAGTCCTCAGAAGATCTCGGGGCACCAGGGTTGGGGGTCCCAATGGAAGGCGCGATCGGCTGCAGCCAGGTGCCCGTGATCACCGGACACGCGACCGGATCGGGCCAACTCGGTGAACCGGCTGCGACCCATGTAGCAGCCACCGAGGTCCTCCAGGTCCAGCCGGATCGTCCCCCGTTTCTCGGTCAGAACACACTCGACGCCCGATTCGTCGCCATGCAACCAGTAGCTTCCGGTGACGTCTCCCATGGGATCATCGACCTCGAAGACCAAATCGATGGGTGCCGAATAGCGCCGAGCGGTCAGTGCCGCCGGCACATCCATCAGACGCACCCACAGGGCATCGCTACGGGTTGCTCGGGCTCGCCTGACCCCTTCCAGAAGGTCGAATAGTGGCTCCCAGGTGGGTCGATTCCGGGCGGAGATCACGTCGACGAGGTCGTGTCCGAGCACGAAGTGCCAGAGGCCTACCCACGACTCTGGTGTGGTGCCCAACAGCTCCCTGATCACAACCTGCCCGGCGCCATGACCCCCCTCCCAATCCGACTTCAACCGGAATTGCACATAGCCCTCGATCCCGTTTTCGCCGTCGACTACACCGTATCGCTGTGATGTCATTCCGTCGCGCGACGTTTCGGGGTCGGAGAAGCGTCGGTGCTCCCACCAGGCGTCGGTACGATGGAAGAAGCCGGGGATATCGACTCTGAGGTCCTCGAAGAAGGACGGGAGGATCGATTCCGCCTTCTCGACACCGATCATCCTGACCGGCGTCGGCTCCGGGGCATTGCGATGAAATTTCACTTTCGAGCGCTTGACATCGATCGCCTGGTTGATGGAGGCCAGTCCGTAGCCGAAGCGGCCATAGATCGCGCTGTCCGAGGCCCATAGGGCCGCGATTGGCTCGCCGTGGTCCAGGACGTCGTCGAGATGTGACCGCATCATCTGACGGAGGATGCCGCGACGTCGATGGGTGGGAATGACACTGACCATCGTGGTGCCGGCGCAGGAAACGCTCCCTCCAGGGACCGTCATCTCGAGCTCGAAGGCACCCGAGGTGCCGACCATCAGATCACCGTCGAACCCGCATCTGGTTCGCTCGAAGGGGAGGGTTTTGGCCAATCGGTCGGCGGCGTCCTCTTCGGAGTCGAAGCCAAAGGCGAGCCCCATCGCGTCAGCCATAATTCCGACCTCATCCGGGCCTATTGCCCGGAACTCGATCGACATCAGGCCGATGGGCTGACGCCGGCAGTGGTCCGAGCGTTCTCCACTTCGACGCCGAAGTCGGAGACCGCAGACGTATATGCCGCCACGGCGGCCCGGCGCAGCTCACCCGTGTCGGTCGATCGCAGACCGGAGAGGGCTTCGCCGGCCGCTTGTGCAGCGATGCTGATCGACCCGATGAGTGCCTGCTGGTTCGCTTCGAGCTCTGTCGGGGCGGTCAGGGCTGCCACCTGGTCGGAAAGGTCCTGTGTGTCACCGGCCACAGTCTCCATCCGGGTCCCGGCCTCGCCGAATTCGATCTCACGTGGATCGGCGTCGAACCCGTCGTTGACGGCGACCAGTTCGGTGTTGAGGATGCTGAGTTGGTCGTTGATCGATTTGAGCTCGTCCAGATAGGCCTGGGTGGCGTCGTCGACGGTCCCCGTCCCACCCGGTTGGGTGGTAGTGGACTCTTCGGCCGGAGCCGTCGTGCTGGTCGCACCGGCCAGAGTGGTGTCCGGCGACGCTTCTGGAAGCGACTTCACGAAGAAATAGGTGAACGCGATCATCCCCAGGATGACCAGGGGGAGTATCCAACGTCCGGGCTTCGGGTCGGGGTTGACAGCCATTGCCCAAAAAACGATAGCTGGCACCGATCGGTTCCAGACGGTAACCCTCTTGAACCACGGCCACCCAGCCCATAGGTTCGACCAGGTGGGGCAGGGCACAGAGAACGACACGGCCTCCGGGCGCGATGAGGTGTTCGAGCGCATCCCGTGGGAAATGCTGGAACAACGGAGGAGTGATCGGCCATGGCTTGCATATGGGGTGGCCGGTGCCATCGTCCTGGGCGCCCTGGCCTACTCGGTCATGGCCAACCGCCCGGTGACTCCCGCCGTCTCGCAGACCGTTCACGCGGAGGCTCCGGCGTCAGATCCGGCGACCTCTCAGACCCCAGCCGTCCCGCCCGTGGTGGCCACAGGCTCGCCGCCCACGGCTCCGACGATGACGGCAGAAGCCGACCTCTATGCAGTGAATCCCGAACGGGTGATCGATCAGGCGGTCGCCTATGCGGAGTGGTTCACCAGCGAATATCTGTCGGTCGATGGCTCCGAGGAGAGCCGTCAGGTCCTTGCGTCGCTGCTGCCCAGCGACATCCCGCCTCCGCAACCAGGGGAGGGCATGAGGGTCTTCGTGGAGTGGGTACGTGCCAGCACCGTCGAGGAAGTGGCGCCCCTCGTCTATCGGGTCTCGGTCCTGGCGAGGACACTGGCCGCCGACTCCGAGGGCCTATACGTCAGACAGCCGCCACAGCAGGTGATCATTGATGTCTCCATGGCCGGTGACGGCCCGACTGTGACGATGTCCCCTGAAGTCGAGCCCCTTGACCTGCCGGAGCCGGTGGCCGCCGGCCTGGTCGAGGTGCCCGAGGAGATCCGAAACGCGGCGTTGGGCCTCGAGGGGACCACCGAGGTGGTCGGAGGCGTGCCCACGCCGGAAGGGTCATGGAGGGTTGTGGTGATGGCCACCGGCGCAGATGGGGTGCTCAGGCCCAGGACCGTCGTAGTGCCGTGAGGGGTTTGGCCGACGAACAGGCACGCTCAGTCGTCGAATTCGCCTTCTAGGATCGCGGTTGCCTCCGGGACGATCGTGTTCCAGGAGGTGTCAGGAGATTTGGAGACGGTGACGAAGTCCGCGGTCATGAAGATGCTGGTGACTCCCTCCAATGCCAGCAGAGATCGGGCGAAGAGCTCATCGGGCTCACTTCCTGCGACATGGGTGGTGGGACCACCCACCGACTTCCCAACCGTGAACTTCATGGCGTTGGGGTTGGGCGAGGGGGCGACTGAGATCGGCATGGCCATTTGAGGGTAATCAGGTGACTCTGATCGTGGCTGTGGACGTCGGCGGCACCTTCACCGACGTGGTGGTTCGTCGCGACAACGGTGTGGAGGGAAGAAAGGTCCCAACGACGCCCGACCAGGCTGACGCGGTGGGTCGGGTGTTGACCGAGTCCGGCGCCGGTGTCTCTTCGAAGTTCCTGCATGGGACGACCGCAGGTACCAACGCCCTCATAGAAGGCGCCGGAGCTCTAGTCGCGCTCGTGACCAGCCCCGGGTTCGAGGACGTCATCGAGATCGGGCGTCAGGCCCGCCCCTCGTTGTACGACCCGTTCGCCGATCGTCCCGAGCCGCTGGTGCCCAGGTCGAACCGGCTGGCAGTGACCCAAGACCTCGATGCGCTGGCACGGTTGGTGGCCGACAGCGGGGCCGAGGCGATAGCAGTTGCCCTGGTGCGCTCATATCACGACCCCACTCGAGAGATGGAGGTGGCTACGCGGCTGGCCGACCTCACGGGACTCCCGGTGTCCAGTGGCGCTGACATCTCGCCTGCATTCCGTGAGTTCGAGCGGGTCGCCACCACCGTGCTCAATGCCTACCTGACCCCGGTGGTTTCGGGATACCTGGAGAGGATCGATGCTGCGGTCCCCGTGGAGAGGAGGCAGATCATGACTTCTTCTGGCGGGCTGCTCCCGGTGTCAGCTGCCATGACCCGCGCCGGCCGTCTTGTGCTTTCCGGGCCTGCCGCAGGTGTGATCGCGGCTCATGCCATGGCGGGAGCAAAAGGGCACTCGTCGGCGATCAGCTTCGACATGGGGGGGACGTCGACCGACGTTTGTCGCATCGGGCCGGGCACGATGTCGCAAGCCGAGATGGTTCGTGGCGTCGGTCGGGTCAACCGGGTCCCCTCCTTGCCGGTGCGCACCATCGGGGCGGGTGGGGGCAGCATCGCCTGGCTCGACAATGGTGGCGCATTGCGGGTCGGGCCTCGATCGGCCGGGTCGGTCCCGGGCCCGTCGGCCTACGGCCAGGGAGGTGTTCGGCCCACGGTCACCGACGCCAATGTCGCACTCGGGAAGATCCCCGCGCACATCCGCTTCGGAGGGTCGATCCCGATCGATCTTGCTTCCACAACCAGGGCATTGGCCTCACTGGGGGAGTCGCTGGCGCTCGATGCGATCGGCGTTGCCGCCGGGGTGGTCGAGGTGGTCGACGCCCACATGGAGAGGGCGCTCCGTTCGGTATCGGTCGAGGAGGGCGCCGATCCCCGCGACTCGGTCCTGGTGGCCTTCGGTGGGGCGGGTGGCCTGCACTCGATTCACCTCGCCCGGCAGCTTGGGATCGAGACCGTGCTCATCCCCCCACTCTCCGGTGTGTTCTCGGCGTTGGGCCTACTGATGGCGGCACCGAGGAGCGACGTGACCGCCACCGTCATGCTTGTCGAGGGCTCCGAGGACCTGTCCCGCGTTCGGGCGGAGATGTTGGAGCGCGCCAAGCGATCCTTCCTGGATGACCATGGGACCGTGGGGGTCAAGCTCGAGGCTCATGGCGATGTCCGCTATGTGGGCCAATCCCACGAGCTGACCGTTTCCCTCTCGCCCGACTGGCCGGATCTCCGTCGTGCGTTCGAGTCCGAGCACCAACGACGTTTCGGTTTCACGAGATCGGAGCAGTCGATCGAGTTGGTGAATGTGAGCGGCCAGGTGCTGGGGGAGGCACCGATGAGCTGGGGGGACCTGCCTTCGCTTGGCTCGATGTCACGACCCACACCCACCACATCATCGGTCCACATCGAGGGTCGCGATGTCCCGGTTGAGATCTTCGAGAGGGACTTGCTTCCGGCGGGTTTTGAGATCACAGGGCCAGCTCTCGTGGTCGATCGGGATGCAGTGATCTGGCTGGATCCAGGCGCGGACCTGGCCGTGCATGACGATGGTTCACTGGAGATCAGGCCTTGACCGACGTGGCCGCAGCAAGGCGCTTCGTCACTCATGGCCTAGCCGAGAAAGCCGATCCCGACAAAGGCCTGCGAATGCAGGCGTATATGAAGACCGACATGCCTTTCTACGGGGTTCAGAAACCCGAGCGCCGCCCGATCGTCTCTGAGTTGATCAAACGGTTTCCGCCAGGGTCGAACGACGAGTACCGGAAGCTCGTCCTCGGTCTTTGGGACCTTCCCCATCGGGAGGAGAAGTACGTCGCTCTCTCCGCCGCCCGGAAGTTCGGCCCATTCATCACACCTGCCAACCTCGACCTCTACCGTCGACTCATCGTCGAGGGATCCTGGTGGGATCTCGTCGATGAAGTGGCGACCCATCTGATCCGGTCATTGGTGCTCGACTATCCCCTGGAGACATGGCCGATGGTCGATAGTTGGATCGCCGATGAGGATCTGTGGCTGCGTCGAACCGCAATCATCTGTCAGGTGGGGGCCAAGGAGCGTACGGATCCCGACCGGCTGTTCGCTTTCTGCGAAAGACGAGCACCCGAGAAGGAGTTCTTCATCCGCAAGGCGATCGGATGGGCACTACGCGAGTATTCGAAGACCCATCCGTCGGCGGTTGTCGGCTTCGTCGAGAGTCATCGCGATGCGCTGTCCGGTCTGAGCAGGAGGGAGGCGACCAGGCTCCTCGATGGTGACAGGCAGTGAAGGTCGATCCGATAACCCTCGAGGTTGCCCGCAACCGATTGTCCTCGGTGGCCGACGAGATGGGAACCGTACTGCGTCACACCGCGCTATCGCCCAATATCAAGGAGAGGGCAGATTGCTCCTCGGCGGTCTTCGACCCCAGCGGTGAGATGCTCGCCCAGGCCGAGCACATACCGGTGCACCTGGGTTCGATGCCCGGCTCTGTTGCTGCATGCCTGGAGCGGTTCGATCCCAGGCCGGGGGTTCAATACGCGGTCAACGACCCCTTCGCCGGGGGCACTCATCTCAATGACCTCACGCTGGTGGCCCCGGTCTTCTTCGATTCAGCCCACGTTGGGTGGGTCGCCAACCGAGCCCATCATGCCGACGTGGGTGGTGAGGCCCCGGGATCGATGCCGGCGCACGCCATCACCGTCGATCAAGAGGGTCATCGCGTGGCGCCATGCGTCGCCTGGGCCGATGACACTTGGTCAGAGGAGTTCCTCGATCCATTCCTGAGCGCTTCCCGAACCCCGTGGGAGCGCCGGGGTGACTTGGAGGCACAGATCGGCGCAAATGCGGTTGGTTCCGCTCGAATCAGCGAGTTGATCGGGCGGGAGGGCCCGGACCGGTTCCGGTCTGTGGGCGATGCACTTCTCTCCTATGGCGAGCGCCGGATGTTGGCTGCCCTCACCGCACTTCCCGACGGCTCGTACCGGTTCCGGGACCACATGGAGAACGGCGATCGCGATGTGACGATCGAGGTCGAAGTCGTGATCGACGGTGGGACGCTGACCGCTGACTTCACCGGCACCGACCCCCAGGTCGAGTCGAACTTCAATGCCGTGGCGGCCGTGACCAGGTCTTGTCTTTATTACGCCGTACGGGTGGCTACGGACCCGACGATCCCGGCAAACGGAGGCTGCTACCGGCCTTTGAGCCTTCTGGCCCCGGAAGGGTCCCTAGTCAATGCCAGACCTCCCGCGGCGGTGGCGGCCGGGAACGTGGAGACAAGTCAAAGGATCGCCGACGTCTTGCTCGGGGCCCTCGCACAGGCTGCCCCGGATCGCGTGCCCGCCGCCTCACAAGGCACGATGAACAACGTGCTCATCGGGAACGACCACTTTGCCTATTACGAAACGGTGGCCGGTGGTCAGGGGGGCCGGCCGGGCAAACCGGGGCAATCGGGCATTCACACAGGGATGACGAACACCGAGAACACCCCAATCGAATCTCTGGAGACCCACTATCCCTTCAGGGTCGAGCGCTACACCTTGCGCCGCGGGTCCGGTGGCGCCGGTCGCTTTCCCGGGGGAGACGGGATCGAGCGGGAGATCGTCTTCGAGGAGGCTGCCACGCTTTCGCTCATGGGTGAGAGAAGGCGAAACCGGCCCTGGGGCCTCGCCGGTGGAGAGTCGGGGGCGTGCGGGGAGGATTGGCTGGTCAACCGGTCAGGGGAGCGTCGTCGTCTTCCCGGGAAGACCACCGTCGAAGTCGAGGCCGGCGACCGCCTGTTGGTGCTCACACCCGGTGGCGGCGGATGGGGCAAACCGACCGGATGACACTTTTCTGAAAACCAAATCCGGCCGGTTCACCTTCTTTTCGATCTCAGGAGCCGGTGGAGCCCCACTTTCCTCACAACTACCCTCAGGCACATGGATCTCGTCGACCGACTCAGGGATGCACTTGGCCACGATCGGGTGTTGGAGGAGCCGGTCGAGCTCTACCTGTATTCAAAGGACGCCTCTCTGATGAGAGGGGAGCCGACCTGTGTCGTTTTCCCCAAGGATGCGGCCGAGGTGGCCGAAGTGGTCTTGATCGCCGAGAGTGCCGGGGTGCCCATCGTCGCCCGTGGCGCCGGGACCGGTCTAACCGCCGGGGCCAGCCCGACAAATGGTGGGATCGTCCTGGTCACCACGGCCATGAAGAGCGTCGACATCGATGTAAACAACCACACCGCGTGGGTTGGGGCCGGGGTGATAAACCTCGATCTGAGCCGCCAAGCCGCCCCTTTCGGCCTTCATTTCGCCCCCGACCCGTCCTCCCAGTCGGCCTGCACCATCGGGGGCAACGTGGCCAACAACTCCGGCGGAGCACATTGCCTCGCCGAAGGAGCCACCACATCTCACATCCTTGGCTTGGAGGTCGTCCTCAGCGGTGGCGAGATCCTGATCCTGGGGGGCCAGGCGCCGGACCCGATCGGTCTCGACCTGAAGGGCTTGATCGTTGGATCGGAGGGCACGTTGGGCGTCGTCACAAAGGCGCTGGTGAGACTTCTCCCCATAGCGCCTGATGTGCGGACCCTGCTCATCGAATTTCATACCTTGGCCGGGGCCACCGGGACCGTTTCGGAGGTCATCGCGTCGGGTCTGGTCCCGGCCGCGCTGGAGATCATGGATCAGAAGATGCTCACGGCCGTGGAGAACTGGCTCCACGCTGGGTTCCCCACAGACGCTGCTGCAGTGCTCCTGGCCGAGGTGGTGGGTGAGACGGTTGCCGTCGAAGCCGAGGCGAGTCTCATCTCACAGATAGCGGAGTCGAACGGGGCGCGGTCGGTGCAGATCGCCTCGGACGAGAAAGAGCGTGAGCTGTTGTGGAAGGGCCGGAAGTCGGCTTTCGGCGCCATCGCCCAGGTGTCACCCGACTACTACCTGCACGACACCGTGGTTCCCCGCTCGAGGCTGGTTGAGACGATGGAGGAGGTCCAGTCGATTGCGGACTCCTATCAACTCGACGTCTACAACGTCTTTCATGCCGGTGACGGGAATCTGCATCCTTTGATGGCTTTCGACTCGTCCATCCCGGGGATGCTGGAGAAGGTTCACGCCGCAGGCGAGGAGATGGTGGTCGCCTGTCTGCGTCGTGGTGGAGCCCTGTCGGGCGAGCACGGCATCGGGCTGGAGAAGCGCGATATGATGCGGGCCGACTTCACGGAGCTGGATCTGGATGCGCAGGCGCGTCTCAAGGAAGTCTTCGACCCCGAAGGCATCTTCAATCCGGCAAAGGTCCTTCCCGAGGGCTCGCGCTGCTTCGACTTCGGCGGCGTCAAGCGCGAGATACCCGACGGGGCCTGGGTATGACCGATGTGGCCGAGGTGGCCTCGGTGGCTCCGGCCACAGTCGAGGAACTGGCTGGGCTGTTGCGACAGGCATCGGTCGATGGGACGCCGATTCAGGTGATCGGAGGAGGGACTCGCCTGGGTTACGGGAATCCGGATTTGCCCGGGCTGGTGATTCGGATGTCAGATCTCTCGGGCATCGAAGTCTGGGATCCGGACGATCTGACCGTGACCGTTGGCGCCGGCACTCAGATCGAGGAGCTGGAGTCGGCCCTGGCAGAACGCTCGCAGACCGCCGTGCTGTCCGAGGTCCCGGGTGAGTCGACCGTGGGTGGCACCATCGCTGCTGGGATCTCTTCTCTTCGTCGCGGCCGTCTTCTCGGGACCAGGGAGAGGATGCTCGAGGTGACACTGGTCACCGGTGACGGACGGGTGATCCGCGGCGGTGGGCGGGTAGTCAAGAACGTGACCGGCTACGACCTTCCCCGGCTGGTCGTGGGGGCATTCGGGTCCCTGGGTGTGATCGTCTCGGTCTGTCTCAAGCTCTGGCCGGTCCCATCCGCCTCTGCCAGCGTCACCTTGGACGACCCCGAACGTGCCGGTCTCGTGAGCCGTCCATTGGCCACGCTCAGCGACGACGGGGTCACCCGGGTCTATCTGTGGGGGACACGCCAAGAGGTGGAGGCTTCGGGGAAACGTCTTGGCGGGGAGGTCGAGCCTGGTCTGCACTGGCCGGCCGATCCCACCGGGCGATATCGATGGTCATTACGGGTCCCACCGGCTTCCACTACACCCGCACTGGCCCGTCTTCCTGCCGGATGGCGTCATCTGGCCGTGTTCGGAGCGGGTGACGTCCGTCTCGGGTCGGACGACGCCGATGGCGCGATCGACCTGCGCCGATGGGCGGAGTCGCTGGGCGGGCATCTGGTCGTGGTCGACAGGCCGATGGAGGAGGCGCCGCGCATCGACCCGTGGGGCACACCTCCACCCGGTCTCGACATCCAGCGTCGGTTGATATCCCAGTTCGACCCGGCCCGGATCCTCAACCGTGGCCGTCTCCCAGGTGGTATCTGATGGGCTGGGTGACCGAGGAGCATCCCACCACGGAAGAGCTGAACGCCTGCGTCCAATGTGGCCTCTGTCTCCCGGTTTGCCCGACATTCCGGCTCACCGGCCGGGAGACGGCCTCGCCAAGGGGCCGGCTGCACGCCATGAAGGCGGTCCACGAGGGCGTCCTCACCGTGGACGAGGCGTTCGAGGGGATCATCGACTTCTGCCTCGGCTGTCGCGCCTGTGAGCCCATTTGCCCGGGCATGGTTCCCTATGGGCGGGCCCTGGAAGGGACAAGGGCCGAGATCGTGGCGCAGATCCCTTCCTTGTCACATCGCCTGCGAGCGTTTGCCCTGGGCGATCTCCTGGGCTCGCGGTCAGCCATGCGGGCGGGCACCGGTCTCCTCGGCCTGGCGCAGCGGCTTCGGCTAACCCGACTGGCGCCGGGTCGCTTTCGCCGCGTGGTCGGCGGGCTCCGGGACCTGAGACGACGACCGCCGGAGGCGGTAGGACATCTCGGAGGCTCGGGCAGCTCGGGCACTGTGGGGCTGTTGGCCGGGTGCATCCAGGACCAGTGGTTCCGCCCGGTCAACCAGGCCGCGATCCAACTCCTCGAGTTGGCTGGTTTTCGCGTCGAGGTTCCCGAGGGACAGACCTGCTGTGGTGCGCTGGCCGCACATGATGGAAAGGCGGAGGAGGCTCACACCCTCGCCCGGAAGAATGTGGATGCGTTTGCCGGATATGACCATGTGGTGGTCACCTCGGCAGGTTGCTCGGCGCACACTCGCGAGTACCGGCATTGGGATGCCGATGGCGCCAGTGTGGGGGATCGAGCCGTCGACGTGACGGTGGCGGTTGCCCGTGCCATCGAGGCAGGCCTGCTGCCCAGTCTGGACGTCGATCTCGGCCCGGTTGCCATTCAGGATCCGTGTCACCTGAGACACGCCCAGCGCATCACTCGAGAGCCCCGAGCCATCCTCGAAGCTGCCGGTTACTCGGTGGTCGAGATCGACCCGGTCGGCATGTGTTGTGGCGCCGCCGGCCTGTACACCACTCTTCAGCCTGAGGCGTCCAGCAAATTGGGAAACCAAAAGGCCGATCAGATTCGTTCGACCGGTGTGACAAAGGTGGCATCGGCCAATCCAGGCTGCGAGATGCAGCTGCGTTCCGCATTGGGCGGAGGGCATCAGATCGCCCACCCCATCGAGTGGTACCTGGAAGCCATCAGAGGTGCCGGGTCGATGGTTAGTGTCGCCGGCGTGGAGGCAGGATCTTGACCGAGGGGGCGACGCGGGCCGATTCCTGGGCGACCCTCAGACGCTATTCGACGCTCGCCTACGGTGCTTTTGGAACCATGGCTGACATCGGCCTGATGGTGTTCGGCAGTCTGCTGGTGGGTTTGGCCGTTTCGGTGCTGTTGGCGGGATTCTCGATTGTCAACGTCGAACAAGATCTCTCCACCGCTGCCATGCTGGGCTCTGCCCTCATCCTGGCGGTGATCGGCCTATTCGCTCTCGGCGTTGCGTCGGAAGGGCCTCTCGGGCGGGGACGCCGACTGGTCGGCTTCAAGATCTGGGAAGTTGGAATCGGAAGGACACTGGCGGTCCTGCTGGTCGGCTTCGTCGGGTTGCTCGTCTTCGGCGCTCTCAACGGACGCGTCAACGCCCTTCCCGCTCCGTTGATCCAGGCGGTCGACGGCCTTCGCGCTTCGTCGATCGCTGGGATGGTTGCCATGCCCTTGATCGGCATCCCGCTCGCGATCCTGGCCCGGTGGTATCCCAAAGGCCCCGACTGGCTGGGCAGGGCCGACATCCCCATCATGTTCGTGATCTGGGCCGTGGCCACGATGATCATCGTCACCTGAAGATCAAAGGGCTTTCGAGTAGATGACCACCGACCTGGTGGCGAATTGCTCACGGGTGAGTGCCTCGGTCATCCAGGGGCTCTCAGGCACGAACACCTTCACCTCATCCACTCCGTGCTCACGGGCCAGGTGTCGGATCCCGAGCAAGATCAAAGGAGTGTCAGTCGGCGTTGTTGCGATCCAAACGGTCTCCATGGACGAGTCGAGGCGGTTTGCAATGACCCATCCGCCCCGGCACCCATAGAACGACCTGGCTCGGATGGCGTCATCGATGTCGTCCCGACGGGCCTTTCTCCAACGCCACCCTCCAGCCAGCAGGTCACGACCTTGGCGCGCCACGTCACTCTGAGACCAGAACATCCATGCGGCGTCGGCGTCGGCCGACCCTGCCGGCCGTAACCGATCGTCCGGTCTGGGATGTTGGCCGGTGGACGGGTCGGCCGAACCCTGCACCCAGGCTCCCGTGGGGCGGTAGCCAGACTTCTCGACCTGGCCACGGGCCATGTCGTTGTCGGTCTCTGTGGCAAGGCGCACGACCCTCGCCCCATGCTTGTGGGCCCACTCGACACCGTGGGAGTTCATGGCCATGCCCATTCCGGAGCGGCGGTGATCGGGATGGACCCGTGCCCCGCTCAGCCACGCCTCGCGCGGCGTGAGCATCTGGGCACGGGAGACGGCCAGCGGCTCATCGTCCGCCGTCACACACACCATGGCCAGTGACCCGGTGTCGGCAAGCCAATCGGCCAGGGCAGTCGCCACGTAGTCGCCCCAATCGAAGGTGTCACGGGTCCATTCGGCGATGACAGGTATGTCCTCGACTCGCGCCGGGCGTATTTCGAAGTCCACCGTTCACATCCTGTCGGGGACCTCGATGCCGAGCAGGTCGAGGAGACGTTCGAGGGTTGTGAGAGCCCAACGGGCCAGCGTCAGCCACGACCCGCGACGGCCGATGTCCTGCTCGGAGAGGATGTGGCATTGGTCGTAGAACCGATTGAAGCGGCCCGCCACGGCATAGGCATACTCGGCGACGTGATTGGGTGCCCTCAAGTCGATGGCCCGTTGAACTACCTCCGGCAATCGGAGAAGCTCGATCATGAGATCTCGCTCTGCATCCACTGTGGCCGGGATGAGGCGCCCCGACTCGAGATCCTCCTGCGCGGCACGACGCAGGATCGATTTCACCCTCACCGCCGCGTACTGGAGATAGGGACCGGTCTTGCCTTCGAATGCGCTGAACCTCTCGAGGTCGAAGACATAGTCCGATGTCCGATTGTTGATCAGGTCGCCGAACTTGAGGGCGGCAACCCCCACCAGGTCGGCGATGAGGAGACGCTCTTCTTCGGGATACTCCTCGGCCAGGTGGGCTTCGTCGAGCCGAGCCTTGGCGGCGTCGCGCAGCATCGAGATGACATCGGCCAATCGAACCACTCCTCCCTCACGGGTCTTGAACGGCTTCCCGTCCGGCCCGTTCATGGTCCCGAACCAGATGTGCTCGAGGCGGGCGCCCGGCGGGACGAGGCCCGCCTTCTCCGCAACCCGGAACAATTGGAGGAAATGGTCGGCCTGGCGACGGTCAACCACATATAGGCAGAGGTTCGCCTTGAGCTCCTCCATTCGCATCTCCACCGTGGCCAGGTCAGTGGTGCTGTAGAGGAACCCGCCCGCCTTCGACTCCAGGATGAGCGGCGGGATCTGGCGGTTGTCGTCGGGGTCCTCCACGCGAACCACGAGGGCGCCTTTGGATTCCTCGGCGATCCCCTTCGTTCTCAGTCTCTCCACCAGGGGAGCCAGACGATCATGGACGTCGGACTCGCCGTACCAGAGGTCGAAGTTGACACCGAGGTCGGCGAAGTCGGCCCGTTGCGAGTCCTCGGACACCGACTTCATGTGCCTCCAAAGGGCCAGGTACCCCCTGTCGCCCTGCTGGAGGCGGACCGTTGCCGCTCGGGCCTTGTCGGCGAAGGACTCCTCGGTCCGTGCTCGCTCCGCCGCGTGTGGGTAGATGGTTTGCAGGTCTTCGAGGGTCACCGGGCTATTGGCGGGGAATTCAGCGGCTTTCACGTCGAAGTAGGGAAGATGGGGGTTTGCCTCCTCGATGGCGGCGATGAGCAGACCCATCTGAAAGCCCCAGTCCCCGAAGTGCGGATCACGGATGACCATGTGCCCGGCGAACGAGAAGAGCCGGGCGAGCGAGTCGCCGATGATGGTTGCGCGGAGATGCCCGACGTGCATCGCCTTGGCCACGTTGGGCCCGGCGTAGTCGACCACGACCCTCTCGGGGTCATCGGTGGCCGCGAAACCGAGATGTGGGTCTGTCGCCGTTCGGGCCCCCCACTCGGCGATGGCCTCATCGGTCAGGTCGATGTTGATGAAACCCGGGTCGGCCACAGCTGCGGAGCCGATCATGTCGGCTCTGATGATCGCCTCGACAACATCCTGGGCTATGTCCCGTGGCGCCCGGCGTGCCAGCTTGGCTGCCGACATGGCGCCGTTGCACTGGAATTGTGAAAGCTCAGGGCGAGCCGAGGGGACGCATTCTCCCAACTCCCGCGGCAGGTCGAGCCCGGCAAAGGCATCGCCGACGATCTCCGAGAGTTGGGCTGTCACTGACATATGGTCGAAACCTTAGAAGGCGGGCGCAAGCTCTCGACTCACGCACCCCTGCCTGCCGGGCTCAGTACTTGGCCAACTCCTGGGCGTGCCGGACGATCCCCTCGGCGGTCGGATACAGGCTGTTCTCCAGAGAGCCGGCATAGGGCATGATTGGCACGTCCCCCAACGCATACCGGCGGACGGGTGCGTCAAGCCACTCGAAGGCCTTGTCGGCGACCTGGGCTGCGATCTCGGCGCCGTAGCCGACGAACTCGTTGTCTTCGTGGACGATTAGAACGCGTGACGTCTTCTTCACCGACTCCTCGATGGTGGGCCAGTCCAGTGGCTTGAGACTGCGCAGATCGATCACCTCGGGGTTGACCCCGAACTCTTCGAGCATGGGAACCGCTTCCATGGCGAAGTGGGCCATGGCCCCGTAGGCGATGATGGTGAGGTCGGTTCCGGAATGGCGGATCGAGGCCCGGCCCAACGGGACACGGTGGTCACCTTCGGGATAGGGGCCTTTTGCCAGCCGATAGAGCTTCTTCGGCTCGAGGAACATGACCGGGTCGGGATCCTCTACTGCGGTGAAGAGGAGGCCCTTGACATCCGCCGGTGTGGATGGGACCACGACCTTCAAACCGGGGATATGGCTGTAGAAGGACTCGATCGACTGGGAGTGATAGAGCGCGCCGTGGATCCCGGCCCCATAGGGGGTTCGGATCACGATGGGGACGTTCCATCTCCCATCGGACCGGTAGCTGATGCGCGATGCCTCGGAGACCAGCTGGTCGAAGGCCGGGTGTATGTAGTCGGCGAACTGGATCTCTGGGATCACCCGGAAGCCCGTCGCCGACATCCCGATGGCAACCCCAATGATCGAGGACTCGGCGATTGGTGCGTTGAAACAGCGCCCTGGGCCAAACCTTTCGGTCAAATCCTGGGTTGCCTTGAACACCCCGCCCTTGCGTCGTGCCACGTCCTCTCCGAACAGCACCACATCGTCGTACTTCTCGAAGATCTCGTGCAGCGTCTTGTTGATCGCCGTGATGAGGTTGACGCTCTCCCCGGCCGGCTCTTCCTCTGGCTCGGTGGCTCCAGGGCCCGGCTCAATCACCCGGGCATAGACCCTGCTCAGGGTCTCGTCCGGCGCCGGTGCGGCCTCGGCGCGCTCGACTGCGGCGATCAAGGTGTTGACGACCTCGGAATCGAGCTCTTCTTCCTGGGCTTCGGTGAGGAGCCGGCTCTCGATGAGATACTGCCGCATCCAGGCCACCGGGTCCCGCTTCCTCCATGTCTCTACCTCTTCCCGTGACCGGTAGAGGCTGTCGTTGTCGTCGGAGGTGTGCGCGTAGTACCGGTACGTCTCGGCCTCGACCAGGGTGGGCCCCTCACCCGAGCGTGCCCGTTCCACTGCCTCCTGCATGATCTGGACCACTTCGAGCGGCCGATTCCCGTCGACTTCCACACCGGCGAAGCCGTAGCCCCGGGCTCGGGCCGCCAGGCTCCCGGCCACCTCTTCTTCGCTGGGCACCGAGATCGCATACCGGTTGTTCTCGATGACGAAGACCAGGGGGAGCTTGTGCACCCCTGCCCAGTTCATCGCCTCGTGCCAATCACCTTCCGAGGTCGACCCTTCCCCGCCATAGACCACCGTGACAGCCCCGTTCCCTCGGAGCATGTTGGCGTGGGCGATCCCGGCGGCGTGGGGATATTGGGTTCCGATGACCGAAGATTGGGTGAGCACCCGCAGATCCGGATCCGACCAGTGCCCGGGTAGCTGGCGGCCACCCGACATGGGATCAGTCTTCTTGGCGAAGACTCCCAAGAAGATGTCTTCGGGCTCGAACCCCCACGCCAGCGCGACACCCATGTCCCGGTAATAGGGGAGCACCCAATCACGGGACCGATCGAGGGTGAACACGGAGGCCACCTGGACGGCCTCGTGGCCCGACGAGCCCACCACAAATGGGGCGCGGCCCTGTCGTTGCAAGGCGAACATCCTGTCGTCGACCCGTCGGGCGAGCAGCATCAGCCGGTACATCTCGACGACTTGGGCGTCGGTGAGCCCGAGCTCGCCGTGGGTCAAGTTCTTGTCGAATGCCTGTAGCGGGTGCTGCATGGTCAATTCCGGTCGTCGCCACTTCGACGGAAGCGTCTCAGGTCGCCGATCTGCTTTATACGGCGCTCTGCGATCCGCTCCGCCGCCTGGTTCGGGTTGATTCCCTCTTTCTCCGACGTCTCGAGGATGCCTTTGGTTACCTCGTAAATCCGATCGACCCGATGCAACGCCCGCATCTTGGAGTACCCGTGCAACTCGTCATAGACATTGATCAGGCCTCCGGAGTTGACCACGAAGTCGGGCCCGTAGACGATCCCTCGTTCGGCCAGGCGGTCGGCGTCGTCGGTTGTGGCCAACTGGTTGTTGGCGCTTCCTACCACCGCCCGACAGTTCAGTTGAGGGATCGTCTCCTCGTTGAGTCCTGCGCCGAGGGCGCAAGGTGAGTAGATGTCACAGTCGACTTTGTGGATCTCGTCGACGGCGACGCCTTTGACCCCGTAGGTCTCGGCGGCGGCGTCGATGGCCGGCTCATACGAGTCAGAGACTACGACCTCGGCTCTGGCCTCGACGAGGAGTTGAACGAAGGCAGAGCCCACCTTCCCAACGCCCTGGACGGCGAACCTTCGGCCGGCCAGGTCCGGGTCGCCCCAGACGTGCTCGGCCATGGCGCGGCTGGCGGCGAGCAAGCCACGGGCCGTTACCGGTGACGGATCCCCTGATCCGCCTTCGGCCACAGAGTTGCCCAGAGCCCAACGAGTCTCCCGGCGCACCATGTCCATGTCGGCAGTCGTGGTGCCCACATCCTCAGCGGTGATATATCGACCCTGGAGTGAGTCCACGATGCGCCCGTATGCCCGAAACAGACGCTCGCTCTTGTCGGTCAGCGCATCACCGATGATGACTGCCTTGCCACCGCCGAGATCCAGGCCGGCAGCAGCAGCCTTGTAGGTCATTCCCTTGGAGAGGCGAAGCACGTCGGTGAGAGCGTCGGCCTCGGACGGGTACGGAAAAAAGCGGGTCCCGCCGAGGGCGGGACCCAATGCTGTCGAATGGATGGCAATGATGGCCTTGAGGCCGGATACCTTGTCGTGCCCGTAGAGGATCTGCTCATGCCCCTCCCGGGCCATCTCATCGAAAACGACCAAGGCCTGTCATCCTCCTTCGAGAGCTCGAATGTGATGCAGACTCGGATACTAACCCTCCTCCAGGTCGAGAGCTGAGGGCGTTTGCCCGGCCGGTATGCGAGGATGGATGGCGTGACGAAGACCGCATATCTCAGGGTGTACTCCCCCGAAGTCTCCCGTGGCGCCGAATCGATACCGGCCTTTGTGAGGAGCTACGGCCTTCTCTCGGAGGCGGAGGGCGACGCCGACTGGGTGACGACATGGAACGGGGTGAGGATGGTTTGCCCCCGCAATCTTCGCCTTCGCGTGCTCGAGTCGACTGTTGCATTCGCCAACGCCTTCAGAGGTCTCGGATCCGGGCTGATTCCCGAAGAAGCAGCGCAAGCCGCCGATCGGGAGCTGAGGCAATATCACCGTGAGTATCCGTCGCACCGATCCCATGTCCTGACCTCGGCCTGGCACGTCCCGGTTCGTTGGTTCTCCGCTTTCCAACCGGAGGATCGCGAGGTGTACGAGGTCGAAGACTCACCGCGGTTGCGGTTCCGGGTGGATCTGGTGGTGGGACAGAAGCGTGTCGAGCATGCCCTGGGAATATTGCGTCGCCTCGAGGTCTTCCAGGGGCCGGCCGAGGAGATGGGCCAGTTGAATGAGTGGTTGGCGGGCTTTCCCTCCGACTCCATGCTCGAGCTCGACTACGCGGACGTTTCCGAATTGTTCGACCCCCAGGACCTCGTCTTCGACGACTCCGTCGACCTGATCAGGCGCTCGTTGGAGGCATTGTCAGACGGTGACATGATGTCGGCCGGTGAGAACTATGGCCGGGTCGTCTCGAGATGGGCACCCGCGTTCTCGGTGACCTTCAGCAACTGAGCGGAATATCCCCCTGCGGGAATCGTTGGTTCTTTGTGAAGGAATGCACAAGCAAACCCTCCTTCCTCCAACGCTTGCGTCGGCCAGTGGAGATCGTTCGCTTTCCCGAGCGGACCCCTTCTCCTCCTCACCCTCCACTGGCCACGCAACACTGATGTAGGTTCACCCGATGCCGTGGATCGAGACCATTCACGAAGACAACTGGGAGAACGAGCTGATCGATCTCAAAGATCAGGTCGCCGATCCCAAGACAGGGCGGGTTGACTGGATCATGCGCGTCCACTCGCTGGACCCGGGGAGTCTGCAAGCTCATCACGTCCTCTATCGCCAGGTGATGCGGGGCACGGCGAGTCTTCGCAAGGTGGACCGGGAGATGATCGCCTTGGTCGTTTCCAAGGTGAATGGATGCCACTACTGAGTCACCCATCACCGACGCGGTCTGCGCCGGCTGCTCAGAGATGACGAACTGGCTGAGCGGATAGAAGCGGACCACACCCGTGCCGATCTCAGCGAAAAGCGGAGAGGAATGCTGGATTTCGCGGTGAAGCTGACCATCCATCCGGCCGAGATGGCGTCCTCTGATGTTGATCGGCTACGTCGGCTCGGTTTCACCGATCTCGACGTCCTGCACGTCGTGGAGGTGGTCTCCTACTACGCCTACGCCAACCGCATTGCCGATGGTCTGGGGATTCCACTCGAAGAGTGGATCGAGGAGGGCTGATTGACACCTGAGCCGCTCGAGGTCGACCGCGTCGCCGACCTGGCCAGGATGCAGGCCATCGTCTCTCGGGCTCTGGCCTCGCCCGGCCCTCGCTACGTGGCTCACCCTGGCGACCTCGCCTGGTGGGTCCATCACGAGGATCCCAGGACTGCCGACCAGTTCAGCTATTGGATCTGGGATGAGGCGGCGGTGATCGTGCTGGGCGAGGATTCGGTGGATGTCTCTGCAATCCCTGGTGCGCCGATCACCGATCTGATCGAGTGGGCCCAGGGTCACCTCGGCGGCGCCGCAACCGTCAATTGGGTCTCCTCGAACGACACCGAGCTCGAGCAGTACCTCGCCGGTGCCGGCTATCGCCAGGGGGCCGAGATGTATGCGTTCGAATGGGACCTCCAACAAGTCGAGATCCCGTCGGTCACCCTGCCTCCGGGCTGGGAGCTGCGCCCGGTTTCCGGTGTCGAGGAGGCGAACTCGAGGCGCAAGGCATCCCATCTGGCCTTTCGCTCGACGATGACGGACGAGGAGCACCTGGAGAGGTATTTGCGGTTCATGCGCTCACCGGTGTACCTGCCGGACCACGATCTGGTGGCAGTGGCACCCGACGGCACGATCGCCGCCTTCATGGTGTGGTGGGCCGACGAGTCCGGGATCACCCAGATCGAGCCATTTGGTACACATCCCGACTATCAGGGCCGAGGGATCGGGCGGTCGTTGATCCATCATGGTTTGCGGCAGATGTTCGGCTTGGGGATGAGGCTGGCTCGTGTCTGTACCGAGGTGACACGCGAACCGGCCAACCGCTTCTATCCGGGGGTCGGCTTCGATGTGGTCGGCCGCCTGGTCGACTGGAAACCTCCGATCAGTTGAGAAGAGCGGAGTTTGGAAGGATCTCAGGAACTCCGACGGGAGTGTGAGCGTCCTTTGTCTGTGAGAGGACTCGCCGCGGTGGCGGTATTCATCGTCTTGACCGGGTGCACAACCTCTGAGGTTGAAGTAACCCCCGCTCCCGCGGCCACGGCCGGCCCGAGCGTCGGGACGACGCAGACCACCCTCGGGACAACTTCGACGAGCCGACCCAAAGCGGAGTTGTTCCTCCTGCTCGACTGGCCACCTCCGCGACTGGTTGTCACCAGTCGTGACCTCATCGTTCGTGGGTCCGCCACGCCGGAGTCGACCATTGAGGCGGGTGGATCCAGCACTCGGGTCGAGGCCGGCGGATACACCCTGGACGGTCATTCCGCTTCGTACTTCGAGCTGCCTATCTCTCTGGAAGCGGGGGACAACAACCTGACGGTCATTGCCGTGGGTTCTTCCGGAGCCGTCACCAGCTCTGATGTCAGAGTCACCTACCTCCCCGATGCGACAGAAGAGTTGGCGTTCCTCACCAGGGTGTCGGCGAGCGAGATAGTCGCCGATTACGCCCAATGGCTCACCGGGGAAGAAGCTGACCAAGCTGCCGTCGAGGCTGGTGATATCCCCGAGGGAGAGCAGGTGCCCAACGGCTATTACATCCTGAACGTCAACGATCGGCTCCGAACCCTTCCCCTCGTCGACCCGCCAGTGGTTGTGCTGCCGACCTCCTCATCGGGCCCGGTCTCGGAGGTCAACGTCAGTCTCGACGAGTGGCTCGGCCTGTTTGACGCAGGCAAACCCTGGGCGGAGGGTCGGTCGCCGCGCGACGACTATTTCGGTGCCGGATCGGTATGGGCGCCTTACTGGTTGACCATCCAAGATGGTGTTGTCGCCCAGATTCACCAACAATACGTCCCCTAGTGCTGTGTCCATGATCGTCGGCGATGGTCAGGGTCGCAGTACGAGCCCGGGACCAATCGGCACTGAGGGGCAATCGCTGTCGGTGGTGGGCCAGCCCGCGGTCCGGCCCACCACCGATATGACCTACTTGTCCTTCTGCTCGTCTGCCAAGAGCTGATAGATCTCGCTCTTCGCGTTTTCGAGGATTTCCTTGGCCTTGGACACCTGAGTCTTGGACCCGGTGCGAGCCACCTGCATCACGGCCGCTCCGACCTGGAAGGCGATGTCCCGGAGATCGATGAGGTCGTCGTGTGTCTCCGACCCGAAACGCTCCCAGGGTGGCGACCCTGCGGCCTCTTCTGCCGCTGTCTTGCCGGCGTCGGTCAGATGGTAGATCTTCTTCCCGTCCTCCTCCTCGGCCCTGACCAAGCCCTCATCCTCCAGTTGTTGGAGGGTGGGGTAGACGGCGCCGGGGCTCGGCTGCCAGATCCCCTGACTGCGCTCCTTGATCTCCTGCATGATCTGATAGCCGTGCATCGGCTCCTCGGTCAGCAGGTGGAGGATGGCAAGTCGTACGTCTCCTCGCCCGACCTTGGTGCGGCCGCCGAAGAATGGGCCGGGGCCCATCGGGAACTCGCCGCCGGGGCCTGAGCCCCAGCCTCGCCAACCACGATGACCACCCATTGCCGTCATCCGGCGGCGGATGAACCAGGGCGGTGGGGCTGCAAAAGACATTGTGTCTCCTTTCACTTCAAAGATACGGTCACGATATATCGTGACCGTATCTTTAACAACCCACCTTCGAGCTTATTCCCGGCTCAAGGCCCGTTTGCCTTCGCGACAGACCCAACAGGACAACCAACACCGAGATGACGATGGCGTTCCGCCCCGAGAAAGTCAGGGCCGCCAGTGGAGCGATTGCGAGAACAGTCATCGCCAGCCAAAGGGCCGGTTCAGTCAGAGCTGTCTCGGTGCCTATGTCCCTCCCGATCGGGCGTACCGCTGCGTGGCGGTCGTCTTGGGTTGTGATCAGGGCCAGTCTTGATCGCTATCGGCAGCCAATCGGCATCCGGGGACGTGTGCGCGGAGAACTCGAGCGAATGGTGACCGCACATCAGCCCGATTGGTGTCAGAAAACCGGCCGATAGCTCACAAACGATACAGCGCGGTCCTTCTTGGCTTTCCCCATTCCCCATATTTCCCACCGCCTCCCCCACCCATCGGCACAACGATGGCAAAACTTGGGGACCATTCACCCGATGGCGCGAATTGACTAGTCCTTCCTAGCCGAGCGACGCCAACAGCACGTAGATGGGGAGAGACAGATCCAAGAGCCCATGGGCGGCCGCCAAGTAGGGAAGAGCGGTCGGTCGTCGTTTGACGATCCAGCCGAACCACAACGCGAGCGGGAGGAACATCACTGCCCTCCAGATCACGTAGCGCCAGTCGAACAGGAGGGGAATGAAGACATGTTGCAGGGACAACACCGTCGCCGTGATCAGGAACGGCGCGGCCGGCCTACGGATGATGCCTTCGAGTCTCGGCATCACATAGCCGAAGTAGGTAGGCAGCTCGGTGAGTGCATGGATGACCGGGAACACCGCGAGCATGACCCAGGCCGCCGCCACAGGGACTGCTCGGAATGTGAGGTCCTGGGCGACCTGGGCATCCCCCCAAAGCGCCCCGGCCAGCAGGATGCTCGGCAGCAACACCAGGGGGGCAGCTACCAGCATGGCTAACCCGGTCCATTTCAGGTCGCGTTTGGGCTGGATACCACCACGGTTGTAGAGATCACGCAGTCCGATGCCTTCGGCTCTCGCACATCTGCCGAGCAGCCAGAGGTTGACCATCTCGGCAAGGGCAAGCGAACCAAGCCACCAGTCGGCTGCGGACCGCCATGGTGTCGGATCGCCGGAGACGAGAAATCCGAGGGCGAGGAGTGTCTGAAAGCCGGCGGCGAGGACTATCCGCAGCCAGAGCATCCCCCACACGGACGCCGGTCTTATGACCGAGGACCGTGTCCGGATGCTGTCGACGTCATTGGGAAGACGGGCGCGTGGAGAGGCCTCCCGGTCAGCGGTAGGAGCGGTCAAGAGCTCTTCCTCCCAGGGCTCGGCTCTGCCCTCTCGGGTGGGCCTGTGGCACGCCGCCGCGTCGCCGAGCGAAAAGGTGAAGATGGAGAAGAACTACACCCACGCTGAAGATCCACCCCGAGCCATCGGGATGGGCCGGTGACCCTCTTTGCATTCACGCGCATGACCTCCGTGATGCAATGTTCGGCGATCAAAGGTCAGAGTGGATAGGGGCGAAAGACCGAAGCTCGAGGGACCGTCGGTCAGGAACGATCTCGGCTTCTGTTGATTCCGAGCAGGATGACCAAACCGGCCACGATCAAGATGGCAGGCCACGCGTAGTCCATGACCCGGGAGAAAGGCTCGCCTGCATTGGAGAGAGTGGTGATGAGGAGGATCCCACCCGGTATCAATGGCCACCATGGCGCTTGAGGCCCCCGGTACACACGGTCGATGAGATAGATCAGAAGGAAGCCGACGCCAACGCCGAGGGAGCCTGAGCCGTCGAAACCGTCGAAGACCCGATCTCCGATTTGACCCAGCCCGATCCCCACCAGGATTCCACCCGGTATCAACAACCCATAGGCATGGCGATAGAAGTACCCGGCTATGAAGAGGACACCTATGGACAGCAGCCAAATCGCCGAATCCAAGCCCTCCACGAATTGAGCGGCAAACAGGGCGAAACCGATGACCACGAGGACCATGCCGGCGACCAAGCGACCCTGACGTCCGTCGTCGGGTTGAGAGTTCGGCTCGTGGGGCTCCATGATTTGCATTATGGCGGGGAAGCACCGGACACGTCGTGCCAGCCCGGTGGAGACGGGAGATGGTCGGCGGTCAGCCGCCGAACACCACGTCCTTGGTGTCCACGACTCCGGCAGTGCGCCCGGGGGCCGAATGGCTCTGCCAGTAGAGGTTCGTGTGTGCGATCACTTTGTCAGGCGTCGGCGCTCCCCAGGTGCTGAAGTCTTCTGTCGTGTGTGCGTCGCCCACCAGGGTGACGTCATAGCCACGCACGAAGGCGCCATGGATGGTCGACCGGATGCACTCGTCCGTCTGCGCCCCGGCGACGACAAGATGTCCGATCCCGGCTTCGGCCAACACTGTCTCGAGGTCGGTGTCCTCGAAGGAGTCGGCGTACGACTTGTGCACCAGGGCCTCGGACTCCTGGCGCGTCACCTCAGGGACGAACTCCCAGGCCTCACTGCCCTTCTCGAGATGATCGTCGGAATGTTGGACCCATACGATCGGAACTCCCTCGCCCCGGGCTCTGTCGACCAGAGTGCTGACGTTGGCGACGACCGAATCGCGCTCGTGGGCGTCATCGACGACGCCGTTCTGAACGTCGATCACGACGAGAGCGGTGTTTGGTCGATGCGACAGTGTGGTCATGAGCTCTCCTGGCGAATTCGGGAAATCGGATTAACGCAGCGTCGACGATAGATGGCTCCCCACGTGATCGGTGAGCGGGTTCGACAAGCATGATTCGATTGAACAGGAGGGACTGGCCCGGTTGTGGCTGGGAGTCGAGATCGATCCTCTGTTTTCGCGGGGCCGAGTTTGGTTCCAAAGCCTCGCCGGCAGATACGGCGGCATCGGTCCATGCGATGTATGGGCTGAGCGCCAACGCCTGGGGAGTTGGAGCCCTGTTCGCACAACCCACATCCGGGCTGCCGCCCAACGTGGGATCGATGATGCAACCAGGGCTACCGTCGGTCCCATCGGCTGATTGCGGAGGAGGCAATCTCTGTTGGACCATTTCGATGTTGTCGTCATTGGCGGGGGTCAAGCCGGCTTGGGTGTTGGGTACTACCTCCGCGAAGCCGGCATGAAGTTCGTCATCCTCGAGCGGGGCCGGATCGGTGAGACGTGGCGCAGTCAGCGTTGGGATTCGTTTGCCGTCAACACGCCGAACTGGGCGAATGTCCTGCCCGGCGACCAGTATGTGGGCAACGAGCCCGACGGCTTCTTTCAACTGGGCGAAATCATCGGCTATTTCGAGCACTATGCCGGCAAGTTCGAGCTTCCGGTGAAGGAGAGGGTCACTGTGGTCGGGGTCGACAGTGACGGCGAAGGGTTTCGTGTCACCTACGAAGACGCCGCTGGTGGTGTCGACAAGGTCGACGCAGCGAATGTCGTGGTTGCCTCCGGGATGATGCAGGAGCCAAAGATCCCGGCGATTCGCGACAGGTTTCCCGAATCGGTCCGCCAGTTCCACGCGTCCGACTATCGCTCGCCTGAGACTGTGCCCCCGGGGGCAGTGGTGGTCATCGGTGCAGGACAGTCGGGATGTCAGATATCGATGGACCTGATACACGCTGGTCGAGAGGTCTATCTATGCACCAGCAGGGTGGGACGTGTCCGGCGGAGATATCGACAACGGGACGTCGTTGCGTGGTGGGAGGACATGGGCTTCTGGGATGTTTCGGTCGACGAGCTGGCGGATCCCGCGATCCAATTCGCCGCTCAGCCTCAGGTGTCCGGGGTGGGAAGATACGGGAGCACCCTCAGCCTGCAGTCGATGGCCCGCGACGGGGTGCATCTGATGGGCCGATTGAGCGACGTCGAACAAGGCGTGCTGAGGACGGACGGCTCCCTGGCAGAAAATATCGCCTTCGCCGACGAGCGGTCAGAGGAGTTCACCAGAATGATCGAAGATTGGATCTCATCCAACAACGTCGTTGTCGCGCCGATCGAGAAGGACCCCAACGATGAACCGGCCGGCCCAGAAGTTGCGGAGTCAGGTATCACGGAGCTCGACTTGGGGGAAGCCAACGTCGGGTCGGTCATCTGGTGTACCGGATTCACCGCTGGGTTCGATTGGGTGCATGCCGGCGTGACGGATGGGAAGGGACGGCCAATACACAGAAGAGGCGTCTCCCCAGTCCCGGGTATCTACTTCCTGGGCTTTCCGTGGCTCCACTCGCGCAAGTCGGGGATCATCCACGGCATCGACGACGACGCACGATTCATTGCCGAGGACATTGCGGCTCGGGGTTCATAGGCCGGCGAGGACATTGAATCCTGCCAGGACTGAACTCGCTCAACTTTGGTGATCCGGGCATCGGTACAACAAATTCGGCGAGCCTCCGCCAACCGACCCGCATCACATGTCGGCCTGACAGGGGATAGGAAGTGTTGACCAACACCTCGAGGACCTGACCCCGATAGGGTGCTTATCAGGGATGAGAGCGGGTGGAAGACCCAGCTGATTGGATGGTGGTCAGGGACGGCGTCGATCCGTCAACCTCCGGTTTTTCAGATCGCCATTCTCAGTAGTCTGACCTGGGGCGTTGGGTGGGGAGACCGCGAGGAGTCCGCATGGCTCAGGATCGAGCGGCGAGCTCGAGGATGGAACGCATGGCGCGGATCGCCCTTCTCGCCTCCGTGACCGTTGGGTCGGCCTGTTCGTACTGTGACTTGTGTTTGATCGACAACAGTGTCTCCAGATGGCCCTTCGCCTCGCGGCCTACGTCTCCTGCCTCCTCGACGAGCGCGATTGCGTGCTGGTGGTCGTCCCCGGCAGCATGGTGCCCGAGACGTCGGCAGCAGATCGAATCGGCGGCTGCGATGCCCGCCAGCACGGCGTTGCTGATCGCCGCCGAGCGGGTCGGTCCGTCGTCGGATTCGGGATCCAATTCGGCAAGCTCGGCGAAGGCTTTGGCTTGGTCGTACCGCTGGGCTGCGTCCTAAGGCCCGCAGGGCCGAGTTCGTGACGACTTCCTGGCCATCAGCGAGCCAGAGCTCCAATGAGGTCGATTCCCTCGGATTCGAGCGCGGCGTAGAGCTCCGGGGCTCTCCCCGGGAGGGTGTCGAATTCTTCCGCGGTGTAGTGGAGGAGGTTGCAGGCATTCCCGGTCAGGTCGTCTACCCGAACAGCGATGTTCTCTTCAGTGGTGTCTTGTGACTCCTCGTCCGGCCAAACCAGAGCGATATCGATGTCGCTTTCCTCGTCGGCGTTGCCACGTGCCAGAGATCCGAACAGGATCGCTCGCCTCACTTCGGGAGCTTCCTCGGAAACGATGGTCGCGATTCGGTCGATCAGTTCGTTCCGCAGATTGACGATGCCGATGATGTAGGGGGCGAGGATGTGGTCCCGGTTGAGGGTGTTGAGGATCGATCCCCCGGCGGAGACCCGCTCGACGAGCCCGTGGGCTGCCAATTCGTCGAGGGCGTTCTGGACACCCTGCTGGCTGGCTTCGCGACGCAACAGCCGCATCACGTGCCGGCCCGACAGGGGATAGGAGGTGTTGACCAACACCTCAAGGACCTGGCCCGATAGGGTGGTTACCAGGGATGAGAGGGGATGTCCGAGATTCACATTGCCAAGTATAGTGGACAGTTGCCAACTTTAATAGGCATCTGCCAAGAATAATAGGCAGATGACTCAGAGGGTTCTGCCGGGTCCGCAAAACGACGTGAGAGGTCGCGAAATATCGCGAAACGAAGAGAGTTGGGCAGGCACCCGAAAACTCAATTGCCACAAGGGGTTTCGGGTGAAGACGCAGCTAGATGTCTGGTGGTCAGGGACGGCGTCGATCCGTCGACCTCCGGTTTTTCAGTGTGATGCAGGTCGTTCTCGACATCTTCCGTTAGTCCCAAATAGCACCCATCACCAGGGGCTTTGCTGCTCGACAATTCGCGGCGATTGCGGTCGATTCCCACTGGAACGCGTCCTATGCGCGTCC
>CAVSQY010000012.1:0-15437 GCA_963730285.1 uncultured Actinomycetes bacterium | reverse complement strand
CTGGACGATGCAGCCGGTCAGCAGTTAGATCCGCTGGCGGTCATCCACCAACTACCAAGTCCAGAGAGGGAGGCAATGTCGATGGTGATGCCGGCCGTGAGGTCGATCATCTGGAGAATCCTCCCCTCATCGGCCACGGTCTGTACGACAAGTTGGTCTGTCGTTATCCAATTGAGCTTCTCATGTTCGACGTCCTCGAGTTCGTGGAGGACCTCGCCGGTGGTCGAGCTTACGACGACGTCGCGGACTTCCTCGCCATACAAGGCGATCGATGACCCGTCCGGCGAGAGGCAGCCACTCACTCCGATTGATCCGTCGAGGTCAAGTGAGAACCGACCGACCGTGGCTGAGTTGGCAACGTCGTGGATCTCAACTGTGTTGTCCGATGACAGAAACGCAGCCAGAGCGCCACTGCTTGCGATTAGGTGAGGGTCTGGGCCTGCTAGCTCCACCGGCTGGAGATCGGCACCCGGTGCCCAGTAGGCGACGCGACCGAAGTTGACCTCGTCCACTGGTAGGACGAGAACGCCCGATTCCAAACCGGCCTCTGCCCAACTGACCACCCCGGCAACGTCAGTCTGTTCCCCGACGACCCCGGTGCTGGTGTCCAGCGGCGCGATCCAGGTGGCTCCATCACCAATGATCCAGACCAGATCAGGAGTCCCAGAAGGCAGCAAGTAGCTGCCCTCGGAGACGGCCTCAGGTGGACTGCTCAGATCGACATCGACCAGATACACTTTGTCGAGATCGGCGAAGGCAACTTGACCACTACTCAGGATCAATGGGTGGGGGTAGTCACCCGGCCACAGCGGCACTTCATACCGGCGGACCAGCCCCTCTCCACCCAGGACCCAGAGGGGCGCTCCTCCCGAGGAGCCCGGATGGGGAGCCGCGACCACCAGGCCGCGGAGTTCCTCAGCTCCTCTCAAGACCTCCAGCGACGTCGGCGGAAATCTCTGCGAAGTAGGTGGAGGAGACTGCGTCGTGGTCGTCAAGACCGCGGTGGTGCTAGTTGCCACGGCGGACAACACAGTCGATCCTGACACGTCGACTGGGGTGTTGTCTCTCCCGCCGCTGATGATCGAGCCCGCCAGCAGTCCGACGGCCAGCGTTAGCGCTGCGATTAGGGCAGCCGTCCGTTTGGAGACTCTCTCTGTGCCACCTGTGGGCTCGGGGGCATCACTGTGGTAGGAACCGTCCGTACGAATCCTGCGCTCGTCATCGCGGCCGCTCATAGGAGACATTGTCTCATCAACATCTAGACGCTGGCCGGGTTGGCCTGGTTCATGACCCTCGCTGACCGCCCAAGGACATCTTCGTCAGCACATGACATGGCTCACCCATCGCCGAGTCGCTTCTGATTCGTCAACCATGGTGTACCTCGGCCCAGAATGGCCACGTCGGATGCTCAGGTGTCAAAGGCCACGAGACGCTGTGTGCACCCTGATTCGAGGGTATTTCTTCTCGTTACAACGTTGAGTATCATCGGGCAGGAATGAGCGACCCTGACCCATTCGATGAGCTGCGACAGCTCTATCCGCCGATCCTGACCACGGCCCACGTCGCCGAGATGATGCACTGCACCATCGGTGACGTCCGGGACAAGGTCCACAACAAACAGCTCAAGGCGATGCGCTGGGGTCAGCAGTTCCGCTTCTTCCGTGAGGAAGTCCTTGCTGCCATGCAGCGGGTGGGTGATGACGAAGAAGGCCCCATGGAGCGTGATGAGTCGTGAGCGAGGGAACTATCGACTACGACCGCTGGTACCCCGAAGTCCCGGCCGTCATGGATACCAGACAGTTGGCGGAGCTATTGAGCACCAATGAGCAAATCGTCCGAGCATGGGTGCGGGAGGGCATCATCCCCGCCCATCGCAAACCTGGAGGTCGGAAGTTCACCTTCCTACGCCATGAGGTCTTCGATTGGTTGATCTCGAACCGGTATGACCCTGACGCCGAGGACTGAACCATTGGTTCTGAGGTTCGTTACGAAAGTACAAACACAGCGTTCTCGTCCCTGAGCATCCGGAACGGGCTCATGTACGTCACGCCCATGGCGGTACAAGCATCTGGCAATTTGACGCTGGTTCTCGACTGTGGAGCGGGTACCTCGTGGGTCACGACCACGAATCCCCGCGTCATAGCCTGCCCAACGACGAAGTAGTCAGCACTGGCGAGGAATGTGTTGACAGCCGCATCCGTGAAGCGCTCTTCCTGATTAGCCCAGGCTGACACGTTCCCGAGGGCGGCGAGAGTCGGCGCATCGGGAGTGAGGAAGAACTCGTCCTGCCGGTCCCCTGCCCACTCGGCCAGCTCGTCGTCTCCGGCCAACAGTTCATCTCTCACCCTCTGAATGCTGAACACGTCACCCCGGGCGTTGGCATTTTGAAGCCAATCCCAGAAGCCCGGTACGGTGTCGAAGCTGTAGTGGTCGTTCTTGGCACGGATGAAGACATCCGCATCCAGCAAATACGCCACTAGGCGACACCGAGATGCTCGCCCAACTGGAACAAGGTCGACGACTTCCTCAGACCGAGCAAGTGAAACGCGTCGGTGTAGGTCGTCCGTCCGGCAAGTGTCTCCGAAACCAGGGCTCTGGCGAATGTCTTGCTGACACGTAGAGGTTGTGTGTTGTAGAAGTTGCCGCCCTCTCGACCCTCACGTAGCTCGGCAAGTTCCAAGACTCGAGCGACCTCGTCCGTGTAGGCCGTTCTGAAGGCACGCCAGTCCAGATAGTCCGCCTCGTATAGGCGCCGGAGAATGACGAGCGTGCTCACTTTGAACTCTCGGGCGAGGCGGTCCAGCTCATCAACGAGGTCGCCGCGATCTCTGAAGCGTCTGTGGAGCAGCTCGAGGGGAACTAGTAGCTCCGCAGCAACCGCATTGCACCAGCGCTCGACCTGGTTCTCGGTTCTGACGCCGAGATTCAGATCATCTAGGCCAGCTTGTCCTAGCCAAAGATGAGCGAGCTCGTGGGCCAAGGTGAATATCTGTGCAGCCTTCGTATCTGCCCCGTTGACAAAGACCGTGGGCGCGAGGTCATCGACCAGAGCGAACCCCCGGAATTCGTTCGGATCCAGCTTTCGGTGGGTGTTGTTGCCGACAATCCCGTTGACCATCACAAGCACGCCGACGCCTTCGGCGTGCTCGCTCAATGTTCGGAAGGCCTCAGACCAGCTATTCCCCCTCTCTCCTGGATCAAAGTCGAGGAGGTCGCGCATCTCCTGGGCAACCTCCTCGGGCGCCCTCTCGATCGTCGCGGAAGCTACGAACTCGACCGGGTCGAATTCGTTCGCCGCCGCGTAACGCCGAAACCACTCCTGTCGTTGCTGGCACTCGTAGATCGTGTCGAGAAGGTCGGGGCTTGGACGAGTAATGGTCTCATCACGCACTGTCCGGAAGTCCGGAATCGGGACGGGCTCCTCGGGAGGCTCAGTGAGGAAGAAGAATCCGATCGGCGTGTGGGTCGCCTTGGCGTAGCCCTCCAGCTGTCGGAGGGTGGGAGCCTTGGTGTTGGCTTCCCAGGCCTCGATGGGAAAGCGACGAGCCAACTCGGCGCGCTCAATACCGGAACGCTCGCGCGCCCAGACAATCAGATCGTTTGGAACATCTACACGGAGCACCACAGAACCCCATTCTTGTCGGTCTCGGATCCTCAGGACTGATTCACACCCATGTGAGATATATCCGGCCCGAAGGACAGGAATGCCCGTCATCGCCACGTTGCTCGTTGTCGCGCCGCACCGGACACATCTTTCTGTCGGCCTCAAGCTCCGATCTCATGACTACCGGCCCTCTCCCGCACGGCTGCGATCAGACCGCACACAGTTGCAACCAATTTGGGTTGCGGTATACCAGTAAACTTGCATCGCAGATGATGCAACTGTGTGCGGTTGATGCCGCCTTCTGACGAGACTGGCCTGAGTCGACGGGTCCTCTCGCGGATCGATACCAAGCTGCGCTCCGAGCTCGATCAGGAGAAGGGCGAGTGGTTGGTCAAGGTGCCGGCCTCTCCCGCAGTACGGGCGGTGTGGAAGCGGTACTGCGACTCGATCGGGATCCCGATGGGTCATGGTATGGCGGTTCTGCTTCACCATGAGCTGGCCTCGATCGTTGACGAGGACGTGGAAACGCTCAGCGACCGTCTCAAGGCCCGGGAGGCCGAACTCGAAGGCCGAGCCCGAGAGCTCAGGGAGCGGGAGAAGGAGTTGAGCCAGCGGGATCGTGTGCTCGTGCTTTTCAAGGCAGACCTCGACGAGCGACAGAGGGAGTTGGCGGCCAGGAAGCGAAACGTTGCCGTCGTCGAGCAGAACCTCGCTGCGCAGCTCAAGCAGCTCGCCACGCCGGAGCCAGCGGTCAGCCGACCTCATAAGCCTGGGCGCAATGAGCCCTGCTGGTGTGAGTCGGGGAAGAAATACAAGAACTGCCATTTGTCTCTGGACGGTTAGTTAGCGTTTGTATAATAGCTAATGCCTGGTTATGATGCGAAAGGCAATGCCTTCCGCGCAGCAGCCGACCCTTCCGTTTGGGGAGCGACACCCTTCCAAGGGCAGCCTGGAGCACTTACTGTCGGCCCAGGAGCTGGCCGACTACCTCGATGTCCCGTTGAAAACCATCTATGCGTGGCGGTACCGGGGACGGGGACCGCGTGGGTTCCGAGTTGGGCGACACGTCCGCTTCCGATTGACCGATGTGCAGCTATGGGTGTCGGATCAGGTTCAGAAGGATGCTCTCGGAGGTACTCATGGCTCGTAGCACCATCGATCGTCGCGAAAACGGACGTTATCGCGCCCGATACGTGGGACCTGACAAGCGGTGGAAGTCCAAGACTTTCGATCGGAAGATCGACGCCGAGCGCTGGCTGCGACACCAGCTGTCAACGATTGATCGAGGCGAGTGGATCGACCCGGCTCTGAGACGGACTCAGTTCGGCGAGCTGGCGGATCGCTGGCTCTCGACGATCGTCGGACTCCGCCCGAAGACGAGGGCGAACTACGAGTCGCTGCTCACATGCCACGTTCTTCCTCAGTTCGGCGAACACGAACTGGCGCAGATCAACCGGGTCGCCGCTCGGGAATGGCTCGCCGGCTTGCAGGCAGCCGGACTAAGCGCGTCACGCACCCGTCAAGCCCGACAGGTCTTGTCCTCGATCCTGGAGCTCGCTGTGGACGGTGGCTACCTGTCGGCCAATCCGGCACGCGGACTCAAAATTCAGGGTGGCCAGGAGCGGGAGATGCTCCACCTCGACGCCACCCAAGTGAGAGGTCTCTTCGATGCCGCCGAGGAGCGGCGCCCGGGCTCCGGGCTGCTCGTGCAGGTTCTTGCCTATGGGGGAGTTCGTTGGGGTGAGGCCGTCGCCCTTCGCCGTGGACGCTGCGACCTGCTTCGGTCGAAGCTCATGATTCGCGAGTCGCTGTCCGAGGTTCGCGGCCACCTGTACTTCGGGCCGACCAAGACCCGTGAGGGTCGGGTCATCGTCCTCCCGAAGTTCCTCCGCGATGGTCTTGCCGCCCATCTCGCTGAGTACGTACGGGCGGAGCCGGATGCGCTCGTGTTCACTTCCCCAAACGGGGACCCATTGAGGATCTCCAATTGGCGTAGACGGGTGTGGCGTGTCGCTTGTGAGGCATCAGGAATGCCTGAGGGTCTGAGAATTCACGACCTCAGGCACACCGCCGCGTCTCTGCTCGTGTCGGCGGGTGCCAACGTGAAGGTGGTGCAACGACACCTCGGACACTCGACGGCTACGCAGACGCTCGACCGCTACGCCCACCTGTTCACCGAAGACCTCGAGGCAGTCGCTGAGCGTCTCGATACGGTGTGGGCCGCCGGAAACGACGCTCACTCGCAAGCGGCGAACGAGAAGCGCGTTGTCGAGCTCGGCTCCTAACGCCCCGAGTACGTGACCTCCGCCTGGCCGGGCCGCCTCGAAGAACTCAACGCGGCTGGCTTCGTGGGGACTTGTGCGCATCTAGAAGTTATAGTAAGTTCCACCCGAACAGCCAGGATTAGGAGTAGGAAGTGCAGACCAAGTTCACAATCGGTGGCAGGCCTCTGGATCTCTCGCGGGAGGACGTTGAACGCACTTTGCGTGGAGTACAACCGGAGACCATCAGGGAGCACCTTGTCGAGCTGAACGAGACGGTCTACCCGCCTAAGCAGGTCCTCGGCACCGTTACGGGGTGGGAGCGTCAATCCTTCACCACTCAGGAAGCTCAGCGAGTCCTGACGTGCCTGGGCTTTGTGTGTCGACGAGCAGGCGAAAGTGAGGGCAAGCCGGCATGGGTCGCGGTTTCGACCGAGGATCGCCTTGACCATCTTGAGGCAGCGGTCGGAACGATCCAGGCCGCGATAGGCGGACTTCACGAACGGGTCGAGCGCCTCGAGCCCTAGCGAAACGCGTCCTATGCGCGTCCTGGCGTCGATCCGAGGTGATCGGGCAGCAGTCGGGATCCCCCGAAAACCCTGTGTAGCCATTGACGATGCTGCTGGTGGTCAGGGACGGCGTCGATCCGTCGACCTCCGGTTTTTCAGACCGGCGCTCTACCGACTGAGCTACCTGACCTCCAACCCGAATCCTCACAGACTCGGGTTGCGGGAGCGACGGGATTTGAACCCGCGACCTCCGGCTTGACAGGCCGGCGAACACTCCAGGCTGTTCTACGCCCCCTGGACATCGCCGATTCCGATGAGTTACGGGGGCGACCGGGGAAGTATATCGGTCGACCATTCCTGCTCAACCTCGGTGGGGGCTGGGTAGGGGGTTCCGCCGGTTTGCCGTTCCCGCATGAAGGAGGTGACTGTTGGGCTGCGGGTCTCAGGCTCCTCAAGGGGTTCCACCCAATCGTTGCCAAATGTGCCTTGCGCCAGGTTATGGCTTTCTTCCGTAGTGACCGGTACCGCCTTGTGCAATCTGATTTGGACCGTCGACCTCGGCTGCTCTGCGGACGAGCTTGGCCATCCTTCTGAAGCTGGGGAGACGAAGATCCAATCGACCGCCTGTTGTTGCCGACTGTCCAATGAAGTGAATCAGGGATGGAGGTGATGACTCCGCACTGCGACCCGGATTGCCCTTGACCTTCAAGTGACTTGAAGGTCTACGGTTGAGGATATGCGAAAGGCAATGCTTATTGGCGAGGTAGCGGAGCAATCGGGCTTGGCACCGTCTGCAATCAGGTTCTACGAGGAGTCGGGCATTCTCCCCACGCCCGAGCGAACAGACTCCGGCTATCGCGGCTATGCGATGGAAGACGTCGACCTCCTGAGATTCGTGGCTCGCCTCCGCACTCTTGAGTTTCCCCTGTCTGATGTACGCGAGATCGTGGCGCTGCGCCGGGAAGGCAAAGCTCCGTGTTCCAAGGTCAGAGCGACCATTGCCCGTGAGTCGGCTGCAATCGAATCACGGATTCGAGACCTGCAGCGACTCCAGGATGAGTTGAAGACCTTGGAAGAGAAGGCGAGGGACCTGCCTGACGACTGGCCCACCGTCTGTGTCTGCAACGTCATCGAGGAGAGTCATTGAACATCACGATTCAGTACTTCGATTCCTGCCCGAACTGGAGAGTTGCTGATGGTCGGGTGAAGTCGATAGTCGAGGAGCACGGAATAGACGCGTCGATTGAGTACCAGCGGATGGAGACTCATGAGGATGCTGTCAAGAATCAGTTTGCCGGGTCGCCGACTCTCTTGATCGACGGGGTAGACCCGTTCGCTTCGGGAGAGACGCCTGTTGGTCTGGCGTGCCGAACCTATATGACTGATGAAGGTTTGTCAGAGTCGCCCACGATGGCTCAGCCCGAGGAGGCTCTGGGTGTCTGACGCCGCCGGGTGCTGCGAGTGTTGCGATCCGACCGCCGACACCGGTGAGGCGATCGACTCCTATACGGGGACGATGGCTCCCGAACTCGAGCAAATACGAGAGGTCGGCTTCAGCCTCATCTTTGAGACCGGAGTTCCGGTACCTATTGAAGCTCTGGCCGAGAAGAGCGGTCTGCCGATCTCAGAGGTTGTAGGCCGACTGACCTTGATCGAGGACGTCGGCAGGGTACGCCGCAATGCAGACGGAGACCTGGTCGGCATCGCCGGTTTGAGTCTTGAACCGACGGCCCATTCGGTTTCGATCGAAGGGCGAGACTTCTGGACATGGTGCGCCCTCGACGCCGTCGGAATCTTTTCGGCGATGCGCGCCACAGGCGCGGTGCGTTCATCACCACCAGGAGGGACTGGGCCACCTCTTCAGGTCGAATTCCAGAAAGGTGTAGCCGACTCGGGCGCTTCCGTTTTCATCGCCGGTGGATATGACGGAAAGGACGTATTCCAATCGTGGTGCCCGAAGGTCAACTTCTTCGCATCGGCAGAGGAAGCACACGCCTGGTCCGCTCAGATGGGTATTGATGGGGACGTCGTCACGATCCCAGAGATCGCCGAGACAGCAGGATCGATCTGGAAGAGCGTCGTTAACGGAGCACGAGTTGGCGACTTTCTTGGGAATAGGGGACGCCCGAACGCGGATAGATCCTTGGTTGCCTTCTCGCCGCCAACCGGTCAGGAAAGCGCTGATGACGGCTAGTCAGCCAAGATGACATCACTGAGTGGGTTTCAGCTCGACACGTCTGAGCAATTGTGCATTGATGGCAACGACGACTGTCGAGGCGCTCATCAGCACCGCCGCGGCTGCCGGGGCGAGGACGATCCCGGCCCAGGCGAAGGCACCGGCGGCCAGTGGTATGGCAAGGACGTTGTATCCGGCCGCCCACCCCAGGTTCTGCAACATCTTGCGATATCCGGCCTGGGACAGCTTCCTGATTGCGATCACTCCACGCGGGTCGTCCGATGCGAGGACGATCCCGGCCGATTCGATAGCGACGTCGGTGCCGGCTCCAATGGCTATGCCGACGTCGGCCTGGGCGAGGGCGGGTGCGTCGTTGACACCGTCTCCGACCATCGCCACCCGAAGGCCCTGTTCTTGTAGCTCGGACACCTTCGAGTGCTTCTGTTCGGGCAGCACTTCAGAGAGAACTTGGTCGATATCGAGCTCGTCGCCAACGGCCTGGGCGACTTGGCGGGCATCCCCGGTGATCATGGCGACCTTCACACCCAGCCGGTGCAGCTCGTCCACGGCTTGACGTGATTCAGGTCGGATCTCGTCTTCGAGGGACAGGGCCCCGGTCACCTGACCGTCCTCGATGACATAGAGCACCGATGCTCCCCGTTCCTTCCACTTGCCCGTGATCTCCCCTATCGCCGCAGGCACATCCAGGTCACGCTCGGCGAGAAGGCTCGGACCCCCGACCGCCACCGTGGCCTCACCGATTCTGGCCTCAACACCACGACCACTCATCGCATGAAAGTCGGTGGCGGCGGGAATGTTTCCACGCTCCTTGGCTTCGGCGACGATGGCGCGGGCGAGGGGATGCTCGGATTCGCCCTCGACTGCGGCCGCAAGTGTGAGAAGTCGATCTTTGTCGGAGCCGACCGAGATCACTCCGCTGACCCGGTGCCGCCCTCTGGTGAGCGTCCCCGTCTTGTCGAACAGGACTACGTCGATGTTGCGCATCTGCTCCAAGGCGAGGCGATCCTTGACCAGGATCCCGTTGCTTGCCGCCATCCCGGTCGAGATGGAAATGACGAGGGGAATCGCCAGGCCCAGGGCGTGGGGACAGGCGATGACCAACACGGCGACGGTGCGAACGACAGCCTGATCTGGCTTCGCCACGATCAACCATGCGATGACCGTCACGACCGCAGACCCAACCGCCACATAGAACAACCATGCGGCAGCCCGGTCTGCGAGAACCTGAGCCCGCGAACGCGACTCCTGGGCTTGAGCCACCAGCCGCTGGATTCCGGCAAGAGCGGTGTCATCGCCGACGGCCTGCACCCGGATTCGAATCGAGTTGTCGGTGGCCACCGTGCCGGCCACCACTCTCGAGCCCTCCTGTTTGCTGACGGGCTTGGATTCGCCGGTGACCATCGCTTCGTCGACCTCGGCGCTGCCTCCTGCGATCTCTCCGTCGGCAGGAATACGACCTCCGGGCCTGACCAGGACTATGTCTCCGACCCGAAGTTCAGATATCGAGACCGTTTCCGTCCCACCGTCGACGACTCTCTCCGCCTCATCGGGCAGCAACTCGGCCAAGGCTGCCAGTGCGCCGCGGGCCTGACCGATGGCTCGCATCTCCATCCAATGTCCCAACAGCATGATGGTGATGAGAGCGGCGAGCTCCCACCAGAACTCGAGAGAGAACCACCCGAACGTGGTGGCAGCCGACGCGATGAACGCCACCGATATCGCCATCCCGATCAGCAACATCATCCCCGGCTGTCGGTCCCGAGCCTCTGATACCGCTCCCTTCAAGAATGGGGAGCCTCCATAGACGAAAATCACCGTCCCCAGGACGGGTGCGATCAGAGCGGAGCCGGGGAAGGAAGGTGCTGTATATCCGAACCACCCCTGAATCGTCTCGGAAAAGAAGATGATCGGGACACTCAGAGCGAGTGACAGCCAAAACCGTTCCCGGAACATGTCCGGGCTGTGTCCGGCATGCTGATCGTGGCCTCCTCCATGGCCGGCTTTCTGTCCACGGTCATGCTCATGCTCCGTCACTTGGTGCCCCGAGTGGTCGTGGACCATATGTTCAGTCATGGGGTTCAACTCCCTGCATGATCAGGACCGGACCAGGCGCTCGATGGCCTTGGTCGCCTCGGTGACCATGCGGTCGGCCCCCGCCTCGTCACCGGACTCGGTGGCCTCCCGGACGCAATGTCGGACGTGCTCGTCGAGCAGACCTACCGCTACCCCTTTGAGTGCCGCCGACACCGCATTCACCTGGGTGAGGACGTCGATGCAGTACTTGTCCTCGTTGATCATCCGCTGTAGACCGCGCACCTGTCCCTCGATCCGGGCAAGACGCCTCAAGTACTCATCCTTGTTGATTTCGTATCCACGCATCGTCAGCTCCTGATACTCTAGGGGGGTATTGTATGAGAACGAACGCGACACGTCAAGGCTGGCGTTAGGTCCATCACGTCAAAGACGTCTTTGCGCGGGTTGGCCCGGGGTGCTTGGGAGGAACGATTCGATCAGGCCTCGTCGACGATGATCTTCCCCTTCATTCCCTCCGTCCACTGCTTACCCTCTTCTTCGAAACAGCCGATCTGCCATTCACCGACCGAGTCCTCGGTGGGTGTGAAGGTGATCGTGGCCGTGTCGCCCGGCTGGCGAACGACCATCACGCCCATGTCCATCTCGTCACCCAGGTCGCCCATGGTCGTCTCGTCGCCCATGTCGCCCATGGTCGTCTCATCTCCCATGTCACCCGTGGACGAGTCGGAGTCGCCCATTGATTTACTGGCGTTGGGTTCATGGTACAGATCACGCCATCAGCACCAGCGGGCAGTCACGGAACGGATGGTCGACGACTCTCATGGTATGGCCGTAGACATCGCTCAGCACGTCCGACTGGAGCACATCTCTCGGCGTTCCGTCGCCCACCAGACGGCCCTCGCTCATCAGCAGGATCCGGTCGGCGTAGAAGGCGGCCTGGTTCAGATCGTGAAGAACGCAGATCACCGTCATGTCCGTCTCCAGATCTTTGGAGAACGTGCGAAGAGCCTTCTCCCCGTTGGCAGCGTCCAGTGACGCGGTGGGTTCGTCTAGGAGTGAGATCGGGGTCGCCTGGGCGAGGATGCGTGCGATCATCACCCGAGCTTGCTCACCACTTGACAAGGTGTGGTACCTGCGGTGAGCCAGTTCCATCACGTCGGCCCTCACCATCGCCCGGTCGACCAGGAGCGTGTCCTTGCTCGGAGCCGCCTCTGGCAGTCCACGAAACGGATATCGGGCGGTCTCGACCACGGTTCTTGCGTCGAACGGGATATCGCTCGGTGGGGTGGCTCCGAGCATCGCCCGAAGGGTCGCAAGCTCCCGGGATGAGACACCGTCGATGGAATTCCCCATGAGCTTCACGTCGCCCTCAGCGGCCGGCAGCTGCCCGCCGACGATTCTGAGGAGTGTGGACTTGCCCGCACCGTTGGGCCCGATCAAGGCGACGAACTCGCCTGCAACGGCCGAGAAGCTCACGTCGTCGATGAGTGCGCGATCACCCACGTGATAGGTCAACCCGCGCGCCGCTACCCGAATTTCAAACATCATGTCTTCTAGAGACCAGCCAAAGGAACAGAGGTCCACCGACGACAGAGGTGACAAGGCCCACTGGGAGCTCGATCGGCTCCAGAACCAGACGGGCAATCAGGTCGGATAGGGCGAGGAACCCGGCCCCGGCGACGAGAGATCCGAAGAGGATGTGGCGGTGAAACGGTCCTGTGATCGGGCGAATCAGTCGAGGGATCAAAAGCCCGACAAAGACGACGACTCCCGCTACGCCGACCGTGGCACCGACCGTGGCGCCGACGACTATCAACAGAATCGTCATGAACAGATCCACATCCACACCCAGGTGGGCTGCTTCCCGATGTCCCAACACGAGGAGGTCGAGTGTGCGCGCCAGGCCGAAGAGCGTCCCAACGCCAATCAATAGGAACACGATCACGGTTCCGACGCCACGCCACGTAGCTGTTGAGAGACTTCCCAGAAGCCAGAACTCGATCGGGGGGACGACGGTTCGGTCCGAGCCGAAGACCACGAACCCAACCCATGCACTGAGAGTCGCCCCTAGTGCCACTCCGGAGAGGATGAGACGATTCGGGTCTGCGGTCGCCGCCCTCCCCAGTCGTCGTACGACGAACGAGGTGAGTACACCCATGACGACCCCTCCGGCGATAGCTCCTTGAACACCCCCCGCCGAGGCTCCCAGTGCGGCTCCGATGGCGGCCCCCGGGCCGATACCGATTAGATGCGGGTCGGCGAGGTCGTTGCGAAGAAGACCTTGCAAACCGACCCCGCTTGCCGCTAGAGCTGCGCCGACCGAAAGGCCCAAAAGGAGCCGTGGCATTCGGAGACCCCAGACGACGCTGGTGGCCCGGGCTGATGGTTCGCCGAACCACCTCAAGCCGATCTTCGAAGAGAGAACGCCACCTACCTCGCGCAAGGGTATGTCAACGGCACCGAGGCTCAGCGAGGCTACGGCGATGCCCAAGGCAGTGACGCCGATCACGGTCACCCCCCAACGCCGCCGCGATCGGTACGAGTCGGCCGACCGCCTCAACCGGCCAAGTCGGGATGGAGATCCTGGACGAACTCCATCAGCGCCTGTCCCGTCCGAGGACCGAGATTGAAGAAGTAGGCCTCGTCGTAGATCAGATAACTGCCTGTTTGTGCCGCCGGGGTGTCACTGACGCCGGGAATCGCCTCGAGGGCGCTGATACCTCCCATCGCCTCCAAACCACCCTTCGGGAGCACGATCACGTCCGGTTCGGCCGCGATGAGCGCCTCGGGCGTGAGTGGTGCCGGACCGAAGACGCCGGTCTCTGCTCCCGCATCCACGGCTCCGGCGCCTTCGATCATCGCCTGGGTTGGCATTCCAGCCCCGAACAGAAAGATCACTTGCGGGCCGCGCAGGTAGATGAACGCAACTCGCGGCGCCTCGGTCGCCGACTTGGCGAGAGTCACGGCGTCGTCTATCTCACCCATCACCCGCGTTGCGAGTTGCGCGCCCTGCCCCTCAACCCCGAGAATCTCCGCGATCTGGCCGATCTTGGTCGCCACCCCGTCGAGAGTGGTCTGATAATCGATGATTACGACCGGGACACCAGCACTGCGCAGCTGCTCAATGGCCTCCACCGGGGCCACCTGCGTGTCACCAATCACCAATGTCGGCTCGAAACTCAAAACCGCCTCGGCGGTCAGCTGTTGGGCGAAGCCAACCGTGTTGCCCGAATCGTTCATGGCGGCGGCCTCTGCCGGGTAGGTAGTGGTCACGTCGACAGCCACGACATTGTCGCCGAGCCCGAGCTCGTAGATGATCTCGGTTATGTCGCCGTTCAGAGACACGATGCGAGAAGTGTCCGTGATGGTCGTTTCGACTTCGTCCGCTCCGGTGAAGGTCCGCTCGCTTGACTTCGTGGTGGACGTCGCTGCCGATGTCGTGGTCGCCTCAGCGATGGTGGTGGTCGTAGCCGCCGCCTCGGAAACAGTCGTCGAGTTGTCCGATTGACTTCCGCCGCAAGCAGCGAGGAGCACAGTCCAACAGATGACGATCGGGGTGACTCTCAATGTCTTCAATTCGTTGCCTTTCTGGTGGTCGGTTCACTCGAAACCTGTGATCGCTGGACGTCATGCGCGCTCGGCCGCGTGTCGGTGGCGATGACCCGATAGCCGGCCCAGATGAGAATGAGGCCGATCAGCTCGGTGACGTAGAGGACCTCTACTACCCCGGCTCTGGCAAAAGAGCCCCCGACGCCAGGGAGGATTGCTCCGATGGCGATCAGGACGTTGCCCCGGACGTGTGCGCCCGATTCGCCTCGACGCTTGTACTTGACGGCGGACCAGATAGCCCCGCCTATGAGGAACACGACTGCGTAGAGATTGACGAGCGGGGAGAAGAGCCGCACCCACTGCCAGGCCATCACCTCACCGCTGAGACGATGGGCCTCCACGAGGTCGGAGACAATCGGGGTAGCCACCACAAAGGCGGAAGCCATGGCTATGTACGTGACCATCGCCACAGCGAGACGGTCGGCGACCCGTCTAGGAAGAAGCAGGTAGACGGTGCCTTGCGCCAACGGACCTGCGCCGAGAAGAGCCCCGGCGATATACCAAGAACGAAAGACCGGCTCGCTCCAACCAAAGACCGTGGTGAGAGCTTCGGTCAGGGTCCCCACCCCGTAGAGAGCGATGCCGATCATCCACCAGAGCAGATAACGCGGATCGGGGCGTCGCCTCCAGTGGTGATAGAGAACCGACGTGAAGATCGCGGCTGCGATCGTCGTCACCACTGGGAGATAGTGAACGAGGCTCGGTTTCACGAACGGTGATGTAAGAAGGTCGGATCCTCGACGGCGAGTCGGAAACGATCCGACATCGCGTCGGATGCCAGATGTGAAAGCGGTCGCTCAACGTTGCGCTGTCCCTTCGCAACGATGACGAGCTCGTAGGCCTAAGTCTTTCCAGTGACGCAAGCATTGCGGCGCTCCGCGACCGTGTTCGAGGCGTCCTTTAACCCACAACGCCAGGACCAGTCCGGGTCGAACCGGGACGAACTCGCGCTTTGGGGTTTCTATGCGTGATTTGGGTCAGGGACGCCCGAAACCCTGACTTCCAGGCTTACCCAAGGCCCGCCCTGCGAAGCCAATCAGCGAATCGCCCAGGGCTGTTTCAAATTCGAGAGATGATCGAGCCTTTTTAGGACCGTTTCATTTGACGTCGGATGGTCAGGCATTGCCCTGGCAATATTTGGACTTCACCTGTTCGGACTCGGATACTTGTTGTTCAAATCTTTGGACTTTCCGAAGTTTCTCGGTCTTGGTGGTCGTGGCTGG
>CAVSQY010000011.1:0-49979 GCA_963730285.1 uncultured Actinomycetes bacterium | reverse complement strand
GATACGTCGTCCTCGAGCCAAGTTGACCAAGAAGGAATGGGACCGTCCCGCTAAACGCCCGATCTTCCGCCAGGACATGTGGCTGGCCTGCTTCGCCTCCTTGATCCCCCTGGCCAACTCAGGGGCAAGGTATCTGCCTGGTTTCCTTAGGTCTCCGGTTCCCAAGGGGTTTGACGGCCTCCCTGCCGGGCCGGGTGTTGGGGACGACCGAAGGGAGGCGCCTGGACGGTCCGACAAGTGCGAAGCACTTGGAGGTTCTGGGGAGGGGGGTGGGGGCGTGGGCGGAAAGGAGGTACCACCCACTCCCCCGGATCTCTCGCTCACGGCAACCACCGTTCCAACGTGGCCCACACATCCCGATGGGCATCTGACTTGCCGAGCGTCTGTCGGGCTTCGGAGAAGGGCCGCCGGCCGTCCGGTCCTCGATACAACTCATACAGCTCCGCACCCTCATCCGATTGCCACACATCCATCTCGATATCGGCCAGTGTCTTTGAGGGCCAGCGGGTCCAGGCCAGCCGCCCGGCCTCTGTGGACAGGGCCTTTAGGATCATCTCGGCCACTGTGGGTTCTGGTGCCGACTTGGCCACCGGCATCGATGGCATCTCGGGCGTGGAGCTTCGGTACTCGTCGTAGATGTCGGGGAACTCCTCGAAGACCGCAGCCTGCGCCTCCTCGAAGGTCGCCTCTGGGACCAGCGTCATCAGCTCGTCGGCCATCTCGTCGACCTCGGCCAGGATCTCGGACCTAGTTCTCGGTCTCATTGTCAACCTCCATGTTCAAGCGGGACGTCAATCCCAACGTGTCCTGCAGTGGTGCCCGGTAGTGATGGGCGGCAACACCGAGATCGACCAGGTCAAGGCCACCTCCTAGATGGTGTTGGATCCAGCCCGCTACGGCTCCTCTCCCGAGGATGCTGACAGTGGCTCGTCCTGTGATGTCATGTTTGAGGCTGTACCTCTGTCGGCTTAGCTCAAGCACTCTCCCGACTGACTCTTTGAGGGTGGCCATGTCGGCTTCGGCCTTGGCAATAGCGTCACCGAGTTGGGCCTCCACATCGACCAAGGCGATCTCAGCCTGCTGGCGCCGACGCTCACCGGCATCATCTACAACCGACTCGAACACGGTTCTGGCCTTGATGACCCTCTGAGCTGCATCGAATAGTGCCCCTGCCAGTTCGGTCTGTCGGATCACCCGCTCGGCGGTGGGAACACCGACAGCCTCCTGCTGGGTCCTCACCTCGATGGCGAGATAGTCCGTCTCGGCGGCCCTCAGTTCTTCTCTTGCTTCATCAACTGTCATTGACTTCTCCTCCCGGCCCACGACGCAGAAAACGCCGGGGGCCATTGGCTGGGCACTCCGACGTTCGAGACGTTCCGGTGTTCGGCTGTCTTATCTGGCTGTTGTGATTTGCTGCTGTTCTAGGGCGTCGAAGACGGCTCGACGAAGCCACTCGGAGACCGAGATCCCTTGTTCGGAGGCTGCTGCTCTCACCTGCTCATGGTGGGCACGGCTGGGCGCTCGGAATGGGATCACGGGCCGCTTCTGGTTCATCGCCCGATCGTATTTTCGACGGTCAATCATGCCTCCAATTGTAGTCGACTCCGATGTGACACATCGGCGTTTTTGTCAACTACTAACTGGGAAAAGTCGCTGAGCGACATGGTCGAATTGCCACCAGAGAGGCCCCGATCTCGTATACGATCAGACTGTCATCGAGGGCCTTGGAGTCCCGAACCGAGGGAGGCGTCATGTCTGCCAGCGGGACCGCCGGGTCCACCGCAATTCAAACCAGCAGCAGCCTGCCGACGCTCGCATCCGAGTCCTGGGAGAAGCGTCCTGTCAGTATTGACGGACCGGGCGGATGGGACACGATGCGTCTCAGCCTCCGAGCTGAAAAATGCCCCTGGCATCTGACGCTGGTCAACTCGGTGTCGGGCACGGTATTCGACCACACGGTCAGATGCGACTCCTGGACACATCGGTCTTGTGCCGAGAGGAAGGCCAGTCGCCACCTCACGCACATGCGAGCCGTGTTTTCGTCCCAGGCGGAGATATGGGTTGCGGGTGCGGACTACGACGATCGATTCTCGAACCGATTGCGCCAGCGGCGGTTCGACCGGAGTGCAAATTACCTTTGGGTTCGACGCCCATATACAGCATTCGTGTTCTCTGATGCGGACCTTGCCGGTCGGAAGGATCCCGTCAACGGTGAGTGGATGGATCCTGCACGTGCCTATGGAGTAGTACGAACTGTCATGTGGCTTCCTGGCATTGGTGATGACCAGAGTCGAAAGGCCGTCAACTACAGCCTGGGATGGCATCCAGGTGATGATCGGGCTTCGGGGATCAACAAGCAGATCACGATCGGCCTCTCGGCCAAGGACGAACAAATTGCCCAGCTGGCCTATGCACGCCTGGGAGCCGGTGCCCCACTACCCGATTTGGATAAAGGTTGGTTGCGTCCTCCTGGTGTGACTCAGGACGCTTGGCTTGCTGCCTTGACTTGGGCTTCGGAGATACAAACGAGGTAGCCGACCGAACTAACGCTTAGTGCATTGTCGGACTAACGCTTGCCGCATTTCTTCCCCGTACTACAGCGGGATCCGTTACTTCGTGGTGAGTGCCCTCCCGACAATCTCGACCACCCTCTCCTCTCTCCCCACCGGGTCAAGATCACGGGCATAGATGCGTTGGAGCGTTTCAACGGTGTGGCCCATGTGTGCCGCTACCTCCACCAGAGACATCCCAGAAGTGGCGAGGATCGATGCAGTCATATGTCGCAGGCCGTGAAGAGTCACCCCATCGGGCAAGCCAGCGTGACTCCACTCACGTCGGAAATGAGGTGAGATACGGTCGGGGCGAAGCAGTCCTCCGCCGGGACCACGGCGGAAGGCGAGGTCGAGGCCAAGCACCAGCGCCAGGTAGTCCGCCCCTGCACCAACACGATCATCCTGCAGCCTCGCCCAGTGCCGTCTGAGAACCTCAGAGGTCTCCACGTCCAAACCCAACACCCGAACCCCTGCCCTGCTCTTCGGAGTCTTGACGAACACTGATCCTCGATCCACCCCGACAGACCTATCTACTCGGATCATGCCTGCACCGAGATCAATGGCGTCCCACCCAAGCCCAGCAAGCTCGCCACGCCTCATCCCGGTCGTCGCCGCAACCTGGTAGAGGGGATGCATGTACATCGACCGAGGACACGCTGAAGTGTGCTCCAAGAACTGATGCACTTGATCCGGTGTCGGTCTCTGAACTTCCTGCTGGTCTCGGACAACTGGACGAAGGTGCTTGGGAAGGGCCACCGGATTGTCCGACAAAGGACAATCGGCCATAGCCCGATGGAACACCCGGTAGACACGCTGGCGTGTCCTATCCGACAATCCCCTGGTATCCTTCAATCCCATCAGAAACCGATGCACGACAAGGTGGTTCAGATCCCCGACGCAGAGGTGCCCCAACGCCGGGACCAGGTGAATTCGCACCACCTCTTCGTATCCGCTGGCCGTCCGCCGAGCAAGATGGCCCGCATCCACCTGACCCTCCACCAACTCCAGCCAATCCGTCAGCCAATCTCCCACGCTCATCCGGCGGATATCGAGAACAGCAGCAGAGGTCCGTCCCCGCTCCTGATGAAAGGTCGCCAGCGCCGTCAGCGCCTCGGTGCGTCCCCCGAACACGCCCAGGCTGATCCTCCGCCTCCGACCTGTGACATCGTCGAAGACCGCCGGTGAAACAGCCGTCCATTTCCCATTCGATCGGCGGTACACCGATCCAGGCACTCTCACTTGCGACACTCGTCGTCCCTTCGTCAGGACGAAGAAGCCACCCAAACTCGGTTGCAGCCCGGTTGCAGCAAACGGGCTGCAACCGGTACAACGAGCCAGCTATCCCTCACGCTCCCGTAGCTCAGGGGATAGAGCACCGGCCTCCGGAGCCGGGTGCGCAGGTTCGAATCCTGCCGGGAGCGCAGTCCTATGGCCGGTCGGGCTGCGGCCGCAAAATCAAGGAAGTCGCCGCCTGCAGCCCTCCATGGTCTCCTAGCCGAGCTCACGGCGGCCGCAGTGCGATCTGCATACTCTCAGTTCTCTGGTTTTCCTCCTGCCTGTGGTGGACAATCGGTTCCGTGGCTTGGTTGACGCGGTTGAAGGACTCGGGGTCGTGGGGATAAATCGAAGTCCCTCAAGTCATCGCGATTCGCTTGCTACCCAACCCCCACCTAGTCCGGCTTTGCACCTTCAACCCACCGGGATTGCCGGATGTGGGCAGGAGCCCCACAATGGCCGAAATGCGCACCATCAAGGCATTGGACACATCGACGTGGCCGGCGTTTGCAGAGCTTGCCGAGAACAGTGACGGATTCCCGAGCGGTTGTTGGTGTATGGGATTCCATCCAGAAGGTGTCGGCAAGCACACCACGGCGGAGCTGAATCGTGAGCGCAAGCGTCTTCGAGTGGAAGAAGGCACGACCCATGCTGCGTTGGTGTTCGAAGATGACCTCTGCGTTGGATGGTGTCAGTTCGGATCACCAGAGGAGCTTCCAAGGATCAAGAGCCGTGCCGCCTACGAGAAGACAGCGACCACGTCGCCGGATTGGCGGATCACATGTTTCTACGTCCGCAAGGGCCATCGCCGTGACGGGGTCTCCCGTGATGCACTTTCGGGAGCGCTCCGCCTGATCGGCGACTCGGGTGGTGGAGTGGTCGAGGGATACCCGGAACCTGCTGGGTCCGTTCCCGCTGGATTCCTGTTCAACGGGGCTCTCTCGACGTATGAAGATTTGGGATTCGCCCGGGATCGGATGATTGGCAAGCACCGATGGGTGGTCACCCTGAAAGTCAAGCCGACCACTGGTGGTCTGTCGCTCAATCGGGGCGTGGGTTAGAGACGCCGTTTCGCCAGCAGTAGGTTCGAATGCTGGCAGGAGCGCTTGACGTCTCGCCACTAACGTTCGGCGGCTTGCTGAACCGACTCGTCGACACGATCGCCCCGCCCCGGCTTGGCCGGGGCTTTCGTTGGCTATTGGGTTCCTCGTGGACCACCAACATCGGGGATGGGATCGCCCTCGCCGCAGGGCCACTCCTCATTGCGTCGCAGACTTCCGACCCGTTTCTCGTCGCCATGGCGGCCACGCTGCAGTGGCTCCCTCCCCTCCTCTTTGGCGTCTTCGCCGGAGCGATGACCGACCGGCTGGACCGGAAGGCCATCGTCATCGTCGTCGACGCGCTGAGGGCGTTGTTCCTGGCGGTCCTCGTGGTGGCAATCGTCAACGGCGCCATCAGCGTTTGGATCGTCCTCTCGGTCCTCTTCGCCCTGGCAACGGCTGAGACATTCGCCGACAATGCCTCATCGACTTTGCTCCCGATGCTGGTCGATCGTGACGACCTCGCCCTCGCCAACGGCCGCATCCAGGCCGGTTTGATCACGTTGAACCAGCTGGCCGGCCCTCCTGTCGGGGCATTCCTGTTCGCACTGGGTATGGCGTGGCCATTTGCAGCACAGGGGATGTTGATGTTGGCCGGGGTGGCACTCATCTCTCGACTCACCATGCCTCGTGTTGAACGCCCAAAGGAGGTCCGCCGGGGTATACGAGCCGACATCGCCGAAGGATTCCGATGGGTCCGTCATAGCCCGGCCGTCCGAACCCTCATACTCACCATCCTCATCTTCAACGTGACCTTCGGAGCTGCGTGGTCGGTTCTTGTGCTCTACGCCACCGACCGACTCGGATTGGGTGAGGTCGGCTTCGGGCTCATCACCACGGTGGGGGCCCTTGGGGGGCTTCTCGGAGTGCTGGCATATGAGTGGATCACCGCCCGGGTCAGCCTCGCCAACATCATGAGAGTGGGCTTGATCATCGAGACCCTGACGCACCTCGGTCTCGCCATCACGACGACTTCCTGGGTGGCTCTTGCCATCTTCTTCGTGTTCGGAGGCCATGCTTTCATCTGGGGCACCACATCGATCACGATCCGTCAGCGAGCCGTGCCGTTGGAGCTTCAGGGTCGGGTGAGCAGTGTCAACCTGATCGGCATGTTCGGTGGTCTGGTAGTCGGCTCCGGTATAGGCGGCGCCATCGCCCGTTCCTACGGTTTGGCTGCCCCGTTCTGGTTCGCTTTCGTCGGTTCGACGGTATTCCTGGTCTTGATCTGGCGACAGCTCAACTACATCGCACACACCGACCAAGGCCCACCTGACCAACCCGGCGCCTGAACATCGTTAGCCGAGCAGATATGAAGCCACCCTAGGCGTCAGTTCCTCGACCAACCGATCGATGTCGGTCGAGGCCAATGGCTCGAGACGCATCAGGTAGCGGAGGATCGCCACGCCCACCAAATGGGAGGCGACCAGCTCGACTCTGAACTGTGTGTCCGGGCCATCGAGCCGCTCGGCCACTCGTTCGAGCAGAGCCGAGGCGATGAACTCGCGTATGGGTGGTGGGCGATCGTCGGTCAGCGCCATCCTGAGTTGACCCAGCAGAGCCTGCCGGGTCTCTTCCACCTCCCAGACCCGGAAGAAGAGGGCCGTCAACCTGTGGGGTAGCTCATCGATCCCGGCGGCGAAGAGCTCATCAACCGCCTCGTAAGGGCGCAAAGGGAGACTCACCGCCGCTGCGAACAAATCTTCTTTCTTTCCGAAGTAGTGATGGATCAGAGCCGGGTCGACTCCGGCCTCCGAGGCGATGAGCCTGATCGTCGCTCTGTCATACCCGCGGACGGCGAATGCCGAACGGGCCGCGTTGAGGATCTCTTCGCGAGTGTCTGACTCTCCGGACCTAGGTCCGCGTCGCGCACTCACGATGCCAGAGTGACGAAACGCTCCTCGAGACTGGCCGGACGAGTGGAGAGACCCGCCATCACCCCTGAGCGTTTGAGGATCGAGTCGACCTGACCCAAGTCTCCACCCGGCACACGGAGATCGGTTCCGGCGAGCGACACGGTGACATTGGCTTCGTCAAGCGCCGTCAACGCCGTCTGCCAGTCTCTCGTATCGACGACAACCGTCCTGGTGCCTGCGGTGATCTCGTCGACCGATCCAGTGGCGACGACTCGGCCGCCGGCCATCATCACCAGACGGTCGCACTGCTCCGCCTCCTCGATGTGGTGGGTCGTCACCAAGATTCCGATCCCTGCCTCGGCTCTCTCACGAATCGTGTCCCACAATCGGGCACGGCCCAGTGGGCCGACACCAGACGTCGGCTCGTCGAGAACGAGCAATTCGGGGCCATGCGACCTGGCAATGGCGAAGGCGACCCTTTTCTGGAGACCAAGTGACAGTCCACCGACACGGATGTCCCGATAGGCCTCGAGATCCTTGGGAAGCTGGGGCGAGCTCACCCCATAGATGCGAGAGCGAAATCCGAGGTTCTCCCCCACCGTCAGGTCGGTGTAGAGACCGAGCCCTTGGGGGACATACCCAATCCGCCTCAGTCGGCTCCTCGACGGGGGAAAGCCGAACAGCTCCACATCGCCGGTAGTCGGAGCGGTGAGACCGAGAAGACACCTGATCCACGTGGTCTTCCCGGCCCCATTGGCGCCGAGAAGCCCGACCACCTCACCGTCGCTGACGGTCAGGGACACGTGATCAACAGCAGTGAAATCACCGAACCTCTTGACCAGATCCCTGCTCTCGGCGAGGACGGTCACTTGGGCTGCACCTCGATGAAGGAGGCGGCGATGAGTTCGTCGGTGAGGTCTGGTTCGATCCGATGGGCGGCAGGGGGCGCTTCACCTGACGACCAGAAGCGCCACTCACGCCCACGTCTCCAACGAACCGCCCAATCAACTTCTTTGTCGCTCCCCCAGATCGTCCCGGTCACGACCGAACCGATTTGATCGGGCTTTCCCGAGTAGAGAGCCCTGCCATCATCCAAGGCGAGTATGCGGCTAGCCCGCTCCGCCTCGTCGATGTAAGTGGTGGTCATCACCACCGCTGATCCGTCTGCTGCGGCCTTTGAGATCAGCCGCCACAGTTCGGCCCGACTCACCGGATCGACCCCGGTTGTGGGCTCGTCCAGGACCAGCAGCTCCGGCTCGGCGAGAAGGGCCATCGCGACGCCGAGCTTCTGCCGCATCCCGCCGGACAAGGCGGCAGCCAACCGACCACGTGCCTCCACCAGGTGCGTCATCTGGAGCAGAGTGTCGATGCGAGAACGGGCAGGGGCCTTCCCGAATGCCGAAGCGACGAATTCGAGGTTTTCCTGGACAGTCAGATCGGGCCAGGTCCCTGAAGCCGCCGGCTGATAGCCCACCTTGTCACGCGTGGGAAGGTGGACCGACCCGCTATCGACGGCAACGAGTCGGGCCAACACCCGTCCCAGCGTGGTCTTACCGGCCCCATCTCCACCTACGACGACGGCCACCTCACCCAATTCGATGTCAAGGTTCACTGCGTCGAGGGCGCGACGACGACCGAGGGTCACAGATACCGATTCGAGCCCCCAGCTCACGCCGCGGCCCCTGCGTGGCGCGTTCTGGTCTCAGCCGCGGCGAGGTCTCGTCTGAATCGGACCACCGCCAGCGTGAATACAACCACCCCGAGTAGTGCAAGCAATCCGAAGGGGAACCACAGCTCGGTAATGGCCGCACCACGCACCATGACACCCTTGGCGATCAAGTTGAAGTAAGTGAGCGGCAAGATGTAGCCGATCCATCTGACGCCCGCCGCCATCGAGTCGAGGGGGAAGATGATCCCCGACAACAGGACCTGTGGCAGCAGCGTCATCAATGCCAATTGGATGGCCTGGCCCTGGTTCTCAGACACACTCGAGATGAGTACGCCGAGACCGAGCGTGACGAAGAGGAACAGGAGCGAGCCGAGGATCATCGTCCATGGCGAACCGGCAAATGGCACGTTGAAGAGCAGCCCTCCCATCAGGAGGACTATCACCAAGTCCAGCGCCGCCACCAAGAAGTACGGCGCGATCTTGCCGATGAAGACGTCCCTTGGCTTCAATGGCATGACCGCCAGCTGCTCGAGAGTCCCTGCCTGGCGTTCACGAACCACGCCAAGGCTGGTTATCACCGTCCCGATGAACAGCAGGATCAGACCAGCGAGACCTGGGACCAAGATCGCTGAGGTGTCCAGATCGGGGTTGTAGAGGACCTCGGTTTCGATCCCATCCGGGATCTGGGAGGACATTGCGGTTAGAGCCTGGACGGCTGCCCTCGCCGAGAACAACTCCGAGCCATCGATCAGAGCCAGACGATTGGAGGGATCGGCGAAGATGCCGACCTCCACCTCACCGCGCCGGAGTGCATCCTCCAAATCCGTCCGACTGCCGCTCGTGTCGACCGTGTCGACGACGAACGGCGACGGCAACAAATCGGCGGCCTGGTCGGCACCGGAGCCGACCACCATCACTTTGATGTCGGTGACGTCGAAGCTGGCGGCATAGCCAAAGACCACCAGGAGCACCAGCGGCATCAGGATCATCATGGCCAGAGTCCTCCGATCGCGGCGAACCTGTCTGAACTCCTTGACGATCATCGCCCACACGATCCGATCCCTCCTTCTGCGGCAGCCCACAACATTCAACAACTGTTGAAATAGAGCCTACTCATGTTCGTGAGAGCCGGCTTGCCGGAGGTCTCGTGAGTTTTGGTCCCAGGGGTCACATAGAATCCGGGTCATGCCACGTGCGATCTGGAAGGGCGCCATCAACTTCGGTCTGGTCACCATCCCGGTTGGCCTCTACACCGCAACCGACAACAAGACGCCCAAGTTCAAACAACTGAGGAAGACCGACCACTCGCCGATTCGCTACAAGCGAGTCGCCGAAGCAGACGGCGAGGAAGTAGTGTGGGACGACATCGTCCGCGGTTATGAGTTCGAGAAAGACCGCTATGTCGTGTTCACCGACGAGGAGCTGGAGTCAGTCCACCCGGACGGGAACAAACTGGTCGATGTCGTCCAATTCGTGGACGAGTCCGAGATCGACCCGATGTACTACAAGTCCTCGTACTACCTGGCGCCCGAGAAGACCGGGATCAAGGCATACAAGATCCTGGAGGAAGCGCTGAGGGAGAAGGGCCGGGTCGGCATCGCCAAGGTCTCGATACGGGAGAAGCAGCAGCTGGCCACCTTGCGCGCCCAGGATGGGGTGATCGTCATGGAGACCATGTATTGGCCCGACGAGCTTCGCAACGCCGAGTTCGAGGAATTGGACGCCAACGTGGAGATACGGCCCGAGGAGATCGAGATGGCCGGGTCACTGATCGACAACCTGACGCGACCCTTTGCCGAAGACGAGTACGTGGACCGGACCCGCGAGGCGGTCGAGGAGCTGGCGGCCAAGAAGGTTGCGGGCGAGGAGATCGTGGCGGTTGCCTCACCCGAGCCGACCAAGGTGGTGGACTTGCTCGACGCCCTCAAGGCATCGGTCGAGGCCACCAAGGCAAAGAAGGCCGGCTAGCCAAGGACACCCAGGTGACCGAATCTCCGGATCGAGCGCTGATCAAGAGTCTCGGGCGTCGTGGAACGGTGGCCAGTCTGACCGCTGTCGTCTTCCTTGTTGCAGTCTTGCTCGTGGCTTGCACCGACGCAGGCTCTGGAGGCGAGGCGACCTCGACCACGAGGGGAGTCGATGAGCCGTCGACCACCGCCACCACCACCACCGAGACCACAACCAGCACCGCGCCCGTTGAAGTCACGGTGACCACAACTGCGGATTTCGTCAGATTCATCCATCCCGACGAGTGGACCGTGGTCCTGGCGCAGTGTTTGACCGACCATGGGTGGCCGGTCACCACCACTCCCGATGGGGGGATCAAGTATCCCAACGTGGGGAATGCTCAGCAGTCAGAGATGCAGGCCGATGACGAATTATGTGGGCGCATGTTTCCGGTGGATCCGAAGTACCGGCAGCCGTTGACGGTCGAACAGCTGACGTTTCTCTACGACTGGTTCGTGAACGAGTCGATTCCTTGTCTGGAGGCAGAGGGCTACACCAACTTCGATCCCCCTTCGCTCGACGTGTTCATCGACACCTATGACACAGAGGGCTGGTCTCCGTATCGAGACTTGAATACCGACCAACTGCGGACGGGCGCGTGGTACGCCCTCCAGGAAGCTTGCCCTCAAGGACCACCGGTAGATGAGCTCTTCGGAAGTTAAGCCGCTGTGGCTTCGTTGGACTGGTTGAGGATCAAGTCGCGGCTTCGGGCCAGCTCGCGAAATTTGCTCTAGCCTGTTCGGGTGGGCCGACTCGGTAAGACGGTTCTTGCGATCGTGGTGGCTGCTGGTCTGGTGGCGGCTGGCTGGTGGGCCGCGTCGGTTTCGTTGGAGCCGCCGGAGGATCCGTTGGGTGAGCCGGTGCCGGTTGAGTACACGGTGGTGGATGGGACGGTGGGTCGGTCCCTGCGGTTTGCTTCTGTGGCGTCGTGGCAGTTCCGGGATCTGGCGCGCAATGCTTCTTCTGGTGTGGTCACATCGGTTGAAATCTCCCCGGGTGATGAGGTGTCCGCGGGGGATATCCTCTATGCGGTCGACCTTCGCCCGGTGGTGGTGGCCCTGGGGGACACTCCTATGTTTCGTGACCTTGGTCTCAAGGTTAATGGGCCCGATGTCGTCCAACTCCAGCAGTTGTTGACCACTCTCGGGTTCTATGAGGGGGAGATCGACGGTGATTTCGGGTCGGCGGTGCGGGCTGCGGTGAGGGACTGGCAGGACTCGCTGGGGCTGAACGATGATGGTGTGGTCCGGCGTGGTGATGTGGTGTTTGTCGGTTCGCTGCCGGCCCGGGTGGTGTTGACCGAAGACGTGATGGTGGGGGTACCGCTGGTTGGTGGCGAGGTTGTGGTGAGGGAGCTGGTAGGAGACCCCGCGTTCAAAATCCCGTTGTCCCCGGAGCAGCGTTCTCTGGTCCCGCTTTCTGCCGACGTGTTTGTCACCTACGACGGCGGGGTGTGGCCGGGTCGGATCGTCGAGGCAGTCGAGGACGAGCTCCGCGGCCAGTTGCTGCTGGTGTTGGAGGGTGTCGATGGCGGTTCGGTTTGCGGGTCTGACTGTGCCCAGACGGTGCCGTTGATCGGCGAGACCAGTTTTTCCACCGAGATCGTGGTGGTGCCGGAAACGGAAGGACCGGTGGTCCCGGTGGCGGGGGTGGTCACCAACCCGGATGGGTCTGCTTCCGTACGGATGGTGGATGGGGAACTGGTCGGGGTGACGGTGCTGGAAGTGGCGGACGGGTTGGCGGTTGTGGAGGGTGTGACGGCGGGGGATGTGATTCTGCTCCCTGTCGAGGAGTCGCCGTGATCGGTGTCTCCGACCTCCGGTTTCACTATCGGGCCGGTGGCGAGGAGATTTTTGATGGGCTTACCCACGAGTTCGATGCCGGTGTGTTCTCGGTGGTGACCGGTCGGTCCGGGCGAGGCAAATCGACCTTGCTGTATCTGCTCGGTCTGCTCCTGTCTCCCTCCGATGGCGGGATCAGTTTGGATGGTGTGGCGGCTACAGATCTCTCCGATCGGGAGCGCTCCCTGCTCAGGTCGGAGAGGATCGGGTTCGTGTTCCAGGACGCCGCTTTGGATTCGACCCGGTCGGTGTTGGACAACGTGGTCGAAGGCGGCCTCTACGCCGGTTTGAGTCGCCGCCAGGCGGAGCCTCGTGCCCGCCAGCTGCTCGACCGGTTCGGAGTCCAGTTGCGTGACGACCACAAGCCGGGAGAAGTGTCGGGAGGCCAGGCGCAGCGAGTCGGACTGTGCCGGGCTCTGGTGAAAGGTCCATCGATCATCCTCGCCGACGAGCCGACCGGGAATCTCGACGAGACCAGCGCCAGGGTCGTTTTGGACGCGTTGAGCGAAGAGGCCACAGCAGGGGCGACAGTGATCGTCGCCTCCCACGATCCCACCGTTGCGGAACGGGCGGGAGCGGTCTGTGCCCTCTAAGCATTCCCAACACCGCGGGATAGGTCTCGGTGGCCTCATCTCCGAGGGGGTTCGGATCGCCTGGTCGTCCCCGGTCGCTTCGGTCATGGTCGGGCTGATCGTTGCCGCGGTCTGTGCCGTGATTCTGGCCACCACCGGGCAAACAGTCCGGGCGGAACAGGACGTGTTGGCCCGGATCGACGAAGCAGGAACCCGCACCATCACCGCCGTCGACGACCAGGGCACCGCCAACATTCCAGTGACCGCAGTCGACCGGGTTGCCGAACTGTCAGGTGTGGAATGGGTGGTCGGTTTCGGTTTCGCCATCGACAGCCGCAACTCCCAACTCGGCCGGGGAGGCACCCCGGTAGCAACCCGGGTCGTCTGGGGGGAGCTGCCCGATGTGATCTCCGTCAATGGCCGTCTGCCCGAACCGGGTGAGGCGCTAGTCGGCCCCGCCGCACAAACCACTCTCGGGTTGGCCCATCCGGTGGGCGGGATCGACCTCGACGATGACCAGGCGCCCGTCGTGGGAGGCTTCGATGCATCCGACCCGCTCACCTTCCTCAACCCCACCATCCTCCTCGCCCCCGATCCAGGAGTCGCCGACGTCGCCACCCTCCGGTCGGTCCATGTCCTCGCCGACAGCCCCGAGAAGGTGGCGACACTCACTCCGGCGATAGCGGCTGTCCTAGGAGCCCAGGACCCGACCGGCGTCCGATTCGAAACCTCCGAGACCCTCGCCCAACTACGCGCCGCCGTCGCCGGCGAACTGGGACATTTCGGACGCAACCTGATACTCGCCACCCTCGCCGCCTCGCTGCTGCTCACCGCACTAGTCGTCTACGGGTCAGTGACCCTGCGCCGTCAGGACTTCGGACGCCGCCGCGCTCTCGGAGCCGGGAGAGCCACCATCACCGCCTCGTTGCGGTCCAATATTCGGTGGTTGCGCTCATTGGAGCCTTGGTTGGGACGGTCGCCGGTTCGATCATCGTTTACCGGCTAACCGGCGGCCATGCCGACCTTCGGTTCACAGTTGCGATTGCGATTCTCGCCGTCCTCGCCACCATCGGAGCATCGATACCTCCGGCGGTGGTCGCGGCATTCCGTGACCCGGTCCGAGTGCTTCGAGTTCCGTGAACAAGCCATGGAAGAACGCGAAAATCGAGGTTTGACAAATAGTAGACAGGGGTGTAGGCCTCATATGGGGTAGGGCTGGGACACAGCCCAAGGAGACAACGGATGAGAAGGAGAATTGTGGTCATGGTTGCTGCCGTTGCAACGATGCTGGCGGTGTTCGCGGCGCCTGCCCTCGCTCTGCAAGACGACGGCTCCCTCAATTGCGGCAATCAATGGGTGATGGTGAGGTCCTATGCGACCCAGGACGTTTACCACTTCGCCCCGTACTCCACTCAGATCGGGCACTTTACAAATACGAGCCCGCAATATCGCTACACGCACAGCGGGTTGCATTCGACGACGTGGAAGGTCGTGTCTGATCTGACGATGAACTACACCCTGACAACGGCATATTGCGTTTCATACGGGTGATCGGGAGCAGGAATCTGATTGCAGCCGTGTTAGTGCTGGTCACGGGGACCTGCACGAGTAAAACGGCGAGTTCCGAGACTTCCGACACCCCGGATGGCCGGGCCGTTTCGACGACGACCACGGTGTCGACGGTCACATCTCGGGTGGCGGGTGTCGTGGATTCTGAGCGAGACGAAGGGTTATTCGTGCTCGATGAGGAGATCGAGCCGATTCGCAGTGTCAGCCCAGACGAGGTGGGCTTTATCAGAGGTGCGTGTCTTCAACATCGTGGCATTGATGTGACGATCGGGGCAGACGGTTCCAGTCTCTACTTTCAAGGGATACCCGAGGAGCAGCAGCAGCGGGTTCAAGAGGAAGATGCGATATGTACAGCGTTGTATCCCCTGGACGATTCATACAGCGGTGTCCTCGATGATGAGGAGTTGGGTCGTCTATATGACTACTACACAGAGTGGTTGATGCCATGTCTCGAAACCGAGGGCTACTCCGGATTCGACCCTCCGAGCCTTGGCACATACGTCGAGTCTTATGGAACCGAATCGGAGTGGATGCCTTATACGGACATCATCTACCTCGTTGACGCGATGACGGAGGGCAAGCGTCAGGGACTGTTCGAGGCATGCCCTCAGACCCCGCCGGCCGATGTGCTGTTCGGGGATTGACGCTCCGCAAACATTCGACGGCCCTCGGGAGCCAGCGTTTCGATGCGCAGAAGGCAAGCAGGCCGCTGCAGGTTAGCCCGGTCCCTCTTCGTCCCAGGTGACGGATTCGGGGTCGGCCATGACCAGTCCCTTGTACACCGGGGCTCGGAGATGCTGGTCGGCAGTCCACTCTTTGTACTCGACCTCGACGACCAGACCCGGGTCGACCCAAACCGGCTTGCCCGGACCGGGAGTCACCACGGGATTGTGGAACGGCGATGAAGCGCGCTCCAGCTGACGCAGAGCGGAGCTGAAAGCCACCAAGGAGCCCTGGTCGAATCCGGAACCGACGGCGGCGATCCAACGCAGGCCATCAGGGTCATTGATCCCCACCAGCACCGACCCGAAAGTGTCGTGCCCGCTCCCCTCCCCGGGAGATACCCACCGACCACGGCCCGCAGCCGACGTCTCACCGCGGTCTTTCGCCAATCGGGTGATCTTCGGCCAGGGAGGTAGATCGAACCGGCCCGCTTTGCCCACCACTCCCTCGAGCCCGCTTTCCTTGGCCACCTCGAACAAGGCATCGCCGGCGCCGCGGGTCGCCTCGGGGACGACCACGGGCCGGGAAGATCGAGCTCGAACAACGCATCCCGACGGTCCTCATAGGGCCACCGAGTGATGTCCTCGACCCCGGTAGAGCAGATCGAAGGCGACGAGGTTCACCCGCACCTGGTGCATCGGTTCGATGACCCCCGAATCCGGTCCGCTGTTGGAGACGGGAGAACGAGGGACGTCCCTCTTCGTCGAAGGCCACCACCTCACCGTCGATGGCGACACGGTCGGGAAGGACCAAGCCGCCAAGCTCGGGAAAGGGCCCGAGCAGGTCCAGACCTCTCCTCGACCTCGCCTTCACCCGCCCCTTCGATGAAGAGAGGATGGCTCGATAGCCATCCCATTTGACCTCAAACCACCAGTCCGGGTCGTCGAAGGCCGTTCCCAACTGGTTGCCAGCATCGGCTCGTAGTCGGGGATGCTCAACCGCCGGCCAGTTCCTCTCGCACGATTCGGTTGACCATGGCGCCATCCAAGACTGCACCATGACTCTTCATCACGTGGCCCGTCACTCTCCCTCCAGCCTTCTCGTCACTGGCCGCTCCCAGCTGGTCGATGGCATCGCGCACCAATGCCCTGGTGGAGTCCTCGTCCATCTTCCGTGGGAGCCACCGTGATAGGTAGTCGATCTCGTATTGGAGCTTCTCGGCCATGGCCGCTCCCCGATCCCCGAGATCGAGGTATTCCCTTCGTGACTTGTCCATCTTCTTCACATAGGAGGAAATGACCTGTAGATAAAGGTCATCGTCGACATCGCCTTCGAATCCGGGTTGGCTCTTGGCCTGGGAAATCTCTGTGACGATCTGTCGGATCACATCGCGCTTCGGGGCGTCTTTGGCCCTCATTGCATCTTTGAGCTCGTCGGCGAGCTCGGCCTCGAGTGTCATCTCTTCCTCCGCAGCATCGATCTGATCACATCAGGATCGTCGGTAATCATGCCTGACACCCCAATGGCCGCCAACTCGTCGACCGGCCCCTGTTGGCCAACCACCCACGGATAGACCTCGATACCTTGCTCGACGGCTGCGGCCATGGCCGTGATTGGCAGATCGATCGAAGCGACCACGGCGCGGTGACCTACGTCGAAACAGTGTCGGACGGCATCGGCCAGATCCCCGTCCCCGGTGACGCAGATCCCGGTCCTTGCTTCCGGAAAGACTCTCTTGACGGCGTCCACCGTTGGCCAGCTGAACGAGGTGATGAGATCGGCGGGGCGGGCACGTTCAGCCGTTTCCAACGCAAGACGATGGTCGGGCTCGAAACCCGGTTGAAACGGGAGGTTCTTGATCTCGAGTTGCATCGGCGTGTCCGGCAGCGCCGACATGGCCTCGTCGAGAAGGGTCGGGTGGTGGCCCTCCCCGAGATCCAGCTCATCCAACTCGCGCCATGGGGTGACTGCCACGACTAGCCCGCCGATCGTGGGATCATGGGAGAGGACGAGCTTCCCGTCGCCACTGCGCCTGATATCGGTCTCTACGGCATCCGCGACAGAGGCGGCAGCGAGGAAACCGGCCAGAGTGTTGTCCGGAAATCGGGTAGGCCAACCGCGGTGTCCCACCACTCGTGGCTTGTCGAACATACGAATCTCCTCAAGAAAACCATTTACAGCAGGGAATCCTGCCGTTATCGTTCGTCTTCGAAAAACCCACCGTCCTCGTCATCTTGCTGATGAGGATGCTTGTGAAAAAGATCACAAAGTTAGGAACTGCCTTGCTTACCACCATCACGACAGACTGGCGTGACCTGGCTGCCTGCCGGGACTCGGAGCCCACTCTGTTCTTCCCCATCGGCACCACCGGCCCCGCCATCGACCAGATCGAGGCCGCCGTCGCCATTTGCTCCACCTGCCCGGTTCAGGAGGATTGCCTTCAGTACGCCCTCGAAACCAATCAAGAGTCCGGCGTCTGGGGCGGCTACGCCGACGATGATCGTCGCCGTCTCAGGAAGCGCTGGCTGGCCGAGCGCCGCCGCCGCCTAGCCTGACGACCCGACCAGACGGTATCCCTACGACATCAAACGGCTGGGGCGAAGCCGATGGAGCGGCCATCCTCGTCTGATTCGATCTCGACGTAGGCGATGGCCCGCGAGGAGAGACCCACCTTGTGGCCCTTGGTGTCGGTGAACCATGCCATCCCACCGGCTGCCAGGCTGTCCTCGATCTCCTTCTTGAATTCCTCGACGTCGTCAACCTCCAACTCCACGATCTTGTTGGTCTCGGCGACACCAATCCGGACTTTCATTCGGGGCTCCTGACTTGCCTTTCGGCCATCGTAACCCTCTTCCCACCCTGGCTCCCCGCTCGTATGTTCGGGACCATGGGGAAAGGAAGAGGAGTGGTGGCCACTGTGTTCTCTCTGGGGCTGATCGGCATCGCGGCCACGGCCACCGCTCAACCAGCGGGCAACGGCATGCCGCTCCCCATCGACATGGATCCTCCTGTCACGACAGTCGAGGTAACCGTGCTCGATGGTGACCACCTCTGGAAGATGAGCAAGGCACACCTCGAGGGCCTCTGGGGACGGGAGGTTTCGAATGGGGAGGTCTCGCCCTACTGGCGGCGCGTCATCGAGGAGAACCAGTCTCGGATCCGCTCGGGAGACCCCGATCTCATCTACCCGGGCGAGACCATCCTGATGCCATCGAATCCTTAGCGATCGGCCACGACCTTGGCGAGGATCCCGTCATAGGTCACGAAGTAGAGCTCCCCGTCACCGCCGATGCCAAAGCTGTTGATCTGGCCCAACTGCCCCATCTCATCGGTCCAGTCCATTTCGTTGGTCACCTGGCCGTCGACGAAATCGAATGATCGAATCCACTCCGAGCACCAGTCGCTGTAGAAGTAGGTGCCGGTCAACTCCGGGATCTCGCTGCCCCGATAGACGTAGCCGCCGGTGATGGCACACCCCTCGTCATGGCTATAGGTGATGGCCGGTGAGGTGTAGTCGGCCGGATCGCAGTCGGTCTTGTGGAAGCACCTGGTTCCTTCCATGTCCGACCATCCCAGGTTGTAGCCACCACCTTCGTCGATGGGAAGGACATCGACCTCTTCCTGGTCGGCGTGACCAACATCGGCGATGTAGATCAACCCATCAGTGGCATCGATCGAGAATCGCCAAGGGTTGCGCAGACCGTAGGCCCACACCTCAGGGGCGCCTCCACCGTCGACGAACGGGTTGTCGGTCGGCACCGTGTAGGGATCGCCAGTGTTGACGTCGATCCGATCCACTGTGCCAAACAGCGTGTTGGGGTCCTGTGCCTGCGCCCTGGAGTCGGCGCCGTCACCCATCGAGAACCACAGGTAACCGTCGGGACCGAAATTGAGCTGCCCGGCGTAGTGCCGGATGTCGACCGAGTTGGGGGGCTGCTCCAACTCGATGAGGACTTTCTCTGTGTCCGAAGAGGCGATGTTGGGGTCCGACACCGACACATGAAACTCCGATAGCTGACGTCTGCCTCCCTTGTCGGTGTAGTAGACGAAGAAGCGACCGTTGTTGGCGTAGTCGGGGTGGAAGACCAGCCCCAACAGGCCCTGTTCGATGCCCCCGGCCAACACCCGGTCGGTGAGATCGAGGAAAAGACTCGTCTGTCCATCGGCCTGACGGACCTCGATGACCCCGATCCGCTCCGTGATGAACAGCCGGTCATCCCCGGCGGGAGCGGTAACGACCGTTCCCTGGTCGAATCCCTCGCCGATCCTCTCGGCGTGGACGGACTTGAGCGGCGACAGATCGCTGACCGTCGTGCTGCTGCCGTCCCCCGAGGTGGTGGTGGTGCCGCCGTCCGTCGACCCGGTGCTGCCGGGCACCGTGGTGGTGGTTTCCCCCGCTTGTGGGATGGTCGTCTCGTCGGTGCTGGGAGTGCCGGACCCTCTCAGAAAGAAGAAGGAGATGAAGAAGATGAGTACCAGCACCACGACAAGGGCGCGCAACCTGGCCTGTGCGGGTGGAGTGGGTTCACGATGGCGGGCGGTCACAGCTTCCGGAGTGTAGGAACTACGGGCGCAAGGCGAGCCGAAGGGCTCCTATGCGTTCTCGCCGAGGAAGATCTCGGAGACCGACGAGTCCATGAAGATTGCCTGGAGCGTCTCGGCCAGGATCGGGGCGATCGAGAGGACCTGCACCTTGTCCAACTCCCTCGCCTCGGCTGAGACCGGGAGGGTGTTGGTGACGATCACTTCCTCGACCGCTGCATTTTTGAGACGGTCTATTGCCGGCTCGGAGAACACCCCATGGGTGGCCGCTATCCGAACGCTCGTCGCACCCTGTTCTCGAACCATCTCGGCGGCGTTGGTGACTGTGCCGGCGGTGTCGATGATGTCGTCGACGATCACGACGTTGCGGCCCGCCACCGAGCCGGCCATCTCGAGGGCAGTCGACACGTTGTGCTGCGTTGGGTCGCGCCTCTTGTAGACGAAGGCCACGGATGCCCCGAGGAAGCGGGCATAGCGCTCGGCGCGCTTCACACCACCAGCGTCCGGTGACAGGACGGTCACCGGACCGTCGAGCTTGTCGGCCAGATAGTCGGTGATGATCGGAAGGGCAGTCAGGTGGTCGAACGGTTTGTGGATGAAGCCCTGGAGCTGACCGGTGTGCAGATCGACCGAGACCAAACGATCGGCACCGGCAGTCATGAACAGGTCCCCGACCAAACGGGCGGTGATTGGCTCCCGGGGTCGAACCTTCTTGTCTTGCCGTGAGTACCCGAAGAAGGGCATGACCGCAGTGATCCGGCGAGCCGAAGCCCGCTTCAGCGCATCGATCGTGATGAGCTGTTCCATGAGATTGTCGTTCATGGGCTCGCAGTGGCTCTGCATGACATAGCAGTCGGCGCCGCGAACGCTCTCGGCCGGACGCACATAGATCTCGCCGTTGGCGAAACGCGATCGTTCGAGCTCGCCGAGGGCAACACCGAGGAATTCACCAACCTCGTCGGCTAGCTCCACGTTGGCGCCGCCTGTGAACAGCATCAGTCGATTGCGCGAGACGATGTCCAAACTCAGTCCTCGGCTTCCGTCTTGGCCTGCCTCTCTGCTCGCCGTTGAGAGTAGCCGGGTATTTCGCGCTGCTCGCTGCGCTCCAAGGCCAAGGCCCCGTCGGACACGTCATCGGTGATCACTGAGCCGGCCCCGGTCACGGCCCCATCTCCGATCTTCAGCGGTGCCACGAGCATGGTGTCCGAGCCGATAAAGGCTCCTTCACCAATCTCAGTCCGATGTTTCTCATAGCCGTCGTAGTTGCAGGTGATCGAGCCTGCGCCGATGTTGGAGCGAGCCCCAACGGTGGCATCTCCGAGATAAGAGAGATGGGGCGCCTTCGCCCCCTCCCCCAGGGTTGTGTTCTTGGTCTCGACGAAAGTCCCCACCTTGGAGCGATCCCGGAGCACGGTTCCCTTCCTCAATGAGGCATAAGGCCCCACTTCGCACTCTTCTCCCACCACGGCCTGGCGCAGCACCGCGTACCAAACCGTCGACCCAGCCCCAATCTTGGAGTCGATGGCGTAGACGTCGGGACCCACCTGCGCCCCGGGCCCAACCTCGGTCTCTCCCTCCAGGTGAACCCCTGGGTAGATCTTGGCGCCGGACCCGACGATCACCGTCTCGTCGATATAGGTGCGCTCGGGATCGAGGATCCACACCCCTGAGTCCATGAGCCGCTGGCTCGTGCGTGCATGTAACAGCCTCGTTGCATCCGAGAGCTGATCCTGGGAGTTGATACCGACCACCTCCTCGGGTGATGCTTCCACGGGCTCCAGTCGCTGACCGTCCCCCACCAGTATCCCAACCACATCGGTCAGGTAGTACTCGCCTTGCGCATTCTCGTTCGAGATCCGACCGAGTGCATCGATGAGATCCTTGGCCCGGAACGCATACGCCCCGGCGTTGATCTCCTGAACCAAGCGTTGGTCATCACTGCAGTCACGCTCTTCGACGACTTCGACGACGAGGCCCCGGTCGTCGCGGATAACCCTGCCGTAACCGGTGGGGTCGGAGAGGACGGTGGTGACCATGCGGGCCGCGACCTCGTCGTCGCGATCGGCGAGCTTGGAGATCAGACGCGAGGTCATCAAGGGCATATCCCCGTAGACAACGAGGATGCTGTCATCGGGGGCCACGTCGGTGAGCGCGTCAAGACCGATTTGGGTGGCGTGACCGGTTCCCATCTGCTCCTCTTGAATGGCGACCCGATCGCCGGCACCGAGCATGGGACGAACTTGATCCGACTTGTGACCAATCACCACGACCACATTGGCCGGTTCGAGGGGCTGCACCGCCTCCAGCACCCATCCGATGAGGGGGCGGCCCGCGGCGAGATGAGCCACTTTGGGAATGTCTGACTTCATTCTCTTCCCCTCGCCTGCGGCGAGGACGATCACATGGGTAGCCAAGAATTGACCCTTCCGGTGGCTGACGCTGGGGGGGCAGGACTCGAACCCGCTCCGGCAGGACCAAAACCTGCTGTGCTACCGATTACACCACCCCCCAATACGGGCGTGCCAACAGGTTAATGATCGACGCGCTCAACCCCCTCCGGCAGGACCCCAACAACCACGGTGCCACCGATCACACCACCCCCCAATACGGGCGTGCCAACAGGTTAATGATCGACGCGCTCAACCCCCTCCGGCAGGACCCCAACAACCACGGTGCCACCGATCACACCACCCCCCAATACGGGCGTGCCAACAGGTCAATGATCGACGCGCTCAACCCCCTCCGGCAGGACCCCAACAACCACGGTGCCACCGATCACACCACCCCCCAATACGGGCGTGCCAACAGGTCAATGATCGACGCGCTCAACCCCCTCCGGCAGGACCCCAACAACCACGGTGCCACCGATCACACCACCCCCCAATACGGGCGTGCCAACAGGTCAATGATCGACGCGCTCAACCCCCTCCGGCAGGACCCCAACAACCACGGTGCCACCCACCCCTACGCCCGGCTACTCCCGACCAACACCGCTGTCCCGCAGTGAGACACCACCCGAGAACCGGCATTGACCGGACATGGCCCGACCCGCGTCGGCAGCCTCCTCGGTGGTGGCGAACAGGGAGAAGCATGCGGATCCGGAACCGCTCATCATCACCGGGGCACCCCACTGGCTGCGTAGATCGGCCATGAAGTCCCCCAACCTGGGCTCGAGATCGAGGGCGGCTGGTTGCAGGTCGTTTCGTATCGGTATCCCGTCACGAAGCGAAGGCGGCAGCCGCGTCAGTGCGATTTCTTCTCCGATTGGCCCCTCCATCTCGTCCCACCGTCGATAGACGGCCGAAGTGGACAAACCAAAGTCAGGCACTGCCAGGGCAATCGCAAAGTCGGTCAGGGCCGGCACCTCTTCCAGAATCTCACCGACCCCAGTCACCATCCGAGTTCCTCCTTCGAGAAAAAAGGGCACATCGGCACCCAGAGCGGGTGCCAGCCGGCCCGGGAGATCCGACGAGAGACGTGCGAGATCCACTACAGCCACCAAGGCTGCGGCAGCATCCGAGCTGCCGCCTCCGAGGCCCGCCTCGATCGGGATCACCTTCTCCAAGCGGAATCGGATCGGAGCGACCTCGGTGTCCTGTCTCACCAACTTGAGAGCCCGCGTCACCAGGTTGTCTTCCGGTTCGATCTCGGAGTCACCCGCTATTTCGAGCCGGTCCTCATCGGCCGCCGACACCTCGAGCAGGTCGAGCAGGTCCAAAGTCTGAATGAGCGACTCGATCGGGTGATAGCCGTCGTCCCGTGGTGACGAGATATGAAGCGCCAGGTTCACTTTGGCCGGTGCGAGGTACCGACTCACACCGCAGCCAGTCGGAGGAAGTCCAAAGGAGAGAGCTCCTCAGCCCTCGCAGATGAGCTCAGCCCTGCCTGGCCGATGGCCGCCTCGGCATCGTCGAATGATTCGGCTATCGAGGTCTTGATCATCTTTCGTCTCTGGTTGAACGCGGTGGCGGCAAGCTCCACCGCCCGCTCCGCGTTGGGTGGGGCGTCGACCCTTTCGAGGATGACGACTGCCGAGCCCACTTTTGGTGGGGGCACGAAGACCTGAGGGGGAACCGTCATGACCAACCTGCTCTTGGCGTGGATCCCTGTCACCACCGAAGGCAACCCGTAGGCGGGATCGCCTGGGTGGGCCACCAGACGCTCTGCCACCTCCCGTTGAACCATCACCACGAATCGCCTCAGCTGGGGCACGTGGCGCAGCGAATCGAGCAGTAGAGGCGTACCGACGTTGTAGGGCAAGTTGGAGACCATCGTCCACGGCCCTCCGTGCAGGCTGGAGCCAAGGTCGACCTTTGTGGCATCCTCGAGCCTGACCTCGACTGGCAGCCCGTCGGTGACCTCCTCGAGGATTGGTCCGAGCCGAGCGTCGATCTCGAATGCAACCACCGTGGCACCGGTCTCCCCCAGGACCCTGGTCAGGGTGCCAGTGCCTGCCCCGACCTCGACCACGAGATCGCCCTCCCCCACCTCGGCCAGCCTCACCAGTTTGCGGGTGATGTTGGCGTCTGCCAGAAAGTGCTGGCCCAGACGATGGGCAGGCGTCAAGCCGTGACGCTCGAGCAGCTCGGTGATCTGGGTGCGGTTCTGCGCCGTCATCGGCCAAATACCCTTGCAGCCGTTTCGGATGTCACACTCGCCACCTCTCCGGCGTCCAACCCCCAAACCTCTGCCAAGGCGGAGCCCACCAGTGAGACCCAGCCCGGCTCGTTCGCCTCGCCACGATGCGGAGGCGGAGCCAGATAGGGCGTATCGGTCTCGACCATGGCCCTATCCGGCGGAACCACGGCGGCCCCGAATCTCACGGTTTCTCCCGTCTCGAAGGCAACAGGGCCGGCGAATGAGAAGGTGACTCCGAGGTCCAGGTATCGCCTCGTCCATCGAGGGCCGCCGGTCCAGCAATGCAGCACCGTGCTCGGACCAGCCCCGGCACCCTCGAGGAGATCGAAGACATCCGCAAAGGCGTCCCTGCAATGGACGATCAGGGGCTTCCCGAGGTCGATTGCGAGATCGATTTGCTGTTTGAAGGATGATCTCTGCATCTCCCGCGGAGCCAGATCCCGGTAGTAGTCGAGCCCCGTCTCACCGATGGCCGCGACGAGAGGGGACAACTCCACGATCCCTTTCTCCTGTTCCGGCCACGACTCCGCCTCATGGGGGTGCAAGCCAACTGTCGGAAGGACGCGATCAGGATGGCGGGAGGCGAGGTCTAGCGATGCCCGTGAGCTCTCCAAGTCGACACCGGGCACCACCACCCAATCGACGTGGGCCGCTCTTCCCAACAGAAGCATCGGGTCCCTCTCATCTAATTGGAGATGACAATGCGTGTCGACCCATCCCATGAGTCAGGACGGTACCCGGCACCGACCGACGGCTCGCGGGTAGGCTCGCCGCGGGACTCTGAGGTGATTAATGGAAACTGGAATCGCCAGGAAGATCGACGATCTGGGGCGGATAGTCATTCCTGCTGAGACGCGACGTCTCTTCAACATCCGAGAGGGTGATCATCTCTTCATCTCGGTCGAGGGAGGATCGATCGTCCTGCGCAAGATGACGGACACCTGCACCTTTTGCGGCTCGAATGTCAAGGTGATCCCGTTCAAAGGCAAGGGTCTCTGCGCTTCTTGTCGTTCTCAGTTGCGCTGATCGCCGATCGGTGCGCGACCACACGGAAGTGCACGATTCGGGGAAATTGGACCGACCTCGATCAGGTCTGATCTTCGATCAGGGCCTGATACACCTTTCTTCTCGACACACCCGTTGCAGACGCCACTCTGCGCGCCGCCTCTGAGGGCGATGAACCGCCCGCCATCAGAGCGCGAGCCTCTTCGACGGCAGCGTCCGGCGATATCTCCGACTTCTGACCGGGAGCCACCACGAGGGTGATCTCGCCGCGAACCTGTCGATTGGACCAGACCTCGACGGCCTCACCGAGCGAACCGATCCATATCTCCTCGTGGAGTTTGGTCAACTCCCTGGTCACGGCCACTTCCCGATCGGGCCCCACCACGACGGCTATATCGGCTAAATCCTGGGCGACACGGTGGGGGCTGGCAAATAGAACCACCGGGCGATCCTCGGCGGCCATCGCATCGAGACGATCCGCTCTCTCCTTGCCCTTCCGCGGCAGAAAGCCTTCGAACACGAAGCGGTCGGCCCCGAAGCCGGCCACCGCCACCGCACTTGTGACTGCACTGGGACCGGGTATCACCGAAACACGGTGACCCGCAGCCTGGGCGGCTCGCACGACCCCGGCCCCGGGGTCGGAGACAGTGGGCATCCCCGCGTCGGAGACCAGGGCAACGGTCTGGCCGGCTTCGAGGGATGCCAGCACCTCGTCGATCCGGTCTAGCTCGTTTCCGACGAACAGTGACCTCACCTTGGGCCGCGTCCCAATATGTTGGAGCAAGGTGCCAGTGCGCCTGGTGTCCTCTGCATAGACGACGTCGACCGTTGACAGGGCCTCGCTCAAACGCTCTGAGATATCGCCGAGATTGCCGATGGGCGTGGCGCAGAGAATGAGCAGGCCGGTGTCAGACATGGGTAAAAGTCAGGAGGTCGCCATGCCGCGGCACCGGGGTGTCGGCGGCCAACTCCAAGATCATGCGCGCTCCCGGGACGATGGCAATCCGGTTTGGTGGCAGATGGAGTGTTGCTGTCACCCTCATGTGATCGTCGATTCCCACGATGTCGATTGGCCCTCTGAATCCAAATGTGTGGGCACTGGCGCCACGCATCAGGAGGCTCCGGTTTCCGATGCGCCTGACGCCGGCCAGTCGCTGGCGAAACGAAGTCGCATAGGAAGCCTCGATCGACCACTCACCCGAATCGACCCTGATCGTCTCCACTCCGGCGACGGTAGGGGAAACGGGCGCCGTCCGGAAGGGGCCTCAGCCGCCCAAGGAGGCGAGAATCGTCTCCCCCACCGGCGGCTCGTCGGCAGCAATGAACACCACGTCGCCATTGATCACCTCTACCCAGACATAGGCCGCGTCTGGCACCGATTTCAAGGCGAAGTCGAGTAGAGCCTGGCGCAACTCCTCGGTATCCCGCTCCGTGTCGCCCTTGGCCAGGATCATGATGGCGGCGTTCTGGCCGTCGAACCATTGGGCGTAGTAGTCCCCACCCCATCCGTCGGCCGCCTTGATGCCATCGGCCTCCCCCAACACCTGATCCAGCATGATCCTGAACCCGAGCTCCCCCCACACCGCCTCGCGCTCCAAGTTGTAACCAGCCAGCGTCGGCGGGTTTCCCTGAATCGCCTGGGGTAGGTCACGCTGATAGTCGTCGGGCGTGATGATCTGCTCAGTCGAGCCCGGCAATGTCAAGAACAGTGAATAGGCGTCGTTGATCGTCTGCCACCCCCCTTGGAGGTACTCAGACTGGACCCACGCAAGACCCGAGTCGTATGGGAAGAGCAACGAGTCCTGGATGAACTGGGGTGCCGACTCGAGAGTGGAGCTGTCGACGTCCAGTGCCTCGGCGAAGAACTCGCCCAATTCCCGTTGGGTGAAGCCTTGAACGTACTGAAGCTCGGCCAGCGAGGCATCACCCTCGATCAGGGCCTGATAGGCGGAGGCCTGATCGAGCTTGTCCCCGTCGATCAATGCCCGATACGGCTCATCGAACCCAAAGAGTTGGTCGGTGAGGGCGTGGGTCAACTCATGGACGAGGGTCGTCCTCTGCACCGGGGTGAAGCCCTCCGACCTCATCGGCACGACCAGCTCTTGCGTCTCACCGTCATAGAAGCCCGCCACCTGCTCGCCGTACAGGTCTGTGAACAGCGCTTGGAGGTCTATGTCCTGATTCAGCAGACCGAGGAGCTTGTAGAGGGCCTCGTCGGCCGGGAAGTCGTCCGCGCTCTCTGCCACCTGATCACGGACAAGCTGCTCCAACTCCGAGTCGGAGACGACCTTGATGTTCGGTGGCTCCTGGAAGCGGAGGCCTCGAATCTCTTCAGCCTTGCGCACGAGCCCGAGAAGCTCGTCCTGGACCTCCTGAGGCAGGCTGTCGACGCCAGGCAGCTCGGTCCAGGTGGGCTCGGGCAATGTCGACGTGGTCGTCGTCTCCACGGTGGTTGTCGTAGAGCTCTCGGTCGTCGTCGATGAAGACCCGGCCGAGGATGTCGTGGAGGTGTCGCTGGTCCCAGTAGCGGTGCAAGCCGCGAGGAGAAGCGCGGCCAGGCAGGCGATGAGGGATCGGCGAGACATCGGTGGTCAGGTTATCGGCGCCCAGTGGCTGTGAATTGACATCCCAGGTTCGGGGGCCGTATCCGACTTCCCTGGCGATGTACCCTCGATCGAGACGCAGAGAGGAGGTGAATGTGAAGAAAAGCTACGCCCGCCTTACCCACCCTCTCGTTCGCGACGATGGCTCGCTGAGACCGGCCACGATGCCCGAGGCGATCGATCGAATCGCCAGCGGCCTCGCCCCCTACAAGGGCGAGGAATTTGGGCTTTTCAGCTGCTCCAAGGGAACGAATGAGATGAACTACATCGCTCAGAAGTTCGCGCGGATGGTCATGGAGAGCAACAACATCGATAGCTGCAACCGCACCTGACACGCTCCTTCCGTCGCCGGTCTGGCGGCTGTGTTCGGAGCAGGTGGCGGCACCAGCTCCTACAAGGAGATCGAGGAGACCGACCTCATCGTCATGTGGGGCTCCAACGCGCGCGAGGCGCACCCCATCTTCTTTCATCACATCCTCAAGGGAATCAACAACGGGGCGAGGATGTACGCCGTCGACCCCCGGCGGACCAGCTCGGCGCAATGGGCCGACGTGTGGCTTGGCATCGACGTCGGCTCCGACATCGCCCTGGCCAACGCCGTTGGCCGGGAAATCATCGAGGCCGGGCTGCACGACCAGCAATTCATCGAGCACGCAACCGAGGGGTTCGAGGCCTACGCCGAGTCCGTTCAGCCTTACACCATCGACCATGCTGCAGAAATTACGGGTGTCCCCGGAGAGGCGATTCGCTCACTGGCACATGCCTATGGGTCTTCGAAGACCGCTCAACTGTGCTGGACACTGGGAATAACAGAGCATCACAACGCCACCGACAACGTCCTCGCGTTGATCAACCTCTCCCTCCTCACCGGTCACGTGGGTCGGTTCGGGTCGGGATTGGTGCCGGTGCGTGGCCAAAACAACGTCCAAGGGGGCGGTGACATGGGCGCCCTACCCAACAAACTGCCCGGCTTCCAGAACGTCGAAGATCCCGTCGCCAGGGCCAAGTTCGAGGAATCATGGGGTGGCGCCATCCCGGCCAAGGCCGGGAAACACATCTCGTTGATGCACGAGGCGATGGACAACGGGGCTCTGCGCGCCCTTTACATAATCGGGGAGAATCCGCTCCAATCAGAGGCGGACCGCCACGCGATGGAGCGTCGTCTCAGGGGGCTGGACTTCCTGGTGGTCCAGGATCTCTTCCTCACTGCCACCGCCGAGCTGGCCGACGTCGTGTTGCCCGCTGCAGGCTGGGCCGAGACCGAAGGCACCTTCACTTCCAGTGAGCGACGCGTGCAGAGAGTCCGCAAGGCGCTCGATGCCCCGGGTGAGGCGCTCGGGGACATCGAGCTGCTGTCCTTGGTGGCACAGGCCATGGGGAGCGAATGGCCGACACCCACGCCAGAGAGTGCCTGGAACGAGATGCGGGCCCTCTCCCCACTCCATACCGGCATGAGCTACCAGCGGCTGGAGAGCTCCGGAGGTCTGCAGTGGCCATGTCCCGATGAGGACCACCCGGGCTCCTTGTTCCTCCATGGGCGCCTCTGGTCAGAGGAAACCGGGCCCAAGGCGCCGTTCTCCCCGGTGGAATGGGTGCCGCCGGTCGACTCACTGAGCGAGGAATTCCCCATCCGGCTGACGACCGGGCGACGACTGGACTCTTACAACACCGGTGTGCAGAGCGGCCGATACCCCTCGCCACGCCGAATACATGGCGTGCTCGACATCAGCCCCGAGGATGCCACTGCCCTGGGTGTCGAGGACGATGACACAGTGAAGGTCACATCACGACGCGGGAGTATCGACGCACCGGTCAGAGTGGATCGCTCCCTGCGACCCGGACTGGTGTTCATGGCGGTGCACTTCCCCGACGACACCGACGTCAACTTGCTCACAATCGATGCTTGGGACCCCAAATCGGGCACGGCCGAGTTCAAGGCGACAGCGGTCAGGATCGAGAGCCGGGTGACGGTCTGATGGACATCCGGGGCCTCCTCGACCAACCTACGAGCCAGGAGCGCGCTGCGGTCGATCAGGTCGTGAGCGGTGATCCTTCCGGTTGGGAGGGCGGAGAGTTCTCAGTGGCCGACGGGCGGGTGGCAATGGGCGGCCATCAGGCCAGGGCGAGACGTCACCTTCTCCTCCCGGCATTGCACGCGGTCCAGGATGCCACGGGCACGATCAGTCGTGGGGCCGTCGGATATGTGTGCGATCGGTTGACCATCCCACCGGCCGAGGCGTATGGCGTTGCCACCTTCTACTCCTTGTTTGCCACCTCGCCTCGTTCGAGAACCATGATCCACGTCTGCGACGACATCGTTTGCGCCAGGAGGGGAGCGGACGACCTGAAACAAGCCCTCGAATCCGAGCTGGGACCCGCCGGGGGAGCCAATATCGAGACCGGCTGGTCAACGGGACCGTGTCTAGGCCAGTGTGATCGGGCACCCGCCGCGTTGGCCCACTCTGCAGGCATCGGATACTCGGAGAGCGCGCCCGTCGATCCAGAGACAGTCTCCGATCTGTCCTTCGAGGAGCTGCCGCCCACTCTGGTCAACCAGCCCCGGGACCATTTGAGCCTTCTGTCGAGAGTGGGGGTGGTTGACCCGATGAGCCTCGACTCCTACCGCGAGGCCGATGGCTATGGGGCCCTTGCTGCCGCGATCGAAATGGGTCAGGAGAACCTACTCGAGGCACTCGACCGTTCGGGTCTGCGAGGCCGGGGTGGCGCCGCCTTCCCGATCGGTGCCAAGTGGCGCGGGGTGGCCGAGGCCCAAGACTCGCCCAAGTACGTGATCGCCAATGGGGACGAGTCGGAGCCAGGCACCTTCAAGGACCGGGTGCTGATGGAGTCCGACCCCTTTGCGTTGATCGAAGCCCTCACCATCGGGGGTTTCGCCACGGGAGCCGCTCACGGCTTGATCTACGTCCGTGGCGAGTACCCCACCGCCGAACGCCGGCTCCGTCACGCCGTGCAGCACGCCACGGCACAAGGCCTCCTCGGAGACGACGTGGCCGGCGCCGGGTTCTCCTTTTCCATCGAGATTCGCCGCGGGGCCGGCGCCTACATCTGCGGTGAGGAGACGGCTCTGTTCGCCTCGATCGAGGGCCATCGGGGTGAGCCCCGCCAGAAACCTCCGTTCCCGACCGAACGCGGCGTCTTTGGCCGCCCCACCGCAGTCAACAATGTCGAGACCTTGGTCGCCGTCCTTTGTGTGCTCGAGATGGGCGCCGACGTCTTCGCCTCGATCGGGACCGAGCGCTCGAAGGGGCCGAAGTTGTTCTGTGTTTCCGGGGACGTTGAGCGGCCCGGGGTGTACGAGATCCCGTTCGGGACTTCTCTGAGCGATCTGCTCGACCTTTCAGGCGGAGTGCGGAATGATTCCGGCATCGGCGCGGTGCTGTTGGGCGGAGCCGCTGGTGTCTTCGTTGGTGCCGACGCACTCGATCTGGAGCTCAGCTTCGAGGGTGCCGCCGAGCGGGGAGCCACCCTCGGCTCGGGTGCAGTGATCGTCTTCGACGACCAGACCGACTTCGCCCCTGTGGTGCAACGGATAGCCCGCTTCTTCAGGGATGAGTCCTGCGGGCAATGTGCACCCTGTCGCATCGGCACAGTTCGTCAAGAAGAGGCGCTGGCGCGACTCGTTGCTGGAGCACCACTCGGTTCCGTCGCTGATGAACGCCGCCGCCTAGACGACCTGGCTCGGGTCATGACCGACGCCTCGATCTGCGGTCTGGGTCAGACCGCGGCCTCGGCCCTCCAATCGGCGTTCAAACTGGGTCTTCCAGGGGTGCCGTCATGAGCGCCGAGTCGACCGTGGTCGCCGTCACCGCCGAGGTTGATGGGAGACAAGTCGTCATGGCGGCGGGCGCCAGCGTGCTCGACGCCTGTCGGGAGACGGGCAGGGACATCCCCACCCTGTGCCATGGTCCCAACATGACGCCGGCCAACGCCTGCCGGGTCTGCATGGTCGAACTGGAAGGATCGCGGGCTCTCGTCCCGTCTTGTTCGCGCCAACTCGAGGACGGCATGAAGATCCACACTTCCACCGAACGCGCCGAGCACAGCCGGCGTCTGGTCATGGAGCTGTTGGGATCGGCTTCCGAGGTCGACCGCTCCGACAGGCCGCTGCATCGCTGGATGGAACAAGCCGGAGCAGATCCGGGCCGCTTCGGCCCACCGGAGGAGGAAGCCGCCCGGGCCGCCCCCCACCCCGGTCACCACGCTTTCCCCGGTGCCGGGAAGGCTGCCAACGTGGCCGAACCGGTGAAGATCGACGACGATCTCTATGTCAGGGACTATTCGAGATGCATTCTCTGCTACCGATGTGTCGACGCCTGTGGCGTGGAACATCAGAACACCTTTGCGATCGCCGTGGTCGGGCGTGGTTTTGACTCACGCATCTCCACCGAATTCGATGTGACACTCCCCGACTCCGCTTGCGTGTATTGCGGCAACTGCATCGCCGTCTGCCCCACCGGCGCCCTGGTCGGGAAGATCGAATACGACATGCGCGAGTCGGGTCAGTGGGACGAGGAGCGTCAGGAGGTGACCCGGACGGTCTGCTCCTATTGCGGCGTCGGCTGCAATCTCGACCTTCACACCCAGGACGACCGGATCGTCAAGGTCACCTCGCCACACGATCACGACGTCACATTGGGGAATCTCTGCATCAAGGGGCGTTTTGGCTGGCAGTACGTGACCAGCGGCGTCGATGACTGAGGGGGTCACCGGCCGCGCGGTGATTCGGGTCAGGGAGACTGCCGAGCGTCTCGACGACGACTTGGTGGTGGAAGAGCCGTTGGAGCTCCGGCTCAATGGCACGGCCCTTGCGGTGATCATGCGCACACCCGGGCACGAAGAGGACCTGGCCCTGGGATTTGCCCTCACCGAGGGAATCGTCGACAACCCAAGCAAGGTCTCTGCCATCCACGGCATGGGAGAAGGACGATGGGATATCGTCCTGGCCGATTCCAGCCCGGTCGACGCGAGTCGGTTCCAGCGGAACTTCTATTCAACCTCGTCGTGCGGTGTCTGTGGCAAGGCCTCGATAGACGCCATTCGGGTCACCGGGGCGAGGCCCCCGGCCGGTCCCACCGTGGACAAGACAATGCTCCTGGGAATGCCGGAGAAGCTCATGGGCGAGCAGCACGCATTCCATGCCACGGGGGGGATCCATGCCGCGGGGGCATTCGATCCGGGCGGGACTTTGATCGCAGCTCGGGAGGACGTGGGTCGGCACAACGCAGTCGACAAGCTGGTCGGCCACCTGGCGGCGGGGCAATGGCCACTAGACGGCTTGGGTCTGGTCGTCTCGGGCCGGGTTTCATTCGAGATCGTCCAGAAGGCGGCCGTGGCCGGCCTCTCTCTCGTAGCCGGCGTCTCGGCGGCGTCGAGCCTCGCTGTCGACCTGGCCGAGGAGTTCGACATGACCGTCGTCGGCTTTCTCCGACCAGGGGGCTTCACCATCTATTGCGGGGAGGGCCGCGTCAGCGGATTGGAGCGAGAGTGAGCCTCTCTAGCGGCTGGAGTCGAGATATTTGCCGGCGACGCTCAATGCGAAGGATGTGAGCACGACAAACCCCGTCGCGGCCAGAAGAATGAACAGGGTGTGGTTCAGATCTGAGACGGGCGCGGCCGAATCCGGGATCGTGATGGCGAATGCGATGCCGAGGATTCCGAAGCAAACCGATGAAACCACAAAGACCCGGGTAGCGATCTTCTGCACCACGCGACGCTAACACCGGGCCGGGCTTTGATGACATGAAGGCCTGTCGTGGTCAGGAAACTCCGGCCCACTTCAGCACGCGCGTGGCTCGCAATGTGTTCCAGCGGCTGGGAAACCCTTCGGGGCCCTCCATCTCGAAATGGGTAGGGCCCTGGTGGGCGTTCTCCAGGGGCCAACGGCCTGCAGCATCGCGCTTCGCCTCGACGAGATCCACCGCCTCGGCACAACGAGCGTCGAGCATCTCACCCGTCGAACGGAAGTAGTCCAGTCCGCGAAGGACGTCGTAATACCAGCGTGCTGGGTAGGAGAACATGGTGAATCTCGGATCGATGACACGCCCGGTCGATTGTGCGCGAAAGAGACCTCGTTGGATCAGGTATTCCTCGCCTCTGGAGCGTGCCGTTTCCAAGGCGTCCGATGAGCAGCCGGCCTGGTCCCACGCCAGGAATCCCTCGAGCACGCAGATCGTCGTGTGGAACGACGAGACCTCGGCCCCGAATTCGGCCCAGCAATTCCAGCCTCCATCAGGGAGTTGTTGACCCAACAACCGGTCGGCAATCGCCCCCACCTGCTCACCGAAGTACGCGCCGATGGCAAGGACGATCCCATTTATGCATGGCTCCGTCTCACCCTCGAAGTACAAGGCGCCGTTTGCGTCCCACCGGACATTGTCCCGCACCAGCGAAAGAGCCCGAACCGCGTCGGGTCCGGCGGGTTCCAAGCCGAAGTCTCGAAGAAGTTGAAGTGAGAAGTGCGTTGCCGTCCAGGCGTCGAAGAACGGCTTTGACTCGTCGACCCAGCCGGGTCGATAGGTTCCCCCATCCCATCGGCCATCGCCTTCTTGCAACGCCAGTAGCTGTGCGCCCCAGCCCTCACCGGCTACCCGCGCCCGCTCCACGGCCCAACCCGATTCCGGTAGATCGAGCAGGTCACGCATGACCTGCCAGCGAATCGCCGGGTCGGAATCCAGCAACCATTCGGTGGCACTCATCTGGCCAGGAGATCCTGACTCAAAGCACAGCGAGGAAGTCGAGCACTCTCTGCATCAGCAATGCCGCCGCGTCGGGGTCGTAGGACGACAGGCTGGAGTCGGCGAACAAGTGTTGATCGCCCGGGTAGAGGAATAGCTCTGCCCGGTCAGCCGATTCGACCAGGACGCGCGCAGCGTCGATGTCACCCTCATCGACGAACCACGGATCCGCATCCATGCCGTGTACCTGGACCGGCACCCCGGTCGGCCAGTCGGTCCCGAACTCCGAAGTGGGGATGCACGAATGGAATAGCAAAGCACCCCTTGCACCGGAACGGGTTTGGGCCAGTCTCTGAGCCGGCATCACCCCGAGGGAGAATCCCGCATACACGAGCTCACCGGGCAGATCGTCGGCGGCAAGCACGCCGTGATCGAGGATGGTGCCGAAACCAGTCTTCTGGGCGAAGGCCACCCCTTCGTCCAGGCTCTGGAACGTGTTTCCGTCGTACAGGTCCGGCGTGTGCACCACGTGCCCGGAATCTCGCAATTCGTCTGCGAAGGCAATCACACCGTGGGTCAAACCCTGCGCGTGATGGAAAAGCAAAACTTCAGCCAAACTGTCACCTCGGTCTTCGTCAGCCATCGTTTCACTCGATGCCAGAACCCATTTCGAGTCGATGACCCTAATAGCCTCGAGAACTACCCTTGCTCGGATGTCTGAGCCCATCACAGTGATCGACTGGCTTCTCGATCCCACCGGGTCCGACCCATCGATTCGCTGGCAGGTCATGCGTGACCTGCTCGATCTACCGGATGCGGACTGGGCCGCAGAGAGAGCCAAAGTCGAAACGAATGGATGGGGGGCCCGTCTTCTCGGCCTCGAGGATAAAGACGGGCAGTGGGCAGGTGGCGCCCACTTCCCCGCCGATTACGTCTGGGGAGGTGACGAGCCGGGTCAGCCGTGGACTTCCACCACCCACTCGCTGTCACAACTCCGCGAGTTCGGGCTCGACACCTCATCAGATAGAGCCCGACGGACCGCAGACCTGATCGGTGCCAATTGCCGCTGGGAACATGATGGCCAGCCCTATTGGGAGGGCGAGGTCGAACCGTGCATCAATGGCATCACCGTCGCCAATGGCACCTACTTCGGTGTCGACATGACGCCCGTTGTCGACCGCTTGCTGGGAGAGCGCCTCGAGGACGGAGGTTGGAACTGCGAGACGGAGAATGGCTCGATCCGATCGTCATGCGACACAACCATCAATGTTCTCGAAGGCCTGCTGGAATTCGAAAGGGCGACAGGCGGCACACCAGAATCCAGGGAGGCGCGCTGCTCGGGTGAGGAGTATCTCCTCGAGCGTCATCTCTTTCGCCGTCTCAGCACGAGCGAACCGATCGAGAAGTACCTCCCCTTGATTCATCCGAACCGTTGGCACTACGACGTGCTTCGAGCGCTCGACTACTTCCGCTCCTCGTCTGCCCTCACGGATGCTGGCCCTGACCCTCGGCTGGGCGAGGCGATCGAGCAAGTGCGTTCCCGACGGCTGGACGACGGCACTTGGGCCCTCGACTGGAACCCGCCTGGGCGGGCCTGGTTCGACGTCGACGGGGGTGAGGGAGAACCATCGCGTTGGGTGACGCTCCGGGCATTGCGAGCACTGAAATGGTGGGAGGGTTGAAGCCTCCCGATTCGTCTCAGAACAGCCCGATGACCTCGCCGTTCTCGTCGACGTCGACCTTCATGAATGCGGGAGTGGCTCCAAGACCGGGCATTGTCCTCATCTCCCCCAACATCGGTGAGATGAAGCCAGCCCCCACCGAAGCGCGAACTTCCCTGATCGGGACGACAAAGTCCCTTGGAGCGCCCTTCAACGCCGGGTCATGGCTGATGGACAGGTGGGTCTTTGCCATGCATATCGGCAAGTACCCAAAACCCGAGCGCTCGAAGGCGGCGATCTGAGTTTCGGCCAAAGGTGAGTACTCGACCGAGCCGGCCCCATAGACCTTGGTGGCGATTGCCTCGATCTTTTCCTTGATGGACCGATCGAGCGGATAGAGGAACTCGAACCGGCTCGGCTCGGCGGATGCCTCGACCACGGCTTCCGCCAGGGCTCTGGCACCCTCCCCCCCGTGTGCGTGATGTTCGGTGGTGACCGCCGCCCTGGCGCCTGCATCAAGAGCAGCCTTCGTGATGAGATCCAACTCGTGCTGGGTGTCGGTGGGGAAACGGTTTATCGCCACCACCACGGGAACACCGAATCGAGCCACGGTCGCCAGGTGTGCCTCCAGGTTTGCCATGCCCGCTCGGAGCAGCGGCAGGTTCTCCTGGGTGTACACCGTGTCCAGCGAGCGACCAGCGATCACCTTGGGGCCTCCACCGTGGGTCTTGAGGGCGCGCACTGTCGCCACGAGGACCACGCAATCGGGCTTGAGCCCGGATACACGGCACTTGATGTCGAAGAACTTCTCCATTCCCATATCGACGCCGAAGCCCGACTCGGTCACCACATAGTCACCCAAATGCAAGGCAAGTCGGTCGGCCAGGATCGAGGAATTCCCATGGGCGATGTTGGCGAAAGGCCCTGCGTGCACAAACGCCGGCTGACCCTCGAGGGTTTGCATCAGATTTGGATGGAGTGTCTCCTTCATCAACACCGTCACCGCTCCGGCCACGCCGAGGTCTTCGAGAGTGATGGGCGTGCCGTCCTTGGATGAGCCGATCACCACCCGTCCACATCGCTCCCTGAGGTTGCGAATCGCGGATGGGAAATCGGCTCCGTCGACCAGAGCCAGTATGGCCATGAGCTCCGAGGCCACCGCTATGTCAAAACCACTCTCTCTTGGTCGGCCGTCGGCCGCGCCACCTAGACCGATCACCATGTTGCGCAGGGCACGATCGTTGACGTCCACCACCCGACGCCAGCTGATCCTGTTCGGGTCGATGGCGAGCCTCTTCAGCCCCAGCGCTTCCAGCTCCGGATCGGTGAACCGCCCTTCGTGATACCAGCGGGCATCGATCGCTGCGGCCACCAGGTTGTGGGCTACCGAGATGGCGTGCATATCGCCCGTCAGGTGAAGGTTGAACTCGTCCATCGGGACGACCTGGCTGTATCCGCCGCCAGCGGCCCCGCCCTTGATCCCGAACGTCGGCCCCATCGAGGGTTGCCGGATGCAGGCAATCGATCGGTGGCCCAGCAGGCTGAGGCCCTGGACCAGCCCGATGGTGGTGGTCGTCTTGCCCTCGCCAAGCGGCGTCGGGGTGACCGCCGTGACATCCACGTACTTGCCAAGAGGCCGGGAACCGATCCGCCTCAAGGCGTTCAGGTGAACCTTGGCCTTGGTGTCCCCGAACCGGATCACCTCGTCTCGTTCCAGGCCAAGCGACTCGGCCACGTCGACGATCGACTTCAGCGTTGCTGTCCGTGCAATCTCGAGGTCGCTGGCTATGGGGCTCAACCGGGGCTCCTGATCCTGGGGTGCGAAGCAACGCTCTTTCTAGCGGTTGCCGACCCTCGATGCCTCGTCACGCAGGGTTCGGACCCGGTCCAAACGAAATGCCCCTTCGGCGACGCAACCACGCCACCTCGGCCAAGAAGGAGGCCAAGACCATGCCGGCGAACACGAGAAGACCAATCGGCCTCTTGCTGGTCGTGTCGATCAGCAGGACCACCAGGGCAGTCACGCAGCCGACAAACCCGAACCCCGAAAGTATTCGGCCGCTCTTGTTGTCGGTGGCCTCTCGGAGCGCGGCAGCGTTGACAACGCCAAAGACAACGAGAAAGACAGCGCTGGCAATGGACGAGATCTCGGTCACATCGAGCAGGTTCGCCAGTAATAAGGAGGCGGCCGAGGTCAGGAGAAGGCCCACCGGCTCAGACCACACCTTGCGCTCGAGCGCCGGCGGTAGCTCGCCCTCATCAGCGATCGAGTAGCTGAGTCGCGCCGTCCCATAGAGGGTGGCATTGATCGCCGAGAGGGTCGCGAGCACGGCGGATACCGCGACAAGCACGAAACCGGCCTGTCCCAAACTCGGTTTAGCCGCCTCAGCGAGAGCGAAATCGGCCGATGATTTGATCTGATCGGCGCTGAGCGACCCAACTGTCACCGCCGCCACCGCAACGTAGATGACAATGACCGCCCCCACCGATATGAAAAAGGCGCGTCTCAGGTTCTGGTCGGGACGACGAATGTCCTCGGCCGAGTTGGCGATCAACTCGAAACCCTCGTAGGCGACGAAGATCAGCATCCCCGCCGCGGCGATCGCCGGCAGTGAGGGCCATGTGCCCGGCGCGAGATTCGCCGAATCCGCCGTTGTCGCCCCCGCCACGCACACGATCGCCAGCATGACCAGCTTCAGCCCGACTATCGCCGTCTCCGTCTCGGCCACCCTGGCCGCACTGAGCAGGTTGAGCCCGGTCGGGACCAGGATGGCGGCGGATATCAGCACATGGTGAACCCAGGTCGCGGGATTCTGGCCCGCCCCGAAGAATGTCTCCGCGTAGTTGGCAAAGGCCACCGCGTAGAGCGCGATAGTCACCAGATAGCCGAACCAGAGCAGGTTGTTGAGACTCCCGGTGGCGAGCCTGACCCCGAAGACCCGATCTATGAACACCACGCTGCCGCCACTTGACGGGTATGCGGCGGACAGCTTTGCATAGGAGCGCGCCGTGAGGAGTGCCACCGCGCCCGCCAACAAGAAAGCGACTGGCGCTCCTCCCCGGGCATCCTCGGCCACTACCCCCAACACGGCGAAGATGCCTCCGCCGACCATCCCACCGATCCCGATAGCCACCGCGCCCCAGAGACCAATGCCACCAGAGCCTTTGGCTTCGGTGCGGGAGTTGTACGGCATCTCCCAATCCAACACCGGGCATGACCGCGAGAGGAGGATTTGGTTCCACCGGCGTCTCCGGGATTCTCGAAGGGAGTCCGGCTACTTGGATGCCTTCCATGTGGCCTTGGCTGTATTGAGATCCACTTTGGCAGAGGCAACCGCAGACTTGTAGGTGTCGTTCGCCTGCGTCTTGGCAGAGTTGTACTCGGACTTCGCCTGCTTGTTGGCGGCATTCTTCTGCGCCTTTGGCAAGGACTTGTTGGTGGCGAGCTGGGACTGGTATTCGCTCTTCGCCTGGGCTAGATCTGATTGCTTCCTTGCCTTGGCATCGTCGACAGCCTGGTCGTAGTCATCCTTGGCCTGCTGCCAGATCTCGTCCGGGGTCAGGTTCTCTTGAGGCGCATCGCTGGCAACGACCGAGTCGCCGACCTCGGAGAAGGTGTCCGAAACCGAGGATCCCACATTGGCCACCGCGTAGAGGCTTGCGACGGCGATCAGTGTCACTACCAGGGCGTATTCGATGAGGCTGGCGCCCCTGTCGCCCGTCGGTCTCGTCGTTTTCATGACTACTGGATCGGCACCAGTGGACTAGTCCTCCATGGGCCGCCCGGCCCGGGCCTGGCGGCCTAGGCATTTGTTGACATCCGGATGGTCCATCGACGTCGGCCCACACGACGAAAGGGGTGGCCTCATCGGCCATTGGACCGACGGATCACCCCGGCGTGCGGCCTACATATATTCGGGCGCGTGCAAATAGGAATGAGCGAATCACTGTTGCTACTGCTTCTGGGGTTGGTCGCCGGTTCAATCGGAGCCCTGGTTGGCATTGGTGGCGGGATCATCGTGGTTCCCACGTTGGCCGTGGTCTTTGGCTACGACATTCGAATAGCGGTGGCTGCGTCGTTGGTGGCGGTCGTGGCGACGTCGGCGGCGGCAGGGATTGCGTACTCGAGAGAAGGTTTAACCAATCTCAGACTTGGCCTGACTCTGGAGATGGCCACCACCATCGGAGGCCTCATCGGTGGCCTCGTCGCGGTTTCCATCGCGCCCTCGGTGATATTCGGCGTGTTCAGCCTGGTCACATTCGTGGTCGCAGTCCTCATGTGGCGACACGTCGACCAGTCGGCCTCTTCGGTCCTCGATCCTTCGCCGATGCCGGAGCAGCCGAGATTTGGGGCATTGACGGGCGACTACGTCGACCGCGCCACCGGCCGACGAATCCAATACACACCGCACCGATACGGCGTCGGGTTCGCAGCCTCGTCGGTCGCCGGGATCCTCTCGGGACTGCTGGGAGTGGGAGGTGGGTTCTTGAAGGTCCCCACCATGACGGTCGGCATGGGTGTGCCGAACAAGGCGGCCGCGGCCACGTCCAACTTCATGGTCGGGATCACCGCGGTCGCCAGCCTCGTCATCTACCTCGCTCGGGGGTTCGTCGAGCCGGTGGTAGTCGTACCTGTGACTATCGGCATCATCGTCGGTGCCGTTGTCACGAGCCGCGCCTCCAATCTCGTGCCTGGGGTGCTAGTTCAGCGAGTGCTAGCGCTAATACTCGTGGCGGTAGCCGTGCAGATGGCCCTGGAGTCGGCCGGTGCAAATATCCCATGAGGTACGAATCCGGCCTCGAAGATCATGAGCGTCGCATCGTCTCGACGATCTTCGCATGGGGCCTGTCGGTATCGACCGTCGCCATGGTCGCCGGGTTTCTCCTCCATCTCGCGAACGGCAACGGCGTGGTCGCAGCAGTCGACTTCTCTCATATCGGGGATATGACGCTCCCCGGTGCCCTGATGGGGACGGGGATCGGCATCATGGCCGCCACCCCGGTGGCCAATGTCGCCGCCCTCTTGTTCTTCTGGGCCCGCCATCGCCAATTCAACCTGGTTGCGATCGCGTCGACTGTGCTGTTGACCCTAATTCTGGCGACGATTCTGGGGCAGGCGTGACTCGACTGGCCAGGTCAGCCGCCTTCTTTTCGCACCTCTAAAAGCGCCACAGGTCGATCTGGGGCAGATCGTGGATGCCCAACGTCTGGGACAACTCACCGCAATGATATGAATCGTGACTGAGCAGCCGTATGAGAACCCCTTGACGGGTGTGAACCTGGGTCTCTTTCCCCGCCTGACCCTCGAAGTCTGCGAACAGGTCATCCGGTGTCCACCGCTGCAAGCATCCCTCAATCAGCGACCACGTCGATTCGAAGGCCCCGGTCAGCTCCCCGGCGCTACGGGGATGATCCAGGTCATCCTCCCAACCCATGCCACTCGGGTCGGTGAAGGGGGTGGTGTCGGCACCTGATTCACCAAAGACCTGGCACAGCCAGTAGACCCGGGCGCCGGCAGTGTGACCCAAGGTGGCCCAGAGCGGCCAACCGTCCGGGGAAGGCCGAATTGCCAGCTGCTCCTGGGAGAGATCGGCGACCACTTCGATGATTCGCTCGTTGTAGATCCGCCATGGCTCGTAGAACCGGGCGATTCCGATTTCAGGTCCGCTCACACATCACCTCACCCATGCCCAGATTCAGGATCGCAACCTTAGGGAGGTGAGCCTTCAGTCGAAGTCGAGTTGAATGAGCATCAATGGCGGCCCTCGATCCGATCCGCCACATGCTCGGCAATGGCCAGGCTCGAAGTGGCCCCCGGCGATGGGGCATTGCGAACACTGAACACGCCCTCACTTTCGAAGATTCTGAAGTCGTCCACGAGTGATCCGTCGCGGTCGAGTGCCTGGGCCCGGACCCCGGTCCTGGCTTTGACAACGTCTTCGGGCCCGATCTCCGGCACATAGCGGCTCGCCTTGGCCATGTAGGCGCGCTTGGACACCGACCCCCAGACCTCTTCGACACCGGCCCGCCAGTTGGAGGCTGCCATCCGCCAAAACCCCGGCCAGGAGAGAATGCTGCCCACATCGGCGAGGTTCACGTCGCGGCGGCGGTAGCCCTCCCGCTTCAAGGCGAGCACCGCGTTTGGACCGACCTCGAGGTCCCCGGAGACCATGGTGGTGAAGTGAACGCCCAGGAACGGATAACGAGGATCCGGGACGGGATATATGAGTCCGCGCACCAGATCTCTCTTCGTATCGACCACCTTCATGTATTCCCCGCGAAATGGCACGATCCGTGGTGCGCTCTGGCCATCAACCGGCTCGGCAACACGATCTGATTGCAGACCGGCACAGATGACGAGCCTCCCCACCCGCCGTACACCCGATCCGGTGAGCACCTCAATGCCATCTCCTGCCCGGCCGATCTTGGTGACCTCACTCGAAAGGAGTATTCGCCCTCCGGCTGCCTCGATGTCCGCGGCGTAGGCATTTGCCACGCCAACAAAATCGGTGATAGCCGTCTTGGGCGAGTGAAGTGCCGCTAGCCCGACTGCGTGAGGCTCGATCTGGGCGATCTCCTCAGTGTCGACCCGGCGCAGCCCGGGGACGCTGTTCTCAGTCGCGGTCCTTTCCAGGTTGGCGAGGCGGCCCATCTCGGATTCGTCGACGGCGACTACGAGTTTCCCGCACTCGCGGAAGGCGAGCCGATGCTCCTCGCAGTATTCGCGGAGCATCGACCGTCCCCTCGTACACAGCTGGGCCTTGAGCGAGCCGGGCTGGTAGTAGATACCGGCATGGACGACGCCGGAGTTGTGCCCAGTCTGATGGAGCCCGACGCGGTCTTCCTTCTCGAACACAATGACTTCGAGGCCCGGAAACCGTGAGATCAGCTCCCGCGCAATGGCAAGACCCAGAATCCCTCCACCGACAATGCCCAGCGGAAGGCTGTTCGATGGTCGGTAGCTCATCTGGGCCTACCAACCAGGAACCTGGGCAACCACGTACTTCACCTTCGTGTCGAATCGATCGATCTTGAAACGCTAATGGAGTTGACCTGAGACAACGACATACCTCCGATCTCGGACAGAGCGGTCGGCTATGCCGGCCACGATGGTGCATATCGCTCCGTTCAGGTCATACCGCGGTGGCACACGTGTACGGTTTTCGGGATGGTGGCGGATCTCGTTGGTAGGGACGACGAACTCGACGCCCTGATCAAAGCGATAGCAGCGGGGCGTGGCGCGGTGGTGACCGGGCCCGCCGGCATCGGGAAGACACGTCTTGTCACAGAGGCTGCCCAGGCGTCAGGCCGCACTGTTTGGTGGATGCCCGTGACAGTGGACTCCGCCACGATTCCGTATGGGCCTTTGGGTCATGTGTTGCCCGAGTTGGCTGAAGAGCTCCTCTCCGACCACCCGACATCGGCGTTGGCGCTCATGCGCCGAAAGCTGTCAGAAGGAGATAGCCCGTCGCTGTCGCCCCGAGAGCCTTGGCCAGTTGGACTGCATAGCTCCCAACTCCACTGGAGGCGCCGATGATCAGCACCGACTGGCCTGCCTGGACCTCTCCGACATCGGTGAGGGCCTGCAGGGCGGTGATGCCGGAGATGGCCGCGACAGCTGCCTCCTCGAAGGAGAGTGCGGAGGGCTTGTGCGCCAGCTTCTCCTCTTTGGCTGCGGCGCACTCGGCGTAGGCGCCGCTTGCGATCCCGCAGACCCTCCGCCACCACGACGCTGTCATCGAGTGTCTGCGGAACGGTGGGTTGTCGATCCAGATGACGGCACACGCCTACGCCATCCTCGACAGTTTCGTCTACGGGTTTGCCTTCGAGGAAGCCACATTGCCGGCAAGCGGCGGGGAGGGTTTTCGCCGAGGTCGCCGAGCAGATTGCGGCTCATTTTCCCACCGACGACTACCGCAACCTCGCCGAGTTGACATTCGAGCACGTACTCAAACCCGGATACGACTTTGGCGACTCTTTCGAGTTCGGCTTGGACCTCATCATCGACGGTCTCGACCGGGCTGCGAACGCGGAATGATTGAGGCCTTGACCAAGAGCATCTCACCGTGACCCACCGGCGGACCAGGGTGTCTAGTGGACCTGAGTGGATTTGAGCCGAAACCCCCTTTGTTAGACATGGCGACAGTCGGCCCGCCTGTCTCTGATCGTGTGTTTCCACAGAGGCGCGAGCGACGTGAGACTTGCCAGAGTCGATCTGGGGGCGCGCCAACCGGGTCGATAAAGTCGACATGTGGCCGATTCACATGATCCCAGTGAGATTGACCAAGCTCTCCGGGTACGGGAGATCAGGGGTCGCATGGAGTGGGGCGAGACGTTCGAAGCTTTGAGCAAACCTCGCGACATTTCTGCACTTGGCACTGACGACCTGGAATTGTGGTCCACAGCGGCTTACCTATTGGGACGAGTCGACATCGCGGTCTCCGCTCGGTCACGCGCGCATCGGACTCATCTGAATCGCCGTGACCTGCCCTCAGCGGTCCGAGCAGGTTTCTGGATCGCCTTCATGCTGATGAACAACGGCGATCTTGCACAGAGCAGCGGTTGGATGTCGAAGACGGCGCAGCTCGCCGAAGGACTTCCTCCTGACAGCGTGGGGCGGGGCTACATCTTCGTGCTGGAGGCTTTCCGGTTGACGGCGATCGAGCACCGTCACGAAGACGGCATCGAAACCGCCACCTCCGTGGTGAGAATCGGTCGATCCTGGGGCGAGGAGGATCTAATTGCGCTCGGCCTCAACATTGGAGGTCGTGCGACCATCAGAGCCGGAAAGGTCGATGAAGGGCTGCGGATGCTCGATGAGGCGATGGTCACTGTCGTTTCGGGCCAGCTCTCCGCGCCTATTGCCGGGACCGTCTACTGCTCGCTCATCGACGCCTGCGAGGAGATCGGCGATGTACGGCGCGCCAAGGAATGGACCGACGCCCTCAGGAGCTGGTGTGAGCTGCAGGATGGCATGGTGACATACACGGGGCAGTGTCTAACCCATCGCGCCCGCGTGTTGCGACACCAGGGATACTTCGCCGCTGCATCGCATGCTGCCGAGGAGGCGCAGGTTCGCTTCGAAGGGGCAGCCGACGAGCGGCTCAAGGCGGGCGCTTTCTACGAGCTTGGAGAGGTGCATCGGATTCAGGGGAATCTCCAAGGAGCCGAGCGCGCCTATCTGCGAGCTCGTGAGTGGGGTCGCGACCCGCAGCCTGGCTTGTCGCGTCTCCGTCTTGCACAGGAAAGGATCGAAGAAGCTGCATCCGCCGCGCGGAGGCTTGAAGCAGAGTGGACCAGCCCCAGGTCTCGCATCAAACTGCTGCCGGCTTTCGTCGAGGTGATGGTCGAGATTGGCGACTTGGAGTCGGCCGAGACGGCGACCTCTGAACTCGAGGATCTTGCCAAGACCGTCGGGACCGAGCTGCTCGCAGCAGAGGCTCATTCAGCGAGGGGTGCGGTTCAACTCGCCACGGGCGAAGCGAGCGCCGCTCTTGTCAGTCTGAGGAGTGCATTCGCGCGATGGAGCGACCTTGAGGCGCCATACGAAGCTGCTCGAACCCGGGTACTCATCAGCGACGCCTGTAGGACGATGGGCGATGAAGACACGGCGGAACTCGAGATGTCGGCGGCGAAGGATGCATTGAAGCGGCTGGGCGTCCCCGTTGATCCCGGAAGGGCCGCGCCTTCGGCGGGCCGTGATGGGCTGTCGCCCCGCGAGTTGGAGGTGTTGGGACTGGTCGCCACGGGCTCGACCAACCGGGAAATCGCTGACGAGTTGGGCTTGTCGGTAAAGACGATCGATCGCCATGTCAGCAACATCCTGACGAAACTCGGGGTGCCATCGCGCACCGCGGCGACTGCCTTCGCGTACGAACACGATCTCCTCTGACGGCACATTGGGTGATATCACCCATGTCGCTCCTTCGTGATTGTTGGCTAATACTCCCGAAGTCAGTCGCTCGAGAATCCAATACTTTGGACTGCGTGAGGCCAGAGCGAGGAACGATTTGATGGAGCATGGGGACGGCATGAGATCGTGGTACAGCACCGTTGTCATCGGCGGAGGTCAGGCCGGTCTGGCCACCAGCTATCACCTGCAGCGGCTCGGAGTTGATCACGTGGTCTTCGACGAGAACCAAGGGGTCGGAGCCGCTTGGCGAAACAGGTGGGATTCGCTGCGTCTCTTCACCCCGGGTCGATACAACAGCCTTCCCGGCATGCCCTACCCGGGACCGCGCCATTCGCTTCCGGGCAAAGACGACATCGCTGACTACCTGGTCGACTACGCCGCCGAGTTCGAGCTTCCGGTGAAGACCGGAGTTAAAGCAACCCGAGTCGCCGCTGACAGTGATAGATATGTCGTGACGACAGCCGACGATGAGGTCAGAGCTGACAACGTGGTCGTCGCCACCGGAGGCTTCCACCACCCCAGCATCCCCAACTTCGCTGATTCCCTGGATCCCGGCATCGTCCAGATGCACTCATCCGACTACCGCCGGCCATCACAAATCAAAGAGGGCACTGTGCTTATCGTGGGTGCCGGCCAATCGGGAGCCGAGATCGCGTTGGATCTCGTCGACCACCATCAAGTTTGGATATCGGGCAACGACCACGGGGAGGAGCCGACCCGGCCAGGCACAGTCACCGATCGGCTGGTGGCGCCGGTCATGGTGTTCGTGGCCACCAAAGTCATCAACGTCGCCAACCCGATTGGGCGCAAAGTGCGAGACCATTTCCTCCATCCTCCGAGAGGCATTCCCCGTGCCGGAGGTACCCGAAAGAGGATCCTCGAGGCTGGGATCGAATGGGTAGGGAGGACGGTTGGGAGCCAAAATGGCCAACCCCAATTGGACGACGGCCGCGTTCTGGACGTGGCCAACGTCATCTGGTGCACAGGATTCGTCGCCGACTACGGCTGGATCGACCTCTCCGTCTTTGACGACTACGGCTATCCAATCCACGAACGTGGCGTGGTCGAGTCCCAGCCCGGCCTCTACTTCATGGGGCTCCTCTTCCAACGCACACTCGGCTCGGCCTTGCTGGTGGGCGTGGGCCGGGACGCCCGACATGTCGCCGAGCACATCCAAAGCCACCGGATCGTCCCCTCCACACAACGTCACCACGAAGCTGAGTCGAGCTAGCGCCGAGCGCTAACACTCACATCCACTAGGCGAGGACTGGCAGCAGAAGTCCCCATCGATCCTCAGCTCGCCAGGCCCGACCATGAGTCGGCGATCAACTGCGATGGGCTCCACACCGTTCCCCAGTCAATGCTCACGAAACACGTCGGAGGCATCGACAAAAGCGATCTGCAGTGAGTCTGCGCCGTCATCGACAATGCGTTGGGCTGCTGACACAAGAATGTCGAGACTCCAGGGTCGCCGGAGAGTGAACCAGCACCGAGAAGCCCCGGCTCCGGGCCACGTGTACCGTGGCTATCGGCGAAGGACGAAAAGCGTTCGGAGCCAAGAACACACGGGTTCCAAAGGCGGCGACCAGGGAGGTTCCAAGCACATGTTCACGAAGAAGGGTGATGAAGCCGTCCTCGCGAAGATCGCTGATGCCCCCGAGCAGTATCGGGAGATTGGAGAACGCCTCCACCACGTCATTCGGGAGAGCGCACCGTCGCTCGAACCGACCATACGTTGGGGACTCCCGTTCTATGTCAAGAACGGCAAGGACGTCTGCTACATCAAGATCGGCAAGGATTTCATCGCCTTCGGCTTCGGCGAAGGCGACAACCCAACTCGCGCAGAGGACGCCCACATGCACCCGGTCGCCTGGACGCTCACCTCGCTGGACGCTTCGACCGAAGCGAGGATTGGCGCCCTCGTCAAGAAAGCGGCGGGCTGAGGAGGAGCCGGCTGCTTAGCCGTTCGGCACTATGCAGTCAGATTGTGGAGCTGAGGGGGTTTGAGCCCCTGACCCCTCGTTGCGAAAGATGCGGTCAAGACGCTCTGACCATGGGAAACGGCACACATTCAGGCCTCTGTGGGGCGGCTGCGGGCCGAGCGACGTGAGACCTGGTGAGACGTTGAAAGGGCTGGGAGCATTGACTTGGTTTGACCGAGGCGTGGTTCCGTGAGATCCGACGGACCATGTCTTCGGTTATCGCAGACCATCGTCGAGCGTCGACCTTGAGTCTTAGCCTGGGTCGAGAATCTCAGCGTTGTCTTGAACCAGCAACCATGCAGAGTGCGCGAAACTGGCGACCATCGTGAAGAAGATCGGATTTCTCTCCTTCGGTCACTGGTCAGCCTCACCGCACTCACAGGTTCGGACAGGTTCCGACGCACTCCTCCAGTCGATCGAGCTGGCGGTCGCCGCCGAGGAGCTCGGTGTTGACGGTGCCTACTTCCGGGTTCATCACTTCGCCCAACAGCTCGGATCGCCGTTCCCGTTGCTCTCCGCCGTCGGAGCCCGCACCAGCCGAATCGAGATCGGCACCGCAGTCATCGACATGCGATATGAGAACCCGCTCTACATGCTCGAAGACGCCGGAGCGGCCGATCTCATCGCCGGTGGTCGGCTCCAGCTGGGAATCAGTCGAGGATCACCCGAACAGGTCATCGACGGTTTCCGCCACTTCGGACACGTACCGGATGAGGGCGAGTCGGACGCCGACATGGCCAGAAGACACACCAATGTGTTCCTCGAGCTACTGGAAGGGCGAGGGTTTGCTCAGCCGAATCCAAGACCGATGTTCCCCAACCCACCCGGGCTGCTCCGGGTCGAACCACACTCGGAGGGCTTGCGCGACCGCATCTGGTGGGGATCAGGCTCCAACGACACCTCGGTCTGGGCCGCCCAGAAGGGCATGAACATGCAGACCTCGACCCTCAAGTTCGACGAAAGTGGCGAGCCTCTCCACATCCAACAGCGCAAACAGATCGAGATCTATCGCAAAGCCTGGAAGGAAGCCGGCCACACACGTGAGCCCCGAGTGTCGGTCAGCAGGAGCATCTTCGCCCTGGTCGACGAACGTGACCGCGCCTACTTCGGGTTCGGAAAGCAGGACAACGACCAGATTGGGTTCATCGACGAGAACACTCGAGCGATTTTTGGACGGTCGTACGCCGCCGAGCCTGACGTGCTCATCGAACAACTTGCGAAGGACGAGGCCATCTCGGCGGCCGACACACTGTTGCTCACAGTCCCGAATCAACTAGGTGTCGAGTACAACGCTCACGCCTTGGAGAGCATCGTGAAACATGTCGCGCCGGGACTGGGCTGGCGTTGATCCATTTACCGGAGCCGCTGCGCTATCTCCATGTTGGGATGTCCCTCACCGACCTCTCGGAGGACTTCACGCTCCCGATCGGTGAGGGGATCACTGCCGGCCCATGCGTATCCGGCTTTGAACTCTGATCAACCAACCCAGCCGTCCCCTCAGCCGAATTCCGGACCAGCCAACGGTGCATCGTCCGACGGTCGGCGTCATACGGACCGCCACGTCAGTCACCGACGCCCCCGGAATCCAACACCTCCCGCACCGCCAACAACCGCTGCTTACTCACAGAAACCACCGCCAACACCACGACAACCTCCTCGGGCGCGGATACCCCAAGAAGACAATCAGAGTGAGACACAGGAGCCGAAGCCACTGTCGCCCAAGAACCGAAGCCGGATCGAACAGTGAGACACACCACCCGAAGCCAAAGTGGGACAGACCTACCTAACTCTGACAGGTATGACCAGGGGTTTTAGTGGAGCTGAGGGGATTTGAACCCC
>CAVSQY010000010.1:0-88972 GCA_963730285.1 uncultured Actinomycetes bacterium | reverse complement strand
GCGAGGTGCTGATCATGCGCTTTGGCCTGGCCGATGGCCGGATGCGGACCCTGGAGGAGGTCGGCTCGCACTTCAACGTGACAAGGGAGCGCATACGCCAGTTGGAGACCAAGGCGTTGGCCAAACTCCGTCACCCGGACAAGTCCCACAAGCTCGAGGGGTACTTGGAGAGCTCCTGAGTTCGCCTGTTCACCGCGGCGCGGTTATGCCACAATCGGTGGATGAGGTTCAGGACAGGAATGCTGGTCGGCGGTGCGATCGGATACGTCCTCGGGGCACGTGCCGGTCGGGAGCGTTATGAGCAGATCAAACGTTGGGCGTCGCAGGCGAGGAAACATCCCGCCGTCGCACAATTGGCAGAACAGGGTGTCGGCCTGGTCGACGCCGGTCGCTATGTCGCCGCCACGGGACTGGCAACGGGCGCCAAGGGTCTCCGCTCCTTGGAGGTTCGGATCGAGTCCGAGTAGTCGAACACCCGCTGGTACCCTGACGGCCCGCCAATACGGCACCATTCCGCGGTAGCTCAATTGGTAGAGCAGTGGACTGTTAATCCATTGGTTGTAGGTTCGAGTCCTACCCGCGGAGCAAGCTTCTGACCTCGGCGATCGCCGGAAAGTTCCCGTATCAGCTGGAGAATCGGTCGACTCGCATCCTCTCGGCGTTTCGCGAGATTTCGCGCCTTTTGCCATCCTGATTCATCCTCTTGTGGCCCAAACATGGCCCAGACACTCTGAGAGTCACAGCGATTCCAGAATTCTGTCGTACATGCGCGGGAAAATGGGAGGGCCTCGACTTATGAGGTGGGCGTCGGCCACAGAAGGCCTGTAGCTGACGGGCCACCTTCAGGCAACGAACAAATGCAGACGGATCGAGACACTGGACAGGCTGATGGACACGCAGCCGGCGTGGGCCGGTCACTACAACCTGTCATCTCGGCCAATGACCTCGCTGAGTTCCGTGACACAACCGAAGCCGTGAGGCTGGCACGACTTGAGGCAGACAGCGAACTCATGCTCCGGCTCTCCGTGGAAGGCTTCGAAGGAAGAGCTTGGACCGAGGTATCGCGAGCCCTCGTCGAGTACGGGTACACGGTGATGCGGGCGTGGGTAGTCACTGGCCAGGTCTTCATGAAGCTCCGAGAGAAGGGACGAAGTGTCGCCGATCCTCCCTACGGCGGCATTCCACGGTCGGATGCCTTGGTTATTGCAGAGGACGCCGTTGCCGATGCCATTGTCCACTTCCGGGACAAGGTTCTGAAGAAGGGCTATTGGGATCCATCCAAAGGTGCCTCACTGACGACCTTTTTTATAGGTAACTGTCTGATGTTCCAGTTCCCCAACCTCTATCGGTCATGGCGTCGGGACTACGTGAAGGTCCACAGATACGACCCGATCCACTCCGAGGATGGTGAGAGCGAGCACCCTGCGATTATGCGGCTCGCCGGAGACGACCCGGCTGATGCTGTAGTCGCAGCCGATCATTCAGCGCGCAGGGCTCAGGAGATCCTCGATCCAATCCCAGATGGGGTCAATCGAGCGATCTTGATGCTCCGAGCCGATGGCTTCGGCATTGACGAGATCGCCGAGGTCCTCGGCCTCGGCTACGACATCGTGGAGTCGAGGTTGTACCGGGCAAGAAAGAAGCTACGAGAAGGGAGAGGTGCATGACACGCAGGGAAGCCATCACCAAGACGATCGACCGGTCCTCACTCGGTGCCCCGGCCGTGAAGAAGCTCCGCGCCCGGACGTCGGTGGAAAACCGAACCCGTGTATTGCGGAAAGCGTCGGCTCGGACTCCGCGGGATTCGGCGGGCGGGGTGACTAAGAGTGAGCATGAGTAGCGGCTTCAGCAACACCAGTTGGTGAACCGGCACCACACGAAAGCAGAGAACGAACATGACACGACAACGAAGAACAAGCGCTCGAGCCGCTCGGGCGGCCTCGCGAGTGCTCAAGGATCGGCGCACCAGCCGTGCCTCGAAGACGGCGGCGGGATCGGCTTTGTCACAGCGAGCACCGAAGAGAGGCAAACGGTGAGGTTCGAGGGGGCCGTCATCCGGGAACAAGGTGTCACGTTCGGGATCGTGGTGGTTAAGGGAAGCGCCCTGAACGACCCGACTAGGCGGGACAGACTCGCGACACAGGCTTCCCGCGTGTTCGGAGGACTCCCCACGATCCTCATGGCACAGCAAGTCGATGGACGAGCTCGCTATTACGGCCGATCAGACCTAGTCCGCTTCATGTCCAAGGTTCCACTCCAGGCTGTGCCCTGGAAGCAGTACCGCACCGCCGCTTAGAGCTATGGAAGGAGGTGAATAGATGTCCAAGCCGAACGTATGGGTGACACGAGAAGGCGACGACTGGGTGGTCCGGCGTGAAGGCGCCGAACCGCGCATCGAGCCGACACGGAACCCAACAAGATGCCCTTACCGCAGGTCGAGATACTGCTCGACGCGAGAAGGTCGAACTCATCTGGCAAGGTCTCGACCACAAGATCCAGGGCCGCAACAGCTACGGCAATGATCCGCACCCACCTAGGGGCTAGTCCGTTGATTCTCCGGTCGGTCTAAGCCATTAGCTCCCCGACTCGCCCACTAATACCAGCTGCGAACTTGGCGAAGGTGAGGTCCTCTGCTGGCTCATTGACCGCGTCCGGGTCGGCTCCTGTGGAGACGACCACGCAGGCTCCCGCGTATAGCCTCTTCTGGACTAGGCGGCGGCACAGCCAGACGGTTCTGTCTGTATAGGAGGCCCCGTCGAACACTTCATCCACGGCGAAATGTGGGGCCTTTGTCGCCACGGGCCTAGTCGACTTGTCTTCTTGTTGAACGACGTAGAGGAATCCAAGCCATGGTGGTCGAGTACTTCGTCCAAGGCCGCCTTCTTCGTAGGCCTGAAGGAGGTCATGGGCGTTGCCAATGGCCTCCTCAGCCCGGTTGTTCAGATTGTTGCCGTAGGAGCCGAGCATGGACTTGAACTCAACTGCTGCCACGAGTTCTCCTTCGTGGACAATGACGAGGTCCCACTTCTTCTCGGCCCGGAAGTAGCCGGGAACTTCGACTCTCCTGCTGCGATAAACCGACTCCTGTGGGATGCCCGCATCGATGAACACTTTGGCGACTACTGCGGCAAGCGGGTCCAGGTGCTTGCCGGCGGTGACACCCGACCTAAGACCGGCATCGGACACAAGGCCCGCAGCGGCCTGCTTCTCTGCTGCTGAGAGCCGTTCGGTCCAACAGGCGTGCACTGCCAGCCGAAATTCTTGATCGTCGTACAACGGAGGATCGGACACCGCGGTCAGTCTGGCAGGCGGCCGATCTCGTAGGCCGCAAGTGCCGCTGTCGTGGCGCCATCAACATCCCGTGATGCAAAGGCGTCTCTGAGGTCTACTTCTACATCCTTCGTCAATGTCTGCGGATTGGGAACTCGGATTCGACGCAGGTACTGCGCCTGGAACCTGAGTGTGCCTCCCCTCATTCGCACGGCGTATGACTCGATAAAGAACTGGGCTACGCGGGACAGCAGCAAGCCACCTAGAACCTTGAGATCCCATTCAGTTGACGTCACGTAGTAGAGGTTGTGGTGTGGGTAGAAGCCACCCTCGTCGAGGACTGGATGGCTGAAGAGCTTCATGTCGGGGAAGAGCAGCTTTGGTTTCGGAGCCAGGTCGACGTGCACTGGGTCAATAGTCCGATACCAGTCCGAACCGTTGTTCCGAGCGACGTACCTCCCGCCGAGCTCGTCCTGATGGGATTCGAAGTGACGTCGCAGTTTGGGGAAGTCTTCAAGGTTCACCAGTCGGCCAGGACCGGCCCAAGGATTGACCAAATGGCGGCCGCTCCATTCGGATTCGCCAGAAGCGATATCGCTTGTCATAAGAAGGGGAACCATCCGGTCTGGTTCGACCAGGTCGGGATCCTCGGTTATGAAAACTGAGTCGGCACCAGTTGCTACCCCGATGCCAATACGGGTCTGCGGAGTCTCAATCGGGTCGAGTCGCTCCTCTAGCTCTTCGAGCAACCGGAGTCTTTGGGGTGTTCCAGTCGGCCAAGACGCCGTTCCTTCAAACCATCTCGGTAGGCGAGCGATCTCCGTGCCTCGCGGAAGCGAACTGGCTCCATTGGCATGACTGTTGGCCGATGTCCACTCAACCACTGCGGCGGCAGCCGACTCGTCGAAGTCTCCGGTTGTCGACACCACCACCGGTTCAGCTTGGGGTCGGCGGCGAATCACAGTCACGGCGGGATAGGCAGCGACCTGTTCCGCGAAGGCGTCCACGTCATGCATCTCGACCACAGCTTCCATTGAGAACCCTGATGACACCATCGACCGAAGCTTGCTTCCGTATGCGTTTCGCATCCATCGATCAGCGCATATGAACCCAAGAACTCCGCCCTGTCCGAGCATGCGCAGACCGAACTCAATAAAGCCGATGTAGATGTCTGCCCGGCCGCCCATGGTTCGACAGACCGCTCGGTACTCAGCTAGCAGTGCCGGCGGAAGATCCTCGGGACGGATATACGGCGGGTTGCCGACGACGAAGTCGACTGACTCGGGTTCGTGCCATGTTCGAAGGAAGTCAGCATGGGTGATCCAAGCCTCAGCGGTTGCAACAGCGGCACTTGATTCGAGGCCAGCACTCTCGAGCCTCTCGACAACTCGGGCTCTGAGCGATGTGACGTGGCGACTCTGAAGGTCGAACGCGCGAACAGCGTTCGTGAGCTGTGTGAGGGGCCGGCCGTTGGCTGCGCAGGACTCGATCAACCGGTCAAGTACAGGAAGCACGAAGGCGCCGTCGCCGCATGCCGGATCGACCAAGACCGACCCCGCTAGGTCGCGGTCTGCTGTGTATCCAGTTAGGTCAAGAATCATCTCGACCACCCAACGCCGAGTGAACACCTCGCCATAGTTGGCATTGGACTCGAGTTCGCGGAGGTCGACCGCCTGGTTGCTCGTCAGGTCCAGCGGCAGCTGGATCGAAGTCATCAGGTCGCCGATCTTATGACCTCGCTCCGACAGAACTGGATCACATCCCGTGGCAACGCTTGTACTTGAGGCCTGATCCGCAAGGGCACCGGTCGTTCCGCTCGACTTCGAGCTGTATGGCCGCTCGATAGCGGCACACTGCGCCGCCCGAAGGCCCGCTCGCGCTCCTCCAGCTTTGATTCGCGAGCCTCAAGCGTTGCCAGCCGCCTGGACAACTCGCCTTCGATATCAGCGATGGTTGCTGGGGCACTCCGATCACCCACCAAGGCTCGGAGTTCATTCTCGATCAGCAGACTCGCAGCTCTGCCCATTGGAATGCGGAGGGACTGGCAGTACCTCTGCCACGCCGACCAAGTCGCGTCGGAGACGGGAATTCTCAGCAGTCGAGAGCCCTCCTCCTGGTCGAGTTCCGAGGCGAGCTTCCGGTCGACTCTCCGAAAGGTGTCTCGATCAAGGGTCATTTGTTCTCCTTTGTATACGAATCAACCAGCGCAACTGAGTTGCATGTGCGTGTGTGTTTTGACAGGGTCTGCGCGCGATGAGCGTTGCCGGTGGGCGCCGTCCTGGCTTTCTCGCTTCACAGCTCGAATGTCCTCATGTGAGGGTCCTCCTTCCTCTTTCGGATGCGAATCTGCCTTGTCGCCCTGTCGTGTGGATGTCAGGAGGGCGTTAGGCGCAGATGGTTTCGAAGTTGCTCTCGTAGGACGTCACGTGCCGGCGGCCACGGATGTCAGACCGGGCCAGATGGGAGATGACGCTGAGGATGCGTCGATCGGCCGCTGGCGGCCAATCTCAGCGTGAACACGGACCCAGCGTCCTGAATGGCCGGGGATCCGCAGCTCGATGGCAGGGAGATCAAGCACCGAGGCCCGGGTGCTCGGCGCCCACTGACCCTGTCGCCCGAGTGTCATAGACCCTGTCAGCTGAATGTCACTCACGCTGGCAGCCCGCCCAATCGGCGGCTACCGACTGGGCGATGTTCTCATCCAGTGGCATTGGTTCGACAGGGTTGTCGGCATTCTGTCGACAGGGTCCTAGCTCATGTCTCTGGGCATGAGCGTGTTGGACCCGCTGCTCTCGATTCAGGATCTGGCTGCCTATCTGGACCTGCCGGTGGCCACCTTGTATGCCTGGAGATATCGTGGGCAGGGGCCTTCTGGTTTCAGGGTTGGCCGTCACATTCGATACCGGCAGTGCGACGTCGACCAATGGATCAATGACCAGCTCGCCACGTCGAGTCCTTCCGCGACATCGGCGAGCCATAGCTGGGCGGGAGTCGTGAGGGGCTCCATCCAATATCGGATGGATCGGCCGAGTCCGTGGCGGGCCCGCTACTTGGGTGCTGATGGCCGACAACGTTCGAGGTCTTTCGAGCGCAAGGTCGACGCGGAGCGATGGCTCCGGGACGAGCTCGCCAAGATCGACCGCGGCTTGTGGGTGGACCCTTCCGCCGGCGACGTCACCTTCGCCGAATGGTCCGCGGGCTGGCTGGAAGGTCTCGACCTCAAACCGTCGACCCGCGCCAACTACGAGTCGAACCTCCGTTCCCGGATACTGCCCCGATTCGGAGCGATTCCGATCTCGCGGATCACACCGGGTGTGGTGCGCTCGTGGGTCACCGAACTCCGTGGATCAGGTTTAAGCGCGGCTTCCGTGCGACAGGCGAGACAGATACTCCACGCTGCCCTCGAGGTAGCCGTCACAGACGGAATCCTGCCTCGCAACGCCGTTGACGCCGGTGAGTCCGCCTTCGGTGCGGCCACGCCGACAGCTGTTCCTAACTGAAGCCGAGCTTGGAAGCCTGGCGGAGGCTGCTGAGCAACGACAGGAGACGATGGGGTCGTTGGTCTTGCTGCTCGGTTGGTCTGGACTGCGCTGGGGCGAAGCTGTGGCGCTACGTAGCCGACGGGTGGATGTCAACCGACGTCGGATCCATGTCGTCGAGGCGGTCACGGAGGTGGGTGGCCGGCTGGAGTGGGGGACACCCAAGACGCACGAAGGGAGAACGGTGGTCGTGCCACGATTCGTCGCGGAGGGCTTCCCTCAGCGTGCACCCGACAGCCTCGTGTTCATGGCACCGAAGGGTGGGCCGCTTCGAACTTCCAACTTCAGGCGAGATGTCTGGCATCCGGCGTGCAGATCCTCTGGGATGCCTGAGGGTCTCCTCGTCCATGACCTGAGGGACACCGCGGCCTCCCTGATGATCGCCTCCGGAGCATCGATCAAAGCCGTACAGCGGGCGCTAGGGCACGCTTCAGCAAAGATGACCCTTGACACCTACGGCGGGCTCTTCGAAGACGACCTGGAGGATCTCGCCGATCGTTTGGAAAGGCGAGCAGCCGGTCGGACGGAGTCGCATCGTTTCGAGCTTGGCAGGTCGCTCTGATGGCCTCTTGCAGCGAGTTGACGGGACCTCCGGAGTCTGTCACGCCATTGCCTCGCTAGTGATTCTCGTATACGTAGCTGAGGGTCGCCCCTTTGTATGTGGCGGTGACTTCCCAACAGCCGGGAACGTTCGGGTCGAATCCAACAATCATGAAGCTCCCATCCTCGGGGGTGAATGCGTTGGTGCTCCTCTCGCCTTCGATCGGAGGCTCGTCGACATCCAGGCGTTTGAACGTCACGTTGATTTCCGGTGACTCCTCGACCGCTCCTCCTTGGAATGCTGAGCTCCACCAGACACTCTTCCGCGGCACATATCGACCGTCGATCGGTAGTGGTGTCCACAGGGCGGGAGTTCCGTACCATGCCTCGTTGGTATCAACTGGGTCAGGGTTGTATGGGTCAGGCGGCGTCAACTGTGGGTTACCCGGAAGTGTGACCACGCATACGCGCCCGCCGCCATCAGGCGCCTCACCTTGCGATTGAAGACTTCTAAGGATGTTCCATCCCGTCTCCTTCGTCTCGAGGTCAGCGTCCTCTCCAAAGGCGAGCAGCACGTAGAGGCTTTCACCTCCGAATCTGAACCCACCCCAGTGAGTCTCAAGAGTGCTTCGATCTGCGCATTCCTCCGCATCGTTCCCTGAACTCTCAGGAAACGTCGTGTCGTCCAGAATCTCGGGCAGGGCCGGCCCTGCATCCACATCCCCGGCGAAGAACACCGTCACCAATACGTCATTTCGGGACATGTCCCGCATTGCGTTCTCGGGGACCTGGGCACAATTTTCGCCCCCTGGCCGTAGGGGCATGCTTGCAATAGTGACCGACCGGAAGCCGAGGTTTGGCATCAATTCGGATCCGGCGCGATGCCAATCGGGCGGGTAGGCAAGACCCCATATCTCGCTGTATCCGATTCCGACTGCCTGTGGAGATGTCGTGTCCGGTGCTGTCGAAGTGACGGTACTGGCGGGCCATCGACGATGCTGTCGTCTCTGTCACTGGTCCGACAGGTGGGCTTTGTCCTTCGGGCGCTGGTCTCAGGAGGGCAACCGGGATGAGAACCGCGGTGACCGCGACCGCCGCTGCCAGAGCCATCCAAGCGCCTTTCTTGGGCCCCGGAGGAGAGGAGATTGTCACAAGGTCTATGGGAGGAGCTTCAGCGATCGGCCAGTGCGGCATGCACCCGCTCGGCGTGGCGCCGTCCCAATTGGTCGACATCAGTCACGCGATACCCTCCATCTTCTTTGCCAGGTTCCGCCGCCCTCGCATGAGATGAACCCTTGCGGTGGACTCTGCACATCCGATCACCTCGGCGATCTCCTTGACAGCGAGATCTTCGAGATAGAAGAGAGCGATCGCCTGGGCTTGCCGGGCCGGCAGTGAGCGGACTACACCCCAGAACTCCTCGGTGTCGTCGGGCAGGTCGTTCCCCACCCTCACATCCGATTCCAGTCGGGCGACCGCCTTTTTTTCGGCGCGTCTGCGTCGCCACGCGGACCGAGCGTTGTTTGCTACAACTCTCCGCACCCAGCCTGCTGGATTGTGGAGGTCCTCCCATTTCTCGAAAGTCGTTACGAAAGCGTCATGTGTAACGTCTTCGGCCCGAGCTCGATCACCGGTGAGAACCCGCGCCAGAGCCAACACGGCTGCATACTCCTTCTCGTAGAAGTCTTCGAACGGCCATTCCTCCACAGGACACAGTCTCCCCGACCAACCCGTAGGAGCGCGGTCGATCGTCACCGTCATTCAGTAATGACGCTTCTGCGCGGCAGATTGCTTACCCATCAGCAGAAATCCGCGAGATTGGTGGAAACATTCGCACCGCAGGGCCCGACTGCAGCCACGTACACGGATCGGCCGCTCTGAACCACCGAGACGTCCATTTTGGTGTTCTCGGGAAGTATCCACGGGCTGCCGCCGTGGCCCAGGGATGGCCCACGCGAGGGAAACGAGCGCATTGCCCCAGGTAGAGCGCTTGCGACTGGGAGCCTGTTAATCCATTGGTTGTAGGTTCGAGTCCTACTCGCGGAGCAAGCTTCTGACTGGGGAAATTGCCGGATTCCCCTGTGGTGCCTGGAGAATCTGGCGATTCGTATGTGGTGGTCGCAGCCGAAGCTGGGACCGTCGACCCAGAAGAGGACCCTTGTCCGTCCGTGCAAGCCACGAGCGAGAGAACCACCACGGCACAACCAACAACGCGGGACATCACTCCCAAGAGACGACGATTCGACCCCGAAAGTTTCGTTGCCACCAAACGGACTCGACTGATGACCCAAAGCTATCGGACGGTATTAGCGGCAAGCCCCAAATCACGGTGTGATATCGGTCGTTGTAGGTGTCATCGTGGTTTGGACGGTCCCGCCGTTGTCGGCCTGTTGAACTCCGGTTTCGATCGTGTCCCGCCATGCTTGGGGGTCGATTTCGACCAGGGCGTTGATCACTTGGTCCGAGTCGGTGCGGGCTTCTATGAGGAGTCTGGCGAAAACGTCTGGGGTTTCCATCCATTGGTAGACAAAGACATTGTCGTCGAGCTCAAACTGGACTCCCGTGTGCCCTCGGATCTCCACGGGTTCGATGCTCACGTTGGTTCCCGGCGCATAGGGGAGGAACCCGAAGAGGTTACGTTCCAGCAGACTGTCGTTGCCTTGATACATCGAGAGTGTGATCTCTCCAGCCTTGCTGGGGTCGAACCACACGAACTCGACAAGCCGTTCACCGGGCAGCAGTTGAGATGGGCCCGTGTACAAGTCGACGAAACCGTCAGGCAGATCCCGTGGGCTCCATTCCGATCCGGTGTTCTCCATGCTGTTGACGACATCTTTGAGAGCGGCCGTTGGGATGCCGAACGCTTCGATCTGGAGTACCTCGCCGTCGGCTTCGCTGGACGGGTTCCACATGACGGTCGAAAGCAACCCCTCGTCGAGGAGGTAGGCCTGACCTGATGGGACTTCCACGACTTCCCAAGCTGATTCCTCCCCCTGGGCCAGGCTTCGGAAGAAGTCAGAGCCGTCCGGGTAACTGACTACCCAGACTCTGGGATCTGTGATGTCTGCCCCGGGCTTGCCGTAGGAGCGCAGCTGGACGAATCTCACCGAGTCGATGGGCGCCTTCACCGTTTCGTCGTCGGCAAGAACCAGGTCGAGGTTGGACCCGAGCTGGTGGGCGTCGACGATGAGGGGTGGTATTCCCTTCTGGTTGGCTGCCGGTTTGTCTGAGGGTCGGAGCAACAGGACACTCCCCGCCACTATGACGATCAGGGTCATCGCAGCCAGGAGGAGAGGGCCCCCAAGATTGGATCTGTTGCGTCGGACCACCCAGCCCGGATTACGGGATGGCACCTTGGAAACCTGCTCGCGGACCTCGACAGCTGCCCGTGCGAGCCGGTCTTCGACTTGGGTCATGATTCCTCCTGGTCTGGGAGACGACGCGCCAGTGTTTCGCGTCCTCTGCGAAGGTGGGTGTGGACGGTGTTCTCGGAGCATTCGAGGATCACGGCGATGTCGGCCACGGTCTGACCGTCGAGGTAGTAGAGGGCTATGGCTTGAGCCTGACGGGTCGGGAGCCTGCGCACCTCCGCCCACAGTGATACGGCGTCGGCATCGATGGAAGGGACGGTGTAATCGGGTTGCCCCAATCGGAGTATTGCTTTTGCTTCTGCTTTGCGACGGCGAAATCGAGAGGTGACCCGATTGGCCAAGACTCGCCTAACCCATGCACCCGGATTGTCATAGCCGGATACTTGATCCCAGTGTCGGTATGCGGCGAGAAAGGCCTCCTGGGCGAGATCGTCGGTACCGGAGCGACTTCCCGAGAGAACGTAGGCGAGCCCGAGCAGGTTTTGACGTTCGCGGGAGTAGAACGCATCGAAGTCCTCCCGGAACGCGTTCGATGCCTGTTGTTCGGCCACACCTTCTACGTCCACTGAGAATCGTTCCGTTCTGTTCGTGACAAAGCGATCGATCACTGACAGTTACACGCACGAGACACCGAGATTTGTGACAAGAAAGCTAGGTGGCCAGGACCGAGGACCAGCTTGCCCTTGTGACGCCTGTGTTCGTACTGACATGGGATTACTGATGAGTCCTGAATTGGCGTCGTCCACACATAACCAACTCGCCAGGCCAGCAATCTCTTGCACTGGAGCCCGAAGATGACAGCCAGCCAGCGTTGTCTAGAGGCTCCATGGCCTTACGAAGTCCCACGCCAACCTCATCAGCCCGCTGTAGAAGGCGAACACGATCAGCAAGATGCCGACCAGAAAGATGCTGATACCGAGGGCGAATCTCCCGACTCGGATTCTCGGGGTCCCATCGAATTCCCAGAACGCACCGGTGATCACAGCCTTGGTCAATATCAGCCAGCCGACTAAGGCCAAGACTGGCAAGCCTGCTGTGAACGGATACACGGGCAGCCACCACGCTCCCAGCGCATAGTCCAGAAAGAAGACAGTGCCGACCACGACAACGGCCGCGATAGCGGCGATCTTTGGCCGCCGCCTAAACAGGAACCAGGTGATCCACCCGTAGGTGAGAACGGCGGTGGTGATTTCGAAGAGGAGACTGTCCAGAGACCCTCACCCTCACCTTTGTCGAATTGTGCAACCTGTGCCGGCGGGTGCGACAACCCTACCCCAAGGCTGGCAGTAGTCGAACAGGGCGAAGCGAGCTGTCAACGAGGTGCCGTCAGCTCGGTATCACTGAGCTTCGGCCAACGATTCTGCCTGAGTCTGGAAGTCGATCAGTTCGTTATGCCACTTGTTGACCCATGCCTCCCGGGCTGCAAGGCGGGGTGCCCGTCGGGCTTTCTCCAGTGGCTCCGTGCATCCGGCGAAGGCCTGGCCCCAGGCGACCAGCGTGTCCTCGGGCATCGCCCACATGTCCGAGGCGTACCCCTCCACATCCTGGGGGTCCCGCGGGGCATATATCGCCTTGCTCAACCAGTCGTCAGGGTTGACCGCATCGTTGAAATAGGGGTCGATGGCGCGGAGACACGGTGTCACGGTGTCTCCGATCAGGGCAGCGAGCTCCGGGGTCTGGTCGACCTCTCCAAGCCGGGTGATCCATTGGTCATCGAACGTTTCTAGGGGTCGCCCCATGCCACGGGTCGGTATCCAACTCCCCTCGGGCCAGCACATCGCTCCCACCCTCCGGATGCCTGCCGCATCGTCCAGTTTCAACCCCAGGTCCGGCCCGTACTCCAACTGTGCTTCCACGCTCCCCGACATCCCCATCGGACCGGCCGACTCGACAATCGAGCCAACCCAGAAATCGGGTTCCTCTGAGAATCCCACCTCCTCGAGCCTGCGCATGGGAGTGAGCAGAATGTTTGCCGAGCTCTCCGGTCTCACCGACGCCTGATCCCTGAGATGCTCGGCGAACTCCTCGTACCCGTGCTGTTCCCAACAATCCGCCATTGCCAGGTACTTCGGCTGCTGGTCGGGAAGCCCGAATGCCTCCCAACCCGCCACTGACTCCTCGAAGTCCAAAGGGGCCAGCCATTCGAGGAGCTCGGGACGTAGTTCCACCAGCCTCGTAGTGGTGGTGGACGAGTCAGCAGCCGACGACGGGGACGAACCCGACTGAACCAAAGTGGTCCCAGCGCCCGACCCGTCGCAGGCTGCAACGACCAGAACCAGAGATGCCAACCATTTGTGCGTCGTTTTCAGTCTTCTAATTGCCAACCGGGATCTTCCACAGGGTTCCTTGCCCCTGTGACCCGACATATATCGTGTTGCCGGCCTGGGTGAACACGTTGGGGCCGTAGGAGAAGCCGGGTAGGTCAATGGCGTGTGTCCAGGTTTGTCCGTCGTCCGAGACCAGCAGTGACGACGATTCGTCGCTCGGGTCGGTTGGGTCTCCGTAACTGGAGGTCATCGCAACGAAGGTCCCACCTACATTCGTGGCTGCGGTGATCGGCTCGGGAACGTATGACGATTCCCAGGTTGCCCCGCCGTCGGTGGAGGTCGAAAGAAATGCTGCTATCGGCTGGTTCTGTCCATTGAATTTGACGATGGTCAGTTTCTCGGCTTCGTCCAAGGGCAGGTCGACTCCGAGCATGTCCAGGGTTTGTTGGATGTCGACGTCGGAACCGATGTTGAGGATGTCCCGCAGCTGTTCGGGATCGGTCACATTGTCTGGCACCTCGGTGGTCCACCCCAAGACACCGGCAAAGGCGACCACCACGTTGTCGTGTGTCTCGATCGAGGTTCCCGACACGAATGCAGCATCAGGGGTCGGCGGCGTGGTCGCAGCTGTGGACCAGGTGATCCCGTCGGCCGATGTCACCAGGCTCGGTGCAGCTGACGGGCTACGTGTGTTCGACCAGGCGAGGAACCTGTTTCCGGTCCAGGTGATCGAAGCCAATGGAACACTGTCGTGCAGCTGGAAGGTCTGGCCTTTGTCGTCTGAGGTCCAGACCACTGACCGATATGTCTGTCCGTCACATATGACCGTGCCGTCGGCGAGTTCGCCGACGAGCTGCTGGGCCCCTCCGACGACTATCCGGTCACCTACTGCAACCGTGCCGGCGATGATCCAGCTCTGATATCCACCGAGGGCACAGCCGGTGCCGTTCTGGTCGATAGGTCGGTCGTCGAGGGGGAGGCCCGTCATCTCGGGGTCTTCTGGGCGGGGGAGGAGAGTCTCGGTCTGGTCTCCGGTGCTCGGATCGAAGATCAAAACCCGGGGAGCTCCGGTCACCACCGAATGGGGTTCAATGGTGTCCCGGGCCGGGTTGTCGTCGTTGATGACCAGGGCGACCACATCGCCTCCAGCCACCAGCCCTTCGGCGTCACCCGGGTCGGCCTCCAGGATCGGCTCCCATTTCAAACCGTGATCGGTGGACCGGAAGACTCTGTCGGTCGGCCCAGTGCCTGCGGCGTAAAGGACGTCGTCGGCGGACACGAGCCGCCACACATCGCCGAAGGAAGGAGACAGGACCTCGATGTCGCCGAATATCGGCGCCTCATCCGAAACGACAGTGGTCTCACCCGGCGAGGTAGTGATAGTTGGGATAGTCACATCGGAGGCAGCTGGTCGATCCCTGTTGATCAGATATCCCACTGGGATGAAAACGGCCAGCACTGCGGCGAAGACGAGCGCACCAGCCAGAATCGGCCTGCGTCTAGGCGCAGGGGGTGGCAGCTGAAGATCGAAGCCCGACGGTGCCGACTCGACCAACACCTCCAAAGCATCGTGGAGACGGTTCTCCTGTTCTTTGGTGAGTATCACAACACTCCCTTCAATTTGATCCGGGCCAGATGTAGGTATCGCTTGACCGTTCCAGGAACAACGCCCATCAGCTCGGCGATCTCATTGACCGGCGCCCGCTCCCAATAGCGCAGGTAGATCACAGCCCGTTGGCGGACCGGCAGCGTCATCAACACGTCCAGAACCTCTGTGAGCCCGTGGCGGTCGTGAACGCCAATGTCGTGGTCGTCGACCAGTGGCAGCGAGCGACGACGTCGTCCCACACCCCGCGCCTCGTTCAAGATCCCCCGCAGCAGATAACCCTTTGGATTCTCCAAGTCCGAAAGTCGATGGCGTCTCACCGCCCGGTGGACCACTGTCATGACCACATCCTCGGCATCCGACGGACCCACCAATGCGGTGGCATATCGGACCAGGTCCTGGCGGAGCGCAGCAAAGACAGCACCATCATCATTCGAAGTCGCACGGATCACCTCGACCACAATTGAAGACTCACACTTCTAGGAGAACTCTGCACAGCCAAACAACGCGTCAGCCCGCCCATCGGTTGCATTCCATCTCTGACATCGACCGGACATCCTCCGGGATATCGCCCACACCAGCGGGATGTGATGCCGGAGTGGGGCCGAGAACTGGGTCTCGTCGGCCGGCCACGGGCGCAGACCGGCCGGATGGGTATCGTCCTTCGAAAGCGTGGTGCCGGTCGGCGGGTTGGTCGTTTGAAGATGCAGCGTTGAAGGTGTCCGGACCGCACGGGCCGGCCTGCCTCACCGACGGAACGTTTCTGGTCTCCCGTGTGTCTTGGTTGTGAATGAGAGAGCTCGTGGATTCCCCAGAGTGTGAATCGGTTGTCCACTCCGATTTCGGCGCCTTCTATCGGGAGACGTGGGATCGGGTTTACCGGCCGTTGGCCGTGATCGTCAGAGACCATGAGCTGGCCGCAGAATCGGTGGACGAGGCCATGGTGCGGACGTTTCAGAAGTGGTCGATTGTGCGCACCTATGACAATCCGGTGGGTTGGGTCTACCGGGTCGCCTCCAACTATGCGAAGAATCGGCTCCGCCGTCGCTGGCGCGAAGTTCCCTGGAGAGACGTCGAATCGTCATGTGAGATGGGAACGCCTCACCCGGAGCTGATCACGGCCATCTCTCGTCTGCCGCTGGGGCAACGTCAGGTTGTGGTCCTGCGTTTCGTATTCGACTGGTCGCTCAGAGAGGTTGGTGATGCACTCGGCATCCCCGAAGGAACCGTAAAGAGCCGCCTGCATCGAGCGCTCGAGACCCTGAAAGAGGTAATCGAATGAGCATCGAAGAGCTGATCAGAGAAGAGTTGAGAGCGGCCTTGTCCTCGGTGCCGGCCGGGACCCCGACACCGGTGGACCGGGTGCGGGATCGTGGAGGTCGGCGGTTGCTTCTGGCTCGGGTCGGCATGGCTGCGGCCGGTGTTGCCGTATTTGGGGGCGTCCTTGCCATTTCGCTCGTGATCGGGCGGGTGGACGGCACGCCAGTGGGACAGTCGGACGCCGGGTCGGTTCTGATCGCCGGTGAGCGTTTTCCTGTCGATGGGGTCGTCGAGGCCTTCTCGAGCGTTCCCCTCTACTACGGGGCCAAGGCACCGGCTCCCCGCTTCGACACGTCGGGGCCTGGCGACGAGTGGCCCCTCGAGTTCGGTCGGGCCAAGGTGGCCGATCCCGATGCTCTCGACCCTCCCACTGTCTATCTCGGCGAGTACAACGGTGAGTCGGTATTCCTCAATGAGCAGGGCTACTACGACGCACCCGCGAAGTGTCTCTGGATCGGGCCGACTCCGCAGATCTGCGGCGACGCGGGGGTATTCGAGCTGTTGGTCCCAACCCGTCCCGGACCTCCGCTCGGAGCATGGGTTGGCGTTCCGGATGGGACTTCGGTGGTCGTCTTGTCTCAGAGGGACATCACATTGAAAGAGGGCGACGAGCCTTTGGGTTGGGAGTCGCCGGTCGGTGGAGTGGCCCTCATGCCATTGCCCGACACTGGCGCATATGTCATGACGGCACTCGATGAGAATGGGAGCGAACTGGGCACTGTGGTGATCTCATTCACACCCTCTGCTCCCAACACATCATCGGACCCGGATGGGGCCACGACCACTACTACGACCACGCCGACAGTTCCGTAACCTCCCAAGTCCGGGCTGATTCAGCCCAGATTTCATGGAACCTTTCGGTCCGCTGGAGCGACAGAGGGTTGATGAGCGAGAGATCTCGGCGGGCCATGGTGCGGCGGGTTGGCGCAGGGGACGACCGCGCCCTCAAAGCACTCTTTGACAGCGAAGCGGGTCTGATCGCTGCCCGACTCCACCGTCGGGGAGCATCGCCCGTTGAAGTCGAGGATGTGCTCCAGGAGACGTTCCTGACGGTTTGGACCAAAGCCGGTGAGTACCGGGGGGAGGGGGCGGTGGCGGCGTGGATCTGGTCCATCGCCCGCAACCGCTGGATCTCTCGCCAGCGGGTCGAGTGGCGCCAGTTGCCCTCGTCTTCGATCCCGGATCCGGGTGTCGCGTTCGATGATCCGTCTGAGGAGATCGACGCAGCCGCCGCCGTCGCCGGGCTGTCGGAACCGATGCGCCAGGTTGTCGAGGCGGTGAGCATTCGTGGCCTGTCATTGGGAGAGGCCGCCGAGGAGCTTGGAATACCCGAGGGAACGATCAAAAGCCGTCTTCATCGTGCTCGAGAGTTGTTGAGAGAGGAGCTGAGATGAGTTCTCACACCCTGTTGTTGGATTCGTACCTGAATGATGAGCTGGGCCTGGAAGAAGCGGTCGAGTTCGAAGTGCATGCGGAGACCTGTGAGAGTTGCAGGCACCTTCTACCCGACTACCCCGAGCTCGACCGGGCTCAAGCCAGACTGGTTTCGCGGGTGCCGGCTGCGCATGGTCGACCCACCCAGCCGTCATTGCTGTGGAGCGGACCGGTGGTTGCTGTGGTGGCTGCCGTCGTGGTGATCGCTTCGGCCATCCCGCTCCTCTTCGTCTCCGGCGATGCCGGAAATCAGGCAGACTCGCCGGCTCCCCTCCCGGGGACGGCAGCGTCCTCATCCGATCCCCATGTCGTCACCTTCAACCTCGACTCCGGGGACGTGGGATGGTTGCTTTGGTCGAGTGAGTCTTCCTGGACCGCGGTTCGGCTCACAACTCAGGCAGGGAGAGTGGTGGTCAAGTACCAGGTCGGGTCGGACGGTGAGGGCTACTACGTCGATTCGGGGGACGATTCCGCCGTCACCGAGACTTCGCTGGAGCAGGCAAACTCGGCGGTGGAGCAGGGAGTCGATGCGGCGACAGTCGCCCTGGGTCTGGTCGAACGTGATTCAGACATCCCCTGGGCGCAGCTGATCGGCACCTCCTCACCAATCGACCAATGGGACAACCTCACATCCGGGGCGGCCATGTCTGCCACCGTGACAGAGAATCCACTTTCAGCCTCGGCCGCGGCAACATCCGATGGTCGCATCGCCGAGTTCTCGGCACAGGGTCAAATCGTGTCCTGGAGTGGCTACCGGGCGACCGACATCGAGTTCAGGACGATCTCGAACGTCGAGTTGCAATCGTTCGTCGGGAGCACTTCAACGGCATATGCCGCCTACCTGGCGGGACAGGCCTCACCCCAGATCGCACCGATGTTCAACGATGCCTTGATCACTCTCGACGAATACCGGGCTGCGGCGGATGCGGCGATCACCTGTGTCGAGACATCAGGTGGGAGGGCCAGCTTCACCGACCCACAATCCGGGAAGGTCGGCTCGTTGAGTGCCGAGGGCGGCCCCTCGAGTTGTGTCGCTGACACCTTCAGCCCGGTCGACGCGCTCTGGCGCCTCCAAGTACGCGCGGACGGGCCCGAAACCGTGGATATCGCCGATGCGACAGCCGAAGGGAACCTCGACCGTGTCGCCATGTTGAACGAACCGATCGGATCGAGGATCCCCCTCGCCGAGGGCGACGGGTGGAACATCGACGTCGCCAAGCGCGGCGAAGGCTGGTGCATCTATGAGAAGAGCGGGGGATCGAGCGGCGAGTATTGCGCCCTCGGCGGCGAATGGCAGGTTCCAAACCTGGCGAACTTCTCCCTCCAGGAGACGGTCCAGGGACCCGAGCCATTCCTTGGTGTCACCGACGCCTCCGTCAACTCGGTCGTCGTTACTTTCACAAGCGGACGACACGAGACCATCGCCACACAAGGGACCACGGATATCGCAATCCGCGGATTCGGGACCATCTACGAGATCGACACCGACGGCATCCCCGACACCGTCGACCTCTACGACGGATCAGGTCAACTCATCGAGAGCTTCGACTTGAAGGCCTCGATCTGTGACCGACCCGACGGGCCTGCTGTCGATACGTGGTGCGGCTGACCAGTCTCCATCCGCTTCGTGCGTCCCAACTGGCGGCTACAACAACCATAAGACCGAGTGCGATTGCTGCCCACCACCAGGGGAGGACGGTGGACCAGCGGGCGTCTGTGGGGCTGGCGCATGGCTTCCAAATGTCGGGGATCATCCAGGCGATAGTCCGGACGGAGCCTCATATGACTCGGACGGAGGCCCCCTGAAGGTGTAGCCATATGTGTAGCCGTACCAGACACGTGCGGCGTCGCCTGCGGCGAAGTCGATCAGCTTGTTTGACGGGATGGACAGAGCACCTGATCTGGTCGTGACCTCTGGGGATGATGAGCTGGTCCTAAGTCCCTTCAGCTACTGCTGGTCGTACGAGAGTGGGGAGTTTTGCGCCGCAAGATTTCCCAGCTTCGCGTGGAGCGGGGCTCAGAGATCAGGGCTCTCTGAGGAAGTCGCGTATCGAATGAGTCGCGGTTGACAGGTGTCGGGGGCGTACTGTTGTGCTTGGAGGTCCAATTGACTCTCTACGAAAAGTACGGTCGGTTCAAAGTGACCATGGTCGCCCACCAGCTCTACCAGGATGTGGTCACAGACTCTCGTCTGGCTCACTTCTTCAAAGACGTGACCATTCCCATGCTCGTCGAGCATCAGGCGATCTTCCTGGCGACAATCCTCGGAGGTCCCGACCGCTACACACCCGACGACATCAGACGTGCCCACAACAATCGTGGTATAGGGCCCAACGAGTTCGAGGTGTTGATCGACCATCTGAAATCCCGCCTCATCGACAATGGCTTCGAACCAAAGGATGTAGACGACATCATCGTCACATACAGGAGCTTTGAGGCGATGGTCACTGGCTCCGGCTAGTCGACACCGGTCCTGAGGTGTAACCATCGGTATGACAAGAAACCGCCACCAGAGCATGGAAAGCTTGGAATGGCGGTTTCTTGATTTAGGGGGTCGCCGGAGGAAGGAGCCCTACGACCCAATGGGGAATTCTGGAAGATACTCGACGCAGTCCGGCGGGCGAAATCGACATTGTGAGCAGGCCCTTTGCCCTGACTGATAGGCAAAGGGCCTCGCTCACTTTCCCCCATACGCCTCCCTGAGGCGCCTGGTGCGGCGTCGTATTGCCACGGGTATGAACGGTTTGACTGCGGCCTCCACGAGAGCGTGAGCGGGACAGAGGTAACCGTCGGGAACCATGAACGTGGCCTGCTCGCCGCAGCGGAAGCAGGTCAAATCGCTGCCCGGCTGGCCATCCTCTGAGTTGCTCACACTTCCCTATCGGTCGAGGACCTGAGACGAGTTGAGAACCATCCGAGATACACCTCGATGTGTCTAGTCTCCAGGATCTTCCAGTTTCGAAAGATGGCAGGAACTCAGGATGCGGCGCGGCGCATGATGGTGTCCCGCTCACGTACTTCGACCGGGTCGAACCCACGGGCGTCATACATCGATCGGAGACCGCGGAAGTGATTTGTGGAGGCAGCACCCTCCTCTGGGTCATTGATGGGATACCCCTCCACCCATGCTGCACCACGTGCCAGGGCGTCAGATATCACGCGATCGAGCAGCTCCGAGGCAATCCCATGACGACGCAAGGGCGGAGCGATCACGAAACATGAGACACCGATCACCGAACCCGGGTCCGGGCCATCGGGATCGACCAGCCGATAGAGGCCGTAGTCGGAGCGCAGGGAAGCGTTCACCCATCCGGCGGGTCGCTCGTCGACGTAAGCCAGATATCCATGGGTGCCTCCGGTGCCGATCCGGTCGATCATCATCGCTCTCGAGTCTCGCCAGTAACGCTCCGGCATCTCGGGTGTGGCCGGGGCGTGGGGCTCGAGGCAGTAGCAGGACGCCCAGTCCGGGTTACCGGCGAAGGCATCGTGGTCAAAGAAGCCGAGCCAGTCGTCGATACGGTCCTCGGTGACCGGTTGCACCGTGACGACGCCGATCTCGGGCAACCTGTCGATTCGACCGCTGAGCCGCTCGGGCGCCTCGGCATAGTTGCGCGCATAGTTGCGAATCGCCTCGCTCGGATAGGACCAATCATGATCCTCCCCAGCGTGGGCACTGAAGAGATCGGTAACCGCGTCCACGCTGTCAGCCTCGATCACCACATCACACCCAAAACAAACGACCTTCATCCAGGTTTCCTCTCGGATAGGCGCGGCATCGTATCCGAACCCGTCCTGAATAACCTTGTCTCTTCTGGTCAACTGAGATGTCAGCTGGTGGCTCTCGGGGTGGTGGGGAAGATCCACCCCTATGTGGGTCGTTTTAGTCGGATGCGGCTGGTTCCGACCTGTTGTATCTCCAAGCCCTGTTGGTGGACGGCGATGTGGTGGTGGTACCAGCAGAGGGTGATCAGATTCCATTCGACTGTTGGCCCGCCTTCAGAGAACGGTTGGATGTGGTGGACTTCGAGTCGGTAATACGAGGAGCATCCCTCGACCGCACAGCCTCCGTCTCGTTCCAGGACGTGTCTTTTCAGTCTTCTGGGGATGGTCCTGGATTTTCTGCCCAGGGAGAGTGGTTGTCCGTGCCCGGTGATACCGACGACACTGATGGTCGCATCACAGAGGACCTCTTGTAATGCTCGGGTGCCGATCCTTGGCCCGTTCAGCACTGCCACCCCCGTCTCCCCGTTGGTCTCCGCTGCGGTTCTGGCGTCGACGGTGACGGACAGTTCGACTGGTGGGGTGGGTGTGCCGGTGTCTGTCCCGGAGTAGAGGGAGTCGGTGCAGATGGCGACCAGAGCCAGTGCTCTCCGTTCGGCCACACTCAGCTGCCCGTCTCCGTGGGCGATGATCTGGTCGGCCTGTTGGTCCACTGCCTTTTCGACGGTCCTCGAGTCCACCCCGGTGAGCTCACCCCAGATGCTCACCGTCATCTCATCGAGTGAAGACCGAAAGTTCAGATAAGAGGAGGTCGACTGTCTCTCTCGTCGTGGGGTGAGCCTCCGATAGTGGGCCACCCTCCGACGTAGCTGGGCGATATCGAACCGGTCATGGTCTGACCGATGCTCCACGGGGAGACGCGGCACCTGTTCGGCCCGGTCAAAGCTGATCTCACCCGAAGCCAGCTGCGTGCGACGTCGGAAGCGTCGACCAGTCGGGTAGCGGTCCATACACAGACGACGTGCAGTCCGATGAGAAACATCCGCTCGGGCGGCCATCCAATCGATGATCGACCGGTAACCATCGGAATGATGAGATCCTCGGGCTCTCACCGCGGCAACGGCGTCCATCTGCATCGCACGCAGCCGGGCCACCGCCGATCACATTCGCCGATCAGCTTCTCCAGCTGGTCTTCGCTGAGACTCTCCCAGTTCATACTCTCGAACATACGTTCGACCCGTGACAAAAAGACGAGGTTGGTTCAGCGGATCAGCGATACAGCCAGGGCTGCCGCTCTTCGGCGAGTTGCTCGAAGTACTGCTCCAACGATTTTCGCGTAGTCGTGAGCGCCGGTGTCCCGCAGTCGGATTGCAACCCTTCCAAAGAAGTCGGAGAGCTTGGCGGGGTTTGCGTCGTGGGGCTCCAGCCAATCATCCGGGCGGGAAGTCTCGGTGGCGTCTTCGCCATGACTTCGTATGAAGAAATGCACCCAGCCATATGAAGAAGCGTCGATGAGACGCTGTGTGGTGGGGGAGCGGCGCTCGTGAGAGCAGGCGTACATGAAGCGTTGTAGCTCTTCGGGGGCCAGAGCCTTCTCGGGAATGCTCGGTAGATCGCTCATGTCGATTCCAGTCGATTGTATTGCGGTTGAGCCATGGCCGCTGGCTCAACGAATGCGGGCACGCCAGATCAGGCCACAGCCGACCAGGATCGCAACCGCTCCCCAGATGATCCACATCGGGTCGTCCGTCATGAAGCTCTCCGGGGCAAACGCCACGTTGAAACCCTGCAGCACCCAGATGGCGCCTGCCAACAGCAGAAGGATCCCCACGGCATAGTTGAGACGGCTCATCCTCCAGAAGCTACTGGAGGCCCCGGGTTGACACGGAAGTCGCACATGCGGATAATCTGTCCCGCATGGCCACGAACCCATCCTCGAGCGTCGCTGCCGGTTCCGGGCGCTTCTTCGGGTTCGTCTATTTCGGCGCGTAGCGCCGATCCACCCCCACCCCCGCTGTTCTTCCCTCCCTGCCCACTTAGACGCGCCGAGGCATACCCATGACCAACAATGAATTGAACTCGAACGACATCAACCGAATAAGAGACGACATCGATCGGATCGACAACGAGATCTTGAAGCTGATGGCGGAGCGCAAGGCACACAGCCTTCGCATCGCCAAGGAGAAGGACGCCCAGGATCGCCCCTCACGCGATCAGCTGCGAGAAGAGGACTTGATCGCCGATCGCATCGCCGCCGGCATGGACCACGATCTCGATGCCGGACTGGTCAATCGTGTGTGGCGGGAGATCGTCAACGACTCGGTCAGGATCCAACAGGAGTTGTTGGGTCGCTCGGAGAATGCCGGGGGTCCCATCACGGTCGCCATACAAGGCATCGAAGGCTCATACAGCCAACTCGCCTCGCAACAGTTCTTCGACTCCAAGGGGATACCGGTCACCTACATCCGCTCGTCGACGTTCAGTGACGCCATCGAAGAGGTGCAGAAGGGCGAGGCCGGGGTGGCTGTTCTCCCCATCGAGAACACGACATCCGGTGCGATCTCAGAGGTCTACGACCTTCTCCTGAACAGTCAGCTCCATTTCGTCGGGGACGTCAGGTTCCGTGTGAGACATTGCCTTCTCGGCTTGGAGGGCGCCACCGTGGCCGGTCTGAAGCGGATCTACGGTCATCCCCAGGCGGTGGCTCAGTGCTCGGAGTTCCTGGCTCGGCTCGACAATGTGGAGGTGGTCTACTTCTCCGACACCGCGCTCTCGGGCAAGCGGATCAAGGAGCTCAACGACCCCTCCGTTGCCGCCATCGCCAGTGAGCAAGCAGCGCGGCTGTTCGGTCTCGATATTCTGCAATCGGCCGTCGCCAACCGCGATGAGAACTACACCCGGTTCGTGGTGGTGGCCCGAGAGCCTGCCCAAGTCCCGGACGGGGTTGCCTCCAAGACCTCGATCGTGATGGCTGTTGGGAACCACCCGGGCGCCCTCATGGATGCGCTTGCCGTTTTCCACGAGGCGGACATCAACCTCGTGATGCTCGAGTCACGGCCGATCCCGCACAATCCTCGGGAGGAGCTCTTCTATCTCGACTTCGACGGCAACGCATCCGATCCGGAGGTGCAGGCCGTTCTCGAGGAGCTGACCAGACAGGTTCGCTTCCTCCGGGTGCTGGGCAGTTACCCCTCCCGGGATTTGAGGCCCAAGCCTGTGGAGCGAGGTGTCGGGAACGTCGACCCCGAGGGACGCGCTGCTCTTACCCAGCTCGACACGCCCTTGGACAAGCCGAAGGGCTACAAGCTGGGGAGCAGAGGTCACAAGTCTCAAAACACCGTGATTGAAATCTCCGGAGTGAAGATCGGTGGGGACGAGCTGGTGATGATCGCCGGACCTTGTGCGGTCGAGTCGTGGGACCAGGTGATGGCTACGGCCAAGATCGTCAAACGGGCCGGTGGGTCGATCCTCCGAGGCGGATGCTTCAAGCCCAGGACCTCGCCTTACTCGTTCCAGGGTCTGGGCTATGAAGGTCTGGAGATGCTGGTTGAGGCCGGGAAGGCCTATGGCTTGCCTGTCGTGACCGAGGTCGTCTCGCCGGAGGATGTGGAGCAGGTGGCGAGGACTGCTGACATTCTCCAGATCGGCACCCGAAACATGCAGAACTTCTCGCTTCTTTCTGCGGTGGGTCGGGCGCATCGGCCGGTGATGCTCAAGCGGGGGATGAGCTCGTCGCTCGACGAGCTACTCCAGGCTGCCGAATACATATTGTCCGAAGGCAACCAGCAGGTCTTCCTCTGTGAGCGCGGGATCCGCACTTTCGAGACCTCGACCCGGAACACGCTCGATCTGAGTGCCGTCCCGGTGTTGAGGCAGCGCAGCCACCTGCCGGTGATCGTCGACCCCTCTCATGCTGCCGGCAATCGCGATCTGGTCGCACCCCTGGCGTTGGCAGCGCAGGCCATCGGCGCACACGGGATCATGGTGGAGATCCATCCCGACCCGGATAATGCTCTCAGTGACGGGCCGCAGTCACTCCGTTTCGATCAATTCGAGGATCTGCTGGGAGCCCTGGGCATTGGGCGAGGCCGGTAGCGACGTTGCAGGCGTCAGCGTTCCGAGGTGCTGGGAAGGCTCAGCCCTCTCGCTGTCTCGAACGTGTCGATGTCGGCGCTGTAAGCCAGCGTCATGGCGATGTCGTCCAGACCGCGCTGGAGCCGATACTTGCGGAACGGATCGATGTCGAAGCCGCGTATCCAGTCCCCGGCACGAACTTCTTGGGCTTCGAGGTCGACTTCGATCTCCGTCTCAGGACTGGCCGTGCTCAGGTCCATGAGGTAATCGATGTCCTCTGCGGGCAGCTCGACCGTGATCATCCCGCCCTGGAAGCAGTTGCTCTTGAAGATGTCGGCAAAGCTGACCCCGATCAGGGCCTCGATCCCGAATCCCTCCAAGGCCCAGACCGCGTGCTCACGGCTCGATCCAGAGCCGAAGTTCTCCCGGGTCAGCATGATCGTGGCACCGCCGTAGGCCGGGTTGTTCAACACAAAGTCCGGATCTTGGCGCCAGGCATCGAAGCAATATGGCCCGTAACCGGTGCGCTCGACCCGCTTGAGGTATTTGGCGGGGATGATCTGGTCGGTGTCGACGTTGGCTCTGTCCATGGGGATCGCCTTGCCTCGAACGACGGAAACGGCTCTCATGCGAAAACCTCCCGGACATCGATGAGATGCCCGGCGATTGCTGCCGCCGCGGCCATCTCCGGGCTGAGTAGATGAGTGCGACCCCCCGGCCCCTGTCGACCTTCAAAGTTTCGATTCGAGGTCGAAGCGCTGCGCTGACCTGGAAGAAGGATGTCGGGGTTCATCCCGAGACACATCGAGCAGCCGGCATCGCGCCATTCGAAACCAGCGGCGATGAAGACGTCGGCGATACCCTCGTCCTCGGCCTGACGTTTCACCAGACCCGAGCCCGGCACCACCATGGCGGTCACCCCCTCGGCGACCTTCTTCCCGTCGACCACCTTCGATGCGGCCCTGAGATCCTCGATACGCCCGTTGGTGCACGACCCGATGAAAACTCGATCGATCGAGATCTCGCTCATCGGTGTACCGGGCGTCAGGTTCATGTAAGTGAGCGCCCGCCTCACTGATTCCCTTTGTGGTTCCGGGAAATCCTCGGGAGCGGGGACACTGCCATCCACCTGAACACTCTGGGAGGGGTTGGTCCCCCAAGTGACGAAGGGGCGAATCTCAGCACCGTCGAGCACCACCTCGCGATCGAAGCCGGCATCGTCGTCGGTAGTGAGTCGCCGCCAGCGCTCCACCGCCCTATCCCAGTCCTCTCCTTTGGGTGCATGTGGCCGGCCCTTCATGTACTCGAAGGTCGTCTCGTCGGGGGCGATGAGCCCAGCCCTGGCCCCGGCCTCGATGGACATGTTGCATATGGTCATCCGGCCTTCCATCGATAGCCGGCGAATAACACTTCCCCTGTATTCGATGACGTGGCCGATGCCTCCGTGGACTCCTATCGCGTTGATGATGGCCAGGATGACGTCCTTGGCGGTTACGCCCGGTGCCAGCTCACCCGTGACCTCGATCGACATCGTCTTGGGCTTTGACTGGCGGAGAGTCTGGGTGGCCAGGACGTGCTCGACCTCCGATGTGCCGATGCCGAAGGCGAGCGCGCCGAAGGCGCCGTGGGTGGAAGTATGGCTGTCCCCGCATACGATGGTCATCCCCGGCTGCGTGAACCCCTGCTCCGGCCCGATGATGTGGACGATGCCCTGGCGCACGTCGAACATGTCGTAGAGCGTCACCCCGAACTCCTCCGCGTTGCGGCGCATCAGCTCGATCTGCTGCCCGGACAATGGATCGGGATTGGGGAGGTCTCTTCCGATGGTGGGGACGTTGTGATCGACGGTTCCCAGAGTGAGCTCGGGTCGGCGGACGGTCCTTCTTGCCCGACGTAACCCTTCGAAGGCCTGGGGCGAGGTCACCTCATGTATCAGATGGAGGTCGATGTAAATGAGATCCTGGTGCTCTCCCAGCAGCTCTCCGTGGTCGGTGAGCCCAGCTTCAGCGAGGGCCTCCAGACGAGCCGCCTCCTGTCGGGGGCTGTCGACGACATGTTCTTCCCATATCTTCTCGAAGAGAGTCTTGCTCATCGGGCCACCCCGGCCGGGCTCGACTCGGCGACGATTCCGGCCACCATGTCGCCCACTTCCGACGTGCTGATACCCATCTCACCGGCCCTCAACGACGGCAGTGACCCGGCAACGGAGCCAACTGCCTGTTCGATTGCGTGGCCCGCCCCGGGTTGACCGAGTACATCGAGCATCATGCTTGCGGCGCCAATCGCGGCCAGGGGGTTGATCAACCCGGTGCCTTCGAACCCGGGGGCGGTGCCCCCGATGGGCTCGAACATCGAGACGCCGTTTGGGTTGATGTTCGCACCGGAGGCGATACCCAACCCACCCTGGATGGCGGCGCCGAGATCGGTGATGATGTCGCCAAACATGTTGTCGGTGACGATGACGTCGAATCGTGACGGGTCCTCGACCATCCACAGGCACGCTGCGTCTACATGGGCATATGACGTCGTCACCTGGGGATACTCGCTGGCAACCTCGTCGAACACTCGAGCCCAGAGGTCCCAGGCGTAGGTCAGGACATTCGTCTTTCCACACATGGTGAGGTGATGGCGGGGTCGGTTGGAGGCGAGCTCGAAGGCATATCGAATGCATCTCTCCACCGCGAACCGGCTGTTCACCGACTGTTGCACGGCCACCTCGAAGGGCGAGCCTTTGGCGGTGAACTCGCCCTGGCCCACGTAGAGGCCTTCGCTGTTCTCTCGAACCACCACGAAGTCGATGTCCTCGGCATCCACATCACGAAGCGGGCCGGTGACGCCGGGGTAGAGCTTGACCGGTCGAAGATTGATGAACTGATCCAGCTCGCGGCGCATCCTGAGCAAGATCTGCTGCTCGAGGATGCCCGGTGTCACATCGGGATGGCCAACTGCGCCAAAGAGGATCGCGTTGGCATTTCCCAACGTCTCGAGGTCGGAGCCGGTGAGTGTCTCGCCGGTGCGCAGGTATCGCTCCCCGCCCAGGTCCATCTCGACGTAATCGAGCGTGATGTCGAACAAGGGCGAGGCGACCGCGAGAACCTTCATCGCCTCGGCGACGACCTCGGGGCCGGTCCCATCTCCGGGAACCACTGCGATCGAATAGTTGCTCATCTGAATGAGGCGGCCACGCCGTCCAATACCTCCATGTCGGAGACGACATCATCGACGATAAGCCGGATCTGATGCAAGGACACCTCGCCGAACCGATCGGCGGTCTCCTTCATGCGGGCGAATGCCGTCTCAAAGGACTGACCACTCAAAGTCACACCTATCTTCCCCAGAGAGTGCTTGAACGCGGCCCGGCCTGAGTGCTTTCCCATCACGATCATCGACTCTCCCATCCCGACAGATGCCGGAGTCATGATCTCATAGGTCGTTCTTTCTCGGAGCACGCCGTGCTGATGGATGCCCGACTCATGGGCGAAGGCGTTGCGGCCCACCACGGCCTTGTTGTACTGAATCGGGTAGCCGGTCTTCTCCGACACCAGCCGGGAGGTCTCGAAGATCTCCTCCGATGAGACCGAAATCCCCACCCCGAAGGCGTCCTCGCGCACTCGCAGGGCCATGACTACCTCCTCGATCGAGGTGTTCCCGGCGCGCTCTCCAATCCCGTTGATGGCACCCTCCACCTGTCTCGCCCCGGCGCTCACTGCTGCCAGCGAGTTGGCCACGGCCAGCCCGAGATCGTTGTGACAGTGAGTGGAGATCACGATCCCGTCACGACCACCCTTGACTTCTGTCACGATTCGGCCGATCAAGGCCCCGTAATCGGCCGGCGTGGCATAGCCAACGGTGTCGGGGATGTTGATGGTGGTCGCCCCGGCCTCGACCGCAGTCCGACAAACGGCTACCACGAAGTCGGGCTCGGATCTGGTGGCGTCCTCAGGTGAGTACTCCACGTTCTCGGTGTGGTCCCGGGCTCGGGCCACATTGGCCTTCACCGCGGCGAGGACTTCCTCCTCGCTCATCCTCAACTTGTGCTGCATGTGGATGGGAGAGGTGGCGAGGAAGACGTGAATCCTGGGATCGGTTGCGTCGCGGATGGCTTCCCATGCTCGTTCGACGTCGTCTGCCTGGGCCCTGGCCAGGGCGGCGATGGTCGGTCCCCGCACCTCGCGGGCGATGCGAGTCACCGCCTCGAAGTCACCGGGCGAAGAGACCGGGAACCCGGCCTCGATTATGTCAACGCCGAGCCGCTCCAGTTGGGTTGCGATCGTCACCTTGGCGTCGGGGTCGAGTGCGATCCCGGGGGCCTGTTCCCCGTCTCTCAGCGTGCTGTCGAAAATCCTCACATGTTCAGTCATGGTCCTGCTCCTTTTGAAGTGCGTCGGGATGCGAGCGCCGATCTGCCCGAGTCGGGGCCGACCGGCTAGATAAGGGCGAGGCCCAGATGTATCCCGCCGATGGTCGTGAGCGGTGTCGAAAGAGTCATTTCCCCGCTCCTGACACCATCGACGATGGTGTCAGCTCGGACTCGCGGCGCATGGCGATCCGGCCCGACTTGACCAGGTCGATGACCCCATAGGGCGAGAGGTGCTCGAGAAAAGCCTGGAGGTGCTGGGGCGTCCCGGCCACCTCGAAGGTCATGGCGCTGCTGGAGATGTCGATGATCCGTGCGTCGAAGAGAGAGGCGGTGTCGCGGACCTCGCCCCGGCTGGACGGCGGGGCGCTGATCCGCACGATCATGACCTCGCGCTCCAGTGCCTCTGCAGATTCCATCTCCTGGACCTTGATCACGTTGACCAGCTTGTTGAGCTGTTTCTTCAGTTGCTCGAGCTCAGGGGCGTCGACCACGAGAGTGATGCGGGACCTTCCCTCCTGATGGGTGGGCCCCACGGCAAGGGAGTGGATGTTGAAACCGCGATTGGAGAACATGGCGGATACCCGGGCCAACACGCCGGCCTTGTCCTCGACGAGGACGGTCAGTGTGTGCTGCATCAGAGATCTTCCAACTTCATCACGACGCGATCGTTGGATCCGCCCGCCGGCACCATCGGGAAGCACATCTCGTCGGGATCGACCACCACTTCGAGCACGACCGGCCGGTCCACTATGGCCAGGACCTTCTCGATGGCGGCGTCGATCTCGGTGGGGTGGTCGATCTTGATCCCGACACACCCCATAGCCTCGGCCAGCTTCGGATAGTCAGGGATGGTGGTTCCGAGGTCGGTGGCCGAGAGTCGACCGCCATAGAAGAGGTTCTGCCATTGCTTCACCATGCCGTAACCGCCGTTGTTGAACACGACGATCTTGACCGGGATGTTCTCGGTGGCGGCGGTGATCAGCTCCTGGAGGGTCATCTGGAAGCAGCCGTCGCCGTCCAGAGCGATCACCAGGTCATCGGGACGCGCTGCCTTGGCGCCGACGGCAGCGGGGACGGCAAACCCCATCGTCCCCAGCCCTCCGGAGTTGATCCAGCTGCGGGGGGCGGAGAAGCCCCAGAACTGCGAAGCCCACATCTGATGCTGACCCACGCCGGCAGCGATCACAGCCTCACCACCCGTGGCGGCATACAGCCGCTCGATGAAATGCTGGACCTTGATCGGCCCGTCTGGGTCCTGTTCATAGGACAGCGGGTAGTCGCGTTTCCAGACCGTGAGCTGGTCGAACCAGGCCGTTCTCTCCGGGGCGGGCTTGTCGCCACGGGACTTCTCGAGAGCGGAGAGGAGATCGGCCAGGACCGAGCGGGCATCGCCGACTATGGGAACCTCCGCCGTCCGGACCTTTCCGATCTCGGCGGGGTCGACGTCGATGTGTATGACCGCGGCGTCGGGGGCGAAGGCATTGGGGTCACCAGTGACCCGATCGTCGAAACGGGCGGCCACGCTCACGAGGACATCACATTTCTGGATGGCGGTGGTGGCCGTGTAGACGCCGTGCATGCCGGGCATCCCCAGAGCCAGACGATGACCGTCGGGGAAGGCTCCCCTGGCCATGAGCGTCGTGACCACTGGGGCGTTCGCCGCTTCGGCAAACGCGAGCAGCTCACTGGCGGCGTTTGCCTTCAGGACACCGCCTCCGACGTACAACACGGGCCGCTCTGCTGACTCGATCAACTTGACGGCGGCCCTGATTTGCATCGGATGTCCCGACTGGGTCGGTTTGTATCCGGGGAGGTTGTCCAGCGTGGGCTCGCTCCACGTCGTCTCCTGGTTGAGGACGTCCTTGGGAATGTCGACCAACACCGGGCCCGGCCGGCCGGTGGACGCCAGATGGAAGGCCTCGTGGATGACGTTCGGGATATCCGCCGCATCGGTGACCATGTAGGCGTGCTTGGTGCAATGCATGGCCAGGCCCGTGGTGTAAGCCTCCTGGAATGCATCGCTTCCGATCGAGCTGGTGGCCACCTGGCCCGTGATCGCCACGATCGGAGTGGAGTCCATCAGGGCGTTTTGGAGTGGGGTTATCAGGTTGGTGGCCCCGGGCCCGGAGGTGGCCATGACCACGCCCACACGTCCGGTGGCTTGGGCATAGCCCTCGGCCATGTGCCCGGCGCCCTGTTCATGCCGGGCCAGGACGTGCCGTATGGGACTGTCCAGGAGGGGGTCATAGGCGGGAAGGATGGCGCCTCCGGGCACACCAAACATCAGCTCGACGCCTTCGTGCTCGAGGCTCTCTATCAGTGAGTGTGATCCGGTGTATTTCGTGTCTGTCATGTGGGTAACAAAAAACCCTCCGAGGGGAGGGTTGAGCGCACGCAAGGTTCTTTGCGCGCGCTATTCGATAAGCAGGAGTACTTGGGAGGGGTTGATGGGTCGCTTCATTGGCTGTTCAAGTAAACAATGTGTCCGGGGCCATGTCAAGGTGGCCGCCGTGGGCCGGCATCTAGATTGCACCTCGTGACAGCGCTGTATGGGACGGTCGAGCTCGGTGGGACGAAGACCAGGTGTGCCGTGGGCGAGGAGTCCGGTGAGATCTCGGATGTACTGACGATCCCGACCGAAGAACCTGAGATCACACTTGGTGGCATCATCGCGCATCTCCAGGCCTATCCGATCCAGACAGTTGGAGTTGCCTGTTTCGGCCCGGTGGAGCTCCGGCCCGATCACCCCGAGTACGGGCATGTGACCCGAACCCCGAAGCCGGGTTGGTCGGGGGCGGATGTGGTAGGAGCTCTGTTGGACGGCCTCCGGGTTCCCGTCGCTTTCGACACCGATGTCAACACCGCCGCGCTCGGCGAGCTCACATGGGGGGCGGGCATGGGTCACGACCCGGTCGTCTATGTGACCGTGGGAACCGGGATCGGCGGTGGGTTGGTGATCGGGGGGCGGCCCCACCATGGTCTCGGGCATCCCGAGATGGGGCACATGATCGCGGTCAGGGACTCCCGCGACCCTTTCGCCGGCACCTGCCCATTCCACGGCGATTGTATAGAGGGCCTGGCTTCGGGGACTGCGATAGAGGAGCGATTCGGCATGCCGGGTGCCTCGTTGGATGGGGGGCACCTGGCCGAGGCCATCCGCCTCGAGGCCTTCTATCTGTCGCAGCTGATGCGTGACATCGTCTATGCCATTGCCCCCTCGCGGATCATCATTGGAGGAGGGGTGATGAACCTCGACGGGCTCTTCGATGCCTTGGTCAGCGAAGTCCCCCGCCAACTGGCGGGGTATCCGGGCTTGCCCGAGCATCAAGGCGATCTCCTTGCCACGCCGGGTCTCGGTGACCTTTCGGGCTTGGCGGGGGGCCTCGCACTGGCCGTCCTCGAGTCTGCCGGATAGCGAGGCTCGAGTTCCCGACCGATCGACAGGCTCATGATCGACTTACATGTGGGCAATGGGCATACCGCATCTCCAGATCCGGCCCACCTACCCGGATTTCCTCGATCTTCCCTGGGAGACGCCGATCGAGGTGTGGGACCACCCGCGTCAGGTCGAAGTCCCTACCGGGATACACCGTCACCCGGTGACTTTCGTGGCCTATGACGAGGGCATCTTCGTGGTCAAAGAGCTGCCTCAGCGGCTGGCTCACAACGAGTATCACATTTTGCGGGAGCTCGAGGAGACAACGACTCGAACCGCCGAGCCAGTCGGGTTGGTGGAGCGAGTTTGGCTCGATCCCCACGAGGAGCAGGCCGCAGCGGTGATCACCCGATATGTCGAACACTCCTTTCCCTATCGAAACCTGGTGTCCGGTGCCGGCTTTGGCCGACGCCGAACTCAGATGCTCGATGCCCTGGCCGGGATGTTGGTCGAGTTGCATCTCGCCGGGTGCTTCTGGGGCGATTGCTCGCTCTCGAACGTGCTCTACCGCTACGACGCCGAGGCGATCGAGGCGATCATGATCGACGGGGAAACATCGCGTTTGTGGCCATCACTCAGCGATGGGCAGCGTCACGAGGATCTCGAGATCATGGAGATGAACGTCGCCGGTGAGATGGCAGACATCGCCGCCATGAATGGCGTAGAGCTCGACGCCGCCGATCTCGGCCTGGGAGAAGACATTTCCCATCGCTATCACGGTCTATGGGCCGAGTTGACCGAAGAACTGGTGATCGGAACCAACGAGGGTTACAAAATCCGGGAGCGGATCGGCAGGCTCAACGACCTCGGGTTCTCAGTCGACGACGTCTTCCTCGACCCGACCGGGAGGGGCAACGTGGTCAGGATGAATGCCCATGTCGCCGGTCGCACATTTCATTCGGAGCGCTTGCGTCAGATGAGCGGCATCGACGCCTCCGAGAACCAGGCTCGTACCATCCTGAGTGATCTGAACTACTACCTGGCCAAGAAAGACTTCACCACGCAGTCAGGCAAGAGTGTCGGTGTGTTCAAGTGGTTGACCAACTCCTTCGAGCCGATCGTCGAGAGGGTCAGCGAGATTAGAGATGGCGACCCGATCCAGGCCTACTGCGACTTTCTTGCACACCGATTTCGTCTGGCCAGCGACAAGCAGCGTGACGTGGACAACGACGAGGCCTTCGAGGACTGGGTGGAGGCCGGGACGCCGGGCTTCGACCTGGAGGAGGGTCAGTCGGCGTCCGAGGTCGAAGTCTTGTTATCCGAGTAGCCGTCGGCGACTCTCATCGCCAGCAAGGGCGTCACCGCTCCGGCGAAGATGCCGGCTTGAGGGAGTATCAGCACCAGGACGGTCACATAGACGACGGTCACCGCCGCGGCGATCGCCCGGGCCCATTTCTTGGGCTCCTCGGGTCTTCGCAATGTGACTGTGGCCCCGGCCGAGAACCCGGCGCACAGGCCAACCACCGGATTCACCAAACCAAGCGGCAGTGCCAGGATGAGCCAGAGCCCCATGGCCTTGAGGATCGCCAGGGGGGCGCCCTGTACGGAGGACACGAAGGCAACGAGGACGAAGACGACCGGAACCAGGCCGAAGCCAAGCGCATAGGCGGGCCCCGCTGCGACCTGCTGGTCGCCTGTCGAGGCGAGCGCTCCGACCAGGATGGACCCGAAGCTGACGATCTGGATGACTGTGCCCACAGCGATGGCCAGCCAGGTGCGCCACATCGGGACCGGGGCGCGCCGGATATCAGTCATCGATTTGGGTCAAGGGTGACGGTGCCCGTCAGCCCTTGACCGAACCTGCCGTCAGACCCCGCACGAAGTATCGCTGGAGACTCAGGAACACGATTATGGGAAGCGCCATGGTGATGAAGGCGCCGGCGGTGAGCAGATGCCACGCCTCGCCCCTCGACCCGTTCAAGTCCCTCAGGGCCAGAGTGACTACCCGGACCTTGGGCTCGCCGCCCAGGAAGACCAGGGCCACCAGCAGGTCGTTCCAGACCCACAGGAACTGGAATATGGCGAACGAGGCCAGAACCGGCACCGATAGCGGGACCACCAGCTTGGTGAAGATCTCGAAATGAGTGGCGCCGTCGATCGTGGCCGATTCCATCATCGAAGAAGGCAGTGACCCTATGTAGTTGCGCAACAGGTATATGGCCAGCGGTAACCCGAAGCCGGTGTGTGCCAGCCAGACGGCGGGGAAGGTCCCATTGAGGTCGAAGTTCACGTAGAGCCGCAGAAGAGGTATCAGCGCCATCTGCAACGGGACCACCAACAGCGCCACCACAGTGATGAAGATCCACTGACGCCCCGGGAAATCCATCCAGGCGAAGGCATATGCAGCGAATGCGGCGATGGTGATCGGTATCACCGTCGCCGGGATGGTCACCGACAGGCTGTTCAGGAAGGCATTCCCGAACCCGACCGAGTTGAGCACCTGGTTGTAGTTGTCGAACGTCCACGTCGTTGCGCCCGGGTTGGTGAACACGGTCCACCATCCGGTCGCATTGACATCGCCTGGTGAGCGGAACGAGCTGATCAGGACGCCGAGTGTCGGGACGACCCAGATGATGACGATGATCAGGATGGCCAGCTTGATCGGCCAGCGTGCGAAGACCCGGCCCCAGAAGGACGGCCCCTCGTTCGATGCGGATTCAACCCGGGTTGGTGCGGTGGTGGCTGTCATCGGGTCTCCTCCTGCTCCCTAAACCGTTTCACGTTGGCGATCATCAGCGGGATGATGGCTACCAAGAGCACCACCGCAAGTGTCGCGCCGCTTCCGCTGTTACGGAACGTGAAGAACTCGGTGACCATTCGCTCGGCAACCACCGAGGTACCGAACTTGCCACCAGTCATCACGAACACGATGTCAAACACCTTCCACACAGTGATGATCACCGTGGTCGAGACCACCACGATCGTGGAGGCGATCGAGGGAATCGTGACACTGCGGAATACCTGGAACTCGGAGGCGCCGTCGATCCTCGCCGCCTCGATGATGTCCTCCGGCACCGATTTGATCGCCGCGGACAGGATCACCATGGCGAATCCCGTCTGCAGCCAGATGAGGATCACCATCAGATAGAAGTTGTTCCACGGCTCCTGGAGCAGCCAAGCGACCGGGGACCCTCCGACGCCGGTGAGGAGCCCGTTGAGGAGACCGATCTGCGCTCCAAACCCTTCGGGGCGGAAGTTGTACACGAAGCGCCAGACGATCGATGCGCCGACAAAAGAGATCGCCATCGGCATGAATATGAATGTTTTGGAAAGCGACTCGCTCCGGCGTCCAAGTTTGTCGGACAGGACGGCGAATCCGAGACCAATCACCACCGAGAACAGCGGCACGACGATTACCCAGACCACCGAGTTTCTCAACGCAATCAGCGTGTCCGAGCTGGTGAACACGTTGATGTAGTTGTCCAAACCGACCCAGCCCTCGCCCGCCTTGTCCTTGAAGCTGAGGACGATGGTGTTGAAGGTCGGGTACAGGAGGAAGATGGCCAGGATGACCACGGCCGGGCCGACGAAGGCAAAAGGCCGCACCCGGTCGCGATATTGCTCCGGCATCTTGTGGATGACCCAGTCCATCCCGTAGTAGAGCCCGAACACACCGAGCACACCGACTATCAGTGCCATCAGCACCACGAGGGCGCGGTTGGCGTCGGCATCGAGCAGGACGGTGCCGGCGTAGTAGAGGCCCAGGATGGCCAGGATCGGGACCACCAGTGACACCCCGATCCGCAGCAGGTTCAGAGACAGCCCGCCCCGACCGCCATTCCCGCCCGGGCCACTGTCGACGGGAGGCTGGGGCTTGATGTCGGTTTCGCCTGAAACGCTCACTCTCTGCTCGCTCCTCCGATAGGTCGGAAATCGACTCTAGCCAAAAGAGAAGGAGGGTGGCCGATCGACCACCCTCCCATTGTTTTCGATCTTCAGCAGTCCGTCAGGTGGCGGGCCAGCTGTCCTCGATTGTGTTGAGCACGTCGTCTGTCGATGTGCCACGGGTCCAATCGACCATTCCGGTCCAGAAGGAGCCCTGACCGACAGCGGGAACCATGAGGTCGGATGCGTCGAAGACGAATCCGTTCGCGCCCAAAGCCGCTGCGACAGCAGCTGCCTGCCTCTTCACCGTGTCCGACTCATAACAGTCGGTAGGGGTGTTGGCGTTGGCCGAGATTCTCTCGATCGGTGCCGCGAGATCGGCGGTCCCGTTGCCATTCGTGCCGTCACCGGTTGGAGATGCCTGGACACATTGCAGGTCAGGCCCTGCGTAGGCCTGCAGGAACGCAACGACTTCTGGCCGATTGTTGAACACGATGGCCAGCTCACCACCACCCATGGCGGCGGGGGGCAGGCTGGTGTCAACAGCCGGGAAGTCGAAGAAGTCGGCATCCGTTCCAGCGACAACCCCTTCGGGGAAGAAGTTGGCGATGAACGATGCCTGCCTGTGCAGCATGCAGCTTGGCGGGTCGTTGAACATCGGGTCTGGCGCATCGCGGAAGTCGATGGCGGAGACGCCGTCGATCCCACCGAGCACCCAACCGTCGTGGAACCAGATCTCGGCAATAGTGTCGAGGGCCGTCTTCACCGCCGGATCGTTGAACGGGATCTCGTGGTTCACCCACTGGTTGTAGACGTCGGCGCCCGCGGTGCGGACCATGACGTCCTCGACCCAGTCCGTGCCCGGCCAGCCAGTCGCGGCCTCGGAACCGAGACCGATGCACCAAGGCGTGGTCCCGTCGTCCTGAATCTGCTGGGACAGGGCGACAAGCTCATCCCAGGTGGTCGGGATCTCATATCCCGCAGCCTCGAAGGCAGGCTTGTTGTACCAGATGATGCTCTTGTAGTTGGCGTTGGTCGGGACGGCATAGTGGTTGCCGTCGGCGCACGCACCGAGACCGATGAAGTACGCACCGTGTGCGGCCTCTAGCGCTGAGATGTCGAATCCCATGTCCTCGAGCGATACCAGGTTGCCCTTGTCGGCGAACTCACAAATCGAGCCCGGCTGAGGGGTGATTGCGATGTCGGGTGGTGAGCCACCATCGACCGCGATCCTCAGGTCCTGCTCGAACGAGTCGCTGCCCAGCCAGTTGACTGTGGCGTCCTCGGCCGTGGCGTAGACGTTGAAGGTGTTCTGGATGGACTGACCCTCATCACCGGTCGGGGCTCCCCATACGGAAACCTCGGTGCCAGAGACGTCGACGTCGGTGAAGCTGGTGCCTCCCTGATCACCACCTGCTGTGGTGGTGGTCTCGTTGCCCCCGCTGCTCCCACCGCAAGCGGCAAGAACCATCGCCAGGACAGCGAGCATGGCCATCAGCCTATGCATTCGATTCATATATGTATCTCCTCCGTTGGTCTGCTTCGCCCGAAGACTGGGCGAAGTCCGACACACATACCCTATCGAGTTCTCGTGGCTTGGTGCCAGCCGGAAGCCCCAATGGCCCGATGAGCCGATGCCTCCGATCTAGCCTGAATCGAATGGCTTTAGGTTGGGATGGCAGACAACCGTGGTGGCGGGAGGCGGTCTTCTATCAGATCTACCCCCTCAGTTTCGCCGACTCTGATGGTGACGGGTATGGGGATCTGAAAGGGATCATCGGCCATCTCGACTATCTGAGCGAAACCCTTGGGGTGGACGCCCTGTGGCTCTCTCCCTTCTTCGAGAGCCCAATGGCCGATTGGGGCTACGACGTCTCTGACCACACCTCAGTCGACCCACTGTTTGGGGATTTGGCGACCGCCGAGCAACTCATCGAAGAGGCGCACGACCGGGGGCTCCGGGTGATCGTCGACTATGTGATGAATCACACCTCGGATCGCCACCGTTGGTTCCTGGATTCGAAGTCGTCGCGGGACGACCCGAGACGAGACTGGTATGTGTGGAGGGATCCGAAGCCCGACGGCTCGCCGCCCAACAACTGGGTCAGCGTCTTCAGTGGCCCGGCATGGACCTACGACGACGCCACCGGCCAGTATTACCGGCACACGTTCCTCCCCAACCAACCTGATCTCAACTGGAGGAACCCGGACGTGATCGAGGCAATGCTCGATGTCGCCAGATTCTGGCTCGACCGGGGCGTCGACGGTTTCAGGGTGGATGCAGCGCATCAGATGATGAAGGACCCGCTCGAGCGCGACAACCCGCCCGTTCCCGAGAACCATCTGAGACCATGGAAGGAAATGGGGGAGTATGACAACCACTTGCATCTCTACGACTACGGGCACCCCGACGTGCACGAAGCGCACCGGATGTTCAGGAAGGTGCTGGATGGCTACGCCCAGGGCCCGATGAGTGTCGGCGAGGTCCACATCTTCGACCTCCCCGAGTGGGCCTCATACTACGGCGTCCTCGATGAGCTCCACATGCCGTTCAATTTCCATCTCATGGCTTCGACGTGGGATGCCTCTTCGCTGAGGGCGACCATCGAGAGCGTCCTGTGGAATGTCCCGGTCGGCGGGTGGGCCAACTGGACATTGGGCAACCACGACGAGATCCGACTCGCCACGAGACTCGGGCGAGAGCGTGCCGGGCTGGCCGCCCTGCTGCTCCTGACACTGCGCGGCACACCGTTTCTCTACTACGGAGATGAGATCGGCATGAGTGAGGCAACGATCAGCCCGGAGGATCGTCGCGACCCTTGGGGACACAGTGTCGATTATCTGTGCCGCGACGGCGCCCGAACTCCCATGCAATGGGACCGAACCTCGAGCGCGGGGTTCTCTCCCGAGGGCTCAAAAGCGCCATGGCTGCCGGTCGGTGACGATGCTGGTGATGTCAACGTCGAGAACGAGCTGGCGCAGCCCGGCTCGTTGCTCAACCTCTATCGCCGCCTTCTCAGGCTTCGCCAGGACTCGCCGGCACTCCGGCTCGGGTCCTTTCTCTCCCATCCGGCTTCGACGGACGATCTGCTGGTCTACCGCCGGGAGTCCGACGGCGAGACGATGACGATCGCCCTCAATTTCTCCGAAAGGGCCCGGTCGTTTTCCCTGGGGCCCGGCACCGTGGTGTTGTCCACCGCCGATCCCGAACGTTCCGATCCCACGTGTGACGGTCTCCGTCTGGACGCTCTGGAGGGTGTCGTGGTCAGTCACGTTTGAAGTGGGTCTTGCCCTCACACGCGTATTGAAGATGCGCTAGGTTCAATCGCGTCAAGTTTGCGACTTGGGAGTTGAGCGATGGCTGAGATAACGATGGAAGGATTGGGGAAGATCTACCCCGATGGCACCAGGGCGGTGGGCGATGTCGACCTGACCATCGAGGACGGGGAGTTCCTCGTTCTGGTGGGCCCCTCTGGTTGTGGCAAATCCACCGTGCTACGCATGATCGCCGGTCTCGAAGACATCTCCGAGGGCATCATGAAGATCGGGGATCGGGTCATCAATGATGTCGCTCCCAAGGACCGTGACATCGCCATGGTCTTTCAGAACTATGCCCTCTATCCCCACATGACGGTCTTCGACAACATGGCGTTCGGCCTGAAGCTGCGCAAGTTCCCCAAGGAGGAGATCGACCGCCGAGTCGGCGAGGCCGCCGACATCCTCGAAATCACGGAGTTCCTCGATCGCAAGCCCAAGGCCCTGTCAGGTGGCCAGAGACAGCGTGTGGCGATGGGTCGCGCCATTGTCCGGGAGCCGGCCGCCTTCCTCATGGACGAGCCACTCTCCAACCTCGATGCCAAGTTGCGGGTTCAGATGCGAGCCGAGTTGGAGCGGCTTCACGAGAGTCTGGAGACGACCACGGTCTATGTCACCCACGACCAGGTCGAGGCGATGACGCTGGGTGACCGCGTCGCGGTGCTTCGCCCGGTTTCGGCGGCCCGGCCCTACAACCTCCAGCAGGTTGGGCCTCCCACCGAATTGTTCGATCATCCCAACAATCTCTTTGTGGCCGGCTTCATCGGGAGCCCAGCCATGAACCTGATCTACGGGCACCTGGAGTCGATCGGCGGTCAGATCTGGGCCAAGACCCCGAACTACTCGCTGCTGGTCGACCCCAAGGCTCTGGCGAACCACCCTGGTGTCGAGAACCACATGAACGAGGAACTGGTGATCGGCGTGCGCCCCAATTCCATGGAGGCCGCCACAGTGAAGGGGCCCGACCCGGATCGGACCATCAAGGCCAAGGTGGAGGTCACCGAGATGCTCGGAGCCGAGACCTACGTCCACTTCCACATCGATCGGCCACCGGTGATGACTCCCGATCTCGAAGAACTACTGGCTGACTCCGGTCAGGACGCTGCATCGTTGGGGGACACGACCAATCTCATCGCCCGGGTGAGCCCCGACGCTCCGGTGAAGAGAGGCGATGAGATCGACCTGGTGGTCGACTGCGCCAAACTCCACTTCTTCGACCCCAAGACAGGGATGAGAATCGGCGCCGACAAGAGGGTCAGCGCCTCGGTCTGAGCCGGACGACAACAGGCCCAATCGATGATCCCTGATTCCTTCATCTGGGGTGCCGCCACGTCCGCCTATCAGATCGAGGGTGGGCGTGACGAGGACGGGAAGGGCAAATCGATTTGGGATACCTTTTCCGACCTGGGTCGGACTCAGGACTCAGGTGATGATGCCTGTGACTCGTATCACCGCTGGAAGGAGGACCTGGATCTCCTCGAGGATCTCGGGGCGGTGGGCTACCGCTTCTCGGTGGCCTGGACCCGTGTCTTTCCGGACGGCGACGGCGACCTGAACCGAAAAGGGCTCGACTACTACCGGCGGATGGTCCAGGGGATGAGGGACCGCGGAATTGCCCCCTACCTCACCCTGTATCACTGGGATCTTCCTCAGGCCCTCCAGGACAGTGGCGGATGGGGGTCGCGGGATACGGTCGATGCCTTCGTTCGCTATGCCGAGGTTGTGGCTGAGGCCCTCGGCGATGAGGTGAAGGAATGGATCACCCACAACGAGCCGTGGGTTGCCTCGATGTTGGGCCACAAGGACGGGGTCTTTGCTCCTGGAGTCCAGGATTGGCCGAGTGCCATTGCGGCCGCCCATCACATCATGCTGTCACATGGGCGCAGCGTGCCGGTTATCCGGGAGCGGGTCACGGATGCCCGGGTCGGAATCGTTCTCGATTGCCGCCCGGTGCGGCCGGCATCCAGATCGGATGAAGACATTGCGGCGGCGACTCATTTCGACGGCTTCAGGAATCGCTGGTTCTTCGACCCGGTTTTCGGGCGCGGCTACCCCTTCGACGTGCTGGGGGCCCATGAGTCGAAGGGCCGTGTTCCCGATGGCTTGTTTCACGATTCGGACCTGGAGGAGATCGCCGCCCCCATCGACTTCCTGGGATTGAACTACTACACAACCGTCGAAGTCGGGGTCGGTGCAGAGGAGTATGAGGGCTCCGACGTCGAGCCGAGCCATGAGCCGCCGCCCGGGTACACCGAGATGGGCTGGAGGATCGACCCTCAGGGTCTGACCGACTACCTGGTGCATCTCTACCAGACCTACGACCCACCATCGATATTGATCACCGAGAATGGGGCTAGCTACTCCGATGGTCCCGATCGGAGCGGCGTCGTCGACGATCGGCGAAGAGTCTCGTATCTGGCCCGGCACATCGCGGCGGTGGAGAAGGCGATCGAAGCCGGTGTGCCGGTCGACGGCTACTTCGTATGGAGCCTCCTCGACAACCTCGAGTGGACCCACGGCTTCGCACAGCGGTTCGGCCTGGTTTGGGTCGACCACCAGACTTTCGAAAGGGTGCCCAAGCGCAGCTTCCACTGGTATGGGGATGTGATCGCCAATGGCGGCCTCTCCCTCGTCGACCGTGACGAGATGGAGACGCCGATTGTCCCGTCCAGGCCGCCGACCGGCGGTCTGGATATCTCAAAACGCCTCGAGTCCTGGATGGATGGATATGTCACGGCTTGGACGTCCAACAACCCCGATGCGGTCGGAGCCCTCTTCACCGAAGAGGCGGTATACGACGCGCAGACCTCGGACGGTGAGATTCACGGGAGAGAGCAGATCGTCGATTGGTGGCTCGACATAGATGACGAGCCCAACAACTGGGACTTCGAGTGGATCCCGCTCGTTGAGAGCGACGACCTGGCGGTGATCATCGGAAACACGAAGTACTACGAGCCGGAGATCAAATACCGGAACCTCTTCGTCATACGATTCGACGAGTCTGGCCTCTGCCGCGACTTCACCGAGTGGTACATCGAGGAGGGGGCGTGATGGCCCGGGGGCCGCGGGTGTTGTGACCGTCGCCTTCGTCCTCGGGGGCGGCGGACGTTGGGGAGCCGTCGAGGTGGGCATGCTCCGGGCGCTGGAAGACGCCGGAATCCGCCCGGATCTGGTCCTGGGAACTTCGATCGGGGCCTTCAACGGGTCGGTGGTGGCCGACCGCCCCGGGGCCGAAGGCGTAGCCAGGCTCACCAAACTATGGGGGGAGATCGGGAGGTCCGGGCTGCTTCAGGGAAGCCGGTTCGACCGGCTCAAGAATGTGGCGACGCTGCAGCCTGCCCTACACGACACCTCCGAGCTGAGACAGCTATTGGAAAGGGTGCATGACCCGGGAATGCGCATCGAGCAGCTATCGATCCCCTTCCAATGCGTAGCCGCCTCGATCGAGCGGGCGGCCGAGCACTGGTTCACAGAAGGCCCACTATTGGAGGCCCTGCTCGCGTCATCGGCGGTGCCGGCCCTCTTTCCGCCGGTTGAGATCGATGGCGAGCATTTCTACGACGGGGGGTTGGTGAACTCGGTCCCGCTCGCGGTGCGGTCGAGCTCGGCGCAGACGTGATCTATGTGCTCCAGGTTGGCCGGGTTGAATCGAGCCTGCGGCCTCCCGAGCGCCTCTACGAGGCCGCATTGATCTCATTCGAGATCGCCAGACGTCATCGTTTCACCTCGGCGGTGGAGAACCTGCCTGCGGGCATCGATCTCCACCTACTGCCATCGGGCAATCCCGTTGCGTTCGATGATTCAAGGCAGTTCAAGTGGAGGGACGTCAGCGCCACTGAGGATCTCATCGAAGGCGCATACCAAGCCGCCAGCGAGTACCTGAAAGTCGGTTGAGGCGGTGAGGCTCCCTCCGCGCCTGGTACGTCGGTTGCTCATCGACCCGGCGATCGTTCTTCTTGTGGTTCTTGCGTTGGTCTCGTTGCCAATCTGGGTGATCGTGGCCGCATTCGTCTCCCGGTATGTGCCCGGCAATTGGAGGATCCTCCGGCTTGCCTGGTTCCTGTTCCTCTACTTGGGGGTCGAGGGATTCGGGCTGATCGCCCTGTTCCTCACCTGGCTGGGCTCGGGGATGGGGTGGAAGACGAGGTCTCCGTATTTCACTCGAGTCCACTACCTGATCCTGGCCTGGATGCTCCGGACGGTGATCAAGTCCGCCGAGGTCACTTTCAAGTTGGACGTGATCCGAGGCGGTCAAAGACCCGCCACTTCGGACCTGGGCAGGGCTCGGTCGGTCCTGGTCTTCTCGCGCCACGCCGGGCCCGGCGATTCCTTCCTCCTCATGAACGGCCTGGTCAACGATTACCACCGCAACCCACGGATCGTGCTGAAGGAGTTCCTCCAATGGGATCCTGCCGTCGATGTGATCCTCAACCGACTTCCGACGTCATTCGTGCCGATGGGGCGGAAGGGAGGAGAGCAGCTGATCGAGGCGATCGGAGATCTGGCTCGCACCATGGACATCGATGACGCGTTTGTGATCTTCCCCGAGGGGGCCAACTACACCGAGAAGCGGAGGGAGAGGGCGATCCAGAAACTGAGAGAGATCGGCCGTCCCGACCTGGCGGAGAGGGCAAAAGACCTCAAACGGACCCTCCCTCCGAGGACCAAGGGAGTGATGACTGCATTGGCGGCTGCGCCCGAGTCGGATGTCTTCTTCGTTGGGCATGCAGGTTTGGAGGCCTTCATAACCGCCGGTGACATCTGGAGAGCCATGCCAATGGACACCTCGGTCGAGGTCAAGGTGTGGCACTTCCGAGCAGAGGACATCCCCGGCCCAGATCATCAAGAGGCATGGTTGTACGACGTCTGGGCCGAGATCGATCGCTGGATCAGCGATGAGCTCGCCATCACGGGCTGAGCTCAGGCGGTTAGGTTCCCAGCCGGGAGTGATGTGTGAAGACTCTGGGAAACGTGCTCTGGCTGGTGTTGTGCGGAATTTGGATGTCTGTCGTCTACTTCGTGGCCGGCGTAGTGGCCATGATCTTCATCATCACCATCCCGTTCGGATTCCAGGCGTTCAAGATGTCGAACTACGTGCTGTGGCCATTCGGTCGCTCGGTGGTGCGTCGCGAGGGGACGTCCGATTTCTGGTCACTGGTGGGCAACGTCATCTGGATACTGATCGGGGGTTGGTGGCTGGCTCTGGCGCATCTAGCCATAGCGCTGGTCTTCTTCGTCAGCATTGTCGGAATCCCGTTCGCGGTGGCAAACGTCAAGTTCGCCCGGCTCGCCTTCACCCCGTTCGGGCTCCGCATCACCGAGGGGGCCGTTCACCAGGACCCACCTGTGCTGACGATCGGTCAGCTCGGCTGAACCATCCTCAGGGCGCCGTCTTGGGGTCGAGGAAGGGCATCATCTTCCTCAACTCCTTGCCCACCGACTCGATCTGTAGATTTCGGTTGATCGCCCGCTGCTCATGGAGGAACGGCGCCCCTTCACGTGCCTGGGCCAGCCATTCGTTGGCGAAAGCACCGGATTGGATCTCAGCAAGAGTGTCACGCATCGCTTGCCGGGTCTCGTCGGTGATGATCCGCCTGCCCCGGGTGTAGTCGCCGTACTCGGCCGTGTCGGACACCGAGTAACGCATCCATGACAGCCCGCCCTCGTAGAGGAGGTCGACTATCAGCTTGAGCTCGTGCAGCGTTTCGAAATAGGCCGACTCTGCTTGGTAGCCGGCTTCCACCAATGTCTCGAACGAGGCCTTTATCAGCTCGGAGACGCCACCACATAGGATCACTTGCTCACCGAACAGGTCGGTCTCGGTCTCCTCCTTGAAGGTGGTTTCGAGGACGCCGGCTCGGCCACCGCCGATGGCGGATGCGTACGACATCCCGAGAGCATGCGCATTTCCGGTCGCATCCTGATGGACGGCCAACAGGCATGGGACACCCGATCCTTCCTGATAGGTGCGGCGGACCAGATGGCCCGGGCCTTTCGGGGCGATCATCACCACGTCGACGTCTTCTGGCGCCACGATCTCTCCGAAATGGATGTTGAACCCGTGTGCGAAAAGGAGGGCGTTCCCACTCTCGAGATGGGGGGCTATCGACTCGGCATAAATGGGTCCCATCAACTGGTCCGGGACCAGCATCATGATCACGTCTGCCCACGCCGCGGCTTCATCGGGCGACATGACAGTCAGGCCGGCCGACTCGGCCTCGGCGCGGCTGGAGGAGCCCTCTCGCAGCCCGACGACGACGTCGCCTCCGGACTCCTTCAGATTGAGGGCATGGGCGTGCCCTTGACTCCCGTAACCGATGATCGCCACCTTCCGGTTCTTGATCAGGTCGGGGTCTGCGTCTGAGTCGTAGTAGATGGTTGCCATGATCGGGATTGTGGTCGCTTTGGCGCCGAGGCGAAACCCAGGGCTTAGGATCGTGTGGCGATGGCAAACAAGATCAGATCCCAAGATGTCACGAGCGGCCCGGCCAAGGCAGGCGCCAGGGCCATGTTACGGGCCGTCGGGCTCACCGACGACGACTTCGACAAGGTGCAGGTAGGGGTGGTCTCCGCGGGCAACGAGGTCACTCCGTGCAACCTGACCGGCCCCGAGCTATCCGAACACGCCAAGGCGGGCGTCGCAGACAGTGGCGGTGTCGGTCTCGTCTTCTCCACGATCGCGGTCTCGGACGGGATCTCGATGGGTCACGAGGGGATGAGGGCATCGCTTGTCTCGCGGGAGGTGATCGCCGACTCGGTCGAACTGGTCATGCATGCCGAGCGATTCGATGCGCTGGTTGCCATCGCCGGGTGCGACAAGTCGCTACCGGGGATGCTGATGGCGGCAGCGCGCCTCGACCTTCCCGCCGTCTTCCTCTATGGCGGTTCCAGCCTGCCCGGGCACTATGCGGGCCGGGACATCTCGATTGTCGACGTCTTCGAGGGGATTGGGGCCGAGTCCGACGGCAAGATCACCATCGAGGAGTTGATCGCCATCGAGAAGGCCGCTTGTCCCGGGGCCGGGTCATGCGCTGGGATGTTCACGGCCAACACCATGGCGTCAGTTGGAGAGGCGATAGGCATGTCCCTTCCTGGATCCGCCGCGGTTCCGGCGATTGATCCAAGGCTGCGCGACTATGCGAGGCGATCCGGCGAGGCGGTGATGAATCTCCTGGACAAGGGGATTCGCCCGAGGGACATCATGACCCGTCCCGCCTTCGAGAATGCGATCACCGTTGTGATGGCCCTCGGTGGGTCGACCAATGCCGTTTTGCATCTGCTCGCCATCGCTCATGAAGCCGATGTCGAGTTGGAGTTGGAGGACTTCGATCGGATATCGCGGCGGACCCCGCACATTGGCGATCTCAAGCCTTTCGGCCGCTATCACATGGTGGACCTTGATCGCATTGGGGGCGTCCCGGTGGTGCTTCGCGCCCTCCTCGATGAGGGGTTGATCGCTGGCGATGCCCTCACTGTCACCGGCAAGACCATGGCCGAAAACCTCGAGGACGTCGTCGTCCCGCAAGATCAGGACGTCATTGCTCCGCTATCCGCGCCACTTGCGCGAGAGGGCGGGATCGCCGTGTTGCGTGGGAACCTGGCTCCTGGCGGTGCCGTGGTCAAAGTCGCCGGGATCGAGTTGGACATCTTCGAAGGACCGGCCCGCGTCTTCGACGGCGAGCAGGGGGCCCTGGAGGCGCTTTTCGCCCATCAGATCTCTCCGGGAGACGTTGTCGTGATCCGGACCGAAGGCCCCAAAGGTGGGCCCGGGATGAGGGAGATGTTGCAGATCACGGCCGCGATCAAGGGCGCCGGTCTAGGCAAAGACGTCTTGTTGATCACCGACGGCCGCTTCTCCGGCGGCACGACCGGCCTGTGCATCGGGCATGTGGCCCCCGAGAGCGAGGTTGGCGGCCCCATCGGCCTGGTTGAGGAGGGGGATCGGGTGCGGGTCGACCTGCCAGGGCGGCGGCTCGATGTGATCGTCGATCCGGATGCATTGGAGGCGAGGGCGAAGCGTTGGCAGCCTCACCCGGCTCGATACCCGACCGGGGCCTTGGGAAAGTACGCACAACTGGTGGGCTCTGCCGAGTCGGGCGCGGTGACCAACTAGAACGGAAGTCGGTGCGGAAGCCACCCGAGGGGGTAGCTTCTCTCTGTGGCGGGTCTCGACTCATCGACCGGAGCGACCAGAAGGGGCCTATTTCGAAAGGCGGCTCGGGGGGCTAGCGAGCGCGTCTTCGACATCGTCGGCCCGGACATGGTTCTCGATCATGTCGACGTGAATGCCCTTCTCGATCGGGTCGACGTGAACACATTGCTCGACCGGGTCGATGTCGATCGGCTATTGGATCGAGTTGACGTGGATCGGCTCCTGAAGAGGGCAGACATCGATGTGCTGATGGAGCGGGTGGACGTTCGCGCCATCGTCGACAGAGCCGGGATCCCTGAGATCGTGGCAGAGAGCACGACGCACCTGACGGGCTCGGCGCTCGATCTATTCCGGAGGCCGGTGGTAGGGCTCGACGAGATCGCATTCCGCTCTTTCAATCGGTTGATTGGGAAGGATCCGGCCCATTTGCCCACCGGCCCTGCCGACTTGATGCACTGGGTCGACGAGAACATGACCGAGGAGAAGCCCCGTGTCATGACAGGCCGATATGCCGGAGCCGTGTCTCGCTTCCTCGCCTTCCTCATAGACGCCCTCGTTGTGACCTCGGGATTCACCTTGATCGTCGCCGGTGCGGTGTTTCTTCTTCAGCTGATCCTGGGAGACGGCTTTGAGCCGACTGGGAGTCGAGGTATTTGGTACGTGGTGGCCCTGGTGAGCTGGATCTTCGTCTACACGTGGCTGTCTGTGGCGGTGTACGGCAAAACGGTCGGCAAGGCACTCCTCGGGATACGCGTCGTTTCGAGTGATGGCTCGATCGTGGTGCGTGGGCGCCAAGCCCTGGTTCGGGCTTTGACCTACCCGGTGAGTTTCGCCGCCTTGTTCTTGGGGCTCGGTGGGGTGGTGTTCGGCCGGGAGCGGAGGGCCTGGCACGATCATTTCGCGGGGACGACCGTTGTCTACGACTGGGGGAGTCGCACCGTCCGCATGCCCGGCCCCCTGGCCGCTTATCTCGATCGTCGTGCGGATCTGAGCTAGTCGACGAGAGATTGCGGTCGTCGCCGTCCTTGACCTGTGGGGGAGGGCGACATCCTCAGGCCGAAGCGCCCGAGTAGTTGCGAATGCCCCAGCGCCAAACTGCGCGGGAGCCGACCATGGTCACGATCGCCACGCCAACCGCCAGGGCGAGCCACGACCATTCGATCCGTGCACTGAGCGCTTCTGCGGGCACCGTGACGGCGAAGGCCAAGGGAATCAAAAAGGTGAGGGCGCCTCGGAGCCATCCCGGATAGATGCCAACCGGCCAACGGCCCGCCTCGTATATACCGCTCATCAGCTGCATCAGGTTGTCTATCTGGACGACCTTGAAGGCGAGGGTCGCCGCCGAGATCCATATCGAGTAGACGATGATCGTCCCGCAGATCAGGGCCAGCACGAACCCTGCGCCGTTGAGCCAGCCCACGGTCGAGCTGATCCTGGTCACCGACCACACGACAACTCCAAGGCCGAGGACGACATCCACGAGGCTCCAGAGTGAGAATTGGCGGACGCTCACCAATAGCTGGGAATCCGCCGGTCGGGTGAGCGTGTAGTCCAGCGTCCCCTCGCGAACGTCCTCGAGGAGCTGCCACATGTTGGGCTGGACCAGAGCTCTGAGAAAGCCACCCACCATGAGGTGAACCCCCATCACGGCGAGGAGCTCGTCGGCCGACCAGCCACCGAGCGTGTCCGTCTGGCTGTAGACGATGGCGATGGCGAGGATCCCGGTCCCGAGGCCGATCACCGAATTCAGCAATTGCACCCAGAAGTTGGCCCGATACTGCAGCTCGTTCAAGGCCCCCAGCTTCAAATGGAGCGCCGCGAGCCGGATAGGGCCGGCGGGGCCGGTCAATTGCCCACCGCCGCATAGCGCTTGATGGCGTGGCGCCACACCCATGCCAGGACGACACCCATTCCGAGTGCCCACAGAACTTGGGCGAGCAGTCCCGTCCCGATCTCGCCGGGGGTGAGCCGGCCGATGAACACCTCTATGGGGAATTGGAAGGTCCATTTGAAAGGGAACCAATTGGCGAGATTTGCTACCCATTCCGGCATCAGGTCGAGAGGCACCAGGCGCCCGGACAGCATGAGCTCAGCCGCCACGATGATCCCGAACACGGCCGCACCCCGCGTCGTCCAGAAGTTCACCATCCCCATCAGGTAGAGAAGGATGAATCGCACGACGAAACCGCCCCAGATGGCCACCACGAAGGCAACCACGTTGATCACGTGCCATTCGATCTCCGGTCTGAAAGCCACGGTGAGGACCAGCGCGACCGGGATCCAGAGGGCGGTCCAGACGAACTTCGAGCCGGCGAAGAAGCTCGCGTCGCGGTGGAAGGGATGAATGGGCTGGCTCAGGAAGTCGTTCATCCGACCGCGACGGATCCGCCATTCCCAGGCGTTCGGGTCGAATGCGAGGTTGAAGACGCGGACCAGTGTCCAGACGATGTAGTAGGCGGCCAGGGCCCCGGTGGTGTAGCCGGATATCGAGCCTCCCTGGGCGCGGGAGACGCTCGTCCACACGGCGAGGTACACCACTGGCTCGACGAGAAAACCGACGAGCATCATCAGGGTCGCACCGCGGTATTGGATCTCGCGTTGGAAGCCGAATCGGGCCCCGGCGAGGTAGTAGCGGGGGAGACTGAACTCTGTCCGAGGTCTGGTCATTCCCCATGCGCCTCGGAGAAGACTCGATCGATCACATCCTCGAGCGGAACCTCCTCGATGGCGAGGTCGGTGACAGTCGCCTCGGATAGGAGCCGCGATGCAACCGCCGACACTCGATCGCGCTCGACTTCCAGAGTCACCCGACCCGGCGCGCTCTCCGTGATGGTCCCCAGTTGGGCCAGGTCGGCGGGGAGGTCGATGGCTTCGATCCGGATGGTCTTGTGGGTGGTGAACTTCTCTGCCAGACCGGTGAGCGCCCCGTCATAGAGGATGGAGCCATGATCGATCACCACGACTCGCTCGGCCATGGCGGAGACGTCGGCCATGTAGTGGCTGGTCAGGAGCACAGTCGCCCCGTATTCCTTGTTGTAGTCGAGGATGAATTGGCGGAGCTTTCGCTGCATGGTGACATCGAGGCCAATGGTCGGCTCGTCCAGAAAGAGGACTTCGGGCCCGTGGAGCAGCGCCGCCACGATTTCCATCTTCATTCGCTCCCCCAGGGAGAGATTGCGCACCGGCTTGGTCAGGAGGTCCTGGACGTCGAGACGCTCCACGTACTCATCGACCCGCTGGCGAAACTCTCTATCCGGGATTCCGTAGATGGCTCGATTGAGCTCAAATGAGTCGACCGCGGGCAGATCCCATGCCAGATTGTTCCGCTGCCCCATCACAAGTGAGATCCTCCGAAGAAGCTCTCTCTCGCGTTTCCAAGGCTGGTGGCCGAGGACCCGGGCGTCGCCTTCACTCGGGAAGAGCAGGCCGGTGAGCATCTTTATGGTGGTGGTCTTCCCGGCCCCATTGGGACCGAGAAACCCGACGATCTCGTCTGTCTCGAGGCTGAAAGAGATCTCGCGGACCGCTTTTACGTCCTTGAACTGCCGGTTGAACAGGCTCCGCACCGACTCTCTGAGCCCGGTGTCCCTCACGGGGACCTTGAAGGTCTTGCTGAGGCCGTTCACCGATACAGGGTCTTCCACCCTCCGAGTGTGGCATGTGGCCGGATCGGAGTGCGCAGGATTATCGAAACCGCCCGGGGTCTGTGAGAGCGGGGTCGACGCCGGCTCGCTCACATTCGACCGGGAGTCCCGATCCCACGATCAGGGCGGCGAGCAGAGATCCATACCCCGGTGCGGTCATGATGCCGGTTCCTCCTTGTCCCACCAGCCAAAAGAACCCCGATGCCGTGGCCTCCTCACCGATGACCAGATCGCCGTCTGGTGCAAAGGTGCGGAGACCGGTCCACTGTGAGTTGACCGTGCGGATGTCCAGGATGGTGGCCTGGTTGATGCGTTCGATGGCCAAAGCGACATCTTCGATGCGTGGTCGTGGGTCGCCCGGCTGGTCCGGCTCCTCCTCGCTGAGTGAGCACAGAATTTGGGACCCATCGGGCTTGAAGTAGTAGCGATGGTCTACGTCCACCACCATGGGCCAAGACGAGTAGGTCTGAGCACCAGGGACCATGAAGGCGGTGCGCCGCCTTGGCTCCAGCCCGATCGGCTTGATGCCGGCCATTCCCGCAACCACATCGCCCCAGGCGCCCGATGCATTGACGACGACGTCGCAGTCGATCGATTCGTCGGCGGTCGACACGCTCCACCCGGACGCGCGTCGGGTCAACGAGACAACGGGTGCATTTGTCCGGATCTCGGCTCCGTTGCGGCGGGACAGTCGGACAAAGGCCTGATGCAACGCTGCCACATCGATGTCCATGGCAGTCGGCTCATAGAGGCCCCCAGCCAACGTCTCCGATCGCATCACGGGAACAAGACTCAAGACGGCGTCTGGATCGATGAGCTCCGAGCCGGCACCCGAGGCTTGGCCCTCGGCGGCGATCCGGCTGAGGTGCTCCTGCTGGTCGTCCTCGGCGACCCACAAGGCGCCTCTTGGCGACACGAGCGGGCCATCGGCCGCGCCCACGGGAGGGTCTCTCAAGAATGCCTCGCTGGCCACAGCCAGAGGTCGGGAGGCTTGGCCTCCGTAGTTGACGACGAACAGCGCGGCCGAGCGACCAGTGGTGTGTGCGGCCAGGGTCGACTCCATCTCGAGGAGGGTCACCGACCCATGTGGCGCGAGGTGAGCGGCTGCGGAGACGCCCGCCATGCCTCCGCCGATTACGACGAAGTGGCTCATGGCTCGATCAGCACGCGTCCAACCACGTTCCGCTCGGCGACCCATCGCAGGGCGTTGGCTGCTTCGTCGAGCGGGAAGGTCCTCTGCACGATCGGGCTCAGCGACCCATCGGCGATCCAGGCCATGATCTTCTCGTTGTTGGCCGTACTCTTTTCCGGCTGCTCCAGGTTGAAGCGTCCCCAGAACACGCCGACAATCGAATTCCCCTTGACCAGACTGAGGTTGAGGGGGATGGAGGGGATCTGACCCGAGGCGAAGCCGATCACCAGCAGCCGCCCATTCCACCCGGTCGATCGGAGAGCCTGCTCAGTCGTGGCGCCTCCGACCGGATCAAACACCACATCCACTCCAGAGCCGCCGATGTGGGTCTGGATCCCTTCTCTCAGCGGTGTCATGTCGTAGCGGATCACGCCGTCCGCTCCGGCCATCCGCACCGCCGCCTCCTTTTCCTCCGAGGACACCGCGGCGATGACTCGGGCGCCCAGCTTCTTCCCGATCTCCGTGGCGGCGATCCCAACACCACCCGCGGCACCCAGGACGAGAAGGCTCTCGCCTTCCACCAATCGCGCTCGGTCGACGAGTGCGTGGTAGGCGGTGCCATAGGCGACGGGCAAGCACGCCCCGGTTTCGAGCGAGACCGCGTCAGGCAGTGTCATGAGATGGTTTGGGTGGGCCACAACTCGCTCTGCCATGGCGCCAAAGCCGACGAAGCCGATAACCCTTTCGCCCTGGCGGAAGCGGCTCTCGGCATCGGGCCGTATGACAGTCCCGGCGAACTCGCTTCCGGGAACGAACGGCAGTTCAGGCTTGACCTGGTATTCGCCCGCCACCATCAGAGTGTCGGCGAAGTTGACCGTTGCGGCTCCAACCTCCACCAGCACTTCGTCTCTTGCTGGCTCCGGTTCGGGGGCATCGCCGACCCGGAGGGCGTCGATTCCCTGGTAACGATCACAGATCACAGCTCGCATCCGCTCCAGACTACGGGCACGGTTGCGTCCTCCCTGACACAATCGGGGCGTGAGCATTGAGCCCGAGCCCTCTGCATGGACGCTGCCGGATCCACAGCCTGGGGACGGTGACGTCGTGGCCGTGGGTGCTGACCTCGAGCCAGGCACCTTGCTGCAGGCGTACAGGAAGGGTCTCTTCCCCATGGAGTTGCCCGACGGACACCTCGGATGGTGGTCGCCGGTGGACCGGGCGATTCTCCCTATGAGTCGGCTCCGCATAACCAGGTCACTCCGGCAATCGACACGGCGCTACCAGGTTTCCATCGACTCCGACTTCGAGGGTGTGATCAGGGCCTGTGCCGATCCAAGCCGCGAGGAAGGCTGGATCACCGACGAATTCATCGAGGCTTACCTGAAGCTCCACCGTCTGGGATGGGCACACTCATTCGAGGTATGGGATGACGAGGGGGAACTGGCAGGTGGGCTCTATGGGGTGTCGATCGGCGGGTTGTTTGCCGGCGAGTCGATGTTCCATCTCTCCCGGGATGCATCCAAAGTGGCGCTGGTGCATCTGGTCGTGGTGCTCAGTGAGGGCGGCGGGAGGATGATCGACGTCCAGTGGCAAACGCCACACCTCGAGTCCCTCGGTGCGGTGGTGGTCGGCCGTGACGCCTATATGGAACGTCTGGAAATGGCCCTCGAAGGCCCCGATCCCTTTCGCGACGCGGCACCCGAGCCCAGCTTGTAGAGTCGCCGACAGGTCTCTGGAGGAGCTGTTTGCAGGTCGTCGTTGCCGGAGTCGATCTAACTGCCATGGGTCGGCGGGTCGCAGACCGAGCCCGGATCATGGCGGAGTCGTCTGGCGCCACGCTCAATTTGATCCATGTGCTCGAGCCGGTCGCTGAGGCGATGATCGAGCCGCCACTGGCCAGGCTTCTTCGACAGCACCAGAGTGAGCAGGCCGAGAAGCTGGCTGCATGGGTGCAGGAGCGGACGAACATCGAGGTGGTGCTCGACGTGGTCAAAGGCTCTCCATCGTGGGAGCTGGCGGCACGTGGCAAGAAGGCCGACCTGGTGGTGGTCGGCTCATCATCCATCGATGCCTTTTCGGTCGGCCCTGTCGCAAAACGAGTGGCGCGCAAGGCCACCACCGACACCCTGGTCGTGAGGCGGCAACCACGGGTCCCGTACCGGCGCATCGTCGCCGCCACTGACTTCTCCGAGCAGTCGAGAGTTGCCGTCGATCGGTCGCTCGAGCTCTTCCCCGACGCCGAGGTCACGGCGCTCTACTCATTGCCATCCCGATTCGACCCGATACTGGCCGACGCAGGCCTGTTCGAGGAAGAGATCGAGGCATCACGCGAGGTGCGACTGGCAAAAGCGGTGGAGCGAATGGAGGAGTTTGCCCAACATTGGGCAGGCAAGGTTGGGACACTGGTGGTGGATGGGCCGCCCGCCAAGACGATCGAAGAGGCGGTTCGGAGACGTGGCGCCGACCTGGTAACAGTTTCGAGTCGGGGCGCGACTTCGACCCGAATGGTTCTCCTCGGAACCGTGGCGGAAGGTCTGGTCACCGAAGCGCCATCTGACGTGCTCGTGGCCCGAGCTGGGACCGCCTTCCGCCGCCCCTAACCCGGTTCTCCTTTTCGCCCCGTCAGGGAAACGGAATTTCCGAATTCCCCCCTCACGGTTAACCGTCAGGAGCGGGGGAAGACCAGGGTGAAGGTGGTGCCCGAGGGATCGGAGTCGATGTCGATCGTGCCACCGGCGCGATTGACGATCGTGTGCACAGTGTGGAGGCCGAGCCCGGTGCCCTTGCCTGGTTCCTTGGTGGTGAAGAAGGGGTCGAATGCCTTTTGTCGGGTGGTCTCGTCCATGCCGGGCCCGGTATCGGAGACCTCGATGACCACTTTGTCCTCTTCGGCGGCCGCAGAGATCGTGAGCGTTCCGTTTCCGTCCATGGCATCGCCTGCGTTGTCGAAGAGGTTTGTCCACACCTGATTCAGGTCGCGGCCTGAAGCTTCGATCCGAGGCAGGTCGGGCTCGAAGTCGAGGACGACATCTATCCCGCGCAACTTGTGCTTGAGCAGGACGAGGGTGTCGTTGATCCCTTCGGTTGGGTCGATCTCTTGTATTGGCGCCTGGTCGAGGAACGAGTAGTTCTTGACCACTCGGACCAGCTCGGAGATCCTCCCCACGGCAATTCGCGCCTCGTCGAGGAGCTGAGCCGCCAGACAACGCAAACCCAGCCAGCGAGCGAAGTCTCGTCTTGTGTCAGGTTTCAGGTCCTTGACCGCTGCCTCCAGCTGGGTGACTTCGAAACCGTCGGCTACGAGCGCCGAGGCCAACTCGAACCAATCCTCGACGCCGAGATCCTCGAGCCAGGTGCCGACTTGGTCCTCTTGCTCCGATCGTTGGAGAGGGCCGAGCTGTTGTGGGTTTGCCGAAGGCACGTCGAGGGCGCCGGCCTCACCACTGGCTGCCAACCGGAAGGCCGCTTCGCCCAACGCCTCGTAGACCTCTCGGGTCCTTGCCATGGTCCGGCTGAGCGCCGCCGCCGGATTGTTGAGCTCGTGCATCAACTGGGCGGCCATCCGGCCCAGGGCGGCCATTCGCTCCTCATGGCGAAGTGTCTCCTCGATGCCACGAAGTCGTGAAGTGACGGTGCCAAACATGCGTCTGACCACCCGGGAGTCCTCCAGCAAGGTCTCGAATGCCCCTGCCGGGATCCGAATCAGCTTCGCCGGCGACGCGGTGGTAACGCTCGCGGTTCGTGGTGCGCGATCGAGCAGTGCAATCTCCCCAACCACCTCGCCAGGGCCGAGTGTGGCCAACACGACCTCGCGATCGGAGCCCGCCTTGGTCACTCGAAGCTCTCCCTCGACCACCACGAACATGTCCTCTGAGTGGGATCCTTCTTGGATGATGACCTTGCCCGGTGGAAGACTCAGCTCCTCGGATTGCTCACATACCTGGTCCAGCAGGGAATCCGGGAGGTCGGCGAAGTAGGGGAGGCTCCTCAGCACCTCCGAGATGGCGCTCACAGAGAAGCGAGGTGTTGGTGCACGAACCTGATGGCGGTGGCTCCCTCTCCCACGGCTCCTGCCACTCTCTTGATCGATCCATGTCGGACGTCGCCGGCGGCGAAGATCCCGGGCACGCTCGTCTCAAGTGGAAGCGGGTCTCGCTCCACGTTCCATCCTTTGACCTGGCCGATGTCCTCCCCGGTCAGGATGAAGTTGCGATCGTCGAGCGCCACCAGCTGGCCGAGCCAGTCGGTGTGTGCCTTCTGGCCGATGAAGATGAACACCGCGCCCGCCTCGACCTTCTCCTCCACGTCGGTTTCGAGGTCTTTGATCACCAGCGCTTCGAGTCGCTCGTGGCCGAATCCAGACACGACCTGGGAACGGGGGCGCACCGATACGGCAGGGTTGGCTTCGAGGTTGTCGATGAGGTACTTCGACATCGAGTCGGTGAGGTCATGGCCCCTGATGAGGATGGTGACCGCATCGGTGAAACGGGAGAGGAACAACGATGCCTGCCCCGCCGAGTTGCCTCCCCCAACCACGAACATCGACTGGTCCCGGTGTGTCGAGGCCTCGATGGTCGAAGTTCCATAGTAGACACCGGTCCCAAGGAGATCGTCGAGCCCGTCCGCGTTCAGTCGGCGATAAGAGACTCCACTGGCCACGATGAGTGACTTGCAGCTGATCTCCGAGCCATCTGCCATCTCGAGCAGCTTGTACGGGTCTTTCCTGGTGACTCCGGCAACGGTGCCGGGCACCAGGATCTCGGCACCAAGTCGCTTCGCCTGGGAGGTGGCACGCCGAGCCAGGTCTGCTCCGCTCAACCCGCGCGGGAAACCCAGGTAGTTCTCGATGAGGGAGCTCTGCCCGGCTTGCCCTCCCGGTGCCTCTTCCTCGATGAGCAATGTCTTGAGCCCCTCGCTAGAGCCATAGACCGCCGCCGCCAGGCCGGCCGGGCCACCGCCGACGATCACGACGTCATATATGTCGGCCGTTGCATGCACACGGAGACCGACACGTTCGGCTACCTCGGTGGCCGTCGGGTGCAGCAGAGGTGGCCCCTCCGGGAATAGCACCATCGGCATCTGATCGGGCCCGGCCCCCGCCTCGTCGGCAAGGACAGCCGCCTTTGGGTCGTTGTCGATGTCGAGCGAGAGATAGGGAATCTGGTTGCGGGCGAGGAAGGCCTTCAACGCATGTGCCTCGCGAGACCATTGCTGGGCAACGACCCGCAGCCCCTCGTAGGAAGGCCTATACCCGGCGGCCCAGTCCTCGAGCAGGTCGTCCAGGATTGGATAGAGCCGATCCTCCGGCGGGTCCCACGGCTTCATGATGTAGTGGTCCAGGTCGACCTCGTTGATCGCGCTGATCGCCGCATCGGTGTCGGCGTATGCGGTGAGCAGGGCTCGTTTGGCATCCGGATGGAGGTCCAAGGTCTCCTTCAACACGTCGATCCCGGTGACACCGGGCATCCTCTGATCGACCAGGATCAGTGCGACCGGGTCGTTCTGCATGGCGAGGGTCTTCAACGTCTCGATCGCCTCCCGGCCGTCATTGGCCCACACCACCCTGTAATCCTTGGCATAGCGGGATCGCAGGTCGCGCTGGATGGCCTGGACGACCTCGGGCTCGTCGTCGACTGCGATTATGACCGGCTTGGCGTCACTCATCGCGCCACCACACCATCAGCGAAGCAGAATCGCCAAGTCTCGCCCGGCTCCATGGAACGGATCAACGGATGACCCTGTCCCTGCCAATGCTTGCGAGCGTGGCGATTCTTCGAATTGTCACAACAGCCCACCTGGCCGCATTGGAGGCAGGCTCGCAGGTGCACCCACCGATCACCGATGGCGACGCATTGGTCACAAACGCTCGAGGTCGGCGCCACTTCCACCAAGTCTTCGAAGTGCTCGCAAAGTTGACTCATGTCCGGCATCGCCCTCTTCCACTCTCTTTCCAGCTCGACCAGGCACATCCCGGGCGTGGTCAACGAACCTCCCGAGAATTGAGGTCCGATTACTGGATGAGATTAGATCGCGGCGATGGCTTGTCTCAGCGCCCGCCTGACATACACCTTGGCCAGGTGCCCTTTGTACTCCTCCGACCCGTAAAGGTCCTCGAGGAGGGTCAGATCGTCGAGGGCGTGCTCTGCGGCCGCCTCTATAGCCTGATCCGACCCGTCGGTCCCGATGATCGCCTCGCCCACGGAAGCCAACAGGCTCGGCCTCGTGCCGACACCGGTTATGCCGACCCTGGCGTCCTCGATCGATCCGTTGCTCTTTTTCACCCAGGCAGCCGCGCCGGCGACCGCATAGTCACTGTGCCCCCCTCGGCGACCGAGCTTGTCATAGGCGGACCCTTCTCCCGGGCCCGCCTTCGGGATGCGGATTTCGGTCAGGATCTCGTCTGGCGTCAGGGCGGAGGTGAGGGCGTCGACGCAGAAGTCCGCAGCAGCGATCTCACGTGTCGCCGCCGCGGAGCGAGCCACCATGGTGGCACCCAGCGCGATCACCGCAGCAGGTTGATCGGCGGCAACATCGGAGTGGGCCAATGATCCACACGTCGTGCCCCGATTTCGCACCTGGACATCTCCCGTAAGAGACGCCGCCTGTGCCAGTGCTGCCGCATTGGCCGCAATGGTGGAATCGGATGCAGTGACGGCGTGACGGACGAGGGCTCCGATGGCGATGTGATCGCCTTTGTCCTCGACCATGTCGAGCCCGGGGATCTTTCCGATATCCACGACCACCGATGGGGAGAAGAGGCGCATCTTCATGAGTGGGATGAGACTCATGCCTCCGGCCATCACCTTGGAACCGTCACCCAACGCCGCCAGGGCCTCCTCCAGTGTCGAGGGCGCCAGATAGTCGAATTGTCTCGGGTACACGTCAAACCCTCGCTTCCTGCATCGCCTGCCAGACACGTCTTGGCCTAACCGGCATATCGATATGTTTGACACCCATCGGTGACAGGGCGTCGACCACGGCGTTCACGATGGTGTGCGCCGACCCGATGGTCCCCGCCTCCCCGATGCCCTTCACACCCATGGGGTTCACATCGGTCGGTGTCACCGTTCGATGGAGGTCATAGGAGGGGAGATCTGCCGCTGTCGGCAGCGGATAATCGAGCAGGGACCCGGCGAGCATGTTGCCCGAGGCGTCGTAGATGGCATCCTCAAACATTGCCTGGCCGATGCCTTGCGTGATCCCACCATGCACCTGACCCGCCACGATCATTGGGTTGATCACGTTGCCGCAGTCATCGACGGCGTGATATTCGAGGAGTTTCACATACCCGGTCTCCGGATCGACCTCGACCATGGCGAGATGGGTCCCGAACGGCCAAGTGGCATTGCCCGGGCTGAAGGTCGACTCGGCCTCAAGACCCGACTCCATGCCCTCGGGGAGGGTATGGGCCTGATAGGCCGACTTTGCTATCGCCGACCACTCCACGCGTTTGTCGGGTGATCCAGCAACGTGGGCGCCCCCATCGGCGAGGACGATGTCCTCCGCTGATGCCTCGAGAAGGTGCGCGGCGATCTTGGCCGCTTTCTCTTTGATCTCCTGTGTGGCGCCGAATGTGGCCGAGCCGTCGACTGATAGGGAACGGCTCCCAAAAGTGCCGATCCCCATCGGGGCATCAAGGGTGTCACCGTGATAGACCCTGACGTTGTCCACCTCGATCCCGAGTTGGTCGCTGACGATCTGGGCCCAGGTGGTCTCGTGACCTTGGCCGGTGGGGCCGGTTCCGATGATTACCGTCGCCGTCCCGTCCGGGTTCACGCGGACCAGGCCGGAGCCATTGAACGATGCGGGCAGCCCATAGGCAGCCCAGGAGAACCCGATATCTGCAAGCACCGCCGGCCCGAACCCGCACACCTCGACGTATGATCCGACACCGATCCCGACGAGGCGACCTTCGGCCCGCGCCTCCTCCTGGCGACGACGCATGTCGTGATAGTCGCTGACCTCGATGAGACGGTCGACCGCAGCCTGGTAGTTGCCCGAGTCGAGCGAGAAGCCACACCCCATCGTGGCCGGGAACTCATCGGGCTGCCAGAAGTTCTTGGCGCGCACCTCGAATGGGTCCATGCCGATCTCATGGGCGTAGGCGTCGATAATTCGTTCCAGGTAGTAGATCGCCTCTGGCCTGCCGGCCCCGCGATATGCGTCGGTGGTCATCGTGTTGGTTACTACGCAGTCGACTTTCCAGCCGATCGGCATCTTGTATTGACCGGACGCGATCCAAAGCCCCAACAGCGGGATGGCCACCGTGAAGTTCTGGGTGTAGGCGCCCATGTCGGCGATTGCGTCCAATTTGTAGCCCAGGAACTGGCCATCCTTGGTGCCGACGAGGGTGGCGGTGCCGACCCAGCCACGCCCGTGAATCGTCGACCCGGCTGCTTCACGCCTGGTCTCGGTCCATTTGACAGGATGACCCAGCTGCTTGGATGCCCACGCGACCAGGATCTCGTCGTTGTAGACATTCAGCTTCGCTCCGAACCCGCCCCCGACCTCGGGGGCGATGACCCTGACGTCGCTAGCCGAAACGCCCAACTGGGTCGCGATCGCGCCGGATAGGGCATGCGGGACCTGAGTCGAGCTGTGAACCGTGAAGCGCGCGTATCCCGGGTTGTACTCGGCCACGACCGAGCGGGGCTCGATTGCCACCGGGATCAGACGTTGGTTGGTCATTTCCAGGCTGACCACCACTGCATCGTCACGTTCCATTGCCTCATCGACTTGTGGTGTCTGGTCCTCGAGCCCGAGGGCCGGCCAGTAACCGTGGTATGTCCAGGTGAGGATCACGTTCGAGTCGAGATCGTCGTGAACCTTGATCTCGTCGGAGGCGGCCTTCTTGAGATCGATGATCGCGGGCATGGTGTCGTAGTCGACCTCGATGGCCTCGGCGGCATCTTCTGCTTGGGACCGATTGGCTGCGATGACCATGGCCACGGCCTCGCCGGCGTGGTTCACCTCGCCGTCTGCGAGCAGCGGACGGAGCTTGCCTATCGGGACCTGTGCCACAAGCGGGCCGAGATCGGCCACGTCCTCGTGGGTGAATACGGCAACGACACCGGGCATGCCCTTTGCCTTCGAGGTATCCAGTCTGGTGATCTTGGCCCGAGCGACGGGCGACCGGGCGAATTTGACGTGGAGGACACCGGTCGGCTGGACGTCGTCGGTGAAGAGGCCGGTTCCTCTGATCAGCGCGGGATCTTCCCGTCGCCTAACCGATCCTCCCATGACGCTAGTGGTGGCCATCAGAGACCTCCTTCCCAATCAGGTGCCGGCGGCTCTTCGCCACGAATACGGGCGCCGGCGTATTCCACGGCCCTGACGATGTTGTGGTAGCCGGTGCATCGGCAGAGATTGCCCTCGATACCGTGGCGGATCTCGTCCTCGGACGGATCGTCGTTCTCCTCCAGCAGGGCCGCCGCGCTCATGATCATCCCAGGTGTGCAGAACCCACACTGGAGACCGTGACGCTCCCAGAATCCCTCCTGAACCGGATGTAGTTGGTCGCCATCGGCCAGGCCCTCGATGGTGGTGATGGTCGCTCCATCCGCCTGAACGGCGAACATGGTGCATGACTTGATTGGCTTGCCGTCCAGATGGACGGTGCATGCACCGCAATAGCCGGTCTCACAGCCGACATGGGTACCGGTCAGGTGAAGGTTCTCCCTGATGAAGTGGACCAGGAGGTCGCGTGGCTCGACATCGCCACTCACCTGGCTCCCATTGACGCTCATGGACACTCTCATATCTGGTCCTTTCATGTCAGGGTCGACGTTCGGAACATATCAAACTTGCATCGGTCGTGACGTCCAGAGGACGCTTTCATCTCAGGGCATCGCCTCAGCAGCCAAGCTGGATATCGTCGAATGTGTTGACCGTTGGGAGATGTTGATGGAGTTGAAGGGAAGCGTGATCGTCATCACCGGGGCCAGTTCAGGGCTCGGCTATGGCATGGCAGAGTGGTTTGCGGACAGGGGAGCATCACTAGGTCTGTGCGCCAGGCGAAGACCCGAACTGCAGGGTGACGCCGTTGTCTCGACGTCGGTCGACGTGAGGGGCCTCGACGCTCTCCGGGCATTCGCCCACGATGTGTCCGGTCAACTTGGACCCATCGATCTGTGGGTCAACAACGCAGCCGTCCTCGATCCCATCGCCCCGCAGCGAGAGCTGTCAGTGGCCGACCTGATGTCCCACCTCGAAGTCAACGTAGGTGGAGTCCTCAACGGGACCCGGGCGTTCGTGGAGCAGCTGGAGGCCGATGGGCATCGTGGTGCGTTGGTGAACATCACTTCCGGCCTGGCTCAGCGAGGCCGCGGGGGAGTGACCGCCTACTCGGTCGGCAAGGCCGGGGTCGATCGGATGACCGAGATCTCGGCCATCGAAGACGGTGAGCGATTGAGGATGGCTTTGGCCGTGTCACCGGGAGTGGTCGAGACACCGATGCAGCAAGCTCTTCGCGACCAGAATCAGGACGTGCTTCCCGACATCGAGATGTTTCGCGAGATGAGCGCCACGGGTGCCATGAACAGCCCTTCATGGGTGGCCCGTCACATTGCCGAGTGGGTATTTGGGCCGACCCCACCAGAGCAGGTGATCGTCCGCGTTCCGCCAGAGACCCACTGAACAGCCTCCATGGTGACGTCCGATCCCTATCCAGAGGCGGAGTTCGACGGAGATTGGGATGAGTCGCCTCAGGACTGGACGCCATCACCATGGAGAAGGCGGGTGATCCCGGTGGTGACGGTGGTCGCGGTGCTGGCCATGCTGATGTTGCCCTTCTACAGCCTGATCGACGTGACCAATCGGCCCCGCGCCGAGAACGGATTGGAGATATGCGACTACGACTACTGCGTAATTCAGGACGCAGTGAGGGATGCCGGGTTGGGGAGCGAGATGAGCGTCTTGGCCAACACGTTCCTCAACGACCAAGAGGCTGCCGGATTCGTTCAGATCCTGGTGGCGCATCTCGGACGGTCACCAGTTCGATTCGAGGTCGTGGATGATCTAGGCGGGCGCACGGCCGGCCTCTACGAGCCGGCCACTCGGACTATCCGGGTGGAGCGCCCGATCACGGCTTGGATCTTGGCGCATGAGGCGGCACACACCATTGCCGGAGCTCATGGAATTGAGTTCACTCGGGTCCTCATCGAGATCGTGACGTGGCTGCAATCGGGTGACGCTGCTCAGGCGTGACCACCAAGCAGGGTGGCATTACCCTGAGCTGTTCCGGGGGCCCGTAGCTCAATCCGGTCAGAGCAGCGGACTCATAATCCGTTGGTTGCAGGTTCAAGTCCTGCCGGGCCCACTGATTTGTCAAGGGGGGTCGACCCGCCTTGTATCCCCCCGCCCGACTCTGTGTTCTGGCGTATGGGTGGGACGGCAACCGGTGTTTTACTCCTCCTCGACGCTGTCGAGGGCCATCTCCGATCGCATTTGCTCGCGCATCATCTCCCAGTCGTGGATCTGCTCCGCGAGGTAGTCGGCTGCTGCAAGCTTTCCTTTGGCCAAGAGGTCTGCTTCGACGACTTTGCTCATGGAGAGGGCCCTCTCGATCACTTCGGATCTCTGTCCCACGGTCCAAGTCAGATCGCTCGTGTCCTCTCCGAGGAGGGCGGCAAGTCGTTGGAGTTTCTGGTCGAACTCTTCGTCGTTCAAGGAACTTCACATAGTCCCAGCTTCCAACGCATACTTTGCGGCACTTCCTCGCTCCTGAGGAGGTCGGGTACCAAGATGGCTTGGCGCCCGATGGTCCGGGTGGCGAGGAAGATCCACTTCCGTCTCGGTCGCACGTACGAATCGGGTGCGCTCGAAACGATGGCTAGGAACGGGTTGGTGGCAATCTCACACGATGCGTCGCCATGTGTCGATATTGGTGATGGTTCTCATCACCGCTTGTTCGGGGGTTTCGGCCGGGACCACCGAATCACAGCCGACTACCACCGAGCCCTTGGTCACCATCACCTCCTCGGAGCGCACAACCACCACAGCGAGCACAACATCTAGCTCAGCTCCGACCACGACCACGACAACCGCGTTGCCCGAGGGTGTCACCGCGCCACCGACATGGCTTGGCACCAGACCTCTCCAGGTCGATGAGAACGGAGTGGCTGCGCCCCAACCAACGCCACCCGAGATGGTGGATCGTCGGTATGCCACTGTCGACCTCCTCCCCCCACCAGACGACGCCGACTATCACGGCACCATCTCGGTGATGGTCCCGGAGGTGACGGAAAGATCCACATGGGTCGCCGGTTGCCCGGTGACATTGGATCAGCTGAGATACCTCACCATTACCTTTTGGGGATTCGATCAAAAGCCCCACACCGGTGAGATGATCGTCAATGAGACGGTGGCCGATGACGTCGTCGAGGTATTCGGGAAACTGTTCGATGCCCGGTTCCCGATTGAACAGATGCGCGTCACCACCGAGCAGGAGTTGTCGGCCCCACCAACCGGCGACGGCAACGACACCGAGTCATTCGTATGCCGGCCCGTCACCGGTGGGTCCGGTTGGTCCCAACATGCGTACGGGCTCGCCATCGACGTCGATCCCTTCCACAACCCCTATGTGAAGGGAGACGTGGTCCTGCCCGAGTTGGCATCGGCCTATCTGGATCGCGGCCGGCGGCTACCTGGGATGATCACAGAGGGGAGCGTGGTGACCGAGGCGTTCGATGCCATCGGGTGGGGTTGGGGTGGCAGATGGAGCAGCCTCAAGGATTATCAGCACTTCTCGCTCACCGGGACCTAGGGCTGGTCCGTACTGGCGATCCGATCAGGGCGGAGCCCAAAGGTCGTCCAGATGACACAGGCCGCGATCACTATCAGCTCAATCCACAGGGCCCAACCGGCGTGCGTGACCGCCAGGGCCACCACGATGGGCAAGAAGGCAATCCATGTGGCCGCTTCGATCAACATCGGCTGATCGACTATGCCGGTCCAGATCCGGTCCAGGGTGTCCGGTGTGAACAACTGGAGAGCAAAGAAGCCGATCCACAATGCGATGAACATCGACCACACCGAGACGGCCAGCCAACGGGGGATATGAAGCCGAATTCTCGGCTTGCTCTCAACCTGCCGATGCGGCGTCAGTGTTTGACTCATAGGCACCTCCTACCGACATGATGCAGTGCCGCGCGATGAGCCGGTAGAGGACAACGACCTGATGTCCCGGGCGATCTCGAGCACCGGATTGGCCGCCAAACACCGTTTAGTCTCCTGGCTGGCCATCCCCGCTGACCCTGCGCGGCAGATGACGATTCTCGACCTTGACGAGTGTCGTTCCGAGGTGTTCTGCCAGCCCCCGGGCGAAGTCATCCATCAGTCGATGGTGGCTCCAGATGAAAACGGGACGCGCCAGCGGAGCGAGCGTTCTCATCCAAGGCTTCGGTGTCTCCACCACCCAGTCGAAGTCGAGGAGGCTTCCGCTGGGCTCACCCCCTCGCAACGTGAATCGGCCCGTGCCGATCAGATCGCCAGACGCCTCGAACTCGACCAAACGTGGCTCATCGACCCGGGTCACCAGACCCTCGTAGGTCAGCCCATAGCCAAGAGGGGAGACCACCGTATTGCGGACCCGGCGACCAAGGCCATCGGCGTCGCCTTCCTTCGTGATCTCGGCCTTCCTGAGCCAGCGCCACCAGACCGGCCATGTCTCAGCATCTGCCAGTGCGTCCCACACCCGGGGAGGGTCGGCAGAGACTTCTATGGAGGTGAGGAAGTGATAGGGAGGAACCACCGTTGAGGAAGCTACCCTTCGACTTGTCTCTATTTACACTACGCCGGTAGTGTTTAGGTACCGAACGATATTCGGTCGACGTCGAGAAATCATCAATGCTCACCACATTCATAATTGGTCTCCGCGAAGGGCTCGAAGCGGCGCTGATCGTGGGGATCGTGGGGGCTTTCCTCCTCAAGAACAGCGATCGTCGGTCTCTCCGGGCGATGTGGGCTGGTGTCGCGCTGGCCGTTGCCCTTTGCATCGCCGTAGCTGTAGGTCTGAGCGTCCTGGGTCAGCGCCTCCCACTGGTCGCCAAGGAGGTGATGGAAGGGACCTTCACGCTGATTGCCGTGGCCGGTGTGACCTACATGCTGGTCTGGATGCGTCGCCATAGTCGCGATATGAAATCCGATCTCGAGGTGAAGGCCGCCTCCGCTCTCAGCCAAAACTCCACCAAGGCTCTCGTTGCCCTCGCCTTTGTCGCTGTGATCCGCGAAGGGCTGGAGACTGCGGTGTTCCTGCTTGCCATCCTCGGGGGGAACGCGAGTGTGGCATTGGGTCTTGCCGGGGCGGTTCTGGGCATCGCGGTGGCCGCTGGTCTCGGATACGCCATCTACAAGGGCGGAGCCAGGATCAACCTGCGTCGTTTTTTCACGGTGACCGGGCTTGTCCTTGTCTTGGTTGCCGCCGGCCTGGTTGCTTCATCGATTCACGCGTTCGCCGAAGCCGGTCTTCTTGCCTGGGGGCAAGGCCCGGCCGTGGACCTGAGTGGGATCGTTGCTCCAGGGAGCCTTCGAGCCAGCCTTCTCACCGCATTCCTGGGGATGCAACCGGTGCCCACATACGCCGAACTGGCCGGCTGGCTCCTCTTCTTCGCTTTTGCCGCCTGGTATGTGCTCAAACCGCAACGACGCACGACGAGCCCTCTGCTACCTGAATCAGAAAGGCTCAATTCGTGACCAGGTTGTCTGTCGTCGGTTTCGCGGCCGTGGCATTGCTCATGACGTCGTGTGGCGGCGGCGGTGACTCTCGAGAAGGTGGGACTGTGGTTTCCGCCGTGGTCGAAGACGGCTCTATCACTCTCAGCGAGGAGACGGTGTCGGCTGGCGATGTGACGTTGGATGTGGTGAACGAGGGGAGTCTCGTGCACGAGATCGAGGTCTTCTCCGGCGACACGATCGATCTCCCGATATCAAATGGTGTTGCCGACACCAGCGACATGGAGTTGGTCGACGAGGTCGAGGACGTCATCCCCGGCGGCCGACCGACACTGAGCCTGGAATTGGGCCCGGGAAGCTACATCATGATGTGCAACCTCCCCGGACACTATGCGATGGGCATGGTGACGAAGCTGACGGTGACCGGCTGACGGAGGGCCGTCGTCCTACCGGAGATCGGGCCCATCGGATTCTGGGCAAGCAGCTTTGACTCGCGTAGTCTCGATCTATGCCCGACCAGCAGCCGATCGAGCTCATCCTGCTACGTCAGCTCGCCAGCTACCTGGCCGTCCCGTTTTGGATCATGGACGAGTCCGGGACTCTCCTCTATTACAACGAGCCCGCTGAGGAGATGTTGGGTATCAGATTCGATGACGCCGGGCCACTCAAGGCGGAACAGCTCTCCGAGATGTTCACAGTCACCGACCTCGACGGGAACCCGATCGACGAGTCTGACTTCCCGTTGCTGACCGCTCTGATGAAGCAAGTTCCTCATCACAAGGCGGTCCGGTATCGGGGCCTGGACGGTGTCTCCCACAAAGTGGATGTGACCGCCATGCCGGTGTGGGGCCAAGGCAACCGATTCGTCGGGGCCTTTGCCGCTTTCTGGGAGTCCCCAGATTGAAGATCACCCTTTGGGGAACCAGGGGCTCGCTGGCGACTGGTGGGCCCGAAACTGCGCGATACGGTGGCGACACCGCCTCGATCGAGGTCAGGACGGAGTCCGGGCGCCTGCTAATCCTGGACGCGGGAAGTGGGATCCGTCCGATCGGGGGTCGTCTCGGGGATCTCACTCGGGTGGACATCCTTCTCTCACATCTCCATATGGATCACATCTCCGGCCTGCCCTTCTTCGCCCCGATGCTCGATCCGGGCATAGAGGTCCATCTCTGGGGGCCCATCTCGACCACCGAGTCATTACGTGAACGGCTGGCAAGATATCTCTCGCCGCCTCTGTTCCCGGTCCGGATCAGGGACCTGCCCAACATCGAGTTTCATGATGTTCCGCCCGGTGTGTTCCGTCTCGATGGTGTCGAGGTCTCAGCCGACCTGATCTCACACCCCGGGCCCACGCTCGGGCTCAGGATCACCGAGTCGGGATCCGCGCTCACCTACATGCCCGACCACGAGCCGGCCCTCGGAGGTCTCGGGTTGACAGAAAGCCCGGAGTGGGTCTCCGGCTACCAGCTCGCTCTGGGCGCCGACCTCCTCATTCACGATGCCCAGTACACCGATGAGGAGTATCTCGAGCGGGTTGGCTGGGGCCACGCCTCGTTCACCCACCTGATCGATTTCGCTCGTCTCACCGAAGTCGGCCGGTTGATGACCTTTCATCATGACCCGTCTCACTCCGATGAGATGCTCGACGACTTTCATCGGGAACTCGAGGAGAGAGCACCAGATCTCGAGGTCTCGGCGGGGAAGATCGGAACGACTATCGAAGTCTGACCGCCGACCGGTCGAAGCCATGTTCGGGAGGTTGGCCCCTGGCCGCGGAATTCGCTTTTGGTCGTTGCGCCTGCGTCATAATCCCGGCATGCTCGAGAAGCGCCACTGGTGGCGTCACGCCGTCGTCTATCAGGTATATCTCAGATCGTTTGCCGATGGAAACGGCGATGGCACGGGTGACATCGCCGGACTTCGATCGAGACTTCCCTATCTCGAAGACCTTGGCATAGACGCCATCTGGGTGAACCCTTGGTATCGATCGCCGATGCATGACGGTGGCTACGACGTGGCGGACTACCGCGACATCGACCCGAGCTATGGAACCCTCGACGAGGCCGTCGAATTCATCGGGGATGCCGGGTCTCGAGGTATCCGCGTTCTGGTGGATCTTGTTCCCAATCACACTTCTTCTGGACATCGATGGTTCGTCGAGGCGTTGAAGGCGGGTCCAGGAAGCTGGGAGCGACAGCGCTACCACTTTCTTCCCGGACGCGGCCCCGACGGCGCCGTGCCCCCCAACGATTGGACCAGTGTCTTTGGAGGGCCGGCCTGGACCCGCGTTGCCGATGGGGAGTGGTACCTGCATCTCTTCGACGAGACGCAGCCCGATCTCAACTGGCGAAATCCGGAGGTGCATCAGGAGTTCGAGAACATCCTCAGATTCTGGCTGGATCGTGGCGTCGCCGGGTTTCGGGTCGACGTGGCACACGGGATGGCCAAGGCACCGGGATACCCGGACCTCGGGGAGAGGAAAGAAGGCCTCCTCGCCACACATCATGGGGAAAATCACCCCTTCTGGGATCGCCCCGAGCTTCACGACATCGTCCGTGAGTGGCGCTCGGTTCTCGATGAGTACCCAGAGTCGGTCATGGTTGCGGAGGCGTGGGTCGATTCATGGGACCATCTCGGCGCATATCTGCGGCCGGGCGAATTCCATCAGGCCTTCGACTTCCTCTTTCTCCAGACGCCATGGGCGCCGTTAGAGATTCGCCAAGCGATCGTCGACGCTCTTGGGCATGCCACGGCAGTGGGATCGGTGCCAACGTGGACCCTGTCGAACCACGACGTGGTCCGTCACGCCACAAGGTTGTGCTTCCCGCCCGGAATAGATGCGCGGTCATGGCTCCTCAATGGTGACCGCTCCATCTACGACCCCGAAGTAGGGCTGCGAAGGGCGCGGGCCGCCACTCTCCTGGTCATGGCGCTCCCCGGGTCTGTCTATGTCTTCCAAGGCGAGGAGTTGGGGCTTCCGGAGGTGATAGACCTGCCAATCGGCGCCCTGCAAGACCCTGTGTGGGAGAGATCCGGTCGGACACTGAAAGGCAGGGATGGGTCAAGAGTCCCCATCCCTTGGAAGGAATCGGGAAAGTCGTTTGGATTCGGGAGCAACGGCTCCTGGCTGCCTCAGCCGCAGGGATGGGGCCGATTCTCGGTGGAATCCCAGACCGGTGCCGCCGCCTCGACACTCGAGATGTATCGGTCGGCTTTGGCGATCCGGTCCGGACTGGTCAACGACGACGAGAGCGTTCGATGGCTCGGCGCCGCACCAGGGGTGATCAGCTTTCAGAGTGGGGACGAACTGGTTTGCCTCGTGAACTTCGGCGACGACCCGGTGCCGGCCCCTGAGGGCGAGGCCCTGATCGAGTCGGGACCGCTCGTGGATGGCCAGGTCCCGACCGACACCGCTGTTTGGATCAGGCCACTTCGCTGAGTGTGGACGGGACTCGGTGACCTTGGGGGGTCACCGAATAGGCTGGCCAGGTGAGTCGCCCCATGTCAGCCGACCCTTGGAAGCTGGTCCTCATCGGGCTTGCCGCTGGCTTGGTGAGCGGTGGGTTCGGCGTGGGCGGCGGCATCGTCCTGGTTCCATTACTGGTGGCGGTTGGCTTGGACCGACACCGGGCCCATGCCACCTCACTCGCTGCAATTGTCCTGACCGCCACGGCAGGATCCATCTCTTTTGGCCTCTCCGACGAGCTCGAGCTCGGTGTTGGCCTAACGATTGGAATCGGCGGTGTATTGGGGTCTGTGGTTGGCGCTTCCCTGATGCATCGAATGAGCTCGAGGAACCTGTCCCTCGTCTTCGGCGTCGTCTTGATGGTGGCCTCTTTGCGAATGCTCTTCGGTGGTAACCCGCTGCCCGGCTCGGGAGACATGAGCGAGATCGCTCGGACTGTGGTCTCGGTGGGAATCGGCTTCTTTGCCGGCTTCTTTGCGGGAGTTGCCGGTGTGGGAGGCGGTGTGGTGATCGTGCCGTCCACCATCTTCTTCCTCGGCCTGCTGCAACACGAGGCCCAGGGCACCTCACTGGTGGCCATCCTTCTCACCGCGTCCGCTGGGACCATTGTCAACCGACTCAACGAGCGTGTCCGGCTCATGGACGGCGTTGTCACCGGCGCAGGCGGAGTGGTCGGCTCGATCATCGGCTCTCGGCTTGCCCTGGCCACCGCTGATCGCACCCTCTCCATAGCGTTTGGCTGTTTGGTCCTCTTTGTCGCGTTGCGGACGCTCTATCGGGCATACGGGGCGGCGGCCCGGGAGCCCGCCTAACGCTCGATCCTGACGCCCGCAGCCTTCAACTCTTCGAGTGCGATGGCGCCATCCCCCTCGCTGAGGTCGACCGATGCGGTGGCATGGGCGAGCAGAGTCACGTCGAATCCGCCGACGGCATCGAGTGCTGTCGACTTGACGCAGTAGTCCAGGGCCAATCCGGCGACCACCACCGCTGAGATGTCCCTCTCCTCCAACATGCCACGCAACGCGGTGGGGATCTCGTCACCCGTTTCGGGGTCACGCATGGTGAATCCCGAGTAGCCGTCTTCGCCATTGGAGCCCTTCCGGACAACAGGTCCATCGACCTCGAGTTGTGGGTGGAGCTCCGCCCCCCAGGTACCCATGACACAATGAACCGGCCAGATCCCGCCGTCCTTTGCGAAATGGGGAGTGGACTCCGGGTGCCAGTCCTGGGTGTAGACCACAAGGGCGTCACCCTGAAGGGCACGGTCGACTTCGACGTTGACAGCTGCGACGACCCGTTCGCCTCTGGTTACGTAGAGGCTGCCAGCTGGATCGGCGAAATCGTTCTGCATGTCGACCACCACCAGGGCGGTCCGGCGGTCATAGCTGATCATCCATCCGAGGGTACCGGCGCCAATAGGCTGGACCTCATGTCCATATCAAGGGGCGCTCTGCTCAACGATCAGTATCAGCTGACCATGGCCCAGCTCTACTTTCGCCATGGGCTTCATGAGAGCGAGGCCCGCTTCGAGCACTTCTTCAGGGGATACCCAGACTATGGCGAGCACCAGGCCGGTTACGCCATAAATGCCGGTTGGGGATGGCTTGGCCGATGGGCCGATCGTGCCCGCTTTGGCAAGGAGGAACAGGATGCCCTGAGGCGCCATGAGGTCGACGGGCACCGGCTGTTCGAGGAGGACTTCATCCGATGGTTGGGTGAGGTGAGCTGGGACTCACTTCGATATCGGGCCATACCGGAGGGCCGGGTCTGCCACCCCAATGTGCCCCTGACCGTGGTGGAAGGCCCGCTCGCGGCCGCTCAGCTGATAGAGACGCCCTTGTTGAATCACCTCAACTTCCACACCCTCATAGCCACCAAGGCCTCCCGAGTGGTGGAGGTCGCCCGTGGTGGGTCGGTCCTGGAGTTCGGGATCAGGCGGGCGCCCGATGAAGGCGGCATCGCCGCCAGCAGAGCCGCCTTGATCGGCGGGGCCGATGCATCTTCCAATGTCGGGATCTCTCACGAGATGGGGATCCTCCCGCAGGGGACACACGCCCACTCAATGGTTCAGGTCTTCATGGCTCTCGGACAAGGGGAGCTCGAGGCCTTTCGCGCCTTTGCCGCGATGTACCCCGACCAATGCATTTTGCTGGTCGACACCGTCGACACGCTCGACTCAGGCGTGCCCAATGCGATAACCGTGTTCGAGGAGCTGAGACGGGCCGGCCATCGGCCGGTGGGCATACGTCTCGACTCGGGGGACCTGGCCCACCTCGCCGTTCGTTCTTCGCTGTTGCTCGACGAAGCCGGGTTCGATGAGGTCAAGATCGTGCTGTCTTCGGGCTTGGACGAGTTGACCATTTCGCAGATCCTGGCCCAGATCGCAGTCGAGGCACCTCGCTATGGGGGCGACGCCGACGGGATCATCCGGCGGCTCATGTACGGCGTCGGCACCAAGATGGCTACGTCCCATGGAAGGCCTTATCTGGATGGGGTCTACAAGCTGGTGGCGATTGGTGACGAATCCGGCTGGCGACCGGCCATCAAGGTCTCAGACACATCCGCCAAGGTGGTCAACCCGGGGAGAAAGAAGGTGCATCGGCTCTACGACCGCAGGGGGATGGCGACGGTTGATGTGATGGCACTCGATGATGAAGAGGTGAGCTTCCCCCTCGAGCTTCACCACCACCATGAGGCTGGGGTTGGGCGGACTCTCCAGGCCGATCGGGTGTCATCGGTAGAGGAGTTGTTGGTGGACGCCGCGCTGGAGGCTCCGGCCGACGATCCCGCGGTCGTTGCTGAGGCGAGGAAACGCAGGATCGCCGACCTTGAGAGATTGGATCCGGGTGTCAAGCGCCTGGTCAACCCACACGTCTATCACGTGTCCGTGACCAGGCGGCTTGCCGAGTTGAAAGCCCGTTTGATCGAGGAGACCCTCTAGACCTCCTCGTCCACGGAGTCACCTTTGGGCAGGAATACCGGTACCAGGACTGCGACGCCGATGACCATCAGGAGGACTGGCCAGAACCAGCTTCCCAGGTTGGTGATGGCGTCGAGGACGTCGACCGGGGTCTGCGGGATGAGAAAGGCGAGGCCCAGGAGGGCCAGGATCAGGCCACTCACGAAGGAGATGGCGTCGAATCGGTGTGTTTTCATGAGATGCTCCTTCAGCTACCCACGTGGATCTGGATGTCGCCCACATCGACCGAAGCATCCAGATGGACGGTTCCATCGGCGCCCGCGTGGTCGAACGCCAGATTGGGGCTCCCCAGGCCGGATGACTCCCGGCCAAAGCCGCCGACGTGGCCGACGTCGGCTTGGGCGCTGCCGACGACGGCGACGTCCTCAGGGACCCAGATGTCGATCTCACCGGCGTCGACTCGCGCGACGAGGTCGACATCCTGACCATCCCAGGGCAGCTGGGTGAGATCGATGGAGAGACTTCCGACGTCGATCTGGTACACGTCGTCCAACTCGGCGAAGGTGGCTGGTGTGACCGTCTGGTCAAAATCCTGGCTGTTCCAGTTGTACTCGAACACAGGGGAGAACAGCATTGTCGGGACGAGGACCACAGCGACCAGGATCAGCCAGCGCGCCCGTCCGACGAAACCACCGACCATGAGGCCGACGCCGAGGATGGTCACCGCCAGGGCCATGTAGTGCCTGGGCTCGGCCGCGATGGCGACGTCGGGGATGTTGTCCAGGACGGCGAGGAGCCCAAGGCCGATCAGCATGACGCCGATCGTGATTCGGCCCAGATAGGACCTGGGGCGCGGCTCACGGGCCGAGGGGGGGAGTATGGGTGGGGTCGGCGACGGGGTGGGAGGGGGGCCGGAGGCCGATCCGTCACCGGCGTCGACAGAGGATGTCCCGGTCGGCACCACCGTGGTCGATGTTGTCATTTGTTGAACTCCCTCCTTGTCGTTGGTGCCCCGCACCAGACGAGGGAGATCGCCGGTGTAGAGAAGTATCCCGACCACCAGCAATCCCACGGCCCAGACGACGCCCCCGGAAAGGAAGGTGAAGTTGTCCAGAAGGATCAGGATGGCGAGGAATACCAGGCCAATGCCTATCCAGGACCGGGATGTCGATGCTTGGGAGAAGAACCTCGCGGCGGGTGTCTCAAGCTCGTCTTCGGATCTGATCAAAAACCAGCCGGCAGCATAGAGAGCGAGACCGAGTCCGCCACCAAAGGTGAGGATCACGAACAGCGCCCTCATCAGCAGCACCGGCAGGTTGTAACGATTGGCCAGGCCCTGAGCGACTCCGCCGAGCATCCGGCCCTGTCTGGGCCGGACCAACTCCTCGACGACCGCCCGGGACTCCGACGTCTCGGTGGTTGTGGTGTCTTGTTCCATACAGGGGATTCGACCCGGCCGGGCTGGCGGAATCAATCGGGAACGACCCTGAATGAACCCTGAGACCCTCGGGGAAACACCTGATTGAGGTCGGAGCCCAGGACCGCGATCATCTCATTGTGACAACAGCGAGACCTATCGAGTTCCGAAGACGGCGTACCGACCGGGTTCTGGCCGGAGTGGCCGGTGGCCTTGCCGACACGCTGGGTGTGAGCGACGCCTTTGTCCGGGCCGCTTTTGTCACCCTGAGCATGGTCTGGGGCCTTGGGGTCTTGCTCTATCTCGGGCTTTGGCTGATGGCATTGGACCGTGTCGAGGACATCGATCCCGACCGGGTTGAGACCCATAGGGCGTTCGGTCTCGGCATTGCCTTTGTCGGGCTGATGCTCCTTTTGGGTGTGGTGGGATGGTGGCCGTCCAACGGGCTGGTGATCACAGTCGGGGCGCTCGCCTTCGGAGTGGCCGCCCTTACCGGTCGTGACACTCCAGGTCCCCTCGTTTCTCTGATCGATCCGAGCGTCGAGCGGCCGGGCCGGGTTCGGATGCTGATCGGAGTGGCGTTGCTGATCGGGGGCCTGGCCGTCTTCGCATCGAACGTAGGCCCGTTGCTCGATGTCGGGCCGGTGATGTTGGCCGTCGGTCTCACGGGCGTCGGGATCCTTGTTGCATTCGGGCCGTGGGTTGCCCGTTTGTCACGTGACCTGGGGACTGAGCGTCGTGAGCGAATCCGCCAGGAGGAGCGAGCCGAGGTCGCGGCCCATCTCCATGACTCGGTGCTGCAGACTCTCGCATTGATCCAACGCGCCGATGACCCGGCTCGCATGTCGATGCTTGCCCGCCACCAAGAGTCCGAGCTGCGCGATTGGCTCTATGGCAACGCCCCGCTGGAGGGTGTTGATCTCCTCTCTACCGCCCTGAAAAGCGTGGCCAAGCGCATCGAATCCGATCATCAGGTCCCGATTGACGTGGTGACGGTTGGTGACCATCACCTCGACTCCTTCACCCGTCCGCTCGTGGCAGCGGCCAGCGAGGCAATGGTCAATGCGGCGAAACACTCCCAGACCGAGAGGGTATCGCTCTACCTCGAGGCCGACGACAATGAGCTCGTGGTTTACGTCACCGACCAGGGCAAGGGCTTTGACATTGACACCGTTCCGCCGGACAGGAAGGGCATCAGCGAGTCGATAACCGCTCGGATGGAGCGTGCCGGTGGCGGAGCGCAGATCGTGAGTGAGCCGGGTGAGGGGACAGAGGTCATCCTGCGGATGCCGGTGGTGGAGCAATGAGCGTGCGGGTCTATCTGGTCGACGATCATCGGCTCTTCCTTGCCGGTGTGCGATCCGAGCTCTCCGAGGAATTCGTCATCGTGGGTGCCGCCTACGACGTCGATACAGCCATAGAGGAGATACGGGGTTTGAACCCGGAGGTAGTCCTCGTGGATGTTCACATGCCCGATGGCGGCGGCATCGTCGTGGTCGAAAGTGTCACCCAGACCAATCCCGACGTCAAGTTCCTGGCGCTATCGGTCTCGGATCAAGCAGAGGATGTCATCGCCATGATCCGAGCCGGCGCCCGGGGCTATGTCACCAAGACAATCGAGGGGGGTGACCTGGCCGACGCCATCCGTCGGATTCGGGCGGGCGATGCGGTCTTCTCGCCCCGTCTGGCCGGTTTTGTCCTGGACGCGTTCGCCGGCTCGATGCCGGCTGAAGATGACCCCGAGCTGGATCGGCTGACCACGAGGGAGAAGGATGTCTTGCGGTTGATCGCCAGAGGGTTCGCCTATAAACAGGTGGCCCGCAAGCTCAACATCTCCATCAAGACGGTGGAGACCCATGTCTCCTCCGTGCTCCGCAAGCTCCAGCTATCCAACCGCCATGAGCTGGCGCGCTGGGCGAGCAAACGGCGGATCGTCTGACGGGGGGTCGACGACGTTCAGCCTTTGACTCTGGTCCCGGACTTCCAGACGTGGGTTATGTTCCCGGGGTCCGCCAGGATCGAGACGTCGCGTGAGGGGTTGCCGGTGATGCATATCACGTCGGCATCGAATCCTTCGACGAGCTGACCCGATCTGGGTGCTTGTGGTCCCAATGTGCCCGGCCCATTTGCGGTGGCGGTCTCTATCGCTTGGAGGGGCGTCATACCCGCATCCACCATGAACCCCAGCTCCTCGGCGTTCTTGCCCCAAAGCCCGGTGCCCCAGATGTCGGTTCCCATGGCGATCCTGACCCCCTTGCTCACCGCCGTGGCCACGGCGTTGGCGTGATGCTCGGCGGCGACGACAGCCTTGCGTTTGGCGTATTCCGGCATCCCTCGGTTGGCACCCTCGGTGAGCAGGTAATCGACGATCCAGCGGGTCGGCACGAGAATCGCCCCCGTCTCCAACATCGCATCGGCCGCCTCCTCGTCGAGGTAGGTGCCGTGCTCGATGGTGCGAACCCCGGCTTCGAGGGCGGCCATGATCCCTCTCTTGCCGTGACAGTGGGCGCCGACCAGACGTTCCATTCGGGTGGCCTCATCGACGATCGCCTCCAGTTCGGGCTTGGAGAACTGCGGCAGTTTTGGATCGTCTAGCTCGCTCATGACGCCGCCGGAGGCATGAACCTTGATCACCTTCGCTCCGAGACGGAGCATGCGGCGCACCGCTGCCCGGCATTGGTCGGGACCGTCGCAGATCGAGCTCTCACCCCAGTGGTGGGCCAGCAACCGGTGTGCGTCCTCGAGGTCCATCCCATGGGTGTCCCCGTGACCGGCTGTCATCGAGAGCATGGAGCCGCTGGCGTAGATGTTTGGCCCGACGACCTGGCCCTCGTCGATCACGCGGCTCAAGAAGGTGCCGAGGCCCCCCATCTCGCGCACCGAGGTGAAACCGGCCATGAGCACACGCCGAGCGTCGGCGGTCACGCGCATAGCGGTCATCTGGGGCCGGGTGGTGGCAAGTTCCTCGGTCAATGCCGCGGTGTAGGTGCCGATGAAGTGCCCGTGGCACTCCCACATGCCCGGCATGACGGTATCGGCTCGGACGGTATCGGCTCCGGGTGTCGCCGGGGCATTGGTGACCGTGCCGGCGTAGGTGATGATCTCGTCGAAAATGACCACGGCGTCTTCGATCACCTCGCCCCGACCCGGGACGAGGCGGTCGGCTTCGATCCGGGTGGGCATCAGACAACCACCTCGAGGGTGGCTCGAGTGGTGACGCGTAGGCCGGCCATCATCACCATCCCGTCGATCCGGAGGATCGGAGCGTCAGGGTCGGCCGTCGCGTTGGTCTCGTCGGCAAAGCCGCCTGCGTATACGTTTCCGTCGAATTCGACCCGCCAGCCATCGGGGACTATGAGGTCGACCCCACCGGCGATGGCGAGGACGTCCAGGTAGACACCGGTGGGTGCGGGGGTAGCTCGCCGCAGGTCGAGCTTGGTTCCCCCGAACATCGTGGTGATCTTGCCCCCATAAAAGGGGTCGGCCGTCGAGGCCAGGTCTTCACCGCCGAAGATCGCGACCAGGTCGATCTCCTCGGTTTGCGAAGACGCATGTGACTGGAGAAGGAACTTCGCAGCCACGGCAACTCCGAAGAGGGCGAACAGCGTGAATTTGAACAGGTTGAAGATGAATCTGAGCACGATCCGAGCTTACGTCAATGACTCCCAAGACGCTCACCGGCCTCGACCTCAAAGGAAAGTTGGTTGTTGGGTGGGGCCAGCGGGCACGACCATCGCGGTGAGTAGACGCATGACGGGTGATAGGCATAGTTGAAGTCGAAGGTGATGAGATTGCCCCGATGACCCAGATCGGCACCTTTGACCGTGTCCAAGAGGTATCTCCCCCCGCCGTAGGTAGCTCTGCCGGAAGTGCTGTCACGAAACGGCATGAAGATGCCACCGCCATAGGCATCGAGCCAGAGCACATCGAGTCGGCCAGTGCCCGAAGGCGAATCGAAGGTGACCGTGCCCACGGTCACAAAACTCGTCGCTCCTTCGCCCGAATGTGCGACCAGGCTCGGCTCCTCGTCGACCGGCTCGAATCTCCCCTCCAGACGCCAGGCTGGATCGTGATCGAAATAGGGGAGCCCGGTGAAAGTGGATGGATCGTCGAGAGCCGTTTGAGGATGGGTGGCAAACAGATGGTCACGGGCCTCGATCCAACTGCGCCATGTCGTCTCGCCGGCACCCCCGACTCTGACTTCCCGGTACATGTCGTGGACACGGCGCCGGTAGTCCCACAAGTCCAGCGACTCGCTCATCCTTTGACCCATAGCCCTATGGAGGAAGGATGGAGCGTGCGAGAGACCAATTGAACTGTTTCCTCGGTGAGCATTTCCGTCGACAGCGTGTGGTTCATCCTCTTCGCCAGCTCCGCAATCTCTTGCTCGATGTCGAACTTGGCCCGATTGAATCTCATGTCGACCTTTCTCTGAAGACGTGAGCGAATGGGTGCGAAGATCGCGGCGATGACGAGTGTCGTGCCGGCGACGGCGACCTCACTGGTTCGACCAAGCATCGTGGGGAGAACCAGGACCGGTAGAGCAAACAAAGCTGCCACGAGCAAGAACATGACTCCATAGGTGACCGTTCGCGAAATCAATCGATCGATCTCATACAGGCGGTAGCGGAGGATCGCTAGAGCCATGGCCAGAGGAATCAGACCGGTGAACATTGCGTCGAGGATCAAGCCGAGGAGATCGAAGCCGGCGGTCCCAATGATCCCGAACGAGATGATGGTGAAGACGAGATACACGTAGAGCACATACACGAGCCATTTCAACTGGGCCCGGCGAACCGCGTAACTTCTCCGGTAGTCGACGACTTTGAAAACGATGACTGCCAGCAGTCCGAATCCGTAGATCTCGATCATCGCCTCGAACACCGAGCGAGCCGCTGTCGTTAGGCCCAGCGAGGCGAACGGATGGCTGACCGGTCCGAGCGGCTCCGCCAGTATCCCTGACGCCGTGGCGATCAGCATCGCCAGAAACAAGAGGCGTGTCAGCCAGAGTTGCGGGCCCGGTCGGGCTCTGCCATCCGGGAAGAGGAGAATGGCGACGAGGAAGAGGTAGGTGTAGGCGCCACTCACCGCCGAACCGATGATCATCGGCCATGCCTGTGGTGTGATGGTCGCCTCGAACTGAGTGAAGACAGCGCCCATCAGGAAGCCCGGGACTACCGCAAGGGACAAGAGCCCAACCAGGGTGATGAGTGGGCCTATCGGATGTTCTGGCTTTCGGTACCAGATGATGAGACCGAGGGGAGCCCAAACGGTCGAAGCCACGATGTAGGCGGTGGCGACATTGCCCGATGCAACGGACATTGTCAGTGAACCGAGGAGCGCGGACGTGCACACGCCGAATACGCACCACCAGAGCCACCTATGACTCCACCAGGGGGGACCGTCATCCATCGATTGCCGAAACCCTATCCGACGCCCGTTACGAAATCGTGACCGAGGCTTTGGCTTAATTGCCTTGACGGATGGTTTTGAAGCGGCCATTCTGTCGCCGTCGAGAAAGAGGTACGTCAATGGTGAAGCAGCGACTCATGATTCCCACCGGAATGGCAGGGCGTTTTGGCGCGTCCGCGCTCGCTGCGCAAGGCACCGTGCCCAACACCACTCCGAGGCGGCCTCTCGTCACATGATGTGACCCCATCAACGTTCTGTTGAGAAGCCGCCGGGATCCGGCGGCCTTTTTTATTCCCGCCTCCGAAACAGAACAAAGGACTCGACATGAATTCACAACTGAGACAACTCCAGGACGAAGGTCGATGTAGCCAGGAGGGCAGCCACGAGCTGTTCTTCTCCGACAATCCCGCCGAGCTGGCCGAGGCGCAGCGCATCTGCGCCTCATGTCAGGTGCGGGTGAGATGCCTGGAAGTGGCGTTGATCGATGGCCACGAATGGGGCGTGTGGGGCGGCGTCATCTTCTGGGATGGCCAGCCCTTCCACCGTCGTCGTGGTCGTGGTCGTCCGAGTCAGGGCGACTCTGCACTACCCCTGGAGGCAAACACCGATGAGCTCTGGGACCTGGTCAAGACCGCCTGACCGAATGGTCAGGAGACGGCCAGCTCCCGGAGCCCTCCGGGTGACGACGGGTGACGCATCTTGGCCAGGGCCTTGGCCTCGATCTGACGGATGCGCTCACGGGTCACGTTGAAATGACGACCCACCTCATCCAATGTGGCAGGCTCCTGGTTGCCCAGGCCGTAGCGCATCTCGATGATGGTTCGCTCGCGGTCGGTCAATCGGTCCAGGACACACTGGAGGTTCTCGATGTTCAACTTTGAAGCGATGAGCTCGAATGGCACTACTGCCTCGAGATCCTCGATGAAATCGCCCAGCATGGCGTTGTCGTCACCGACTGGCTCGAATATCGACACCGGTTCCGGTGCCACTTTTCTCGCCTCACGAATCTTCTCCACGGTGAGACCCGACTCTTCGGCCAGCTCCTGATCAGTCGGCTGACGGCCGATGCGCTTGGTCAGGTTGTTCTCGGCAGTCTGCATCTGGGTGATGGTGTCCATCATGTGGACCGGCACCCTGATGGTCCGGCTCTTGTCGGCTATCGCCCTGGTGATGGCCTGTCGGATCCACCAGGTGGCGTAGGTGGAGAACTTGAATCCCTTGCGGTACTCGAACTTCTCGACGGCTCTGATCAACCCGAGGTTGCCTTCCTGGACCAGATCGAGGAAGGGGAGACGAGCGTGCCCATAACGCTTGGCAATGGAGACAACGAGACGAAGGTTTGAGCGGATGAAGGTCTGGCGTGCCTCTTCGCCGGCATGAACGAGCTTCCTCAGCTCACGCCGCTTGGCATGATCCTGCTCCAACTCGAGGGCCGAGTCCGCCTTGCGCCCGTCTTCGATGGCCTTGGCCAGACAGACCTCATCTTCGGCGGTCAGCAGGTTGTACATGCCGATGCCATCGAGGTACTGCCGGATGGCCTCGTCACTGACTTCTCTCTCGATCGCGCTGCTTCTGCCCATACCGTTCCTAGCCTCGGGCCAGCGTAGGAATGCCTCTGGCCGCCATTGGGGATTTGTCTAGAGATGTATCGACATTTATCCCCAGGATGTTGAATGGGTACAGCGACCTATATCTCTTAGACTTTTCTGACCTACGGGCGTTTAGCTCAGTTGGCTAGAGCACTGCCCTTACAAGGCAGGGGTCGGCGGTTCGAGTCCGTCAACGCCCACTAAGAGAAGTCCCTGGTCAGGTCTAGTTCCTGGCCTTTGAGGTGGGAAGCTTAGAGACACTCGGAGCTCGGCGAGTGCTTCCTGAGTGCTTGCCACGGCCGGCTGCTAGCTAATCGAGGCGGTCTGCGGCGCCCGCATCGAGGCCCGGCATCAGGTGCCCGTAGCGGTCGAGCGTGGTTCTTATCGAGGCATGGCCGAGTTTTGGATGGTCTTGGCATGCTCGCCGTTGGCGATCAGCCATGCGGCGTGAGTGTGTCTCAGGTCGTGCACCCGGTACGGCTCACCGACCGAAGCGGCGATATGTACCACGCGCCCTTGGTAGCTGATCCGTACTGACGGCATTCGCGCGCAGTACGCATTGGCCATGAAGTGTAATGAATGCATGATGGACCGGACTCTTGTGATCGTCTCCAGCAGTTGGTGACCCGGACAGCGCATAGCCCCGGCCGGCGCGGATCTTTACCGATTCAGGAGTTTCCCACGCTTGTACAAGGCTCCGACTCCGAGGAGCCCGGCGGCAACGAATGGAATCGCACCGAGTCCAGACACGAGACGCAGGAGGTTTGATACCCGCGAAGGGAGGCCCGGCCAGAGTAGGAGGGCGCTGTAGAGAAGAATGATGGCGACGGCCGGTACGGCAACGGCGATTGGACGAACCTTTGTCCACAGTATGAGACCCGCAAGAGCTGCTCCCGTCGCGACGATCCCCACCAGTCTGGCAACAACGCCCCAAGGGCTTGCGCTCCCCACCGCTTGATACATGACAGTCGAAATCCATGGGAACACCCCAAGCATGAGTCCACCTGCTATGAGTATTCCTAGCGATGAGTCAACGAGCGCGGCAAGGGTCCTACGTGACATTGGGGCTAACGATTTCGGGTGGGGATGCTTCTGGACATCACGGCTGTTGAGGAGGCTTCCCGAGGTCCAGCAAGGATCCAAATCCGGTTTCCACGACCAACTCGGCCGGTCGGCCATTGACATCGAATACGACAAGGTTCTCTACAGGTACTAACCCCCCGACCTTCGACACTTCTTCACTCATCATGGCGCTCATGACACCATCACCCAAGAGAGTGACGTCACTGCCCTCATTTCTGATGGTCAGACGCAGCCAGAGCCCTCGCTCCCGAAGGGCGCTCGGCTCGGCACATGCTAGAGCCGCCGCCCACTCGGTGGATTCCCTGTTCGATGAGGTGGGCCACGTGGCTGTGCCGCAGATCGTGGAATCGCATCGGTTCCCCAACGGAATCTCGGACAGCCGGCTTCCAGTACCGGCGGCGGAAGGATCGTCTGAGTGCACCTCCGCCTGGGGCGGTGAACACCAGACCTTCGTCGGGCGACGGCCATTGCTCGAGACACCGGTACTGCTCAATACGGGCGTGATCGGATTCAGGTTCCTGTAGGGGTAGTCTTGAGCGATCGCCATCCGCGACCACGTCGCGGAAGAAACCCCGCTCGGGGTTCGGGTGAAGGACGGCGGAACAATACCAAAAATGGTAGTGTTGTGCCACATCGATGGAACCTGTCGCTACTTACAAACGAAAGCTCTGGCGACTTGCTGTCGACCAGTATGGATTTGTCACCACTCGTCAAGCCAGGGAGATCGGCGTTCCGGTAGTCGAACTGGCAAAGCTGGCGCATCGGGGTGTGCTGAGCAACGTTGCGTACGGTCTGTATCGGATGAACGACGTTCCGACTACGGACCGGGATGCCTTCATGGCGGCGGTGCTTCGAGTGGGTGAGGATGCGTATCTGATGGGGGAGTCCACCCTGGCCCTATATGAGCTGGCTTCGGTGAATCCGAGGTCGGTGTGGGTGGGTACTCCGCGGCGTACTCGAGCCAATCACCCAATGTGGCTCCATGTGGCTAAACGCAGCCTCCCTGTGGAGGATCTGACCGTTTTCGAGGCGATCCCTACCGTCACTGTGAAGCGTGCTCTTCTGGACTGTCGGGCAAGAGTTATGACCGAGAGGCTCCTCGAAGCTGCTGATCGAGCAGCGGCCGAGGGCCTCGTCCTCTCCCGGGATCGTGACGAACTGTTCGCCGCGCTCCAAGGAGGCGAGGACGCCTGATGCCTGATTCCCCGGCTACCGCAAGGGCGATCCTCGACCGGATCAGGGCACTGACTGGGGTCAAGGAAGAGGGTTCTCCGGAGAATCAGCGGCGCTACAGAGACCTCGCCAATACCGTCATTGGACAGATGCTTCCGGCCGGCGCCGTCAAAGGTGGGGCGGCCATGTACTTCCGATACGGTGACGCAAGCCGATTCTCTGTCGACCTCGACGTCTCACAAGCACTAGCGGTCAAGGAGTTCCACCAGGCGTTCCAAGAGCGGCTCGTCGCGGGTTGGGGTGGTTTCACGGGCACTGTCGCTGAACGGCCAAGAGCCGAACCCGACGGAGTCCCAGAGCAGTATGTCCTGCAGCCCTACTCGATCAACCTCTTGTACAAGGGGTCGAAGTGGCCGCACTCCATCTCGTTTGAACTCAGTCGAGATGAGCTCGACTCGACCGCATCTCCCGAATACGACATTTCAGCCGACACGCTCGAACTCTTCGAAGCACTCGGATTACCTGCGCCCGAACCCGTTCCGCTCGTACCGATCGTCCACCAGATGGCGCAAAAGCTTCACGCCATCACTCTCCCTGATTCCGAACGTGCCCACGATTTGATCGACCTCCAACTCATGCACTCGACGCGCTCCGTCGACCTGACCGGGCTGGCGGTTACCACCAAGAGGCTGTTCGCCTTTAGGCAGACCCATCCCTGGCCCGCCATCGTCAACCCGACCAGCACATGGAACGACCTGTATCAGGCAGCACGGGAAGGCATGGACTCCACATCACCCCACGCCGAAACCGTGGCCGAGTCTCATCAAGCTGCCGTCGACTGGGCGAACAGTCTCCTCATGGACCTAGCGACCATCGGTGACTCATCCTCTCGGTGAAGGGCTCGTACCGGGGCCCTGACCGATCTTGCGCTCCCACTGTCCGTCATTTGTCCGTCAGAGGGTGAGAAACGCCGCGAAACGCTGGCAAGCGTCCAGCGCCAAAACCCCAGGTCAAAGCTCATTTCTGGGCGAACTGGCCGCTGGCGAAAATCCCCTGATCTGCCCTTACAAGGCAGGGGTCGGCGGTTCGAGTCCGTCAACGCCCACAACCGAGGAACCCCACGTCAGGTCAGGCGACTTGACCCACGAGCGGCATCGCCCTAATCCTCGCATCCGTCGGTGTGCAGGTATTGGCGGCACTCGTCGTCGGTCAATGAGCGTGTCACTGTGGCGCGAGCTTGAGCGATGACTTCGTCGTTGTCCACTGGTGTGAATCTGATAACACCGCCCGCATCCTCATACGCAAGTTGGCTGCCGTCGGGCGTAAATCTCGCAGCAGCGGAATCGGTGTTCACCCTCACTTCGAAGAGCATCTCGCCCTTTGCGAGGTCCCAGACCCGGTATGTGCCCTCGTTCCCAGCACTCACTGCCATGGCGTCACTACTCGGGTCGACACTCCCGACGTTTCCTTTGTGTGCCTCCCTGTTGAAGACGAGAGCCTCGGTCATCGACACTCCCTCACGAACCTTGTCCATGTCGACCACGAGAGCTCGCGGCCCATTGGTGCCTATACCGAGATATCGACCCTTTGGATCTACCAAGAGCTGGAGAAAAGCGTCCGTGCGTTCGAGGTCCTCCTTATCGAGATGTCCCAGAAGAGACATCGACGCGAGCGAGTACACCTCGATTGTCGAAAAGTCCAAGTTGACCGCCACGTAAGCCTCGCCTGGTGCCCGGCCAGGCGAGAACACACCAAAGATGATCGATCTTGGACCCATTGGGATGAGAGTCTCACCGTTCGCAAGATCGAAGAGGCCACTTGAGTGCTCTTCGTCCTCCGGGTATCGGCATTCATCCACGAACGGGTCCACAAGCACCAGCTGACTGTCGGGCGATGTGAGTCTTGGCGTCTCACAGTCAGGAAACACATCGGTCTGATGTCCTCGAATGTCCATCAGTACTCCGGCCCTGGAGTCGTCGATCGCTCTGGTTCCGGCGACCGTGGTGAACGATTGATTGGGCCAGCCATACCGGAAGCCAATTTTTGCAATCCTTGTGGGGGTTGAATAGGTGGCCAGGATCGCGCCAGATGGAACGCCTCGAAGTTGTGCATCCTCGTCCCACATCGCGATGAACATCCTCGTTCCGCTTGGGTCGAACTGAAACGCAGCAGGTAGTCCTCCGGTGGAAATGGCTGTCCCGCGTCCGGTGCTGGTCACGTTCCAAACGATTGCTCCGCCGTCCAGCGAGGCGGCGACGAGGCTGTTGCCATCGGGTGAGAAGGACGTGCCATATATCGACGCACCCGGACCTGTGAGCACGAGTGGGTCGTCTTCAGGCGATGCAAGGTCGAAGATGGTGACGTCGGCATCGTTGCCGCTGGCTGCCAATCTTGACGAGTCGGGACTCCAGGATAGGGATTGAGGATCGGGTGCTCTTTCGCTGAAAACGAGCGACCCGTCATCCAGCCTCAAGACCTTGACTGCAGGTACCTCGATTTGGCCGATGGCAATCATGGATCCATCGGGGCTGATAGCAAACGCCTCGGGTTCAATTCCCAGGTCGGACAAATTGTGTGACCTGCCAGTGGCCACGTCGATGAGCTCGAGATTTGACGCTCCGGCATCGTCAGTACCCAGATGTGCGACTACAAGGGTGTCCGTTCCGGGAATGAACTCTGACCACTCCCCAGTGTCCTGATATCGGCGGAAGCCTTCGCCGGTCATCCGCCATACATATGTTGTTGAAGAGCTCCCCGTGGAGAGGGTGGCGGCAATGAATCCGCTAGTGCCGAAACTTGGTTTGCTGTAATAGCCAGGTGGTCCGAAAAGACTCAGAACATGTTCGGAAGGGTTGACGCTGTATATGTCGACGGCCACTTCTTCTGGGGCGAGTTCCGACGGTTCGACATCCTGATGGGTGCGGGATACAGCTATGAGATCGCCGCTGACGTCGAAAGACACCGCACTTGGACGCCCCGTATCGTCCGGGGGATGCAGTTTTGCCTTCGTGTCACCCGTTTCGGCATCGAACAACATCAGATAGGCATCTGAATCGGTCGGTCCGTCAGTGACGATTGAGGTCGCGTTGGGATCATATGCAGCAACATAAGTGCCACCCGACAGGCGTAGCTCGACTCGGTCTTGACGCAGGGTATCGCGGAGGGCGGAGGCCACTTGAGGTGACACGTCAAGCCCAACCTTGGTGGTTGCTTCAACGGACTTAAGGGAAAGAAGAACAGCGAGTTCCGGGTCGTCGGCGACCGCCAGCATCGCCGCCGATGACAGCTCCTGAGCGAAGCTCTCGGCGGCTGCCACTCTCGAATGGTGCGCTCGGTCCAGGGCAACGAAACCGAGCGCACCGGCCACCAGGAGCCCACCTGCAAGAACGCCAATGACCGCCTTGCGTCGTCGCGCAGCTTTGGCTTCCAGTGCCTCACGAGCAGCTTTCTCGCGTTGCTCAATCTCGATACTGGCCTCGATGAGACTCATCTCTGTTTCCGAGATGGTGATGTCCGTTCGCTCCTGCCATGTGAGTGCTTGTTCCAGCCGGCTACCCCTCAACAAGAAGCTCGGGTCGCTCGCCGTCTCTTCCCAGTCGTGTGCGGTGATGAGGATCCGTCGATGGATCAGCAAGTCCTCGCGGCGTTCGTCGACCCAGGTCCGGAGCCGGTCCCATTCTCTAATCAACGCCTCGTGGGCAACCTCGACGGTTGGGGTTCGAGTAGCACCGTCTTGATCGAAGGAGAGGAGGCGAAACGATCCGAACTGCTGAATGACGTCTTCGAGCACCCTTGGCTTGATCCCGAGACTTGTGAGCTCTGTCTGACGGACCCGTCGTCTGGTGTCGTCGGCGATCTCGTCGACATTGACCAGTCGGAGGAAGATCTGCCGGGCCGCTTCCTTCCCCTCGTCGGGCAACTGCCGGTAGATCTCCTCGGCTCGTCGCCCCAAAGCGCCGAGCACCCCTCTGGTGCGGGTGTAGGCCGCCAGGGTCAGGATGTTGTGCTCGCGCGCTTGAAAGAGCTCCGACAGCGCATGTTGCATGAGCGGCAGGCTTCCCGGCTCACCGCGCACATCGTCGACGATCCGGGTCACCAGCCCCGGTTCGAGATCCAATCCAACGTCGCGGGCCGGCTGGGCGATGGCACGGGCCAGCCCGTCCTCGGTGGGCGGGCTGATCGGGACCAGACCATCGCGCATCGTCTCGGCGAACTCGGGGTACTCGAGGGGTTGGTG
>CAVSQY010000009.1:0-201780 GCA_963730285.1 uncultured Actinomycetes bacterium | reverse complement strand
GGTGGAGCCCATCCACGGACGACTAACAGAAGCGATAGAGCAAGGATGGCCCAATCGCGACCCAGATTGCAGCCCACCTTCCCTCGAGGGCCGCCCTCACCCCTAGCACCCGGAACAGGTGGTGCCGGATGACGTAATGTACCGACAGATCGAATCCGTCCATCCGCTCGAACAACTCGACCGGTACTTGCCATCCGAGCATCGCCAGACACGATTCTTATGACAGGTGGTTGCGCCGGTCAGGCAGCAAACGGTCATCTTCCAGGTCCACCCGTCGTAGCCGCCGGACTTGCAGAGATCGGGGCGGAAGTCGTAGTTGCAACCGAAAGCGGGGCCCTTGTGGTACCCGCTCGAGCAGCAACACCACAGCTTGTTGTTGCAGCCATCGCACTCGTCATCATTGACCCACGAGTCCAGACCGCCGCAGTCGTTCGTTCCTCCATTGGTCCAGATCAACCAGCCACCGGGCGGGGCGTCTGCCCGTCCGCGTTGGACGAAGGGAAAAGCCCCCATCGCAGCAAGGGCGAACCCGGCGGAAGCGGCCATGGCCCCCTTGAGGAACATCCGACGAGTGGGCCGCATCGGCTCATGCGGGTGGTGGACGTGTAGGCTCCGCCGATTGGCGCCGTGCGGCTTATCGTCCCAGTCAACAACCGTTGCGAGATCAAGCATCCTGTTCAGCTACCTTCTCTAGAACCCATTGGCACAAGGTCGGTGAGCATCTTCCTGTTTCCTAAGGCCGAGGCCGCGACAATGAGTCCATTGCTGTCAATCACAACCCCGAATGGCTTCGAGTAAGCGCCAAAAAAGGTGACGTAAGGGCTTTCGACCCGGATGAGTCGCAGGCCGTTCAACTCCAAGTCTGAGAAGGTTTCGCTGGGATCCGTGGTCACAAGGATCCAATTCGTCTCACCTGAGTGAATCTCCTTGATGTCTTGGATTCTTTCGCGGCATACGATGCATGTGGGATCCACGAACACCATCACCGTCGGTTCAGACCAGGGCCCAAGGGCCGGGATTGGTGGTGCCTGGCTACCAATCAGAGGATGAGCTGCGGGCGCCCCTACAGCTCCTGTAGCCAGGCGACCCACCGCCCGCGTCAGTCCACTAATCGCCAAAGCCAGGATAAGAATGGCCACCCATGCCAGGACAACAGCAGCGGTCAAAGCGCTCACCGCAGTACTCCTTGTCTTTGTCTTATAGTCTTCCTCAACCCCACGACTTCCGGACTAATCCACACCAAAGCCACTCCGCCTGCTATTACACATAACGTGAGAATCAGCTCTGAAGTCTCCAAGCCAGTGTTCGAGATTGGAATGATCGAGCGTGCCGCCGCCACGGCCAGAACGCACAAGACTGCTGAGCGCAAGACATGAGCCCAGTTCGCTGGCAGGTCGCTCTGATTGCAACCACAGTTCGAGCCTGGCCGGATCCTGACGAGGACTATGAGATAGACGGTATAGGACGCGTACAGGGCAGCTGAAAGAAGAGCGGCTACGGCAAGTAGTTGGCCGCCAACAAAGGCAAGCCCGGCCAGGCCCAAGATCCCGAGCGAAATCTCCGTGAGAGCGACAAAGCCAGCTACTGGGCGGACGAGGGGTCGAGTCAATAGGCGGTGTGCCCCAAGCGTCGACACGAGTGACTCGAGCCGGCGAGCGTGCATAGCGCCAGCACCGCCCAACACTCCGAACACGATTCCGGCGCTTGTAAGTCCGCCCCTCATCTCTCGTGACCGATCATTCAGCTTCCCTAGCACCTAGGCTCCAGAAGATCTGAGAGGTCTCGAGAACTGCCGCCACCCTAGTTTCGTCTGACCCAGGGTATGGGACGAAAGTGGCGAATGTTGTCTCGTTGACGATGACGTAGTACGCGCGGTGAGAGCCGTCATCACGTCGGGAAACATATAGCTCCCCTGACACAACAGGCGTGCCCTCGTATGTAGGCACCTCTTTTTGCCGCCAGGCTGTCATCTGTGCTATTTCAAGCGCTCCGATGCCTGGTAGGTCGACAATCGTCCACGGTCCCTGCACGAAAGCGAGGTTGGTGGCGGTACGGGGGGCCACCCGTACGCCGGTTGGTGATTCCTCTATTCGCATCGCCTCGTAGAAGCTTCGAAGGCTGTCGACTTCGCCGCCATACTGGAAGGTGTGGAGAGTGAAGCTGTCTCCATCCCATAGAGCCATATGAACGAGCTTTTCCCTCACAGTTCCGTCGCTTGCCCGCTCATACGACACTTCGTGTTCGGCCGACTTAGGCTGGCCGCCCGACCCAAGTCGGAGTTGGCCACCGCTCAATCCATAGCTCTCGACGAATTCCATGCCCGTACTGACGACTGGGTCTCGTGCTAAGTCTTCGGCCGTGGGCGGTGAGCTCATGAGAAGAGCTCGTTCCTCTCCGGACGACATTCGAATGGTCCCCGTGACCGTTGCAGGGCCTATCGTCCAGGGGATCTCAAGGGAGACGCTCCCTCCGTCGAGCATCTGGACGACCAGGGAATTCCTAGTTGCTTCAATCGATGCGAGCGTCTCAGCCACCACTGCTGGTACCTCCTTCAGTGCCGTTGTAGGGGTGGGTCCTAATTGACAATCGATCCGTCCGCCATACGCAGGCATGTACTTTTCCCAAAGTCACGCTGGGGTCCTGGGAGCGTGGGATGTCAATGTCTGGTATTGGCCGTGGTCGCGGATGCCACCGCCAAACTCCTGTCGACCTAGTCGATACGAGATGTGAGCTACGGCAATGTCGTGGAGCATCTCGTCCCGACTTCGAAAAGCGACTTCGCTTTCGAAGAGCGTCGCGTGAGTGATCACCATCGCCAACTCCTACCACGAGAGGCGATGGCGAGATGCCAGGAGCTTCTTCGCACGAAACTCCAGTACCTTCGCCTTCGAGGCAAGCTGAGCACCATTGCAAGGACTCCATCCTCCAGCTCGCCCGATGTTGGGACTGTACGTTCACCACACTGCGTGGTCAAGAGCCACCGAGGGAGAGATTTCGCGCTCCAAGTAGTTCACTAACGGCCTCACAAGCTTGGCCAATGCTGCACCGGGCTTCGAACAGGAATGATCCGCGACCTTTACGACGATTGCCAACGTGCGAAAGTCGTCGCTCGGCAAACGGAATCTGGCCCTTGGGCCGCTGGGCCGCTGGGCCGCTCCTGGGCCGCATGGGAGTGGAAATCGACGCAAGCCGCCGCGAAGTAGCGATAACTCATCTCTTTGCATATGCCGTGGTCAACCGCTATTTCTCGGCTATTGGCGTTGATCGTCGTTAGGCTTCGTTTCGTCCTGGGCCGGCCTTTCAAGCCGGAAACGCCAGTTCGAATCTGGTCGGGACTGCTACGGAGGAAGCGGATGTCAGCCCAAGCGATCCGGCAATACAACACCCTGGTGGCCATTCTGTCGCTGGTCGCGATCGGGGCAGCGTTGGGTTTGCTGGTGTATCGCATGGCCAGGGGTCGCGATACGTCCCATGTCCTCGGTGATCGTGCCATCTGGCTGGCTTGGCTGGTGGCGCTGGCCTGCACCGCCGGCTCGCTCTTCTATTCAGAGGTCATCGGATTCGAACCGTGTCGTCTCTGCTGGTTTCAGCGGATCGCCATGTACCCGATGGCGGTGATCCTGATTGTGGGTGCCATCAGGCGAGAGGCCCAGGTCAAGTTCTACGCCCTTCCCCTGGCGTTGGGCGGTCTGGCGGTGTCGATCTGGCACTATCTGATACAGACGTTTCCCGCGCTCGAAGGTGGAGGCTCTTGTGGTGCTGTGCCCTGCTCTGCCCGATACGTGGAGGTCTTCGGGTTCATCTCCATACCCTTTATGGCTGGAGCCGGGTTTATCGTTATCTCCGTCTTACTCGCCCTTTACACGAGAGTTGAAAGATGACGCAGAAAACCAGGTCAAAGCCAGGAGCCGGTCCGGTGAAGAAGTCCTACTCGACGCTTTGGTGGATCCTCGGCGGTGCGGTCGGGCTGGCGCTGATCGTTTTGCTGGCGGTGTCGATCGCCTCCGAGCAGCCATTGGACGAGAGCATCGGTTTCGGAGCCCCTACGGTCGCTGGTAGCCCGCTGCCTGTCTATGTGAGTGGGGCGGCCGATCCCACCATCGGGATGGAGGCACCCACCGCCACTGGTGCCGACTGGAACGGCAACCCGGTCTCGATCGAGCCCGATGGCACCCCGAAGATCATCATCTTCCTCGCTCATTGGTGCCCCCATTGCCAGGCAGAGGTGCCGGTGGTGCAGAGTTGGGTCGACGCAGGGAATCTCCCCGACAACGTCGAGCTGATCTCGGTTGCCACGTCAACCGACCCGGTGAGACCCAACTGGCCGCCGCAAGACTGGTTGGAGAGTGAGGGATGGTCTGCTCCGGTGATCATGGACGACGCCTCCGGCACGGTGGCGGGCAGCTACGGGATGGCCGGCACGCCCTTCTGGGTGGTCCTCGACGGGAACAACCAGAACCTGCAGCGGGTGTCTGGTGAGATACCTGTCGACGGGTTGAACGCGTTGGTGGCCATCGCCCAGTCCAGCATCGGCGGCTGATCAGCTCTCGAAGGACCGGATCTTCTCGACTCTCTTGACATGACGGTCCTCGCGGCTGAATCGAGCCTCGAGGAACCCGGTCACGACTTCTTCGGCGAGAGAGGCCCCGATCACCCTCGAGCCAAGGCAGAGGATGTTGGCATCATCGTGCTCCACCATCTGATGGGCGGTGTAGGTGTCGTGGGCCACCGATGCCCGGATCCCGTTGAACTTGTTGGCGGCAATCCCGGCCCCGGCCCCTGACCCGCACAGCACTATCCCCCGGTCGGCCCGGCCATCGAGGACTGCATGGGCCACAGCGGCGGCGTAGTCCGGGTAGTCGACGGGATCCGTGGAGTGAGTCCCGAGGTCATATACGGCGTGACCCGCCTCCGCCAGCCAATTTGATAGGTGCTCCTTGAGCTGGAAGCCGGCGTGATCTGCTCCCAATGCGATTCTCATCTGGGCGGCAGGGTAGCTGTGACCGCTATCCGATATGGAGTTCAACGACGTGTGGGCCTGACAGTGACGAGGTGTTGGGCCAGGCCCTCACTACATTCGCCTCGATGTCCAAGCTCATCGTCGAGGGAGGAGCACGGTTGCAGGGCACGGTTGGTGTCCTCGGGGCAAAGAACGCCGTGTTGAAAGAGATGGTGTCGGCCCTGCTCGCTCCGGGACGTCACAATCTGGGAAACGTGCCCTCGATCCTCGACGTGACGTTGATGTGTCGCGTGCTCGAGCACATCGGCTGTCACGTGGAGCACGCCGACCACGAGATCTGGGTGGTGGTTCCCGAACAGCTTGATCCGATTGCCCCAATCGAGCTGGTGCGTCAGATGAGGGCATCGATAGTCGTTCTGGGACCGTTGCTCGCCCGATGTGGGGAGGCCCGAGTTGCATTGCCCGGAGGCGATGACCTTGGGGCTCGCCCCATCGACTTCCATCTTCATGGCTTGGAGGCCATGGGTGCCGAATTCGAGCTCGTTCACGGGGAGCTGATCGGACGCGTGGATGGTCGATTCAAAGGCACCGAGATCGAGCTGCCCTTTCCCTCGGTGGGAGCCACCGAGAACCTCCTCTTCGCCGGCGCACTGGCAGAAGGTGAGACGGTGATCGTGAACGCGGCCCGCGAGCCCGAGATAGAGGACTTGATCAAGCAGCTGATCGAGATGGGAGCTGAGATCTCGGGGGCGGGCACCTCTTTGGTGACGATCCGAGGGGTGGATCGGTTGGCGCCGGTGGCCCACCGGGTCCTGCCCGATCGTCTCGAGGCCGGCACCTATGCCGCGGCGGCCGCCATCACCTCCGGTGATGTCACCGTCACCGGGTGTGTCACGGAACACCTGCGGATGGAGTTGGCCAAGCTGGAGCAGGCGGGATGTGAGGTCGATCGCGGCGACGGCTGGTTACGGGTCAGAGGCCCGGAAAGGCCGGGCCCCGTCGATTTCGCCACCCTCCCGTTCCCCGGATTCCACACCGACATGCACCCTCAGATGGTCGCTCTGCTGTCGGTGGCCAGTGGGACTTCGGTGATCACCGAAAACCTATATGACGCCCGTTTCCGGTACATCGGGGAGTTGGCCCGGATGGGGGCGGATATCTCCACCGAGGCGCAGCACGCCATCATCCGAGGGGTCGATCGCCTCTCCGGCTGTCCGGTGCTTGCGCCGGACATCCGTGCGGGGGCCGCCCTGGTGCTGGCCGGTTTGCGGGCCGAGGGCGTCACCGAGATAAGTGACGCCGAGCACATTGACAGGGGATACGAGGACCTTGCCGGCCGCCTCTCCGCTTTGGGGGCGACCGTGACGCGTCTCTAGCCTGCTTTTCGGCCACGTTCGCCGATCACGTAGAATTCGGAACATCCGCGCCGACATGAAGGTTCTCAAAACGCGATGCCAGAAGCAACACCCGTAACGATCGCCAGCAGCGTCAATGGCGACGTTGAGATCGACCAAGAGAAACTCACCGAGACCCTCGAGTACATCCGCCCCGCTGTCCAAGCCGACGGTGGCGACCTGGTGTTGCTCGGGACCGAAGGCAACACCGTCAACATCCAAATGGTGGGGGCGTGTGGTGGTTGCCCACTCTCGATGATGACCCTCAAAGCGGGGATCGAGCGGATTCTCATGGACCGGGTCCCCGGAGTCGAGGAAGTAAACGCCAGCGCAGACGCACCAGGGATGGATGACGCAGATATCCCCGGAGGCATCGAGCTGCCGGTTCTCTGACCGGCCGGGTCACTCCCTAACCTGTCCTCATGAGTGGGCACGAGTTGGTCGAACGCGCTCTGTCGGGGGACCGGCGCGCCCTCTCTCGTGTCATCTCCATGATCGAGGCCCATGAGCCGTCGACTCCCAAGTGGTTGATGGACATTCCCGAGGAGAGACAGCCTGCTCGTCGGGTCGGGATCACCGGCCCACCGGGTGCCGGCAAGTCGACATTGGTCAGTGCGATGATCTCAGAGCTCCGCTGGCGGGGGCTCTCGGTGGCGGTGCTCGCAGTCGACCCGACCAGCCCGGTCACCGGCGGGGCGCTGTTGGGCGACCGGATCCGGATGCAGGATCACGCTGATGATCCGGGTGTCTTCGTGCGATCGATGGCCAGCAGGGGCCATTTGGGCGGTCTGTCCGAGGCGGCACCCCCGGTGATAGGCCTGCTCGCCCGCTCCGGCTTCGATCTGGTGCTCGTGGAGACTGTGGGGGTGGGTCAATCCGAAGTCGAGGTGATGGACCTCGTCGATCAGGTGGTGTTGGTGCTCTCTCCCGGTTGGGGGGATCAGATCCAGGCGGACAAGGCCGGGATCACCGAGGTGACTGACATCTTCGTCATCAACAAAGGCGATCGTCCCGGTGTCGATTCGGTCAAGCGGGCCTTGTCCGAGACATTGGCCGGGGGGAGGGCCCCGATATTGGTCACCACCGCCATCACCGGTGAGGGTGTAGCAGAGCTGGTCGACGCCGTCGTCTGATCAGCCGGCCAGCGCGGCTTGCGCCGCTGCCAGCCTGGCGCCCTCGATTCGTGGCGGGCTGCAGGAGACATAGTCGAGGCCGAGGCCATTGACGAATGCGATCGTCGCGGGGTCTCCTCCATGTTCTCCACACAGCCCCAAGGTGAGCTCGGGATTGGCTTCCTTGCCTTCCCGAGAGGCCACCCGCACCAGACGACCCACGCCGGCGACGTCGATGGTCTGGAACGGGTCCGAGGTGAGAATCCCTTGCTCCAGGTAGTCCCTGAGGAAGAGGCCCTCGGCATCGTCACGGCTCAGGCCATATGTCATCTGTGTCAGGTCGTTCGTTCCGAATGAGAAGAAATCGGCCACTTCGGCGATATCGCCAGCGGTGAGAGCTGCGCGTGGCAACTCGATCATCGTCCCGATCTCGATATCGAGATCGATACCTGTGCCCGCCACCGATTCAGCGATCTCCCCCTCGATGACCCGGCGCATCCGCAAGAGCTCCTCGGCGGTGGCCACCAAGGGGATCATGATCTCGAGGTGGGGTTTGCCACCGGCCTGCAGCCGCCTGGTGAGGGCCGTGGTGGCAGCGCGCGCCTGCATCCGATAGAGGTCCTTGAGCATCAAGCCAAGACGGACCCCGCGCAACCCGAGCATCGGGTTGGTTTCCTCCCAGCGAGCCACCTGGTCCGACATCGATTGGAGGTCGTCGATGGGTCGGCCGGCCCGGACTCTCCTCAGCATCTGATGCTCCAACTCGAGACGCGAAGGCAAGAACTCATGGAGTGGTGGATCGAGGAGGCGGATTACGACGGGCAGACCGTCCATGGCCTCCAACAGAGACTCGAAATCCCCGATCTGCTGCTGTTCCAGGTCGTTGAGCGCCTTCTCCCTCTGTTCGGGATCGGTTGACAAGATCACACGCTGGACGATCTCGAGACGCTCGCCCAGGAACATGTGCTCGGTCCGGGCCAGCCCGATGCCCTCTGCCCCGCGTTCCCGGGCCAGGGTGGCGTCCTCAGCGGTGTCTGCGTTCGCCCTGATCCCCAGTTTGCGAAAGCCGTCGGCCCATTGGAGGAGCTCGTGGAGCTCGGGAAGCTCCTCGGGCTTGACCACGTCGACGGTCCCGGCATAGACCGCCCCGCTGGTGCCGTCGATGGTGATCACGTCGCCTTCTCGCAGATCATGATCGGAGGCGTGAGCGATTCCCGCGTCGACATCGACGAGCAGGTCGGCCACACCCGTCACAGCCGGCTTTCCCATGCCACGAGCCACGACAGCGGCGTGCGAGGTCTTTCCACCCTGGCTGGTCAGGATGCCGACCGAGGCCGCCATGCCGTGGATGTCGTCGGGAGTGGTCTCGGGGCGGACGAGGATGACGTCCTCCCCGTTTCTAGCCTTGGCTACCGCCGTGTCCGACTCGAAGACGACCGTGCCGGTTGCCGCCCCTGGCGACGCTGCGACCCCGCGTCCGATCGCCGACGACAAGGCGACATGGTCGGCGACACGAGGCCGATGTAATTGCTCCAAGGCCGCGGGCTCGACCCTGGTGACGGCGATCTTCTCGTCGATGAGGCCCTCTTTGACCATCGCAACGGCGAGTCGGACCGCAGATGCTGCCGACCGCTTCCCGGCCCTGGTCTGGAGGATGTACAAGACTCCCTTTTCGATGGTGAACTCGATGTCGCACATGTCCCGGTAGTGCTGTTCGAGGCCGTCCATGATGTCGAGCAGTTGGTGATGGCAATCGGGGTGGATGTCACCGAGCTCTTCGAGACTCATCGTGTTCCGGATCCCGGCGACCACATCCTCACCCTGAGCGTGGGGTAGATAATCGCCGTAGGGGTCTCTTGCCCCGGTGGATGGGTCGCGGGTGAAGCACACCCCGGTCCCGGAGTCCTCTCCCAGATCGCCGAAGACCATCATCTGGACGTTGGCGGCGGTGCCGAGGTCGTCGGGTATGTGGTTGATTCTGCGGTACTCGACCGCTCTCTTGGTGTTCCAGGAGTCGAACACGGCGGTGATCGCTCCTTTCAGCTGGTCCATCGGCTCGTCGGGGAGCATCCCGGGCCGTTCTTTCTCGACGATCTCACGAAAGCGCCGACCGGCCTCTTCGAGGTCCTCTGTGGTCAGCTTGGAGTCGTCCTCCACCCCGGTCCTGGAGCGCAGGTCGGTCAGCACCTCCTGGAACCGATGCTCCGGTATGCCCAGGACCACGTTGGCGTACATCTGGATGAACCGTCGATGGGCATCCCAGGCAAAATGAGGGTCCCCGGACCACTCGGTTAGCGCCTTGGTGACGGTGTCATTGATCCCGAGGTTGAGCACCGTGTCCATCATCCCCGGCATGGAGATCTTTGCGCCCGACCTGACCGAAAGCAGCAGGGGCACCGGGCCGGCGCCAAAGCTGCGCCCCGTCGACTTCTCGAGACGATCCACTGCCTGTGCGACCTCGTCCCAGAGGTCATCAGGCAGGGATCCCTTTTCCATCGAGGTTCGGCACACCTCGGTGGTGATGGTGAATCCTGGGGGTACCGGGAGCCCCAGACCCGTCATTCGGGCTAGACCGGCGCCTTTACCACCCAACAGATCCTTGTCGGTCCCATCGGTTGCCGAAAAGTCGTATAGATGCGGCAAGAAATCTCTCCTAGATCTTCAGAACCTCAACTTACCCGGGCCAAGCGATCACTAACGCCGCCGGTGCCAAAACAACACCCGGTCTTGCCCTGCCTGGGGATTTCCGCCGTGCTTTAGGCTCCGGCCCTCGATGAGAATCTATCTCGCCCACGCCACCAGCTTTTGCGCCATGGTATGGCAGCCGGTGATGGATGCCTTGACCGGGGCAGACATCGTCTCTTGGGATTTCGCCGGGCATGGGGCGGGGCCCCGGCTCGAATTGCCGATCGACTGGACCGTATTCGCAAGACAAGTGCTGGACGAGACAGAATCGGGAGGTGTCGGTGTCGGTCATTCGATGGGGGGTGCGGCCCTGGTCATGGCCCAGTTGGCCGACCCTTCCAGGTTTCGGGCATTGGTCCTCATCGAGCCGATCATCTTCCCCGGCCCATATCGCCGGATGGAGCATGCACTGAGCGATATCGCGATCAAACGTAAGCGCACGTTCGACGACCGGGACGAGGCGCTGGCGAACTTCTCGTCGAGACCGGCCTTCTCCGAATGGCATCCGGATGCCTTGAGGGGTTATGTGGAGGGCGGTCTGGTCGGAGATGGGCCGGTGAGTCTCGCTTGCGATCCCGAAGTCGAGGCAGACATCTACCGGGGCGCCAACGCTCACGACACGTTCGAGAACTTGCATGAGATCGACATCCCCACCCTCATCCTCGCCGGTGCAAAGTCAGACACCGTCTCGGAGGGGCTCGTGCGAGCTCAGGCCGGCCAACTCCGGCTCGGTGGGATCGAGATAGTCGAGGATGCCGGGCACTTCCTCCCGATGGAGAAGCCGAATCTGGTTGCCGAGCGTGTCCAGAGGTTGGTGGGGGCCATCCCGGGCAGTCCGTCGGTGTGAGGCTGCCTAGTGCCCTGTCACATAGACGAGACCCCAGTTCCCGGTGGTCTGAACGGTCATCGTCGCCGCCTCGATGACGTATCCGAAGTCGTGACCGAGGACCTGGACGACTTGGGAGTCCTGCTGCATTTGTGGATCCCTCGAAACTCCGTCGCAGGTTCCCTCGACGGTGAAGTCGCTGATCTTCACCTCGGATCCGGTTGTCGCGTAGTGGCCGTGAAAGCTCCGGCATCCGGTCGATCCCAGCACCGACCCGTCCGTGTAGAACTCCACCGTTGATCGGTCGGGAGTCACCGATGAGACGCTCTCCCCATCGATGAGGCTGTTGAGGACCCACACGGTCCCGTTCAGGTCGGCACCCGCGGCGGGTTGTTGTTTGGTCAGTCGCATCTCGGTCCCGTCGCCGGTGAGGGTTAGCGTCTCACCTTCGAGATCGAAGGTGTCCACCTCGGCCAAAGCGCCGAGAAATATCCGACCTGTGGTCATGGCCTCAACAGGGAAGCAGGCCATCTCGGTCGTGGCCAGGTCGGAGACGGCGATGTGGTTCCCTTCGATGAGGACGTTGCCGCCGTACTCGTTGCACGCCGCGGTTCCGCGAACCTGGTCCCCGTTGATGGTCAGTGTCACCGGATGGCTCTCCTGTAGAGGGACCGGCTCGCCGTCGATCGTCCCCGAAATCAGTCGGTAATCTCCGTCGACCGAGGCCGGGAGATCCCCGGCCTTGCCCGTGCATGACACGACCAGGAGGGCCGCCATGAGCACCCAAGTGGAGCGGAACCTCGCCGTCGAGCGAGGAGCCGCCGAGGAGGACGTGTTCCTGCTCATCTCCTTTCGACGGTACTCCTGCCCGGGGCGGTTCCTGGTGGCCCACTAGATCAGAGCCCCAACGGCCAGCACGAGCCCCGTCCAGAGATGGAGACGCGCCGTGAGTTTCAAAGCCCGGATCAGAGCGGGGCCGTCTGTCTTCACCTGGACGATCCTCACCGGCAAGACCGCATAGGGGGCTAGGAGCGCGGCGAACATGGTGGGCAGGGGGGCCCATCCGACGAAGGCGAACAGAGCGATCAGTGGGTAGGCCCCATACACGAGGATGGCGAAGACGTTCCTCGTGGCGTGTGGTCCCAGGATCACGGCCAGGGTGCGTTTGCCGCTGGCGCGGTCTGTCTCCAGGTCGCGGAGATTGTTGGCCACCAGAATGGCCGTGACCAGCATCCCGACCGGGATCGACAGGACCCATGCCGAGAGGGGTGCGCTCATGTCGTGGATGTACCGGCTCCCCACAGTGGCCACCAGGCCAAAGAAGACGAATACGAACACCTCGCCGAGGCCCCGGTAGCCATAGGGGACCGGTCCACCGACGTATCCGAGCATCGCCAACACTGAGACCAATCCGATCACGAGGATCAGCGGCCCCGCGATCATTGCCAACCTGATCCCCGCCGCAACGGCCAACGTCAGGCTGATGGCGACGCCGGCCCACATCTGGTGCGGTGTGATCACGCCCAAAGCCACCATTCGTGGTGGTCCTAACCGATGCTCGGTGTCCGCCCCGCGACTGGCGTCGGACGCATCGTTGGCGAAGTTTGCCGCCACCTGGATGGCGACAGAGGCGATGAGCGCCAAGAGAAAGGCGTCCCAGCGAAAGACCCCATCTCTTTGGGCGAGCCCACCGCCGACGGCCACCGGCACGACTGCCGCGGGGAGGGTGTGGACCCTGGCGGCCGTCTTCCATGACTGGAAGGTGGTCATAGTGTCAGAAATGCCAGGGGAAGAGGCCAAAGTCGGGGTCGCGCTTCTCGAGGAAGGCATCCCGACCCTCTTGTGCCTCATCTGTCATGTAGCCGAGACGGGTCGCTTCTCCTGCAAAAAGCTGCTGGCCAACCAATCCGTCGTCGATCAGGTTGAAGGCGAATTTGAGCATGCGCTGGCTCATCGGGCTCTTGGCAGTGATCTGGACAGCCCATTCGAGGGCGACCTTCTCGAGGTCGGCGTGGGGGGCGACCGCATTGACCATCCCCATCTGAAAGGCCTCGCGGGCTGTGTAGGTCATGCCCAGGAAGAAGATCTCACGAGCGCGTTTCTGACCGACCTGTCGCGCCAGGTAGGCCGACCCGTATCCGGCGTCGAACGAGGCCACGTCGGCGTCGGTTTGCTTGAAGAGCGCGTGCTCCTCGGAGGCGAGGGTCAAGTCGCAGACAACGTGCAGCGAATGCCCCCCTCCTACTGCCCAACCAGGGACGACCGCCACCACGACTTTTGGCATGAAGCGAATCAGTCGTTGCACTTCGAGAATGTGAAGACGCCCGACCCGACCTTGGTCGACGCTGTCGCCTTCCTCACCCTCGGCATACTTGTAGCCGTCTCGGCCCCTGATCCGCTGGTCGCCTCCCGAGCAGAAAGCCCATCCACCGTCCTTTGGTGATGGGCCGTTTCCGGTCAGCAGGACGCATCCAACGTCGGTGGTTTGCTGGGCGTGCTCCAAGGCGGTGTGGAGTTCGTCGACGGTGTGAGGGCGAAAAGCATTCCGCACTTCAGGGCGGTCAAAGGCCACCCGCACCACACCATGCCCCTTGGCACGGTGATAGGTGATGTCGGTGAACTCGAACCCCGGGACCGCCTCCCAGGCACTTGGGTCGAAGATGTCGGATACCACGAGGGAGAGGATAAGGCCTTTCTGTGAGGGCGTTCGAGCCGACGGTGCTCGAAGGCGCTCGCAGAACGTACCGTGGTGGCCATGTTTGACCGGTGGCTGCGTTCTCACGACCCCGATCGGGTGTTCATGATTGCCGAGAACGGCGATTGGACATTTGGCCAGGTTCTCGAGCGGATGGGGAAGCGAGCTCTGGGGCGGGACGTCCATCTGATTCCGGCTCTCGACCTCGAGTCGGTAGCGGTGATCTTGTCGGCGATGAGCACGGGCACCGCTTTCCTGTCAGGGCCGGGCCGATCGATGCCCAGGACAGTCGACCCGCGGAACGCGGTGTCCGTGGTGCTCACCTCGGGGAGCTCGGGCATCCCGAAGGCGGTCCGGCACACTGCCGGGAATTGGCTGGCGGCGGCCGATGCATCCCAAGCGCATCTGGGGCATGGCCGCGACGACATCTGGCTGCTGGCACTGCCGCTGTACCACGTTGGCGGGCTCTCGATCGTGATCCGTTCCGCATACACCGGTGGTGCCGTTCGCCTCCTGCCAGGCTTCGAACCGCCGGCGTTTGCCCGTGCCCTCCACGAGGGGGCGACCATGGCTTCGGTCGTCCCAACGATGTTGAGCCGTGTGCTCGACCATGACCCCGGTCCCTATTCCGGTTTGCGCGCAGTCCTCGTGGGAGGCGGCCCCATCCCGGCGGGTCTCCTCGAGCGGGCGGCTACAGCCGGGCTCCCCGCTCTGCCGACGTATGGGATGACCGAGACCTGCGGGCAGGTGGCGACCCTGCGCCCGGGCTCCGAGCTCGGCGCCAGGGCGGATCCTCTGCCCGGCGCTCAGATCAGCATCGGGTCGGACCATCGGATCGCCGTTCGCGGCCCGATGCTCTCGCCGGGTTACCTGGGTGAGGCCGATCGTGATGCGGACGATTGGTTCGTGACCAACGACCTGGGCTCACTCGATGCCGACGGGGCCCTTCGAGTCACGGGACGCGCCGACACCGTGATCGTGTCCGGGGGCGAAAACGTGGCACCCGAGGAGGTCGAGGCCGCGATCACACACCTAGATGGGGTCGAGGATGCTCTTGTAGTGGGCGTCCCCGATTCCGAGTGGGGAGAAGCAGTCTGTTGCGTCTACGTCGGTCGTGACGAACCGGCAGCGATTGAGGCGCAACTGCGCCGGGTGCTGCCAGGCTTCATGATCCCGAAACGGTGGGCTCGGGTCGCCAGGATCGCGGTGGCAGGCCCGGGCAAGCCAGATCGGGCGGGGGCCGTTCGTCTCTTCACCTGACTCGTCGCCCGATCAACACGCCTTCCCGCAATGGGACTGCAGCAGTCTCGAAGTCCGGATCTGAGGCGATGAGACGGTTGAACTCATCGGTCCCGTGGCCCTCGTCGATCCAGCCCGCGCCGGTGGCGTAGACATTGTCTGCCAGAACCAGGCCGCCTGGCGCCACCAGAGGCCTCACGGCTTGGAAGTAGTCGGGGTACTCGCGTTTCACTGCATCCAGGAACACAACGTCCACGCTGCCAGGCCCGAGCTCGCCTGCCAGGGTGGGAAGGATGTCCAATGCCGCTCCGACTCTTATCTCCACTCGGGATCCCAGGTGGGCACGTTCGAACTGCTCTTGGGCGAACCGGGCGTGGCTTGGTTCGGATTCGATGGTGATGAGACGGCCGTCGGGTTGGAGTCCCCTGGTGATCCAAATCCCCGAGTAGCCACCCAGTGTCCCGAGCTCCAGCGCGAGGCGCCCGCGAGTCATCGAAGTGAGGATCTTGAGCAGCCTTCCCACGTCGGGGCTGACCGCGATCGGCGGCAAGCCCGCGGCCACTGCCGCAGTCATCAGTCCGGCGAGGTTGTCGTCCTGAGCTCCAAAGACCTCTTGTGAGTAGCGGTTGAGGAAGTTCCAACGCTCGGGTGTCATCACCATTGCGCGGACATTAGGCGAGACGCACCACCCTCTTCCTTGGGAGCACGCTCGGTCAGCTGCCGATCGGCCCCTGCCGACTGGCCTCGACCTCGGCGATCAACTGTGTGGTCTGAATCACCGTGTCGGGGTTGAGGCTGATGGAATCGATCCCCAACTCGACCAAGCGTCGGGCCACGTCGGGGAAGTCGGACGGCGCTTGCCCGCAAATCCCGATGTGGCGCGAGTGACGGTGGGCTCCCTCGACTGCAAGGCGAATCATCTCCATCACTCCCTCGTCGCGCTCGTCGAAGTCGAATGCGACCATCTCAGAGTCTCGATCCACCCCCAGCACCAACTGGGTCAGGTCGTTCGACCCGATGGAGAATCCATCGAACAGCTCGGCGAAGGCATCGACCTGGATGACGTTGTTTGGGATCTCACACATGACGTAGATCTCGAGGCCGTTGTCACCCCGCTCGAGACCGTGCTCGGCCATGGCGCTCAGAACGCGGTGGGCCTCATCGATGCGCCGGCAGAAGGGGACCATCAGCTTGACGTTGGTGAGCCCCATCTCGTCGCGAACCCGCTTCATGGCGGCGCACTCGAGACCGAAGCCAGGTGCATAGGCGGGATGTGAGTAGCGCGAGGCACCCCGAAATCCGAGCATGGGATTCGCTTCCTCAGGCTCGAACCACCTGCCGCCGAGAAGGCTGGCGTATTCGTTGGTCTTGAAGTCCGACATTCGAACGATCACGGGTCGTGGGTAGAAGGCGGCGGCGATCGTTGCCACCCCTTCGGAGAGGCTCTGGACGAAGTAGTCGGCTCCCGACTCGTAACCGGCGATCAACTTCAGGATCCTCGCTCGCTCGTCAGGGTCCTTCACACGGTCCGTTTGGAGAAGCGCCATGGGATGGGCCCGTATCGACTCGGAGATGATGAACTCCATCCGTGCCAAACCGACACCGTCGACGGGGAGGCGCGACGTCTGAAAGGCGAGGTCCGGGTTGCCGACGTTCACCATGATCTCGGTTTCGGTGTCCGGGACGCTGGTTAGATCGAGCTCCCGGACACTGAATGGCACAGCACCCCGGTAGACCCGCCCCACGTCACCCTCCGCGCACGAAACGGTGACCGTCCCCCCGGTTTGCAGATCGTTGGTGGCGGTTCCGGCCCCGACCACCGCTGGAATCCCAAGCTCCCGGGCAACGATGGCGGCGTGACAGGTACGTCCGCCCCGGTTGGTCACGATGGCGGCAGCCGTCTTCATCACCGGCTCCCAGTCAGGTGTGGTGGTATCGGATACCAGGACCTCGCCAGGTCGGAATGACGAGAGCACGGCCCCGTCTCCGATCACGCGAACCGGGCCACTCGCCACGGAACCACCCACCGCCCGTCCCTCGGCCAGGACCTCGGCACCGGGCTCGATTCGGTACTCCTGCAGGTTGGCCCCAGTCTTTTGTGAGGCAACGGTCTCGGGACGAGCTTGAACCAGGTAGATCCGCTCGTCAAGGCCGTCCTTGGCCCACTCGATGTCCATCGGAATGTGGTGCCCTGCCCTCTCGCTGTATTGACGCTCGACATCGAGGCCATATTCGGCGATGGTCAAGACCTCCTCGTCGCTGATGCAGTACCTCGCCCGCTCGGCGTCCGGTGTCGGCACGTTCATGGTGGTCTGCCCACCGCGGCCCTGGGCGTAGATCATCTTCACCTGTTTTCGCCCTAGCTTTCTCCTCAGCACCGTTCGATGACCGAGCTCGAAAGTCGGCTTGTGAACATAAAACTCATCCGGGTCGACCGCTCCCTGCACCACGTTCTCACCCAGACCCCAGGATCCGGTGATGAACACGACATCTTCGAATCCGGTCTCGGTGTCGAGAGTGAACATGACACCACTGGAAGCCAGGTCGGACCTCACCATCTTCATCACCCCGACCGAGAGGGCGACCTCGAAGTGGTCGAAGCCGTTGTCGATCCGGTAGGCGATCGCCCGGTCGGTGAACAGAGACGCAAAACACCTCCGGCACGCCTCGACCACTCTCTCTGCGCCGTGGACATTGAGAAAGGTCTCGTGTTGGCCGGCGAAACTCGCGGTGGGCAAGTCTTCGGCAGTCGCCGACGAACGCACAGCCACGCTGGCATCAGGCCCGTACTCGGCAACCAGTTGTTGATAGCTCGAAATGATCTCGTCCCGCAGCGTTTCAGTCAGCGATGACTCGTAGATGAGCTCACGCGCTCGTCGCGCTCGCCCCGCCAAATCATCCACATCGCTCTTGTGAACACCCTCGAGCAGCTCTCTCAGCTTCGGCACGGCGCCGGACCTGGCCAGGGTGTCCCGATATGCCTGGGCAGTGACCGCGAAGCCATTTGGGACGTTGACTCCCAGGGGGACGAGCACTCGATACAACTCACCCAGTGAGGCGTTCTTGCCTCCTACCTCGGGAACATCGTCAACTCCGAGCTCGGAGAACCAGCGTATGTATGTGTTTTGGGGCGCGCTCAATTCAACCTCCTGAGGCGGACGCGATCAGTGCCGCCCTTTCATGCTTCGTGGTCGTGGGCGGCCCAGTAGGCAAAGAGACCGATGATCAGCACGATGGACAACGCCACCCACCGGGATCCGCGACCCGAATCAACATTGCTCACCCAAAATCCTCCTTCATCCCAGATGGTTGTGCCTGGGCGGCGGCGACAACAGGGCCATTGGTCAGTTTTTGTCCTCTGGCCCATCCCAGCCCTCGCACATGTGTCGGTCCCGTACTCTCGGGATCCAGGGTCCGACAGGAGCGATGGTGTTCAGAGACCGAAGCGAGGCCGGGATGATGTTGGCGGACAGGCTGCAGCATCTCGAAGGCCAAGATCTGGTGGTACTCGGGCTGCCCCGGGGGGGTGTCCCGGTTGCCTTCGAGGTGGCCGCTGCACTCGGTGCGCCCCTGGATGTGATCATCGTGCGCAAACTCGGTGTTCCCTTCCAGCCAGAGTTGGCGATGGGAGCCATCGGGGAAGGAGGGGTGAAGGTTCTCAACCGAAGAGTGCTCTCGGCTGCCTCCATCGATGCCCACGACTTGGCCCGGATCGAGAGGAAGGAGCGGGCCGAGTTGGAGAGACGGGTTGCCCTCTACCGGGGCGATTCGCCTCGTGTTGCCCTGGAGGGTCGCATCGCTGTGATCGTTGACGACGGGATCGCAACCGGGTCGACAGTACGCGCTGCCGCCGAAGTAGCCAGGGAGCAGGGTGCTCTCCGGGTAGTGGTGGCAACTCCGGTGGCGCCGTCGGACACCCTCGAGATGCTCAGATCGGTTGCAGACGAGGTGGTTGCGGTGGATACGCCAGAGCCGTTTCATGCCATCGGCTCCTTCTACCGGGACTTCACCCAGACAGCCGACAGCGAGGTGACCGAATTGTTGGCCAGGTCCCGTGAAGAGGAGCCCGGCGAGCGATGAATCGAGATGGACTCAACCGGGAGGTGCTGGTCGAGACCGACTCCGTCGAGCTGCCGGGGATTTTGACGGTTCCTGTGGAGGCAAGGGGGCTCGTGATCTTTGCTCACGGCTCCGGAAGTAGCCGCCACAGCCCGCGCAATCAATTCGTGGCAGGTGTCCTCAGCGACGACGGTATGGCGACCGTTCTCTTTGATCTCCTCACCCGGGCCGAAGCGGAAGACCGGGCCAACGTCTTTGACATCGGGTTGTTGGCGAAACGCCTGGAAGCGGTGCGAGTCTGGAGTTCGGGTATCGATGGCCTGGGCCGAATGCCCGTGGCCTACTTCGGGGCGTCCACCGGCGCCGCTGCGGCACTGGTCGCCGCTGCCTCCGGGACTGCCGCGATCTCCACAGTGGTCTCCCGTGGTGGTAGGCCGGATCTGGCCGACAAGGTCTTGGGAGATGTTCGCTGCCCGGTCCTTCTGATAGTGGGGGGCAGCGATCCGGTGGTTCTCCGGTTGAACCGTGAGGCAATGGCCGAGCTCCCAAAGGGGAGCCGACTAGAGGTGATACCAGGGGCCGGCCATCTGTTCGAGGAGCCGGGTGCTTTGGAGAGGGTGGCAAGCCAGGCCAATGACTGGTTTTCCGCCCACTGGGACCGGGCAAGGCGAGCCACCTGAGCTCAGTCGTCGGCCTTCGGCCTACCTCGGTTCTTCTTCACCTCTGATCGAATTCGCTTATCTTTCAAACGCCGCTGACGTGAGCGACGGGTTGGCCTGGTGGCTCGTCGTGGCCGATGTTCCGCGACAGCATCGCTGATCCGTTGGGCCATCCGCTTTCTGGCAAGTGCTCGGTTTCGCCACTGTGACCTGCTTTCCGACGCCGTCACCTCCACGATCGGGCCTACCCGATCTCTCAACTTCGAGACCACGTCGGGTGGGAGCGATGAGCTGTCCAGATCGAGACGAAGCGTCACCGCGGTCTCGTTCTTGTTGGCATGCTGGCCGCCAGGCCCGCCGGAGGTCTCGAATCTCTCGATCAACTCCGACTCGGGGATGAACAGCGAGCCGACCTTGATCCCGTCCCAAGTCATGCCTCTTCGTAGTACTCGGTCCCGAGATGGGTGATCAGGTCCTCGCCCATCAGGTGGCGAAGGTTGTTCTTCAGCTTGGTCGACTGGATGAACAGGTCGTTCTCGGCGTAGAGATGCTCAGCGACCTGTGGGCTCTTGAAATAGAACGACAGCCACTCTTGGACCCCACTCCTCCCAGATCGGGCTGCCAGGTCCATGAAGAGGGCTAGATCGAGGACGATCGGGGCGGCCAATATCGAGTCCTTGCAGAGGAAGTCGACCTTGATCTGCATCGGGTACCCGAGCCACCCGAAGATGTCGATGTTGTCCCAGCCTTCTTTGTCGTCACCGCGTGGCGGGTAGTAGTTGATGCGCACCTTGTGATAGATGTCGCCGTAGAGCTCTGGATAGACGTCTGGTTGGAGGATCTGCTCGAGGACCCCGAGCTTGGAGACTTCTTTCGATCTGAAACTGTCCGGGTCATCGAGCACCTCGCCGTCGCGATTTCCGAGGATGTTGGTGGAAAACCAGCCTTTCACACCGAGCATCCTCGCCTTGAGACCGGGCGCAATGATCGTCTTCATCAGCGTCTGACCGGTCTTGAAGTCCTTCCCGGCGATCGGCACGCCCTGCTCGGTAGCCAGTTCGATCATGGCCGGTATGTCGATCGTGAGGTTGGGCGCCCCGTTGGCGAAGGGCACCTTCATCTTCAGGGCGGCGTATGCGTAGATCTGGGAGGGAGTGATAGCCGGGTCGTTGTCTCTCATGCCCTTCTCGAAGCTGGACAATTCGGCGTGGACCTCCGAGGGTTGCTCATAGGCCTCGGTCGAGCCGCACCAGACCATCACCAGCCGGTCGACCTGCTTGTCCGATCGGAACCGATCGATGTCTTCCATCAATGCCTCGGCCAGGTCCATATGACTCGCCCCATCCTTGACCTGATCGACGCCGTCGAGGTTCCGTACCCATCGATTGGAGAAAACAGCCGGATAAGGCTTGATGGCCCTCAGCTCGTCACCTATTCCCTCGACATGTCTCGGGTCGAGCACACCCGCTTTCATCGCAGAGGTGTAGGCGTCATCCGAATAGGGATCCCAACCTCCGAACTCGAGATCTTCGAGACGGGCCAGAGGCACGAAGTCGCGGATCAAGGGGTTTCGTTCCTCGGTTCGCTTCCCCAGCCTGATGTGAGACATCTGGGTCAGGGATCCATAAGGGACGGCGTATCCCTTGCGCGAGGCCAGGACCCCCGAGATGAACGTCGTGGCGACGGCGCCCATGCCAGGGGTGAGGATGCCCAGCTTTCCCGTGGCGGGTGCCGGCGGCGGATTTTCAGACATGTGACCTCCTGAGACAACGATAGGGGAGTGGAGGTGTCGATCGGAATGCGATAGAGCCCGGTGAGTCGGCTCAGGACAGGGGGCTTCTAGGCTCTTGTCGATGGACATCGCCCCCGATTCGATCGGGCCCTCCGTCGACGTGGCCCTTCTGGCGGACGCGGTGCAGGCGGTACGTGGGAAGCTCTTCGTCCTAGGTGGTGGATGGGACACCCTCTGGGTCCGGAACTTCCCGGCGCGTCATCCGAGCCTCGCCATCGGGCTTCGTTTGCGGGTCCCCACCTCTTGGGGAGCGGAGGTGCTCAAGCTCTCGGTGGAGTTGCAGAACGCCGACGGGGCGCCGATGCTCCCACATCCGCTTTCGCACGACATCAGACTCCCCTCCACTCCACAGACCCCAGCGGCGACGGACTTTGGCCTGATCAGATCGTTCACTTTCAACAACCTGGTGTTCTCCGCGGAGGGCTCGTACTCGTTCGTCATCTCCGTCGACGGCGAGCCGGTTTCCCGTTTGCGATTCGCTGTTCGACGAAGACCAGGGGAGTCCCCACCTTCAGAATGACCACAACGGGTGTCACCCGGATTGGCATAAGGATGGCCCCGGGATAGCGTGACCTCCAGACAGGGACCTGGTTTGGGTCCCTTTTCCTTTTCCCGACCATCGGAACTTGACTCATGCCGTCCAGATCGAAGCTGTCACGCGCCCGCGGAATCGCCCTCACCGCATTGCTCACCGTATCGACACTTTTCCCTATGCTTCCGGCCTCCGCCGCTCCGACTCCGCCGTTCCCGCTGCGATTTCCACAGGAGACGCAGGTGACGCACTTCAGCTCGACCTTTGGCGTAGGGCGCTCAGGAGGCCGACGTCACATGGGGAACGACTTGATGGCTCCCAAGATGACCCAGGTCTATGCGGCGGCCAATGGGATCATCAGTGTCATCTCCACCTCGCACCTGTCGGGGAGATACATCGAGATCGATCATGGCGACGGCTGGTCGACGCGGTACATCCATCTCAACAACGACAACCCAGGAACCGATGACGGAAGCGCCAACTGGTCGCTCACCGTGGCCCCCGGCCTGGCCGAGGGGAGCACGGTGGATGCCGGCCAGCTGATCGGCTGGGTGGGTGACTCCGGCAACGCCGAATGGACCGGCTCGCACACCCACTTCGAGATTGCCTACATGGGCGAGGAGATCGATCCTTACCCGTATCTGACGGAGGCCTACCGTCGGGACGACGAGCGGTTCGCCATCGACTTGTGGCAACTCACTCATGCGACAGATGCAGACACCATGGTCTGAGGCGGCTCAGATAGTGACGGCGTTGTCCAGTGCGACCACCCGTTCGACCAGGTCGCGCGCGGTCGGGGGCACTTCTGCCTTCTCGGGGGTCTCCACGAGGGGGACGTTCTCACCGATCCAGATGGTCCGTCTCACACGTGAGGCGGCCACCGCGGCCGCCCATCCGCTCAAGACCTGATCGCGCGTGCTGGCGAACGATCTCTCCCGGTCATCGCAGGCGGCCTCGGCGACCAGAACGGCCGAGAAGCAATTGGACGCGGCGCCCTGGATGTGACTGTCGTCGGAGACGTCGCCGAGGGCGACTTTGACCCCTTCGGAGCGAAGGCTCGCGGCCACATCGGGGTCAGAAACGAACGCTCGCACCTCCCTACCCGGCTCGAGCAGTCCCTGTATGACTGCCATTCCGATCGGGGTGTCCGCTCCGACGACTATCACCGGCATGGTCAAAAACCTAATAGTCGCAGAGAGGTCTAGCGTCATCCCATGAGCTGGGAAGACCTGCGGTCCTGGGATTCGATCCGACCGCTCGTCTACTTCCTGGCAGAAGACTTCATTCCGGCCGCAATGGCCTTCGGTCGCGACGTGCTCGACTTCTCGGCAGGATTGGGCGACCTGTCGCGGTATCTGCTCGAGAGCGGGGCGGCATCGGTGACCGCCACCACTCCCGATGCGTCGCCACCAGAGGGCACTGAGGGTGTGTCTTGGCTGACGGGTGTGGCGGCCGGGAACATCGCTGAGCATGTCCACGGCGCGAGCTTCGACCTCATCGCGGCGAGGATGGTGTTCCAATTCCCGACCTGGGAGGGAGATCGTGCCGATCCAGACACGATGGCAGAGGAATTCGGACGACTCTTGCGTCCGGGTGGGCGACTTGTGCTCGCCTTTCACCAGTTCGAGGCGTTCGAGTCGCTGGCTCCTGGAAAGGGGCTCGAGAGCATCGACCGGATGCTGGACGAGGCCACTGGCCGGCTTGCCGATTTGGCCAGGGTGGTGCGATTTCTCGGTCTTCCACCTCGAGAGGGGCCCTCGGGCGAGACCGGCTTTGGCCTGAAGGTCCCGATGCTCGTGACCACCTTGCAAAGCAGGGGCTATTCGATCGAGGTTGCCGACCATCCGGAGCCTTTCACCTTTCCTTTGGGCATCGAGCACATGAGTGAGTCCGAGCTCGAGTCACTTGGTGCCCGGGTGATGGAGATCAAACGGCGTCATCTCGCCGATCTGCCTATCGACCCGTACCAGAGACCGGAGGTCGTGAGGCGGATGCTCGATGAGATCGGGGAGTTGATGGACTTCGTGACCTGGCCGATCGTTCGGATCGTCGCTCGGCTGGCGGAGTGAGCTACCGCTGATTTCGCCAGACGACATCGTCCGGTACAATTCAACTATCGGGATAGTGGAAATTCGATGAGTCGTTTCCTTGTTGCCTGATATAGGCCTGAATCAAAACGGAATTCTTGAGGTGATCACCAAATGGCCACCGTCGATCTAGATCTTGGCGCTTACCGGCTCGGCTGGCGCGATGAGATCGAGTATGCCTTCACGCCGCGCAAGGGCCTCGATGAGACCGTCATTCGCGAGATGTCGGCCATGAAGAAGGAGCCGGAATGGATGCTCCAATTCAGACTCAAGGCCTACCAGCGCTTCCTGCGCAAGCCGATCCCCAAGTGGGGTGGAGGCGGTGCCCTGGACACCATCGACTTCGACGACATCTACTACTACGTCAAGCCGGCCGGTGAGCAGCAGAAGGATTGGGACATGGTCCCCGAGTCGATCAAGGAGACCTACAGGAAGCTGGGCATCCCCGAGGCGGAGCGAAAGTATCTCGCCGGCGTGACCGCCCAGTATGAGTCAGAGGTGGTCTATCACCGCAACAGGGACGACCTGGAGCAGCTCGGTGTCCTTTTCACGGACATGGACACGGCCTTGCGGGAGTACCCCGACATCGTCAAGGAGTACTTCGGGACCATCATCCCACCCAATGACAACAAGTTCGCAGCCCTCAACTCTGCGGTCTGGTCGGGCGGCTCGTTCATCTATGTGCCACCTGGTGTCCACGTCGATCAACCCCTTCAGGCCTACTTCCGGATCAACTCCGAGAACATGGGCCAATTCGAGCGGACTCTGATCATCGTGGACGAGGGTGCCTACGTTCACTACGTGGAAGGCTGCTCGGCTCCCGTTTACACCACCGACTCGTTGCACTCCGCCGTTGTCGAGATCATCGTCAAGGAGGGCGGCCGGTGTCGATACACCACCATCCAGAACTGGTCGAACAACGTCTTCAACCTGGTCACCAAGCGGGCGGCCGCCTATCGCAACGCCACCATGGAGTGGGTCGACGGCAACCTGGGATCACGGCTCACCATGAAGTATCCCGCAGTGTGGCTCATGGAGCCAGGCGCCCATGGTGAGGTGCTCTCCATAGCCTTCGCCGGAGAGGGCCAGCACCAGGACGCCGGGGCCAAGATGGTCCATGTTGCCCCGGACACCACCTCAACGATCATTTCGAAGTCGATCTCCAAGGGAGGCGGCCGGGCCGGTTATCGAGGCCTGGTCAGAGTCGAGCCGGGTGCCGAGAACGCCAAGTCGTTCGTCAGGTGCGACGCTTTGATCCTCGACGAGGACAGCCGGTCTGACACCTACCCATACATGGAGATAGAGGAGAACGACGCCCAGATAGGCCACGAGGCGACAGTCTCGAAGGTTGGCGACGACCAACTCTTCTATCTGATGTCCCGCGGGCTCACGGAGGAGCAGGCCACCTCGATGATCGTTGCTGGGTTCATCGAGCCGATCGTCAAGGAGCTCCCAATGGAGTATGCGGTCGAGATGAACCGGCTGATCGAGTTGAACATGGCTGCGGCCGGCGCCGTCGGCTGAGCGAGCCTCGTTCAATCGCTGGCAGGAAAAGGATCTCCCTCCAAGACCGGGTCGGCCAATTGGCCCATCATGATCATCCCGACCGAGAGAGCGGATCCGAGAAGGGCAAACATGAGGATCAGTGCCCGCAGTAGCCATGTGTTTCGGGTGACGGCCCCATCGGTCTGATCGACCACCGACTGCGCTTGGCCCAGAGCGGCACGGTATGAGCCGACGACATCTTCGGTGCTCGACAACTCGGTTGTGAGGGTTTCGAGGGAGCCGGCCAGGCCGGCGGCGTCGACGGCGAATTGGGATGCGGTCGGCACCAATGCGCGGATCGCGTCTGCCTGCTGGTTCAACTCGGCAGGCAATCCGTCCAAGGCACTCTCCACTGCTCGCAGTGACTCATCGAAAGGCTTCTCCGGCGAATAGTCGACGCCGAAGAGAGACAGAGCCCTCATCGCGGTGTCGATCGTCGCCGCTGCCTGCACTGCCGCCGGCATCGTCCCACGAAGAGTCTCTATATCAGCCTGCAGAGGCCCGTCGAGGAAGTCGGCGACATCGGAGAGTTGGGTCGCTGCCATCTCGGTGGTGGCCGCGGCTGCGCCGATGCCTGCCCCCGCCGTCGTCAGGCCGGTGTCCAGCTCGTTGGTGAGACGCTCCACCAGGTCGACCGTCTCACCGAGGGCGAACACGGCCGAATCGGACACGCCGACGGAGTCGCGCAAATCGTTCGCCACCACGCCTACCAGGATCCAACCGAGGACGGCAGCGAGCAAAGAGGCGACCAATGAGACGACTCCGATGACCCGCAGGCGCCCGAGACGACGCGTCGTGACGAGAGTGTTGAATTTCATGCACGTCTGAATACCCGGCTGTGGACCTCAGGAAACGGACAGCGGCCGTGCCGGGATTGAGAAAACCACAGGTTGGGTATTTCTTTCCAATGAATTCGATCGTCTCGACCTTGGGGCTCACCAAGCGATATTCGAGTGGTGCTGGGGTCTTCGACCTCCAAATCGATATAGAGAAAGGCTCGATAATCGGCCTCATCGGCCCGAGTGGGTCGGGCAAGACCACGACGGTGCGCCTGCTCACCGGGCTGCTGGCGCCGGACGCCGGTGATGTCGTCGTCATGGGCCATGACCCCCTTCACTTTCGACCCGAAATGAAGGGGCGTATCGGCTACATGGCCCAGGACTCGCTCTTCTATCCCGACCTGACGCTGAGGGAGAATCTCAACTTCGCTGCCTCCGTCTACGGCCTTCCCTATCGAAGAGCCCACCGTCTCGACGACATGCTCAGCCTGGTCGACCTGTCCGAGATGGGTGATCGGTTGCTCCGCGACGCGTCGGGCGGGGAGAAGCGCCGAATGGCGCTGGCCGCCACCCTCTTGCACGAGCCCGAGCTTCTCTTTCTGGACGAGCCGACCGCCGGGGTCGACCCGGTGCTGCGTAGAAAGTTCTGGGACCATTTCGAGAAGCTGGCCGATGCAGGGACCACCATCGTGGTCACCACGCAATATGTCGGCGAGGCCGCCTATTGCGATCGTGTCGGGGTCCTGTCCGACGGCCGGATCCTCGTCTTCGAGAGCCCGGACGACCTCAGGCGGAGCGCCTTTGGTGGCGAGATCCTGCACGTGGTGTTCGGCTCACGCCCCAGCAGACAGGATTTGGATGAGCTCAGAAGCCTCGATTGGGTCATCGACATGGGTTGGATCGACCACCGATCACTACGGATGACGGTCCCCGACGCGGGGGCCGCATCGCCGAGGATCGCCGACTGGGCCTCGGCCCGGGGCTTGGGGCTGGAGGAGGCGGATCCCTATGCGCCGCCATTCGATGATGTGTTCGTCGAGCTCATCGAGCGTCTCGGTGCCGAATCGGGTCGTGGGGAGTCGACCTGATGTCGGTTCCCGATCGGTGGACCTCCCGGTTCATTCGAAGCTTTGCCTTCGTGCGCAAGGAGTTGCTGAGCGTATGGCGGCAGCCGCGATTGCTTCTCACGCTCGTCGTGGGGCCGTTCCTGATCCTGTTCCTCTTCGGTCTCGGATACCGGCAGACACCGGACCCGCTGCGAACGGTCATCGTGGTTCCCAGCGAATCGGCCTCGTTGGCAACCGATTTGGGTGACCTGAGCGAGTCTTTCGGCCAGGCGATCGAACTGGATGGCACCACCACGGACCCGACTTCCGCGCTGGGCCGTTTGGAGCAGGGGGATTTGGACCTGGTCATCATCGCCCCATCCGACGCCCTGGATAGTCTCGATCGTGGGGAGCGAGCCACCTTCACCGTCGTGCATTCGGAAGTCGATCCGGTACTCACCAGCAATCTGAGGTTGTTGTCACGATTATCGGTCAACGAGATCAATCGTCGCGTCCTCGCCGGCGTGGTGGATCAGCTTCAGGGCGATTCGTCCGATCTCGGACAGCTGGCCGAGTCGGCTCGCCAAAATGCGGGCGCTCTCGTGCGATCCCTCGAACGAGGTGACACCGTCGCTGCCGGCGAAGACCAGGCTCGTCTGGTCGAAAGCCTGACCGGCCTCGAAGGCGGTAGGGGCACGGGCGATCGCCTGTACGACAACGTGGCGACGGCCCTGGGCGCCGAGACGAGAGGAAACGCGAGCAACCTTCTCGAAAGTGTCGGGGTTGATGATCCGAGGACGGTCATGACGTTGGAGGAGGCGAGGAAGACGCAGACGGCCCTGGAAGGCCTCGACACCCAGATCGAAGAGATTCGATCGATGGACCCAGAGCTCATAGTTAGCCCGTTCGCTGCCGACGTCCGGCCGCTGGTCGAGGGCCCTCCATCAGCCGCAGCCTTCTACGCCCCCGGAGTGCTGATCGTCCTCTTGCAGCACCTGGCGATCACTTTTGCCGCCTTGTCTCTCGTGAATGAGAGGCAGCTGGGGATAACCGATGTGTTCCGGGCCTCCCCGCTCTCCGTCGGTGAGACCCTGGTCGGCAAGTACCTCTCCTTCATGGTCATTGGCGGTGCCGTGGCGCTGGCCTTGACCCTTGCCATGCTGGCCCTCGGCCTGCATGTGGCCGGTCCCATCTGGGCCTACGCCATCGTCATCGTCTTGGTCCTTCTCGCCTCATTGGGAGTCGGTTTTGCGATCTCCGGTCTCGCCGGAACCGATAGCCAGGCTGTGCAATATTCGATGATCATCTTGATGTTCTCGATCTTCTTCAGTGGTTTCATCCTGCCCCTCGAGCAGCTGAGGCCGGCTGTGAGGGCCCTTTCCTACGTTCTGCCGGCGACATACGGCGTGCGTGGGCTCGACGACGTCATGTTCCGGGGTGAGACCGCCTCGCCGTTCCTTCTCGTCGGGTTGGGCGCCTACGTCTTGGGGGCCGGAGCTCTGGCATGGCTGTCGGTGCGGGCGAAGCTGGGCTCCCGCCTCGGCTGAGGCTCGGCTCTCACCCGTCGCCATCGTGGGAGACCAGCCATGGATGAGACATGAAATGAGAAGGGACACCTCCGCGGAGGTGTCCCTTCTCATTGCGATGGATGGATTGCTGCCAATCAGCTGCCGAGTTGGCTCATGACATCTTCGAACTGGCCCCGCAGAGTGTCCCATTCGTCACGGACCTGGGGTTCGAGGTCGTTGGCGGCATCGTTCAACACGGTTTCGAAGTCGTTCAGGTCGTTCTGCAGAGCTTCGGTGTCGACTGTCCCGTCGCTCTGGAGCGAGGCGAGTGAAACCGCCAATTTGGCCTGCAGATCTGTCCAAGCACTGCTGATCTGGGCCGATGCCTGGGAATCCTGGACCGCCTGGGTGAAGCTGTTCACTTCGTCCTGGAGTCCGCTGACCGTGGCGCTCATGTCTCCATCGGCTTGCCCGCCTGCGATGGCGGTGGTCGAGGTCGTGCTGGCGGTCGAATCACTCATCGTGGTCGTCGTGTTCGCGTCGGTTCCGGCGCAGGCGCCGAGCACCACGGAAGCGCACAGGATTGGCGCCCAGATCTTTGTCTGTCTCATGATTGGGGTCCTTTGATCGATTGCTTAGAAGGGCGATCAGCCCATCGGGTGATCGCCCAAGGTCTCGATACCCGAAATCGGTGGACAGGAAACGCGGGAGCTTCCGAGGTGGGAGGATTTCCAGCGGAAAGAGCCGACGGCGCCGTCGGCTGACGCGGCGTCTAGTTGGCCTTTCCCACCACGAAGCCGAGGACGAGGCCGAAGAGGCCACCCCACACCAGGGAGAAGCCGTCACCGACGGTGTATATGCCGGGGGCTCCGGCAATCCTCATGATCGTCGCCCCGGCCACGCCACCGATGACGCCCATGAGGAGAGTCCCAAACAGGCTGTCGGCACTGGAGATGAAACCGCCGATCAGACCTCCGAGGCCGCCAATGCCACCAACCACAGCCATTGCCTGCCAGATAGTGGCGTCGAGGAACATGGGTACAGGTTACGTGGGATTCTTCGCGTGTCGATGCATCATTTGGTCATCCACCACTTATGGGTGCGTCAGGCCGAGATGACCTTTTCGTCGACGACGGTGCTCATCGGGAACTGGACCGAGCGGCCGGCCATGCTGAAAGGCTCGGTGAGCATCACGACGATGGTGGAGGGCCCCCGGCTGACGACGTGCCCTGTGTAGGTATGAAATCCGTTGTTGTCTTCAGTTATGAATGTGACGACCATTTGTATGTACTCCGACTCACCTCATCGGCATTTGGTTGCAAAGGTTGATAGGCCCAACAGCCCATACTCGTCCACTTACCCGGGTATGCCAGGTTTATTCGGTCATTAACCATTTTCGGATAGCTTTCGGGACAGTGCGCCTCCTTGTAGTCGAAGATGAGCCGGATCTAGCCAATGCCATCGCCCGCGGCCTGCGAAGGGATGGCCATGCCGTGGATGTGGCGCTCGGCTCGAACGACGCTGACCTAAAGCTTCGAACGGCGGGTTACGACCTCGTTTGCCTCGACTGGAACCTTCCCGATGGGTCGGGGCTCGACCTGTGCCGCAGACTCGTCGACGGCTCGTTGCCCACCCTCGAGGGCGATCGACCGCGAATCTTGATGTTGACCGCCCGTGACGACGTCGAGGATCGAGTGTCGGGTCTCGACTCGGGGGCCGACGACTATCTGGTCAAGCCGTTTGCCTTCGCTGAGCTTTCCGCCCGCATCCGGGCACTACTGCGACGGGAGGACGCGGTTGACCCGGTTCTCGAGGTTGGCGCCCTCCGTCTCGACCCTGCCCGTTTCGAGGCGACACGCGACCAAGTTCCATTGGATCTGACAGCCAAGGAATTCTCCCTGCTTCACTATTTCATGGCACACGCCGGATCTGTGCTCAGCCAGGAGCATTTGCTGGAGCATGTGTGGGATGAGATGGCCGATCCCTTGACGAACGTGGTCCGGGTCACTGTGAGCAACCTTCGAAAGAAGATGGGGCCGCCACAGTTGATCGCGACTGTGCCGGGTCGTGGCTACAGGCTGGAAGACTGATGCCTTCGGTCTTCCGTTCGATCCGATTCAGGCTCTCCGTCCAGTATTCCGCCGTGGTCTTCGGTCTGGGTGGTGCTCTCCTCGGGCTGGTCTATCTGGCACTTCGTCGATGGTTGGAGACGCAGACCATGACCCAATTCGTTTGGACGGGCCGCCCCGTGTTCCAGGACGGCGTCCAAATAGGGGTCATCCCCGCCCTGGAGGAGCATGAGATGCGGATGATCGAAGCGATCTACAACCAGATCGTTCTCAATGAGGTTGCAAGATTCACGATTTTCGCCCTGGCTCTGCTCTTTCTGCTCTCACTGGTGGTGGGATGGGTCATGTCTGGGCGCGTGCTCAAACCAGTCGAGGAGATCAGCCAGGTTGCTCGTGACATCCAGGCCTCGGACCTGAGTCGTCGCATCGCCCTGGAAGGGCCCGATGACGAGCTCACCCGCCTCGCTTCCACCTTCGACCAGATGCTCGAGCGCCTCGATCGGGCCTTCTCCAGCCAACGCCAGCTCCTGGCCGACACCAGTCACGATCTGCGCACCCCGCTCACGGTGATCCGATCCAACGTCGAGGTGGTGGCTCTCGACGAGGATGCGGACGTCGGGGACTGGCGCGAGGTCGGTGCCATCGTCCAGCGAAATGCGGAAAAGATGTCTCAGATGATCGAAGGGCTCCTGGCGACGGCGCGATTGCAGACGGGCAGGGCCCAGGCGGTGACCCTGGACGTGTCGGCGTTGGTGCGTGAGAAGGCCACCGAGTTTGCCAGTCTGGCGTCGGCAAAGGGTCTGATCATCGAGACAGCTGCGGTGCCCGCCGTCGTGCAGGGCGTCGAGGTCGCCCTAGACCGCGCCCTCACAAACCTCATTGACAACGCGATCCGGGCCGCCCCCACGGGTTCGACGATCCGCGTCGGCAGCGGGAGCGAGGCCGGATGGGCATGGCTCGCAGTGCAGGACAGCGGTCCCGGTCTTCCCGATGAGCCGGACGGCGGACGTGTCGGTTTGGGGCTGTCGATAGTAGAACAGGTGGCGGCGGGCCATGGTGGTGCCTTGGTTGATGTGCCCGGGAATGGGGGTAAGGGTGTCACGATGATCATCTGGCTTCCGATCGGCGACCCGGAAAACTCACATCCGGCTGTCTCCCCCTTTACCAACCCTTAAAGAGCCGCCGGTACCGTCATGACTACCAGGAGGTCTAGGAATCGTGATTGAGAGCAATGAGACGACTGAGCAGGGACAGGAGACTGTGATGACACAGCCAGGTCCGGGCTCGGATGACATTTCGGACAAAGACGAGGCACGGTCGGACATCGAAGAGGTGACCCCCGAGGCCGACTCGGGTGACGGTGACAGAGTCGATCCGACATTCGAGACGGGTGAGGATGCGCCCCCCGAGCCGCCGACGCCGGGGCCAGCCTACGTGGGCCATGTGCCGCCACCGCCGCCACCGGTCAGCGGAAGGCCACGGGGCAGGTCGATGTGGCTCATGGTGCTGCTGGCCGTGGTCTTGGTCGCGTCTTCGGCCGGAATCACCTATCTCATCACCACGCAACAGGACGACAGCACGACACCCACCACCGTCGCGTCCGCATCGGCCGACCAGAACGCCACGCCGATCGCCGTCGGGGAAGAGCCGGTGGCAGACGCCGCAGAGGTGATTCTTCCGTCGGTGGTCCAAATCCAGAGCGCAGACGGCGTGGGCTCCGGTGTGATCTATGACTCCGATGGCCTGATCATCACCGCGGCACATGTCGTTGCGGGGAATGACACGGTGACCGTTCGCTTCAACGATGGCGAGCAGGTCCAGGGGACCGTGCTCGGGGGGACTTCCGACGCCGATGTCGCCTTGGTCAAGGTCGATAGGACCGGGCTCCAGGCCGCCGAGCTGGCTCTCGACAACACCCCGCGCGTGGGTCAGATGGCGATCGCAATCGGCAGCCCTTGGGACTTGCAGGGCACGGTCACATCCGGGATCGTCTCGGCGGTCAATCAGCCGATCGGCTGTCTCCAGCCGGGTGGCAATTGCCGCTCGTTGCTGCAGACCGACGCCGCCATCAACCCGGGCAACTCGGGCGGTGCCCTGGTCGATCGCCAAGGTCGGCTGCTTGGTATCAACGTTTCCATTTTCAGTGCCTCCGGCGCCAACGACGGTGTTGGTTTCGCAGTGCCGGTGTCCGTGGCCAACGACATCGCTCAGGCCGTGATCAACGGCGAGGATCTGGGCACCGCTTACCTCGGAGTGGTCGGCAAGAACGTCGACTCGGGCCGGGCCGGGGCCATGATCTCCGAAGTGGCCCCTGATAGTGGGGCGGCTCAGGCAGGAGTCGAAGTCGACGACCTGGTGATCTCCCTGGATGGTGTGCCGGTGCAAGGCATCGACGACCTTGCCGCGCAGGTTCGGACTCATCGCCCCGGAACCACGGTGGACATGGTGGTGGTCAGGAACGGTCAGGAGATGACACTCAGCGTGACCCTCGGTGACCTGCCGGACAACCTCGGGTAGCCGCCAAGCGGCTTGATCCGACAGATCCCCCCCAGTGGGCCCGGCTATCATGGCCGGGCCCACTACTTATCGGTGGGTGCCACGGAGCCAGCGAAGTCGGTGTGAACCCGACGCTGTCCCGCAACTGTGAAGCCCCCGGGAACGGGGGACGAGCCAGGTCGCCTGGTCTTCCGTGGTCACGACGAAAGTCTCGGATGAAGACGGAAGCGTGGGCTCAGGGAAGCCACCGGCCTCTTCATCCTCCTTGACAGGAGGATGTTTCACATGAGAAGGATTGTGCCCCTGGTGGCGCTCGTTTTGACCTTGGCCGCCTGCATCACCGGTGCGGGGACCACTACGACGGGCGACACCGCCACCACGAGTCCGGCCCAGGTCACCACGGCCCCGATAGCCGACGCGACGACAACCACCAGTGCGATTGGGGCGACCGACCCGGCCTTCCCGGTGGTGGTCAGCTTGCCCGGAGGCAACCTCACCATCGAGGCCCAACCGACCCGGGTCGTCTCGTTGTCCTCGACTGCAACGGAGATGCTGTTTGGCATCGGAGCCGGAGATCAGGTGGTTGCCGTCGACGAGTTCTCCACTTACCCCGAGGAGGCTCCGGTCACGGACCTGAGTGGCTTCGCTCCGAACCTGGAGGCAATCTTGGGTTACGCGCCGGACCTGGTGGTCATGTCGTTCGACCCCGGGGAGCTCCAGGACGGTCTGGCGGCCGTGGCCGTTGACAGTCTTCTCCTCCCAACGGCCCTCACCCTTCAGGACTCCTACGACCAGATAGCCGCGTTGGGACTGGCGACGGGGCATGCCGAGGAGGCCGGTCTGGTCACCGCACAAATGCAAATCGATATCGATCGCATCGTCCTCGACACGAAGGTGCCCGACGGGCTCAGCTTCTACCACGAGGTGGACTCCACTCTGTATGCCGCCTCGTCTCACAGCTTCCTCGGACAGATATATTCGCTGCTGGGGCTGGTCAACATCGCCGACGAGGCCGACACCGATGCTCTGGGGTTTCCCCAGCTGTCTTCGGAGTACATCGTGAGCAAGGACCCGGATGTCATCTTCCTCGCCGACGTCGATTACGGGGTGACACCCGCGAGTCTGGCGGACCGACCGGGATGGGATGGGATGACAGCGGTCGGCAACGGGGCCATCGTCCCGCTGGATTCGTATCTGGCCTCCAACTGGGGCCCGCGCGTGGTCGAGTTGCTGCACACCATCGCTGACTCGGTTGTCGATCTGGCACTGGTCTCTTGAGCACCGAGCCCGGGCCTGGACCGGGAGTGGTGACAGTCGGAGTGGCTCGTATTGCGGTCGCCGGCGCGATCCTGGTCATACTCGGGCTGGTGGCCACACTGGTGGGGGCGGTCCATCTGTCGCCCGTTGCCGTCGTCGGCGCTCTGCTCGATCGTCTCCCCGGTGTGACCGTCGATCATGGGCTCAGCACGGTCGAGTACCGGATCCTCTTCGAGCTGCGCCTTCCCAGAGTGGTGATGGGCGCCCTGGTCGGGAGTGTGCTGTCGGTCGCCGGCGCCGGCTATCAGGGTGTCTTCCGAAATCCGCTCGCGGATCCATATCTGCTCGGTGTCGCCGCCGGCGCCGGCCTGGGTGCCACCGTCGTGATCGGCGCCGGGGGAGGGACGGCCCTGCTGGCGCCCATGGCGTTCCTTGGGGGATTGCTCGCGGTCGGTGCCACCTATCTGCTGAGTCGCACCGTGGGGGGCCGGACCACGACATCGCTCATCCTGGCCGGGGTGGCCGTCGCCGCCTTCGCCACGTCGATCCAGACATTCCTCTTGCAGAGGAACTACGACACGTTGCGTGAGGTCTACTCGTGGATCCTGGGCCGGCTGGTCACGGTGGGTTGGAGTGAGGTCTGGTCACTCGTCCCGTATGCGGCCCTCGCGTCCATCTTGCTCCTGTTCCATCGCCGCCTGCTGGACGTTCTCGCCGTCGGCGACGAGGAGGCGGCCGGCCTCGGTGTGAACGTCACACGCGTGCGTGCCACGGTGGTGCTGGCCGCCACGCTGGCCACCGCTGCAGCGGTGTCGGTGAGCGGGCTGATCGGGTTTGTCGGCATCATCGTCCCCCACACGGTTCGCCTGCTCACCGGCTGGAGCTATCGGGTGATCATTCCCCTCTCGCTCGTGTATGGAGCGGCGTTCCTCATGCTCGCCGACTTGGGGGCACGAACCCTGGTCGCCCCCGGTGAGCTGCCAATCGGGGTGGTGACCGCCCTGTTGGGAGCCCCATTCTTCTTGGTCGTGCTGAAGACCATGAGGGGCAGCTCATGATCGGATGGCACGATGTGAGGGTCTCCTACGGCCCGCGAGTGGTTCTCGGGCCTATCGACCTCGAGGCGGCCGACGGTGAGTGGCTGGCGCTGATCGGGCCGAATGGTGCAGGCAAGTCGACAATGCTCAAGGCCGCGGCGGGGATCACGCCCCATGCCGGCTCTGTCGATCTCAACGGGAGAGCCGCCCGAATCGGGCTTGACATCGCCTGGATGCCACAGCGACCTCATCTCCCCGACGAGATGAGCCTGGCCAACTACGTCCTACTTGGACGAACCCCTCACGTCGGGTATTTCGGCTCGGAATCCAGCGAAGATATTCGTTCGGCGCGAACGGCCATCGAGCGTCTAGGTCTCGTAGAGCTCTCAGGACGCGCACTTGCCACTCTCTCGGGTGGTGAGGCCCAGCGTGCGGTCCTGGCCCGAGCCCTGGCCCAGGAGGCTCCGGTGCTCCTCCTCGATGAGCCAACATCCAGCCTCGACATCGGGCATGCCATCGAGGTGCTGGAATTGGTCGACGACCTGCGCCGCCAGATGGGCCTAACCGTTGTGACTGCCATCCATGACTTGACTCTCGCCGGTCGTTTCGCCCGGCGGCTTGTCATGCTCTCGGGCGGCCGGGTGGTTGCCGACGGCCCGCCCGAGACCGTGCTCACCGAGGACTTGCTCGTCCCGCACTACGGTGCCGGCATCCGCGTTATTCGAAATGGGGACGGGCCATCTGTGATCCCGACCAGAAGCTCACATGACTGATCATCCGCCGACCGAAGGCCCTCCGCGGGCGACCACCCATGCCGGATCCCTGGTGTTGGTCAACACGGGTGACGGCAAGGGGAAATCGACAGCCGCCTTTGGGACTGCCATTCGTGCGATCGCCCGCGGTTGGAAGGTCGCCGTGGTCCAATTCCTGAAGTCCGGTGAGTGGAAGGTCGGGGAGGAGACGATCGGGCGTCAGCTCGGGATGGATTGGTGGGCACTCGGCGATGGCTTCACTTGGGACTCGGCCGACATGGACGAGTCCCAAGCAATTGCGATGGAGGCATGGCGCCACGCCATGGCACTGATCAACTCGGGCGACTACGACCTGGTGATCCTCGACGAGGTCACCTACCCGATCAATTGGGGGTGGATCGAGATGGATGAGGTCGTCTCGGTCGTCTCCGGTCGACCCGACAAGGTCAGTCTCATCCTGACGGGTCGCGACGCCCCCGACGCCCTGATGGAGGCTGCGGACACGGTTACCGAGATGCGGAAGGTCAAACATGCCTTCGACCAGGGCATCATGGCCAAACGCGGCATCGATTACTGAGTCATCGGGGTCTTGCAGTCAGCAACTCCATCGCATCATCGAGGCTGAGCTCTTCCCCGGCGATGGTCTGACTGGTGAATGCCTGCCCGCCCAGCGCAGCCCTGGCTGCCGCCAGTCCGTAAAGAGGAAGGTCACCGTGCCGGTGGGCAGCTCCGTGGGGCTCGTTGGGCGCCAAAAGTACCAAAGCCGCGGCGTCGTTCGGCCGAGCCCGGGCTTTCAGCCGACGGCGCGTCGATACTGGCGGATTGCAAGTGGCACGAACACCAGCAGCAACACCGCGATCCACCCCAGCGACTGGAGGATGAGGGTGGAGGTGTCGGAGAGACCGAGTGGGGCCAGGGCCTGCTCGTTGATCATGAGCGACCTGGCTGTGTTGGTGAGGACGGTTATCGGTTGGTTCTCCGCAAAGCCCTGCAGCCATGCAGGCATCGTTTGAGTGGGTACGAAGACCGAGGAAGCAAATACCAGGGGGAAGATCGGGAGAAATCCCGCTGTCTGGGCCGCCTCCGGGTTCTTCACGGCGAGGCCAATGGTCCCCATCAGCCATGACATGGCGTATCCGAAGAGCAACACCAGGGCCACGCCCAGGCCCATGCGGAGGAATCCCTGATCGAATCTCCAGCCAAGGAGGAACCCCACGAGCAACATCAGGGTGTTGACGAAGGCGTTCCTGGTCAAGTCGGCGAATGTTCGACCGGTCAATACGGCGGAGCGGGCCATGGGCAGAGATCGAAAGCGATCGATCACGCCAGCAGCCAGGTCCTCGGTCAAACCCAGTGAGGTTTGAGCGGCCCCGAACACTGCGGTCTGCACCAGGATCCCCGGGATCAGCCAGTTGATGTAATCACCCGAGGCGCCCGCTATGCCGGTGGTGAGCGCCCCACCAAAGACGTAATTGAACAACAGGAGGAACATGACCGGTTGGATGGTTGCGAACACCACCAATTGGGGCAGGCGGATGTTTCGCAAGAGGTTTCGCTTGGTGATGACCCTCGTGTGAGTCAATCCTGCGCGGAATCCAATGCGATTCGGGATGTTCTCGACTCTCGTGGTCATACCCGGCTGCTCCTTCTCTTGCGACGCCCGTTGCCCTCCGCCGACCCGATCTCCGCCTTGCGCCCGGTGAGGGTGAGGAACACATCGTCGAGTGTCGGCTTCCTCAGTGCGATGTCCTTCGGCTTGATCCGTCGCTCGTCCAACTCTCGGACCACGGCAGTGAGGGTCTGAGCGCCCTGTGGCGCGGGAATGGACAGTGAAAAGCCCTCGATCGTCGGATCCTCCCCGGAGACCCGCTTCATGGCCTCGATTGCCTGCGACTTGTCGTCGCCATCCACGTGGATCTCGACCACGTCACCGCCGAGCTGGCCCTTCAACTCATCTGACGTGCCTTCGGCTATCAGCTTGCCGAGGTCGATGACACCAATGCGGTCGGCGAGTCGGTCGGCTTCTTCGAGGTATTGCGTGGTGAGAAGGAGGGTTGTCCCGCCTTCTACCAGCTCCTCGATCAGGTCCCATAGATCGAGACGACTCCCCGGGTCCACCCCGGTCGTGGGCTCGTCGAGAAAAAGGACCTCGGGGCGGCCAACGAGCGAAGCGGCGAGGTCCAAGCGGCGGCGCATGCCTCCGGAGTAGGTCTTCACCTGTCTGTCGGCGGCCTCGATCAGGTGGATGCGCTCGAGAACTTCCTCTGCTCGTCTCGACGCCTCCGCCGAGTTGAGGTTGTAGAGCCTGCCCACCATCTCGACGTTCTCCCGGCCGGTGAGGAACTCATCAATGGCCGCGGCCTGACCTGCCAGGCCGATCTTGTGTCTCACCGCGATCGGTCGGTGCAAGGCGTCGATGCCGGCGACACGAGCTTCGCCGGAGTCCGGCTTGAGCAGGGTGGCGAGAATCCGGATCAGGGTGGTCTTCCCCGCTCCATTGGGACCGAGGAGCCCATAGACCACGCCGGGCTCAACCGCCAATGAGACCCCGCCAAGTGCTTCCACGTCGCCGAACGTCTTGACGACATCGACTGCTTCAATTGCATTCATCTGACATCTCCGAAATGACCGCGGAGATAGACAACAAGGTGGACAATCAGCTATTCCGCCATCTTCGGAAGCGGGCAGTGTCGAGAGTCAGCTCGGATCAGCGCGTCGCGGCGCGTCTCTCCGCGGCCACCCGGAAAAGGGCCCGTGCTCCCTCACCAAGGGGGCGGAACCGCTCGTCCTGAGTTTGCCCACGCAGCCAACGGATGTAGATCTGCTGGAGGACGACACCCAGTTTCCAGGTGCCGAACACCACGTACCAGTTGATCTGGCCCATGGATCGACCGGACATCTGCCCGTAGCGCTCGAGTGCCTGCCCTCGGGGGAGCCAGCCCGGTGCATCGGTCGGCATGGGGGAGAGGGCCGATCTCTCCTCGCCCGGGTCGTACCAGGAGGCCATGAGCGTCCCGACGTCGGCCAACGGGTCTCCCCTGGTCGCCATGTCCCAGTCATAAACCGCAGTGCAGATCCCGGGGTTGGCCGCATCGACAGCCATGTTGTCCAGCCGCCAGTCGTTGTGGAGGAGACTGGTGTCCCCGTCGTGGGGGATTCGATCCCTAAGCCACCCGGCAACCTCATCGGCCACGGGATATGGCGTTTCCTGGGCGCGCTCCCAGCGGGTTGCCCACCCATCGACCTGACGTTCCAGGAAGCCCTCGGGGTGACCCAGGGTGTCCAGGCCGCATCGGGCCGGGTCGACGGCATGGAACTCAGCCAGGGTGTCGATGACCACCGTCGATAGTTTGCGGTTGGCATCCGGGTCGGCACCCCCGCCGAAAGTTTCCGGGACTCGATCACGCACCACGACCCCATGACGGCGCTCCATCAACAGGAATTGGCTTCCGATGACCGTCTCGTCTTCACAGTGGGAGAAGGCACGTGGCGCCTCAGGAAAGGACTGCCAGAGCCGGGAGAGCACCCGATACTCCCTCGCCATATCGTGTGAGCCTGCCGGCACCGGGCCGAGCGGTGGCCGGCGCAGCACCATTTCAGAGTCGTCGGGGAAGACGAGAAGGTAGGTCAGGTTCGCTTTCCCGCCGGCAAACTGCCGAACGATGGGGACACCTCGAGGCAAGCCCTCTTGGCCCTCCAGCCACGATGCCAGGCCTTGGGGATCGAAGGACTCGTCGACTCGAACCTCGATCAGGTCGTCCACTGGTGGAAGGCTAGATCCGATCCGAAGGTCTAGCCTGCCGCACGGAACTGACTGGGAGGAACACTTGCCCGAGCCATTTGAGATAGCGGATCGGCTTACCGAGGCCTATGCCGATCTATCTCCGATTTTGGCCACCACCTACGGGATACCGGGTCGCGACGATCGCTGGGACGATCTCTCTCCCGACGGCGAAGCGGAGAAGGCCGGGCTCATGGCATCGGCTCGCGCCGAGCTCGAGCCCCATCTGGCCCATCCCGACCCGGTACAGGCCCATGCGGCCAAGGTTCTGGTCGGGTACTTCCAAACACTTCTGGCCCGGCATGAGACGGGCCAATGGAAGAGCGATCTCAATCACATCTACAGCCCTTTCCAACAGGCGCGCGACACATTTGACATTGCTCCCGACGAAGGCGCCGGTGCCTGGGAGGACATCGCCAAGCGCCTCGAGACATTTGGCGAGCCACTGGCGGGTTATCGGGCCAGCCTGCAAGTCGGGCTCGACGAGGGGAGCACCGCTGCGCGTCGTCAGGTCCGCAGCGTGATCGATCAGGTGCGCTCGGTGGCGGGTGATTCCTCCCGGTTCGACGATCTCACATCTCGCGCCGCAGGGCGTGGTGGTGATGCCGACCGGGTTGCGCAGGCCGTCCGGCTGGCAAGGGAGGCCTCGTCGGATTTTGCCGATTGGCTCGAATCGTCCTATCTGCCCCATGCCGCACCGGAGGATGCTGTAGGACGGGATCGCTACCTGGTCGGGGCGGAGTACTTCCTCGGGATGGAGTTGGACCCCGACGAGACTTACCGCTGGGGGTGGGAGGAGGTGCATCGTCTCCGGGGCGAGATGACTACGACCGCAGCCGAGATCGACCCTGATCGGTCGATCGACGAGGTGGTCACACTTCTCGACACGGATCCGGCCAGGGCCTCCCGAGATCACGAAGACTTCGCCAGGTTCGTCAAACGGCTGCAAGAGGAGGCCGTGGAGCAGCTGAATGGCTCGGCCTTCGACGTCCCTCAGGAGATTCGAGAAGTGACGGTCAACATCGCACCACCCGGTGGGAGCTTGGGGGCTTGGTATCACGGTCCCTCCGAGGACTTCTCACGCCCGGGCTCCATCTGGTACGCCCCCGGGGAGAGGACCCAGATCCCGTATTGGCAGGAGGTGAGCACCGCCTATCACGAGGGTTTCCCCGGCCACCATCTTCAAGTTGGCTTTGCCGAGTTGGCCAGGGCCAAGCTCTCCCGATTTCATAGACAATTCATCTGGTACTCCGGTTCGGGGGAAGGGTGGGCTCTCTACGCCGAGCGTCTCATGGACGAGCTCGGGTACTTCGACAATCCCGAGTATCGGCTCGGTCTGCTTGCCAGCCAGCTGTTTCGCTCCGTTCGGGTGGTGGTCGACATCGGGACCCACCTCGGAAAGGTCATTCCCGACGATGCACCCTTGCATGGAGGGAGAGTCTGGGATCACGACCTCGCGGTGGACTACATGGAGAAGATCGGCCTTCAAGCGCGCGATGTGGCCGAATCGGAGGTGAAGCGATACCTCGGCTGGGCGGGGCAGGCGATCTCGTACAAGGTCGGGGAGCGGGAGATCCTCGACATCAGGGCCAAGGCGCGAGAGGGGGCTGGAGGCGAGCTCGATTGGAAGGATTTTCATCGCAGGTTGTTGGAAGCAGGCGCGATAAGGCTTGATCACCTGCGAGAGGCGATGGCTTGAAGAAGAAGACCTTCGATCTCACCAGTTCGGAGTCGAAAGATGCCTACAAGCTGCTCTCGGGCCTTGTCATACCGAGACCCATTGGTTGGATAGGGACCGTTCGCGACAACGGGACCTTCAACCTCGCCCCGTTTTCCTTCTTCAATGTCGTCTCGACGTCGCCACCCGTCGTTCTCTTCGCTGCAGGTCATCATCGGGATCGCCCCAAGGATTCTGCGACGCTGGCGGCCGAGCGCGGCGAGTTCACCATGAACCTGGTCTCGGTAGAGCTCGCGGAGGCCATGAATGTCACCTCTGGCGTCTTCAATGCCGACGACGACGAGTTCGCCATCTCGGGCCTCACTCCTCTGGTTGGGACTCAGGTCGCCGCCCCGATGGTGGCGGAGGCCCCCGCCAATCTCGAGTGCAGGGTGATGGAGGTGATTTCGTTTGGGGGCGACCGCGGCAGCCGAATGGTCCTGGGCGAGGTCGTGGCCATCCACGTGCGCGAGGATGCCCTCGATGGGACACGTGTCGACCCGGCGGTGCTCGATGCCATTGGCCGCCTCTCCGGCAGCTCCTACGTGACTACTCGTGATCGCTTCGAGCTCAACCGGCCGGGGCCGTGACGGTGATGCCGAGGCCGCAAGGCGATCATGGCTTCAGCAGTCGTTGGCGATGAGAGTCGGATAGGGGTTGATGGCCAGTCCGTCGATGTACATCCCGAAATGGAGATGTGGGCTCGTGCCCTGAGCATTGCCCGAAGTCCCGACGTAGCCGATGACGTCCCCGGCGCTCACCTTGCCGATTTTCTCCGAGGCGGAGAGATGGCTTCCCAGGTACTCGACTCCGTCGGAGCCGTGGAGGTTGAATTGCAGGCCCCCGAGTGAGCCGGTCTTGAGCTCGACCGTTCCCGAGATTGGGGCCTTGACCGGACTCCCATACTTGGTGAACAGGTCGTTGCCCTCATGGAATCGTGACCCGCTTCGGGGGAAACCCCAGTCGTTGAAGTAGGAAGGCGAGCTGACCGGGCAAACCCACCCGGAAGCTCCGGGGATGGTGAGACTCTGACCCGAACGGATCAGGTTGACGTTGCTGATGCCATTGAGCTTGGCGATGGCCGAGAGCGTCGTCCCGTAGTGGGCGGCGATGTCTCCCAGACGATCTCCACTCTTGACGACATATGTCCCGTCGCCGCTACCCCCGCCCGCGGTGTAGGAGGGGCCGTCCAAGAAGAGCCGGGTTCCTGTGTAGACCTTCCCGTTGACAACGCCATTTGCCTCGGCGATTGCGGCTGCCGAAACACCTGAGTATTGCTTGGCGATCGACTCGAGCGTCTCGCCCGCCTTGACCACGTGGAACTTGCCCGATCGAGACGTGGAGGGTGTCTTGTCGGTGGATCCCTCGCTCTCACCGTCGCTACTCGGCGCCGGAGAGGTGGATGGGCTACTCGAAGTGGTCCCGTCACCTGGGATGACCAATTTCTGGCCGGGGTAGATGAGGTTCGGATGGACCAACCCGTTGGCTCGCGCCACGGCCAGGGCGCTGGCCCCATATGTGCCGGCGATGCGGACCAAAGTCTCGCCACGGGCAACCACATGGACGATGTCGGGCTGGTCTTGCTCACCCGGAATGACGAGCACCTGGCCGGGATAGATCAGATTTGGGTTGTCGATATTGTTGATTGCGACGAGATCGGCCAACGAGACCTTGTTGTCCCGTGCGATCCGGCCCAGCGTGTCGCCACGCTCGACGGTGTATTCGACGGAAAACACTGCCACGGTCATGGCAAGGATCGTGCCGACAACGATGGCGCGGGCGCGACGATTTGGTGACATGAAGGCACAACTCCTTCAGCCCCTGACTCGCTCCGCCCTCGGAGCCTAACCCGGTTTCTCGATATTTCCAGTGTTCAGTCGGCGATGGTGTCCACGGCAGAGCCGAAACCGGGTGTGGAGAACGGCGAGCCGACTGGGGTTCACGGCCCGGCCATAGGTCTCAAGCCGGGTCGTCCTGCCTCCACCCGCAGCTGGCCACAGGCGGCATCGATGTCCCGACCCCGGGTGTCACGCACGGTCACGTTGACGCCTCTGCGCTTCAGGATCCGGGCAAATGTGTCAATACGGTCCTTGCCGGAGGCGGTGTCCTTGGTCAAGGGTGTCGGGTTGAGGGCGATCAGGTTGACATGGGCTCTGAGACGGCCGGCGATCGCAGACAGCTTCTCGGCCTGATCGTCCCCATCGTTCACCCCTTTCATCATCGTCCACTCGATCGATAGGCGTCGGTGCTTGGCCCGGTAGTAGTCGGCAGCGGCGGCCTCGAGGGCCTCCAAGGGGTATCTCCGATTGATCGGCACGAGACTGCTCCGCAGATCGTCGTCGGCAGCATGGAGACTGATCGCCAGGTAGACGGGCCATGGCTCTCCCGCCAGCCTCTTGATCCCCGGCACCATCCCGACAGTGGACACCGTGACCGAGCGGGCCGAAATCCCCATCACCTCGATGATCCTCCTCAAGGCCTCCCGGACGCGGTCATAGTTGGCCAGAGGCTCACCCATCCCCATGAAGACCACGTTGGTGAGGTGGTCGGGGACCCCGGGCATTCCGATTTGACGTAGGAAGGCCTGGGCATATGCGATCTGGGCCACGATCTCGCCGGGCTCGAGATGTCTCTCGAACCCAAATTGGCCAGTGGCGCAGAACGTGCAACCGAGGGCGCACCCGGCCTGACTCGAGATGCACACGGTGGCGCGACGCGGATAGCCCATCAACACGGTTTCGATGGCCGCGCCGTCGGGTGCACGGAACAGCCATTTCCTGGTGGTCCCGATGTCGGCTGATTGCTCCAGCTCGACATCGAACGGCCAAAGCGGGTCGAGCCTCGCCCTCAGTGCTGCTGGAAGGTTGGTCATGTCGTCGGCGCTCAAGACGGGAGTGCGATAGAGCCATCGGCGGAGCTGGCTCACTCGGTATCGGGGCTCATCTGGCGCCAGCTGGGCCAGGTCCTCAGGGGCATGGAGATATGGCACCTAGGTGCCGATTGACCGAGCTCGCTCAATCCATGTTTTGGCCCTGGCCACACTGACCGAAGCCGTCTCGGCCACTCTGTCCGGCGAGGCCGTGCCCAGGGCTGCAACACTGCCAATCCCGGCGGCTTGGAGACGGCTGGCAAACACCGGCCCGATGCCCTCGACCGCATCCAGGGGCACTGTGGTGTCGACCGGTTGGTGGCTCCGAAAAGCGGGAGGCTGCGGCTCACGCGATACCGCCACCGAGATGAATCGGTCCCGCATCGCCCAGGCGAGGGCGACGACACCCCCGACGAACCCGATCACCTTGGCCAATCTTTTCATGTGACAAGGCTACCCAACCGGTCTCCGCTCTACGATGCCCGGATGAAAGTCGACTACTACTTTCCGGCCGGCCAGCCCTCGGCGGTGCCAGATGAGGCTCATCGAGCTCGTCGGCTGGGCTATGACGGGTTCTTCACCGCCGAGACCCAACACGACCCATTTCTTCCCCTTGCCCTGGCCGGTGTCGCCGAGCCGGACCTCGAGTTGGGCAGCGCCATCGCCGTGGCCTTCCCACGTTCACCGATGGTGACGGCGATGATTGCTTGGGACCTGGCACAGATGTCCGCCGGGAAGTTCATGCTCGGTCTGGGCACACAGGTGCGTGGTCACATCGTCAGGAGGTTCTCCACTGTTTGGGACAGCCCAGGGCCCAGGCTCCGTGAGTACATCCTCTCGATGCGGGCCATTTGGGACTGCTGGCAGAACTCCAAGCCGCTCGCGTTCGACGGGGATTTCTACAAGTTCTCTCTGATGACACCATTCTTCGACCCAGGCCCAATCCAGCATCCCGACATCCCCGTCTACATCGCCGGGGTCGGCCCCTATCTCAGTCGTTTGGCCGGGGAGGAATGCCAGGGCTTCCATGTGCACCCCTTCCACACGGTGCAATATCTGGATGGAGTGGTTCTTCCCGCAATCAGGCAAGGAGCCGAGGCAAGGGGCCGATCGATCGACGATGTCGAGAGAGTCACCACGGTCTTCGTGGTCACCGGTGAAAGCGACAGTGAGATCGAACAGGCCATGGAGCCGGTCCGACAGCAGATCTCGTTCTACGCCTCCACGCCTTCGTATCGCCCGGTACTCGAGGCCAACGGCTGGGACTTCGGTGCGAAATTGAGCGCCATGTCGAAACGGGGCCAATGGGACAAGATGCCTGAGGTCGTCCCCGACGAGGCTGTCACCAGTGTGGCGGTGATCGCCCCGATCGACCGGTTGGGGCGGGCAATCAAGGACCGCTATGGGGATCGGGTCCAGCGAGTGGGTCTCTACTCCGTGGGCTCGGCGATGGGCCTGGATGACGATGCGCTCCAGACGATCCTCGGCCAGCTCAAATAGTCACGGCCTTGGTCGTCTCGACTCGTGGGTCGCGCGCGGTGCGACGTCGACCCGCTTCGAGCTCGATCATCGAGACCGGGCCCCATCCGGGTTGGGGATTGTCGAGGACACTGGGCCGATGACCCCGTCTCTCGAGGGCCGAGACCACTGCTTGCGGCACGCCAGGCTCGATTGAGAGATTCGGCTGGGAGAAGGGCCCGAAGTTCTGGACTGTCCATCTCGGCGCAGCTTGCGCCTCGTCCAGAATCTGACCGGCCCTGATCCCTCGACCTGCCATCTGGGCAACCAGCTGGGGTTGAACGGCACCCCCCCTGGTGCCGAGGATCCAGCGTGGTTCCTTACCCGAAGTCCACAGGGTTGGTGAGAGAGTGTGAAGAGGGCGTTTCCCGGGCGCCAGCTCGTTGGGATGGCCTGGTGTGAGGGTGAATCCGGCTCCCCGGTCCTGGAGGAGGAACCCACTGCGGGCAGCGCCAAATGCTGAGCCGGTTCCGTTGTAGTTGGACTGGATCATGGACACGGACATGCCGGTGTCATCTGCCACACACATATAGGCGGTGCCACCGGGCCGCCCCATGTCATGGGGCCAGACGCCGGCGGTGTCTTGCTCGATCGTGGATGCCGCTCGCTGGAGACGATCTCGATCGAGTAGCAGATGTGGGGGCAGCGGGGCATGGGCCGGGTCGGCCACTATGTCGTCGCGTTCCCAGGCCACCGCCCGATATGCCTCGATCAACAGGTGCCACCAATCCGGGGCGTCGGGGTCGTCCGGGGGGGCAAGCATCTCGAAAACCGCCAGTGTGGCGAGGCCTAGGTATCCCTGTGAGTTGGGGGGGATGGTCCAGCCGGTGAGCCCGGCGATCTCCGCGTGGACCGGCTCGACCCACTCGGCGATGGGAGCGGCAAGGTCCTCGAGGGTGATGGCACCACCGAGCGAGGCGACGATTTCGTCGCCCGGCGGACCCCGGTAGAAGGAGTCGGCTCCGTCGTCGGCTATGGCACGCAGAGTCCCCGCGAGGTCGGCTCTGCGGACGAACATTCCCTGCTTGACCGGTTCGGCATCGGGGTAGAAGTCGGCAATCGCGGGGTTGTGGCGGTACATGTCGGCGGTGACGGCAAATGCGCGGGCCTGCTCGGCGGAGACTTCGAATCCATCAGCAGCGTGCTCGACGGCAGGCTCGAGACAACGGGCCAGCGGCAGCGAGCCCAGTTCCTGGTTGAGTGCCTCCCACCCGGCGACACATCCGGGCACCGTGACCGTCGCCGGGTGATCCCTCGGTATGGCGGCCAGCCCGAGGCCTCGCAACTCCTCGGCGTCGATCCCCGACCCGGCCTTTCCCGACGAGTTCAGCGCCATCGGTGCCACCCACCCCGGGACATGGATCAGGGCAAAGAGGTCACCGCCGACCCCGCAGGTCTCGGGTGCGACGACTCCCTGAGTGGCCACGGCGGCAATTGCGGCATCGACCGCATTTCCCCCATCGGCCATGACGCGAGTGGCAGCGTCGGTGGAAAGGTGATGCGGGGTGGAGACTGCGCTGGTCAGGAGGTCTTGAGGTCGGGTAGGAATCGGTTGAGTGCGTCGAGCACCGCCCGGACCACGGCACGGGACTCCTCGTCCTCGACATAGGCGCTGCCAATCACATTTCGCTCCGTTGCCTCGGTGACCACAACCACCTGGGCTATCGCCACCTTGCGGTTGCCCAGGACCGGGACATCCATTGAAGTGATTGCCAGCGCAGCCCCGGGGTTGATCCCTTGCCGCACTGCGTCGATGGTGGCTTCTGCGATCTGACGGGCCCGTGTGGAGGTGGCGGCGGCTCCTCGCGCCGAGCCGCTCAGGATCGTGTCGCTCCATCTGAGGGTGACGGTTACCTCGGCTCGGGAGCCTTCGAGTGTCTCGCCAACGTCGATCAACGCCGGTCGGAATCCACCATCGAGGTCGGAATCGGCCAGTTGGACGATGGACACCACGCGTCGGTCGATCTCCTCGCCGAACAGGGCTTGGCTCAGCGACTGGACGTCTCTGACCAGCTGTTTGGGCGCCTTGGTGCGGCGGGCGAGAACGTGGATCTCCTCGATGTGGCCGTTCCCGGCCACGATTCGGGCCGCCTCCACACCCTCGATCCGGCGGATCTTCTCCTGGAGTGCCGCAACGTCCATCGTGGCGTCAGCGTACCCGTGCCCGGGGTCGATGAGGCGGATCCGCCAGCATTTCCCCTTGTCGGTATTCCCCCGAACCCCTAGATTGCATTGTGCTGGAAGCTATTCATGGGAAACCGTGGGGCAGCCGAGGTCATTGACCTGCCTGCCTCGGCCCGTGGCGGGCGAAGTCAGGGGCCTTTGACATGTAAAGGTTCCCCGTCATTTATTTGCCGGGGGAAGGTGAGACCGGCGTCGTTAGTCGGCCTTGTAATTCGTACGCCCACAACCCAGCGGAGCGGATCGTCAACCGATGGCACACAACGCCGTCGGAATAAGACCATCACAGGTGAGCGTCTGAGATGAAGGCAACTACGACCGGTAATCCAAATGACCGCGAGCCTGGAGCACGTGTCCGGTAGCTCGCGTATCGGCTGATGTAATGACGCCGGCTCACTTCACAAATCGGGCATCATGTCACACGGGGTCTCATGAAAAGAGGTAGGACAAGACCGTTGCGGGGATGGTTCGGCCGTCTCCGACCCACGGTGCAACAGCGTCTCAAGATCGCTGTGCCCTATTCCCTGGCGGGTCTGGCGGCACTGGTTGGCTCCGCACTTGTTTCGGATACGCCCGACTGGCCATATTGGTTTGCCTTCACTGCCTTGTTTGTCCTCTTGGAGTTCTTTGCCGTCGAGGTCAACGATCGACTTCTTCAATCATCGTCTGTGATGGTGGCGATGACCGCCGGGGTCATCTTTGCGATACGTCCCGGATCCGACGCCATGTTCGGTATGGCCTTGATGTGTGGGTTCGCCATGTTCACCCCACTCGACTTCAAGGAGCGACGTTGGTTTCAGCCCATCGCCAACTTCGGTCAGTTCGTGGTCGCCGGGGCCGCTGCCGGTCTCATCCTCGATATCGCCCTTCGCAATCTCGAACTGACCAAAGAGGCCCTCCCTCGTGTCTTGATCTCCTCGGCCCTGGCCGCCCTCGCCTATGCCACGGTCCAGGCCATCCTGATCCGCCGGGCGGTGAAGACCGTGTTCGGGAAGGACAATCTCGAGCCGTGGTCACAGATGCCGGTCTTGTTCACCGGTCAGGTGGCAATGGGGCTGCTCGGTGGCCTGATCGGCGCCGCCTATCTGATCGCCGATCGCGACGCCATCCTGGTGTTCATCATCGGTGTCTACGCCCTGGGGCACATGTCGCTGTACGCCTTCTCACAGCTAAGAGAGTCGCATATCGGGTCGATCCGGGGATTTGTCAAGACTCTCGAGGCAAAGGACATGTACACCCGCGGCCACACCGAGAGGGTGGCCGTCTTCAGCCAGATGATCGGCGAGGAGCTTGGGTTCAACGGCACCCAGCTGGAGACGGTTCGCTGGGCGGCACTCATCCACGACCTGGGCAAGCTGGCGGTGCCCACCGAGTTGATCCGCAAACGGGGGCGTCTCGACGACGACGAGTACGCCGAGATGAAAAAGCATGCTCACCTGGTGGAGGAGATCCTGGCGGAGGTCGACTTTCTCCAACCGATGGTGGAAATCGCCTCGGGTCATCACAGCAACTACGACGGGAGCGGATACGGCGGTCGCGGGCACAGAGAAGGTTCGTCACCAAGCCTGGAGGCCTGCATCGTCGCCGTTGCCGATGCATTCGATGCCATGACTTCCGCCCGGTCATATCGGATGGCCCTCTCCCAGCAATACGCCATCGGTGAGCTTCGCCGTCACTCCGGGGGCCAATTCCACCCCGAGGTAGTCGACGCATTCGAACGGGCATTGACCAAGACCGGGCGCCGTTGGGGCGCTCCTCATGTCAACGATGAGGAGATGGCCAGAAGATTGGCCGAGGAGCCGGAGTTGACCCTACGTGGCTAGGTGGCATCCCCGCACCCTGGCCATCGCCTCGTGGCTTACCGGTTTGGCGATGGTGGCCATCGGCATCTATGCGGGCAATCGCGCCGCGACCGACCCCTTTGGGCTTGCCGTCGCAGCCACGGCGCTGGTGATCGGGTCCCTCTTTGGAGTCGCCACTTCGAACTCGGGCAATCGGTTCACCACCGGGCTGGCGGTTGCCGCCGCCCTGCCCCTCGTCCTCACCAACGGCACAGGGGTCGATCTCGCCGGCTCCATAACCACCTATGGGATCGGGCTGGCCGTGGTCTGGGTGCTCCGCTACTCGCGGGGCGAGGATCACGTCGAGCTGCTCCCAACCACCATCCGGCGCTTCTTCGGCTACGTCACCTACGCCACCGTCTATGCGGCGATGCGGGTAGGTGTCTTCGCCCGGCTCTCGGGAAACTGGGAGGACCTCCTGCCTTTCGGTGTGGCGCTCCTTGCCTGGATCACCGTGGAGGTGTTGCTGCGGGCCATGCTGGTGATGGGCACCAGGGAGCTGTCCCGCACATATCTGGCCCGGGCCTTGATCCACGATCTCAACGTGTTCCTCGGGCTGGCCATGACTGGTGCCTTGTTCGGTGAGCTCTGGCCCGAGCTCGGCTGGTGGGCGGTGCCGATCGCGATGCTGCCGTATTCTTTTGCCCACAGCGCATTTCACAGATTCCAGGAGACAAAGGTCACCTACAAGCAGACGATTCGCGCCCTGGCGAGGATTCCGGAGGTGTCCGGCCTTGGGATCGATGGTCATGCCGACCGAACCACCGAGTTGGCCTCCGCCATCGCCAAGGAGATCGGTCTCGGCCCGGTACAGGTTGAGGATGTCGAGTATGCCGGTCTGATGCACGACATCGGGAGGGTGAGCCTCAACGAGCCGCAGATCCTCAGGATGGGTTACAGCAATGAGGATATAGCTCGATGGAGCTCCGAGATCATCGCCGAGGCCCCCTATCTCAATCGGGTCGCCACCCATGTCCGCCAGCAGTATGAGCCCCATCGGAAGCCGGGTGAGCAGACGGACCCCGAGATCTCGATGGTGTCCCGTATCATCAAGGTGGCGGCGTCTTACGACTGGCAGGTACATCAGGATGGCCTGTCACCACTTCAGGCCCTGGAGACCCTCCATGCCGGGGCGGCCTACGAGTACGACCCCGTGGTGGTCGCCTCCCTGCGACGGTTGCTCGAGACGCGTGGTGTTCTGAATCCCACCCGGGTCTGATCACAGCTCCCGGGCGGATCCTGGCTTTGCGCTGGCGCCTCGTTTGAAGTAGCGACGCGGTCGTCTCAGCTCCCACTCCAAGAATCTCCCTAGCCCGACCGCGAGAAACACGTCACCGAGGCTTATCACCTGACCCAGGTTTCCCAGCCTGAGGGGAATGACATCTGCCAGGAACGGGATCCGGGTGCTCTCGTCCAGCATCGTGTGTTTGAACGACCCGGTCAGGTCGGGGCTGCCGACGGTGAACCCGCTCGCCACCTCCGCCGCCTCGGAGAGGACGGGCATTCCGCCGTTGAGGGAAATGACGGTGAGATTCATCAACACGCCAAATCCGACCAACCACATCCCGGGTCTATCCCTATTGAGCAGCACGAGCCCCATCAGCAGGACGAAAGATACGAGGACCATGGTGACACCCACGCCCTCGGCCCAGCTCGCGTCCGGGAGGAGGAGCGTCCCGGTTTGGAGGGCGATGGCCAGGGCCAGGAGCCACCACGAGCGGAGTTCGACGTCGCCCAAATTGACCAGACGACCACCCCGCACGATCGCCATGGCCAATGCGATGAACAAGACTATTGCCAGCCATAGCATGGAGCCGACGGTAATAGCCAGCCCACCACACCGGAAAGGCAGCATGGTCGATTATTCAGTGAGCGACGGCGTGGCGACGATCACGATCAACGACCCGGAGCACAGAAACCCGATGTCCGTGGAGACCATGGGCGATCTGGTCGCTGCAACCAAGAGAGCTCTGTCAGACAATGAGGTGTTGGTTTTGGTCTACACCGGGGCCGGCGAGCAGGCTTTCAGTGCCGGTGGGGATCTCAGTGGCTCGTTCGTCGAAGAGGCCATCGGACTGCATCGAGAGCGGGGCGCCCTGGCTGACCTCTTGCGGGCCATGATCGGTGGCGGCAAGCCCACGGTGGCGCGGGTGAACGGCCATGCCCTCGCCGGGGGCTTCGGACTTGCGGTGGCGTGTGACATCACGATCTGTGTCGAAGGGGTCAAGCTTGGCATGACCGAGGTCAGGGTGGGTCTCTGGCCGATGATGATCTCCGCGGTACTGATGAGGGTGATGCCCCGAAAGACGGTCCTGGAGCTGATGTTGACCGGTCGGATCATCGATCCGGAGGAGGCGTTGAGGCTGGGAGCAGTCTCCAAGGTGGTGAGCCGCGACGATCTCGACCGGGAGGTGGCAGACGTGGTGTCGAGCCTGAAGAGGAACAGCGCGGCATCGGCGGTTATCGGGCGCGACGCCTTCTACGGGATCGCCGATTTGGACTTCGACTCAGCCCTGGAGCGGCTCCAGACGGGTCTCACCACCACGGCAATGACGGCGGATGCAACCGAGGGAATCGAGGCGTTCCAGGAAAAACGCGACCCAATCTGGAAGAGGCCGTGACACAGCGACGTGTCCGCATCCTCGGCTGGACACTGATCTGGGGAAGTGCCCTCATCTTTGGCTTTCTCGGTTGGCAGCTGTTCGTCACCGACCTCTTCAACTCCAGGGTCCAGGCCGCTGCGGCGGTCAATCTCGACATGAATATCGAACGTGCTCGGGCAAACCCCATTCCCAGCGAGGAGTTCGGGGTCCCCAACAGCCAGAGCACAGTGGACTTTCACCCCGAGGACGTTCCAGAGGAGGGCGCGGAGCTGGCACGTCTGCGCATCCCGAGGCTCGGGCTCGCCGTGGTTGTGTTTGAGGGCGTCTCTCGCGACACCCTTGCCATGGGCCCGGGTCACATCCCGGGAACCCCCCTCCCGGGACAGCCCGGCAATGCGGTGATCTCCGGCCACAGGACCACCCACGGGAGGCCATTCTTCGATCTCGATCAGCTCTCGGAGGGTGATCACATCGATGTCGAGACGGCCATCGGCACCAGTGTCTACGAAGTGCGGAAGTCCTTTGTCGTCCAGCCAACCGACGTGTGGGTGACCGATGACGTGGTGGGTGGCTGGCTCACCCTCACCACCTGCAACCCGAAGTTCTCCGCCAGACAGCGCTTGATCATCAGCGCCGAGCTCGTCGAAGGCCCCAACCTCGACTATGTCCGGCTGCTGGAGGGGCGGGTGGACGAGCTGACCTGATCAGCTCTCGGTCAGCGACTCCAGCTTGTCCATCGTGAGCACGCCGTTGAAGACCTCGGTGACCTTGCCATCGGCGTCGATGAAGAAGGTGGCGGGTAACCCGATGGTCTGATACGACTCGCGGAAGCTGTCGTCACCCCAGCCCAGGGGGTATGAGGGTTGCAGCTCGGTCGCAAAGGCAACGGAGTCCTCGCGTGGCTCGTCGACCGCCACACCGAGTACCGAGTATTCGGGATGTGCCCGGGCGAAACGCGACAGGTCCGGGATCTCCTCCCGGCATGGGGTGCACCACGACGCCCACAAGTTGAGGATGAGTGGCCGAGCATCCTCTGACACCTGTTCGGCGAGATCGAAGCTAGTCCCGTCGAACAACTCGACCTCGAATTCCGGTGCGGGGTCTCCCGCCACCGCGGTATGCGCGCTGTTGTTGCCTACGACCCAAGCGACCGCCAGACCGATCAAGACGATTCCGAGGAAGATTCCGCTCAGCAGGAAGCTGCGACCGGGCAGTGGATCCGATGGGTCAGCCAGAGGCCATTCTCCTCAGCACGAAGTGCAGGATGCCACCGTTGCGCAGGTACTCGACCTCGATCGGGGTGTCCACCCTGGCGATGGCTTCGAACTCGGTGACGGAGCCATCCGCCCCGGTCGCCTCTATCGAGATCATCTGGTGCGGGGTCAACTCGTCGTCGATCGCTATGTCGTAGGTCTCGGTGCCGTCCAGTCCGAGGGCCTCTGCATCTTCACCGGGCTTGAACGTGAGAGGCAGGACTCCCATCATCACCAGATTCGATCGATGGATCCGCTCGAATGATGCAGCCACCACGGCCTTGACGCCGAGTAGGAAAGTGCCCTTCGCGGCCCAGTCACGCGATGAGCCCATCCCGTAGTCCACCCCACCCAGGACGACCAGGGGGACTCGCTCGTCCCGGTAGTGCATGGCAGCTTCATAGATCGACTTGACCTTGCCGTCGAGCAGGTCGGTGGTCCAGCCGCCCTCCGTGCCGGGTGCGAGCTGATTCTTCACCCGGACGTTGGCGAATGTACCCCGAGTCATGACTCGGTCGTTTCCGCGACGGGAGCCGTAGGAGTTGAACATTGGCGGTTGGACGCCCTTTGAGATCAGGTATTCGCCGGCCGGGCTCCCGGTTGGGATCGATCCCGCCGGGCTGATGTGGTCCGTTGTGACCGAGTCACCCAGCTTGGCCAACGCCCTGGCGCCGTGAATGGGCTCGATGGCGGAGACATCCGAGCTCAGTCCGACAAAGAAGGGCGGCTCCTGTATGTACGTCGACTCGGAGTTCCACTCATAAAGGTCCGTTCCCGACGTGGTGATCGCCCGCCACTCGTCCGAGCCGCTGAACACGTCGGAGTACTTGTCGATGAACTGGGCCTGATTCACATTGCTGGCGACAACAGCCGCGATCTCCTCCTGAGTCGGCCAGATCTCACGGAGAAAGACCTCGTTCCCATCGCGATCCTGGCCGATTGGCTCCTCGATCGGGTCCCAATCGACCGTGCCGGCGATGGCGTATGCAACTACCAGGGGCGGTGAGGCCAGGTAATTGGCGCGGACATCGGGGGAGATGCGGCCCTCGAAGTTCCTATTCCCAGAGAGGACGGCGGCCGCCACCAGGTCGTTGTCGTTGATCGCCGCCGAGATCGGGTCGGGCAGGGGGCCGGAGTTGCCGATACAGGTCGTGCACCCATAGCCGACCAGATAGAAGCCGAGAGACTCCAAGTCGTCGAGCAACCCGGCTTTGGTCAGGTATTCGGTCACCACCTTGGAGCCAGGAGCGAGAGATGACTTGACCCACGGCTTTCTCTCCAACCCGAGCTCGTGGGCTTTCTTGGCAACGAGACCGGCCGCCACCATCACATCGGGGTTGGAGGTGTTGGTGCACGAGGTTATGGCGGCAATGACGACGTCGCCGTCGGTCAGTTGAAAGTGCGAGCCCTCATATTCGACCGACACCCCCGTCTGGGCTCCCATGGCGCCCGTCTCGATGGGAGATCCACCTTCGTCCTCCCAGCTGATGACCGTCGACGACCTCGATCCGCCGTTCTTGCCAAAGAGATTGGTGAGGTCACTCTTCCACTGCGCCGACATCCCCGAGAGGGCGATGCGATCTTGCGGGCGCTTGGGGCCCGCCAGGGAGGGCTCGATGGTCCCCATGTCGAGGTCCAGCTCGGCCGAGTACTGGATCTCGTGGTTGTCGTCGCGCCACATCCCCTGGGTCTTGTAGTACTGCTCCACGGTGTCGATCAGCTTGTCGTCCCGGCCCGTGAGACGCAGGTAGCGAATTGTCTGATCGTCGACAGGGAAGAACCCGACGGTCGCCCCGTATTCGGGGGCCATGTTGGCGATCGTGGCCCGGTTGGCCACTGGCATGTCGGCCAGGCCCGGGCCGTGGAACTCGACAAACTTGCCCACCACCCCGTGCTCCCTGAGCATCTCGGTGACACGAAGTACCAGGTCGGTGGCCGTGGCGCCTTCGGGCAGTTTCCCGGTCAGCCTGAATCCCACCACTTCCGGCAAGAGCATGTATATGGGCTGGCCCACCATGGCGGCCTCGGCCTCGATCCCGCCGACTCCCCATCCCAACACGCCGAGACCGTTGATCATGGTGGTATGGCTGTCAGTGCCAACGAGGCTGTCGGGGAAGACCCACGCACCGTCGTCCCAGACGACCTTTGCCAGGTACTCCAGGTTGACCTGATGGACGATCCCAGTGGCCGGTGGGACGACCCTGAAGTCGGCAAAAGCCGATTGTCCCCACTTGAGGAACTCGTATCTCTCCTGATTCCTCTCGAATTCCCTTCTCGAATTGATGATCAGAGAATCTGCGCGGGCAAAGGAGTCGACTTGAACCGAGTGGTCCACCACCAGATCGGCGGGGATCAGAGGGTTCACCTTCTGGGCGGCACCCTCGTCGCCGGTCATGCGCACGACTGCCGCCCTCATGGCGGCCAGGTCGACGACGGCCGGCACCCCGGTGAAGTCCTGGAGGACAACTCGTCCCGGGACGAACGGAATCTCCTGCTCGCCGACATCGGTCGCGTCGTAGTCGGCGATGCGACGCACGTCCTCGTCGGTGACAGCGATGCCGTCGAGTTTTCTCAGTGCCGACTCGAGAAGGACTCGGATCGAATAGGGCAGGTTGTCCACTCCCGGGATGACGTCGAGCCGCACGATCTGGCGGCTGCCGAGGGAAGTATCGATCATGGCTCGTGCCCCAAATGTGTCGTTAGGCATTGTGTGCCTTTCGGTTGAGAGGTCTTGGCTTCAAGCGTACTTCCGCCCCGGCCGCACCCGGCAGCCGCGAAACCAGTACCCGGGCCGAGATTTCACCCCAGGCAAAGAGAAGCGATCTTTTCGATTCAGTGACCGCGGGTCTTCAGCCGATCGTGACTGGGACCTTGGTGACGCAGTCGTCTTCGAGATCGGTGTGGGGGATCACCACCGGGTCGCAGCGGTAGGAGAGGGCTCCGAACAACCCGGCAACTATTCCCCGGTCGAGAGAGCAGATCACCTCGGGATGGCTGGTGGCGGCCTCGCCGAAAGGACAGTGGGATGTGAGGAGGCGCTGACCTGCTGCATCGGGGTCGACGGAGAAACCCAAACCCGTCATGGCGGTGGCTACGGCTTGTACCGCCCCGTCATACCCGGGCTCTTCGGGTGCCCCGATCTCCGCCGCGATTTCCTGTCCGTATGCTCGGCCGACCTGTTCGGCGACCTGCGCCAGGTTGTCGGGCGCCACATCATCGAGGATCCTGATCAGCATCTCCACCAGCATTTCGAACCGCCGGGGGGCGAAATGAACCGAGACCTCCTTGGCTGTCGCCTGATAACACTTGGCCGGCCTACCAGCACCAGGTCCGCCCTTCCCCGAAGGTCGTCTGTGGCTCACCTTGAGATAGCCGTCATCGGCTAGGCGATCGAGGTGATGGCGGGCCACATTGGGGTGGATGTCGAACAGGGCGGCCACATTCGAAGTCGTCAACGGCTCCGCCGATTCCCTGACCGCGATATAGATGGCCCGCCTGGTCGGATCACCAAGCGCCGAGGTGAGATCTGAGATCCGGGCGTTGAGTGTCGTGGTGTCCATGAGGGGTATCAACTGTCCAAAACTATAGTTGGGCCGGGCTTCTAACCACTGCCGCCGTAGGGGAAATATGTCATCCAACACCGATGTGCTCGAGGCCGTCGCGTCCATCGAGTCACCACTGTTCGTGGGCAGGACCCTGGGCGCCCTGGGGCTGGTGAAGTCGGTGGAGAAGAAGGTATCGGGGAAGGTCAAGGTCGAATTGCTCATGCCGGCCCAGACCCCGATGGATCGTCTCAACGAACGTCTCCAGACAGCGTTGCAACCCTATGGCCGTGGCGCAGACGTGAATGTGGAAATGATGGCCGAGGAAGCGGCGGAGGCGTGGATCCAGGGGCTGAAGGACGAGATTGGCGCCGGTATCGGTGAGCCGGGCTCGAGAGCCAGGGTGCTGGCGATCTCCTCGGGCAAAGGGGGCGTGGGGAAATCTTCGGTCAGTACGAACCTGGCCGTGTCGTTGGCCCGGACCGGGAAGATGGTTGGGATCGTCGACGGCGATATCTGGGGTTTCTCCATCCCGCGCATGCTCGGCGTGAGCGAGCCACCCACCTTGATCGGTCAGTCGATCATCCCACCCACTGCCCACGATGTGAAGGTGATGTCGATGGACTACTTCGTCGGCGACGACAAGGCCGTCATCTGGCGAGGCCCGATGCTTCATCGGGCCATCGAGCAATTCCTCAAAGACGTCTTTTGGGATGACTTGGACTTCCTCATCGTCGACATGCCCCCGGGCACGGGAGATATCGCCATCTCGATGGCCCAATTCCTCCCTCGCGCTCAGGCGCTCGTGGTCACCACACCTCAGCCGACCGCCCAACGCGTGGCACGCCGGGCGGCCCTCATGGCTGCCGAGGTGGATCAGCAGGTGATCGGCGTGGTTGAGAACATGTCGTGGTTCACCGGTGACGACGGCATCCGCTATGAGCTGTTCGGGAGCGGTGGCGGTGCCTCTCTGGCCGAAGAGCTCGGCGTCGACTTGATGGCGCGGATCCCCCTGCTACCGGCCATGGGACGCGGTGCTGATCAGGGCCATCCGGTTGCCGTGGCCGCCCCTGGGTCGGACGCGGAGGCCGAATTCGAGAAACTGGCCGGCGCAGTGATCGAGAAGCGGCCCCGTATCAGAACCAACCCGGCTCTGGTGATCAATTGAGTCAAAAGAGGAGTGCGCTCGCATCCGGAATCGCCGGATGGCTGTTTGGGCTGTCTGCGACTGTTCTGCTCGTGGGCGTCTGGGGAAGGGCGGTGGTTTCCGACACCAACGAGCTGGCCAACTCACTCAGCCCGCTATCGACCAGCCGCCTGGTGGCCGACCGGTTCACCGGGTGGCTGGAGACCGAGTTGGTCGATTCCGGTGCGGACCAAGTGACCGCCGAGAGCTCGGCCCAGCAGGCTCTCGAGAGCCCTGCGCTCACGCCCGTCCTGGGTGAGCTAGTGGCCCAAGCCGTAGTCGCAGCCGCTTCGACTGACCCGGCCGGATCGGCCGTCGACGTGGCCTCGGTGCTGGCCCCGGTGGCCGGTGAGATATCGGCCTCCCTAAATGATGCCGGCGTCCCCGCCACCGATGCGCAGGTCTCTTCCGCCATATCGAAGTTGGACCCGATCGTCATCCGACAGCCTTCACAGGGCGCCATCATCGGCCCGGGATCTCCGCTGGCCACCCGTCTCGGGACCGCCGCGATACTGGCGATTCTCGCCATGCTCGGCGCGGGCTCTGCCTACGTGTTGGCGACGGAGGATCGTATGACCGGTCTCAGAAGCCTCCTCAACCGGTTTGCACTCGGTGCCCTTTCGTTCTCGATCTTCCTCCGCATCGGGTCGTGGATCACAGACCCGAGGGGAGGGCGGGCGCCCGTGGGCGAGACGGTGTCCCTGCTGACCGGGTCGAAGTGGATGGTGCCGGCCGTGATGGGTCTCGTGGCCTTCTCCACGGCAGTGATCTTCTGGGTATTCCGGGGTCGGGTCAAACCGGCGGCAGAGTCCCTGACGCCCATCTCACAACCCATGTTGCCAGCAGCAGGGCGGCACTCGATAACAGAACCAGGTTGACGGTGCGGTGCCCGAGGGGCCCCACTCGCCCGGTTCGCCGCAACAGATACCAGACCCATGCCGCCAACCCCAGAGTTAGGGCCAGGGGCGAGAGCGGGTGGTAGATCAGCGCTGTGGTCATGTCCCCGTGGAGGAGATGTGACAAGGCCCGTGTCATTCCACATCCCGGGCATGCCATGCCGGTCAGGAGCGCAAATGGACAGGTTGTGAGGCCGTCGCCCGCGGGAGACATGATGGCCAGGGACACGATCCCCGCGATCGGTCCGGCGACGATCAATCGATCGCGCCATCCGCTGATCATCGGAAAATACGCACTTGGGTCACCATCACGCCCGAGATCACGAGTATTCCCACGATCACACCGACGGCGAGAAGCACCGTCCCGATTATCCCGAGGATCCGCGCCGCATTGGCGGTCCCTTCGTTGGTCGGGCTTCTCATACCCGACCGGATCCCGCTGATCTCGTTGGTGGCCATTACCCAGGCAAAAGGTCCTAGGGGCTGACAGCAAACGATTCCCAGGATTCCCAGCACGAGGGCCGTCGACGCCTGGCTGTCTTCTGCATATGCGGGGGTTTCGGGGAAGCTCATGGCCGGGACCCTATCGGCCGATTCGGTCCAAGGTGCGATAGAGAACCGAGGCCGGACCGAGGAACCATGGCTTGCCGTTGTAATAGAGCCGGGTTGTGTGTGGCACCTTGGTGAACACACTTGGGGGATCCTCGTCGAGCAGCATCCCTGCCAGATCGTGGCCCAGCAGCGTGGAGAGGCCCACACCATGGCCCCCGTAGCCCATCGCGTACCAGCTTCCGTCGATACGACCCATATGGGGGACGAGATCGAAGGGAACGCCGAGCTTGCCACCCCAGACGTGCGTGACCTCGCAATCCTCCAGGTCGGGGAAGAACCCGAGCATCTGGCGTCTCAGGTCTGCGGCCGACTCGGCCAGGTCCAAGCCCGGGTGCAGGTTCCGACGGCCACCGATGAGGATCCGGTCGTCCGGAGTCCGCCGCATGTAATTGAGCAGTCTCTTCTTGGTGTATGTCATCGATCCGGATGGAAACACTTCTGCGGCGCGGGGGCCGAGGGGCTCGGTGACGATTATGTAGGAGCCAATTGCCACCACCCGACTCGCCAGATGTGGGTTGGGCTCGTTGGTCGTGTAGCCGTTGGTGGCCTGGATCACCTCGCCTGCCTTGATCGGCCCGAGACTGGTCTCGACCTCGAAGCCGGCCCTTGGCGATCGGTCGACGGCGATGGCCTGGCAATGCTCGACCAGGATGGCGCCGGACGCGGCCACCCTCTCCGCCATCCCGAACGCGAACCTGGCAGGCTGGATCCCGAACCCCTCGGGCTCGAGGAGGGCGGTCGTGAAGAAGTCCCCGCCGACCACCTCCCCGATTCGGTCCTCTCCCAGCACCTCCCACTCGACGCCGATGTTCGACCGATACCAATCCACGCTTCTCTGAAAGCTTGTGTGCGAGGTCTCGCCCCGTCCGAGCGCCGCCATCCCACCACGAGAGATCAACGCATCGATCCCCTCGCGTGCGCAGAGGTCGGAGACGATGTCGACTGACCGAACGGTGGCGTGCCACATTTCCCGGCCCAGTTCAGGCCCGTAGCGATCGAAGATGTGGCGGATTCCCGCCTTGATGTCGGGTGACACCATGCCGCCGTTGATCGAGGACGCTCCCGACGCGATGTCACCGGCATCGATGACGACTACCGAGCGCCCCGCCCGGGCGAGGCGCAACGACGCAGAAAGCCCGGTCAGGCCGGAGCCGATGACGAGGAAGTCGCACTCATCGGGGAGCTCGCTCGTGAGGCCATGCGGGCGCGGGTATTCCTCGACCCAAAAAGGGGACTGTTTCACAGACTTCCGAGACCAGCCTGGAAGAGAGCTGCCATCTCTTCGACCTGCTCGGAGGTCATGATGAACGGGGGCGACACCTGAAGCGCGCCACCACCCATTGCACGGGTGAGGACGCCCGCTTCGCGACAGGCCGCCGCTGCCCGATAGGGGAGTGTCTCATCGTCGCCCACCGCCATCTGGACGGCAGTGAGGGCGCCGACTCCACGCCGGACATGATCGACCACCGGCAGCTCCTCTAGTGGGAGAAGGGCCTGGTAGAGCTCTTCCTCCAACTCGGCGGCCCGGGCGATCAGACCTTCGCGCTCGAGGATATCCATCACCACGATGCCGGCAACGCAAGCTGTCGAGTGTCCCGAGTAGGTGTATCCGTGTCTGAACATGAGCCCAGGAGTCTCGAAGAAGGGCTCGGCGACCTTCGGTGAGGCCACCACGCCGCCGAGAGGTGCGTATCCACAGGTGACGCCTTTGGCAAACGTGATCAAATCGGGCTCGAGGCCAAAGCGGTTTGCCGCAAACCAGTCGCCGGCACGTCCGAAGCCGGTTATCACCTCATCGGACACATACAGACCGCCCGCGGCCTTGACCATGTCGTGGACGGTTCGCAAGTAGTCGGGACTCACCGGCCTGATGCCACCCGCACCGATTACCGGCTCGACGAACATGCCTGCGATCCGGTCTGCTCCGGCATGGTCGATTGCCTTCTCGACGGCTTCGGAGTCGTCAAAGGGGACCACCACCACGTCGCCCACCAGATCACCGCCATAGCCCGCCTTGTTCGGCTCCATCCCACCCAAAGACGTCCCGTAGGGGTGCATGCCGTGATAGGCCCACTCCCTCGAGATGAATACCGTTCGATCCGGCTGCCCGACGGCATTGAAGTATCGACGCGCCATCTTCGCTGCGGTGTCAACGGCATCGGACCCTCCGGAGCCGAAGAAGACCTTGGATCCGGGGTCGGGAGAGACGGCGGCGATCTTGCCGGCCAATTCGATCGGCGGGCGGGTGGCGTAGTCGATGAAGGCGTGGAAGGCCGGGATCTTCCTCATCTGGGCATCCATGGCGTCGATGATCTCTTCACGGCCGTAGCCGACGTTCATGTACCACAGTGACGCCGCTGCATCGAGATAGCGCCTGCCCTTCTCGTCGAAGACATAGATGCCTTCGCCGTGGTCGATGATGAAGGGTGCGTGCTGCACCTTGGCCATTTCTGCAAAGGGGTGCCAAAAGGACGACATGTCGCTGAGGCTAGTGCAGCGAACACCGGCTCCGGCAGTGCGTTGCCTCGGTAGTGGGCAGGGTTACGCTGCCTCGATGCCAGCGGATCTTGTGTTCTTGAACGGCCCGATCTACACCGCCGGCCCGGCCCGAAGCTTCGTGAGGGCTCTTGCCGTGACCGGTCGGCGGATCTCGGCGCTTGGTGGCGAGCCCGACGTCGTGCCGTCGATCGGAGAGGGCACCCGCGTGGTCGATCTCGCAGGGCGTTTGCTCTCACCCGGCTTTCAGGACGCTCACGTTCATCCCTCGAGCAGTGGCCTCGATCTTCTCGAGTGCTGCTTCGACGGTTGTGCCAATCCGGCCGAAGCGGTCCAGTACGTGGCAGGCTACGCCCGCGACCACCCTGACCTGGCCTGGATCAGGGGGGCCGGCTGGCAGCAGACCTGGTTTCGTGACGGTTGCCCACCAAAGGAGCTCCTCGACGCCGTGGTCCCCGATCGGCCGGTGATGGTCTGGAACGCTGATGGCCATGGTGCCTGGGCCAACTCGGCTGCCCTCGCTCTGGCCGGGATCACGGCCTCCACCCCCGATCCCGGCGACGGGCGAATTGAGCGCGACGCCGCGGGCGAACCACAGGGAACCCTCCATGAGGGGGCCGCCGAACTGGTGCTGGCCGTCATGCCCGAGCTGACCCTGGACGACGTGCGACGGGGGATCCTCCGAGGTCAGGACTATCTCCTCTCCAAGGGGATCACCAGCTGGCAGGACGCCCATGTCGATCATCTCGTCCACCAGGCATACCGGTCGCTTGCCGAGTCGGATGATCTGATCGGCAATCCTCTGGGGGCGCTGTGGTGGGAGCGCAGCGCGGGTCTCGGGCAGGTCGACGGCTTGGCAGCGCTGAGGGAAGAGGGCCTGGGCAAGTATCGCCCTGTCTCGGTGAAGTTGATGCTCGATGGTGTCGTGGAGACCAACACCGCCGCGATGCTCGAGCCCTACCTGGATCGCGACGGCGGCACCACGACGAATCGTGGGATCGATTTCATCGACCCGTCTCATCTCAAGGAGGTCGTGACCGAATTGGATCGGCTCGGTTTCTCGTGCCACTTCCATGCCATTGGCGACGCGGCGGTGCGCAACGGCCTGGATGCGATCGAGGCGGCCCGTCTCGAGAACGGCTGGACGTCCAATCGCCACCACATGTCTCATATCCAGGTGGTCCATCCCGACGACATACCGCGCTTCCGGCTGCTCGGTGTCACGGCCAATGCCCAGGCACTTTGGGCGCAGGATGGTGAGGACCAGAGCGAGCTCACCAAGCCCTTCCTCGGCGGAGGGCGCTCGGAGTGGCAATACCCTTTCGGCAGCCTGCTTCGCTCGGGGGCAACTCTCGCCATGGGCTCGGACTGGGGCGTCTCCACCGCCGACGTAATGGCCCAAATCGAGATTGCAGTGACCCGGCGCAACCCCACCCGACCTGAGCTGCCACCGTTGAATGGCAGGGAGCAGATCACGTTCCTGGACGCACTCACCGCATTCACCGCCGGCTCCGCCTACGTGAATCACCGTGAGCAAGTCAGCGGGAGCCTCGCCGAAGGTATGCTCGCCGACCTGGTGGTCCTGGACCGGGATCCCATGGCCGGCGGGCCTATTCGGGACGCGGCCGTGGCGATGACCGTGGTGGATGGACGGGTGGTCTTCGAGGAGGATTGAATGGACAAGCCGGCGGTCGAGCTCGCAGGGGTGACCAAGCGGTTCGGTGATGATGTGGTGGCGGTGGAGGATCTCGACCTCACCGTGAACGATGGCGAGTTCTTCTCCCTGCTGGGGCCCTCGGGTTGCGGCAAGACCACCACTCTGAGGATGATCGCCGGGTTCGAGTTCCCCACCGAGGGCAGTGTCAGGGTTCACGGGAGCGAGATGGGCCTGAAGCCACCCAACGAGAGGCCGATCAACACGGTCTTTCAGTCATATGCGCTGTTCCCGCACATGTCCGTGGCCGAGAACGTCGCTTTTGGGCTGACGATGAAGAAGGTCGAGCGGTCAGAGGTCCAGCAGAGGGTGGCCAGGGTCCTCGACCAGGTGCAGCTCTCCGCCCGTGCCGATGCCCGTCCCAGCCAGCTCTCTGGCGGCATGCAGCAACGTGTGGCGCTGGCGCGGGCATTGGTCAACGAACCGGAGGTGCTCCTTCTCGACGAGCCCCTGGGGGCTCTCGACCTCAAGCTGAGACAGGCGATGCAGGTCGAGCTGAAGGATCTCCAGGGACGGGTGGGTATCACATTCATCTATGTCACCCACGATCAGGAAGAGGCGTTGACGATGTCGGATCGCATCGGGGTCATGAGTGATGGCCGCTTGCTTCAGGTCGGTAGGTCGGAGGACATTTACGAACGCCCGACCTCCAGGTTCGTCGCGGACTTCATCGGGGACATCAATTTGCTGGACGTCATTGTCTCTGGCGCCAATATGGGAAGACTGGGCAATGGTGTCGAGATCGGCATCGTCGAGTCAGCGTCCCACGCCGGCGACAACGTGACCCTCGCCCTCCGCCCCGAGCGCATGTCTCTCTACGACCTCGACGAGGAGGTACCGGCCGGCCACAACAGGGTCCGTGTCCGGGTCACTCGTCGCATGTACTACGGGGACGTGTATTTCTATGACGTCGATGCCGGGACCGGCACCGAGATCGAGGTCAAGGAAGAGAATCGGCCCGGGGTCTCCCTCTACGAGGTGGGCGAGGACGCCTATCTGGTGTGGAATCCCAAGGCAGCCAACCTGGTGCTGGCCTGATGACGGCGCCGACCACCACTTCCGGGCCGCCGGACATCGAAACCGTCACTCCCGAGTTGGAGAAGGCTGCCAAGCGAGCCGAGTCGCGACGGGGATTCTTCATATCGCTGCCGGCTTTTGCCTACCTGATCATCTTCTTCGTCGTTCCCTTGATCCTCGTCTTCGTCTACTCATTCGCCACCAGGGACTCGACGGGCCTGACCGTCCTGAGAGATTGGAACCTCGACTCCTACCAGAGGCTGTTCTCCGGCGAGGTTCTGAAGATCTTCATGCGGTCGTTGATCCTGGCGCTTTCGACCACCGCTATCTGCCTCGGCTTCTCATATCCGTTTGCCTTCTTCATCGCCACACGGGCACCAAGGACCCGCAATGTCCTGTTGGTACTCGTGATGATCCCGTTTTGGTCCAATTTCCTGGTTCGCACCTATGCCTGGCGGGTCATCCTCGGTTCGGAAGGCCCGATTTCCCAGTTGAGTCAGGCGCTCGGCGGCGAGCCGATTCGTCTGCTCTTCACCAACACCGCTGTCCTCATCGGCCTGGTCTACGGGTACATGCCATTCATGGTGCTGCCCCTCTATGCCGCCCTGGAGAGGATGGATTGGCGCCTGGTCGAGGCCGCCAGAGATCTGTATGCCGATGGTTGGACCGCGTTTCGCAAAGTCACGTTCCCACTGTCGATGCCAGGTGTCGTGGCAGGGTCGATCCTGGTGTTCATCCCGAGCCTTGGTGCCTATGTGACACCCGCCCTGCTCGGTGGGGCACGCACTGTGCTGCTGGGCGACTACATCCAGAGTCAGTTCCTTGCCGCCCGTAATTGGCCTTTTGGGTCGGCCGTGTCATTTGCTGTGATCTTCGTGATGCTTCTCGCCACGCTCTACTACTTCCGGGCCGGGGCGAAGACGCTGTGAACGAGGGGACTGCGCCAAAGGGCCCGATCGACCGCTTGTTGGCGGCCAATGCCTGGCTCGTCTATCTGTTCTTCTACGCACCCATCGTGCTCTTGATCGTGTTCTCGTTCAACGACAACAACAACGTGGGGATCTGGACCCAGCCGTCCTTTCGCTGGTATGGCGAGATGTTTCAGGACGACCGTGTGATGGGCACCCTGAGGAACTCATTGATCGTCGCCTTCTTCTCCACGATCATCTCCACGGTCCTCGGGACCATGCTTGCAATCGCCCTCGAGCGTTACCGGTTTCGGGGGCGCGGTGCCCTCGACGGTATCGCCTATCTGCCCATCATCATCCCCGACGTAACGATGGCCGTGATGCTGCTCATCTTCTTCTTTCAGGCGTTTGGTGTCATCAACGACCTCTTCGGGATCCACATTTCGACAGGGTTGGGCACCATCACCCTGGCCCACATCGCCTTCAGCATCTCCTTTGTGGCCGTGGTAGTCCGGGCCCGATTGGCACAGATGGACAACTCACTCGAGGAGGCCGCCGCCGATCTCTATGCGACACGCTGGAAGACATTCCGGAGGGTGACGCTTCCGTTGATCGCCCCCGGGGTCGCCGGAGGCGCCCTACTCGCCCTGACCCTCTCACTCGATGACGTGGTTGTCACCCAGTTCGTCTCGGGCTCGGGCGCCACCACCCTTCCGGTGTACGTGTTCGGGCTGGTCCGGCGGGGTGTCACTCCGCTGATCAACGCAGTGAGCACGGTGATGCTGGTGGCATCGATGGTGCTGGTGGCCATCTCCTTGATCTTCCAGCGTGGAGCGGAGGCCCGCGCCCAGGCCTTCTCGGACCCCGAGGCGCTCCGGGAGGAGCTCACCGCCGATTAGCCCCGGCCGCCGCTTTGGCTTTCATCGATCTCATGGTGCGGGATAAGGTTATCTTCGCGACATGGGTCGCTGACTCGATTTCCTGGGAGGACTGGAGACATGCGAAGAACGACGACGTTCGTTGCCCTGCTCGCAGCCATCGCAATTGTGATAGCTGCCTGTGGAGGTGGCGATACCACAGAGACAACCAGCGGCAGCTCCGATGGCGGGGAGAGCCCGAGTGGAGCGACCGGGGCAAGTTGCGCGTTGGATGGGACCGACGGCAACCTCAACTTCTACAACTGGTCGGAATACATCGACCCCGATCTGATCTCCGCCTTCGAAGAGCAATATGGCGTCGATGTGGTGGAGGACTTCTACGAGTCGAATGAGGCGCTGCTTGCCCAGATGCAGGCCGGTGCCGTCTATGACCTCATAGTCCCCTCCGACTACATGGTCGGGATCATGATCCAGAATGGCTTGCTGGCTCCGATCAACACAGATGCCGTGCCCAACGTTGCCAACATCTCGCAGAGGTTCACAGAGTTGCCCTACGACCCGGGGAACCAGTACTCCACGCCATATCAATACGGGACCACCGGCCTCGGTGTGAACCTGTCGATCGTGGGCGAGGACTTCGACCCCAGCTGGGCCCTGATCTTCGATCCCGAGCTGACCGCCAACTATCCCGGCGGAGTGTCCGTGCTCAACGACCCGAGAGAAGCCATGGGCGCCGCCCTGGAGTACCTCGGTTACTCACTTAATGACACAGACCTCGGCCATCTCCAGAAGGCCGCCGACGTCATTCGGGAGGCCAAGCCCGGCATTGCCACATTCGACTCCGATCAATATGACGAGGCGCTGGTGGCCGGCGAGGTCGCGGTGGCTCATGGGTACTCGGGCAACATGATCGTGTCGATCGGCGACGCCGACAATCCGGACAATTTCACCTACATCCTCCCCAAGGAGGGTGCCACCCTCTGGGTCGACAACATGGCGGTCCCGGCCAACGCCGAGCATCCCTGCACCGCGTTCACCTTCATGAACTACCTGCTCGATGCCCAGAATGGCGCGGCTCTGACCAACTGGAACTACTACGGGAGCCCGAACGAGGCGTCCCTGGAGTTCGTGGACCAGGAAGTCATCGACTTCTACTCCAACGTTGACACAGCAGAGAAACTGGAAGTGATCGAGGACACCGGGGACTACGAGATCAACTTCACCGACTATCTGGCGCAGGCGAAGAGCTGACCCTCTGACTCCGATCGATCGTGGGAGACCCCCATGGCCCCAGGCCATGGGGGTCTCCGCTACTCAGGCGGTCTCGGCATGAACCGCCGATGTGGTGCTGGGGTGGCGACGTCGCCACCGCCGATAGATCAGGAAGAGAGCCAATAGCGGTAACCCGGCAACGAGCAGCAGCATCGGCAGCGCGTATATGGCGAACCCGATCGCCCATTCGGCCACCTTCTGCATCCCGTGGACCAGGCTGCGGAGAGAATCCCGGGCCACTTCCACAGGTCGCCATGTGTCTTCGACGATCGGCACGACGGCCGGTGTCGGCGTGAGGGTGACATCCACCGAGGCGAGGTCGACGACGTTGTCCAGATAGTTGATCTGCCCCTGGATCTGCTCGATCTGACCCCTCGTGCTCGAGATCTCGGTGAAGACACGCAGCAACTTGTCGGGATCGGCATCGGGCTGCTTGCGCACCTCTTCGAGGAGGGCCCGAAGCTCTGTTTCGAGCACGGTTAGGTTGGTCAGCCTGGCCTCGAGGTCGACGTACTGCTCCGTGACATCCTGGGCATCCTGGGATTCGGTGATCACCTCTTCGACCGACCCCTTGATCTCGCTGATGGACGCCGCCAGACGGTCTGCGGGTATGCGAAGCACCATCGTCACCCTCGGTTGGTCGTCATTGCCGTTGACGGGGTACACGTTGGCGTTGGCGATGAATCCGCCGGCGGACTCTGCGATTTCCACGATCCGGTCGTAGGCGGCCCTCGTGTCGTCGGCCTGCAGTTCCAGGTGGGCCTGGCGTATGACCTTGCGATCCTGGCCGACTTCAATGGCCACATCGAAGGTTCCCGGCGAGTCTTGGTCCTCCGTGGCCCCCTGCTGCATTGCGGCTGTTGTTGGTGGGCTCCCCGTCCCAAGGTCTGCGGATACCTCGTCGAAGCTGGCGGTTGAAGTGCCGGCACACGCTCCGAGCATCACCCCCAGCAGCAGGATCGTTATCAGTCGTCTCATTTGCGTCTCCTCTCGTGAAACCCATGGGGCTTGGGACTTGGACGCGGTGTGTGCTCACAACGGTTCCCCGAGGTACCGTTGTCGGGATGAGAACCGGATCACTTCGTGTGATGGAGATCTATGGGGGACCGGCCGATTTTGGGAGGGCCCACGGAACCGAGTGCGGGCCGCTAATCCGGTCATATCTCGACGACCGGCTGGGTCTTTCCGGTAACTCCACCTGGGCCGGGCGGTCGGCGCCGACCGAGATGGTGCTGGATCTCGCATCGCAAACCCTGACCCACCACGCCGACTATTCGCCCACCCTCTATGAGGAGATGCTCGCCCTCGCGGACGCGGCTGGGATCACGCCCCAGGAGGCCGTTGTGGTGGGAGGCTTCACAGATCTCGTCGACGTGGTTCGATCCCGCGGCCTCGAGGCTCCGGTTGAAGACGATTGCACTGCGGTCCTCGACCCTGCGGCGGGTGTGCTTGCCCAGACCTGGGACATGCATGCCTCCGCTGCCGACTATGTGGTGATGCTCAAGCTGGACCCGGTCAGCGGCCCCTCCGCGATGGTCCAGACCACGGCTGGTTGCCTCGGGCAGATCGGAATGAACGAGGCCGGGATCGCCATCGGCATCAACAATCTGACCTCTCGTGGCAAACCCGGCGTCACCTGGCCATTCGTGGTGAGGAAGGTTCTCCAGCAGACGTCTCTCGATGGGGCTGTTTCGGTCGTGTTGGAAGCCGACCTGGCCGGTGGTCACAACTACCTGCTCATGGGGCCGACCGGCTCAGGCGTGAACATCGAGGCGATGCCCGGCTCGGTGAGGGTGACACCCGTCGAGCATCGGGCGTTCGTCCACACCAACCATTGCCTCGACGAGACGACAAAGGGCGAGGAAGGTGAGCGCACGGACGAGCACATCTCGGGAAGCCAGGAGCGTCTCGAAAAGGGAGCAAAGCTCTTGGCCGACCTCGACGCATTCTTCGCCGACCCGGCAATCGCACGCCGCGCCGCCGCCGCGAGCGACGTGGCCACCTGCGGGGCCGTCAAGATCTGGCCCGGTGAGCGGCGACTCGATTCCGTCTGGGGCGTTCCCGGCGATCGCGACTGGGAGACCTTTCGCCTTTGAGTGAGGTCGTGATTGTCAACCTGGTGCGAGAGATGGCGCCGGCTCTGGAGCAGATAGAGCTGGCCTGCTTCCCGATGGCAAACCCTGAGGACCTCCTCTCGAAAGAGGATATCGAGGCCTACGCGGATATCTTCCCGGAGGGCTACTTCGTGGCCCTGATCGACGGTCGACCGGTGGGGATGGGTGCGGGGATATACCTCGATTTCGACTTCGACCACCCCCAACACGACATTGCCGAGATCACAGGTGAGCATCAGTGCGGCAACCACGACCCCTCAGGTCATTGGTACTACGGCACCGACATCACAGTTCTCCCGCAGCATCGGGGCAGGGGCATCGGCAAGATGCTGTATGTCGAGCGTAAGGGTTTGGTGGCTCGGGACAACAAGAAGGGGATCATCGCCGGTGGGTCGCTCCCCGGCTATTTCGACCATAAGTCCGAGATGAGCATCGACCGCTACGTCGACAAGGTGGTGGCAGGTGAATTGACCGATCCGACGCTGACATTCCAACTGTCCAACGGTTTCGAGGTGAAGGGGCTGTTGGAGAACTACATAGAGGATGAGGCTGATGACGGCTGGGCTGCACTGATCGTTTGGCCCAATCCCGATTATCAGGCCGGTCCCTAGAGTTGAGGGGATGACGGCAGAACTGGCCACATCGGATCAACAGACCTGGCGGGTCATCGCCCATGCCTCTGCGTTCGTCCAGCTGGTGGGCATTCCGTCGGTCGTCGGCCCACTTGTCGTTTGGCTGATACGTCGGGATGATCCGGTGGTGGAGCCACATGCCAGGGCGGCGCTCAACTTCCAGATCTCGCTGTTGATCTACTTCATGGTCGGTGTGGCAGTGGCGTTCGTGGCCGCACTCACGATCGTGGGACTGGTGATAACGGTGTTGATCCTGGTGGGCCTTTTGATCCTGGTCGTCCTAGAAATGGTCTTCGCCCTCCTCGCCACCGTCGAGGCCTCGAAAGGCCAGCTCTATCACTATCCGTTGAGCTTGAACCTCATCAAGGGTTGAGCTCGCTCTTCCTCTCCGCCATGCCGTTCAGGATCTCGAGGACCACCCGGTTGGCCAGGTATACGGTTTGCTCCCCCGGTCCGTCATAGGGTGGGGAAACCTCCACCACATCCGCACCGAGGACATTCAGCTCAGCGGCCAGACGTCGGACTGTGTCGAGGATCTCCCGCGAATTGAGGCCACCCGGCTCGGGTGTTCCCGTGCCTGGCGCCAGACCGGGGTCGACTACATCGATATCGACACTGATGAACACACCCTTGGCGCCACCCGTCAATGAATACTCCACCGCCTCGTCGACCACGGCAGTGAGGCCCCGTTCCACGATCTGGTCCATGCGGTAGGAGCGCATCTTCTGCTCACGCATCCACTGGATCACTTCCGGCTCCGGCCAGTAGCCACGGAGCCCGATCTGGACGAAGCGATGCCCGGGCACGGCGCCAGACTCGATGAGCCGGCGCATCGGAGTGCCATGGCCCAGCAGTGAGCCGTTTTGGGTGAAACCTGTGTCGGCGTGCGCATCGAAATGGATCAGGGCCACCTCGCCAAAGCCGTGGACCCTGGCCACACCAAGCGCATCGGGCCAGGTGATCGTGTGGTCCCCGCCGAGGATGATCGGCACCTTCCCGGCGGCAGCAAGATGCTCGACCGTGTCGGCTATCCGCTCGATGGAAAGCTCGAGCTCGCCCGGTCGCACGTAGACGTCGCCGACGTCCACCACGCCCAAGAGGCCGAGTGGGTCGATCCCGGTGGGCAAATGGGGGCGATATCCGTCCATGGCTCCGTAGTCGGCACTACGGATCGCCTGAGGACCGAAACGGGCACCGGGACGGTAGGAGGTGCCCCAGTCGAAAGGTGCGCCCACGATCACCACGTCGCCATCTCCGAGATCGTCGATCTTCACGGCCGGCACGCCGAGAAACGAGTCTCTCGAGGCGAAAGAGATATATTCCGAAGAGGCGAAAGGAACCTCGCCTTTTCTTTGTTCATAGGGCGTGAACATCGGCTCGTTACGGTAACCGACCCGACTCCCGAGGATCATTCATGACGTCAGATCGCATCCAGCGGATCTATCTGGTCCTGATGCTGCTCCAGACCCTTGCCGCGTCATTGATTTGGGGAATCAACACTCTTTTTCTCCTGGATGCCGGTCTCACGTTGACCGAGGCCTTCGTGGCCAATGCCGCGTTCACGGCCGGAATGGTCTTGTTCGAGGTGCCGACCGGTGTCGTGGCCGACACCTTCGGTCGAAGGGTCTCTTTCATCCTCGGCGCCGCCACCCTGTTGGTCACCACTGCCGCCTATCTGGGGCTTTGGTATGTCGGGGCGGGCATCTGGTGGTGGATCCTCGTCTCCGCCCTGATCGGTCTTGGCTTCACATTCTTTTCCGGGGCGACAGAGGCATGGCTCGTCGATGCACTCAGCGCCACCGGTTTCAAGGGCCCGATCGAGAACGTGTTCGGCAAAGGTCAGACCGTGATGGGCGCGGCGACCCTCGTTGGCACCATTGGTGGCGGGTTTCTCGGCCAGGTCAATCTCGGCCTTCCCTATGCAGCGCGCTCCATCCTCTTGGTGGCGGTGATAGTTGCCGCATGGCTTTGGATGCACGATCTCGGCTACGAGCCGCAGAGAGGCCAGGCGGTCGTCCCACAAGTCAGGTCGATCCTGCGCTCATCGATAAAACACGGTTTCGGCAACCCACCCATCCGTCTGTTCATGTTGGGCGCCCCGTTCGCCTCTGGTGTCGGCATCTGGGTCTTCTACGCCTTCCAGCCCTATCTGCTCCAGCTGTTCGGGGACCCGAATGCCACCTACCTGGCCGGGATTGCAGCGGCCATCTTTGCCATCGCCCAGATCGTGGGTGGGGCGTCCGTTCCGCTGGTAAGGCGAGTGTTCTCATCGCGAACTGGTGTCATCGTCGTGGAGGTGACACTGGGCACTCTCGCCCTGATCGGCGTAGGCCTCGCCGAGATGCTCCAGGTGCCGATCGGGTTCTGGGTGGCTATTGCTCTCCTGGCCGTCACGGCCCTCCTGTGGGCGGTGTCCGGGCCATTGCAGCAGGCATACATGAACGACTGCATCCCCTCGGAACAACGGGCCACCGTTCTCTCGTTTGCCTCTCTCATGGGCAGTGCCGGTGGTGTTGTCACCCAGCCTGCCTTGGGACGGGTGGCAGACGTCTTCTCCCTGGGCACCGGGTACATGGTCGCCGGCGTCATCTACGCGATGAGGCTCCCCTTCGTGCTGGCCGTGAGGCGTCTCGGGCTACCCGCCGACAAAGTTGTCCGGCCTGAACCCACCGAGGTCGCCTGACATCTGCCATTATTCGGGTTGATGTCAGAGCACGTCGAAGAAACAGCAGGCGGCCGGATGGGTCATGCGATAGTCAAAGGAGTCCTCATCGGTTTGCCGGTGACGCTCGTGTTGCTGAGCATCGGCATATGGCTAGCCGCGGATATCAGTATCGGCCGCGCCATCACCACAGCGCTACTGCCCGGTGTCATGCTCGGAGTGTTCGGTGGCGGTTTCGCCGGCATGGCGAGCACCATGGGCGAGGAGTGAAGGGCCCGGGCCACCCGGTCGGCTAGCGACTTGGCCCGGCCCGAGAGCGCTCACTCGTCGTTCTTGAGCACGAATACCACGGTTTGCAGGTCGGTGAACTCGTCGATTCGCTGGCGCCCCCATCCGGTGTCTGTGCCCGCAGCGCCGCCAAAGGGTTGGAACGTCTCCCAGAAGTCGGTCGAGTCGTTGACGATGACCGTCCCCGAGCGAATTCGGTCCGCATACCAGAAGGCCTTACTCAGATCATTGGTGAACACCGCCGCCTGCAGCCCCAGGTGGGTTCGGTTGGCGATGCCAACAGCGTCCTCGTCGTCCCTGGCACCCAGGATGGGGACAATCGGGCCGAAAGACTCCTGCTGTGACACTTCAGACGTCTCAGGAACGTTGTCCAGAACCGTGAACCGGTAGTAGAGGTCGGTCGGGAACCCGGCGGCGCGGCCGCCGCCTGTGAGCAATTCGGCGCCCTTGTCGAGGGCATCCGCGATGTGGCGATCCATCTTCGAAGCGGTGGCCTCGTTGTTGAGCGGGCCCATGTTGATCGAGCTGTCGAAAGGGTCACCCAGACGCACCACTTCGGACGCCTTGAGGGCTGCCTCGACGAACTCGTCGTGCACCTCATCCACCACGATCACCCGCTCGGTGGCCACGCAAACTTGACCGGCGTTGTAGTAGGCGCCGTAGACCGCAGCCTCGGCTGCCTTGGCGACGTCTGCGTCAGCGGTGACCACCGTGGGGCCGTTGCCCGACATCTCCATGATCGAGCGCTTCAGACCCATGGCCGTCACGATCTTCTTTCCGGTCTCCGATGACCCGGTGAAACCGATGGCGTCTACCCCATCATGGGTGACGAGCCGTGTGCCGATGTCACCGGCACCCGGTATCACCTGGATGGCCCCCTTAGGGGCACCCGCTTCCTCGAAGACCTTGGCGATCTCCAGGAGCGCCCAGGAGGTGAACTCGGGTGGCTTCACGATGATCGCGTTGCCCGTGGCCAACCCGGGGCCGACGTATTCCATCGGGATCATCACCGGGAAGTTCCAAGGGGTTATCGCCACCCAGACACCGACAGGCCGACGCATGGTGAACATTCGGCGATGGCGGCTGGTGGTCGGTATCAGTTCGCCGGTTAGGCGCTTGACATCCTCGGCCGCGATCTGGAAGTAGTCGGCCGACTCGGCGATGTCGTCCTTGGCCTCGGACTCGAACGGCTTGCCCTGCTCCAGGGAGAGGATTCGGGCCACTTCGTCTATGCGGGTCTGCCACAGCTCATAGATGCGTAGGCACAGGTCCGCCCTCTCGAATGCGGTCCAATGCCGCATTTCTTCGGTGGCCTCCCTGGCGGCGACGACGGCTCGGTCGATGTCGTTCTGTGAAGCCTTGGGGAGGTTGTAGATGTGCTCGCCATTGACCGGCGAGCGAACCTCATAGTGGTCGTCACCGGTTCCCTCGGTCCACTCACCGGCGATGAAGAGTCTCAGATCCGTAGCCATGGTCGAACCGTAGTCAATGCGCTTTCCGACTGAATGGCTGTTCAGTATCATTGGGGTCGTGGCCGACCATCTCCTGATCGACGGCGCCCTGGTGCGCGGAGAAGGCGCCTCGTTTGACGTCATCGACCCGGCCACTGGCCGGGCACATGTGTCTCTCAGCTCGGCCGACCCAAGCCAACTAGCCGCCGCCACCGGGGCAGCGGCCCATGCTCAGCCGGTTTGGCATGCCACATCCCAACCGGAGCGCAGCGCCCGGCTTCTTGCCGTGTCCGAGAGGATCGAGGCCGATCGCGACCGGCTGGCTGAGGCGCTGACCAGGGAGACGGGGAGACCCCTGACACGCAACCACCTCTATGTAGACATGGCCCGGGACCTGTTCCGTCAGTACGCCGAGCTGGCGCGGGTGTCCGGTGGCCGGGTGGCCCCGTCCAACGATCCCGGCCAGCTCTCCCTCGTTCTACGCCAGCCGTATGGGGTGATTGGATGTCTCGTCCCCTGGAACTACCCGCTCTTGCTCCTCGTCTTCAAAGTGGCGCCCGCACTTGCCATGGGAAACACGGTGGTGATCAAGCCCGCCAGCGAGACCCCGCTCTCGCTCATCGTGCTCGCCGAGATCTTTGGCGACTGCCTGCCGCCAGGAGTGGTCAATACTGTCATGGGCCCGGGGCGAACTATTGGTGAGGGCTTGGTCACAGACCCCCTCGTGGACATGGTCGCCTTCACCGGTTCGACCGAAGTGGGCCGCCGACTCGCCGGGCTTTGTGCCAACTTGGTGAAACCATCCCACCTCGAGCTGGGTGGCAAGGACCCGGCCGTGGTGTTCGACGACGTCGACCCGCGGGTGGCGGCGGAGGGTGTGGTGTGGGCCTCGTTCCTCAATGCCGGTCAGGTCTGCACATCCACCGAGCGGGTCTATGTCCACACCGACAGCTATCAGGAATTTCTCGATCACGCGGTCGAGATAGCGAGCTCGATCCGGGTCGGGGATCCCTTCGATGCAGAGACCCAGATCGGGCCGATGCGGAGCGAAGCGAGGAGGCGAGGCGTGCTCGAGATGCTTGATCGAGCTGTGGCCAAGGGAGCCGAGATAGCCGCCGGTGGGGCGGAGTTGGAACGCCCCGGATTCTTCATGGAGCCGACGGTGGTGACCGGCGTCGATCACGACATGGACTTGATGCGTGACGAGACATTTGGCCCGGTTATGCCGATCATGTCGTTCGATGATGACGACGCGGCCTTCGAACTCGCAGCTGATACGCCGTACGGCCTTGGTGCGAGCATCTACACGTCCAGCCCATCCAGGGTCGAAAGGGCTTACCGTGAGTTACGGGTAGGTACGGTCTGGGTCAACGATCCCGTGGTCGACAACCTGGCCGCCCCGTTTGGCGGCGTGAGGGCGAGCGGGGACGCGAGGGAATTGGGTGTCGAGGCACTCGACAGTTTCACGACCCTGCGGCATGTGCACTGGAACCTGGAGCTGGTGCCCAAGCCGTGGTGGTTCCGGAAGGAGTGAGAACATGAGCCTCCAGGGTGATCAAACAAAGCAGTGGTTCGAGAGGGCCCGGAAGGTGCTGATCAACGGGGTGTCGAGCCAGTTCCGCTATTGGGGCGAAGACGACACGATTGTCATCGACCATGGTGAAGCGGGCCATCTCTTCGACATGGACGGTAAGCGCTATATCGACTTCCAATTGGGCTTTGGCCCGATCATCCTTGGTCATGGAGACGAGGCCGTTTCGCTCGCCGTTGCCGAGACCGCCGCCGAGGCCTCCAGCTTCGCCATGACACAACGTCGTGAGATCGAGGCGGCCGAGAAGGTGATGGCGGCTCTGCAATGGCCCGATGCCATGCGATTCTCCAACACCGGGACCGAGACGACGATGCACGCCATTCGCCTTGCGCGCGGATACACCGGTCGCGACGTCGTGCTCAAATTCGAGGGCCAATATCACGGGGTTCACGACTATGTCATGTTCTCCACGGCGGGCGTTCCTGTATCCGGTCTCGGTTCGCGGTTCCGGCCGATCCCGCTGCAGTCGAGCTCGGGGATACCCGACTCGATCCGCACCTATATCCGCACACTTCCCTTCAACGACCTCGATCTGGCCACACGCGCCTTTCGGGACGAGGGGGAGCGGATAGCAGCTGTGATCGTTGAGCCCATGCTGGGAAACGCTTTTGGGATCATGCCGAAGGAGGGCTTCCTGGCCGGTCTCAGAGATCTATGTGATCAGCACGGCGCCGTGCTGATCTTCGACGAGGTGAAGACCGGGTTTCGCGTCGCAGTCGGTGGCGCCAACGAATATTTCGGGGTGAAACCCGACATCGGCACCTATGCCAAGGCTCTGGGTAATGGTTTCCCGGTGGCTGCCATAGCCATGACTTCCGACTTGGCCGAGGGGTGGAAGCAAGGCGGCATCGCCCAAGCCGGCACCTACTCGGGGAACGCCATCGCGGCTGCGGCCGCCGCCGCAACCGTCGATCGACTTACCACCGGAGAGCCACACGCCCAGATCGAGAAGGTCGGGCGGGCCCTCATGGAAGGCATCGAGAGGGTCATGGCCGATCATGGGATCGAGGGGAAGACCATCGGTCATCCGGCCATGTTCTCCATCTTCTTCGGTGAGGGTGATCTCGATGACTTCAGAGACACGGCCAAGCACGATGAGAACCTCTATGAGGAGACCCTCTTCGGCATGATCCGGCGTGGCGTGATGCCCTGCCCGGACGCCCTCGAGCCGTGGTTCGTCTGCGCTGCGCACACCGACGAGGATGTAGCCACCACGTTGCAGGTGTTCGACGAGGCACTCGGCGAGGCGAAGGGCTGAGGCGCCGGCCCGGTGTCGGTCTGGGAAGAATTAGGCGCCGGAGTCTTCCGACGCAGATATCGACGGCTCGATCAGAACATCGTGGCCATCATCGGTGGTGACGACGTCATGGTGGTGGACAGCCGAGCAACCCATCCCGACGCCGACGAGCTGAGGTCCGACCTCGCAACCTTGACCCAGGGCCCGGTTGGCTGGCTGGTCAACACCCACTTTCATTGGGATCACACCTTTGGCAATTCCCGTTTCCCGGAGTCGAGGATCGTTGGGCACACCCGCTGCCGGGGCGAGCTGCTCGCCAATGGGGAGCAGGTCAAGGTCGAGCTCACGACTGAAAATTGGATCCCGCTAGACGAGAGACACCTGTTTCTCGAGGTCGACATAGCACCACCGCAAGTCACATTCGACGACCGGCTCGACATCTACCTTGGCGAGCGGCGTGTCACGCTTTGGCATCCAGGGAGCGGTCACACCGACTCGGACATAGTGGTGTTGGTCGACGACATCTGCGTGGCGGGTGACCTGATAGAAGAGGGGGCTCCGCCTTCCTTCGGGGACTCATTCCCAAACGCCTGGGTGGAAACCCTCGGTCGCCTGGAACTGTCGATCGACGGTGTGGTGATCCCCGGTCATGGTGATGTCGTCGATAGGGACTACGTTGCTGCGCAGCGGGACGAGATCGCCGCTGCGATCGATTTCGCCGAGGGTCGGGGAGAGTCAGCGCCGTACCCGAAGCGGGTGATGGGCTCGATCAGAGAGAGGTTGGCGTTGGAGGAGAAACCGGGCTGAACGAAGCTCAGGGGTTGTAGAGATCTCCGCCCAGGTACTTGAGACCGGTGTCGACCGCCACCGTCACCACGGTGTGCCCGCTCCCCACAGCCACGGCCAGTCGGATGGCACCGGCGACATTGAGACCGGTGGAAGTCCCGGCGAGCAGACCCTCCTCGGCGGCAAGTCGCCGGGACATCAGCCGGGCCTCGCTCTCATCTATCGCCATGACCTCGTCGTACAGACTCTCTTCCAGCAGGGGCGGGATGAAACCGACTCCTATCCCCTCGACATGGTGGATACCGACTTCGCCCTTGGAGATCACGGGCGTGGAGGCCGGCTCGAAGACGACGACCCTCGTCGCCGAGCCCGCCTCATGGAGAGCCGCCGAGACGCCCATTGCCAACCCAGCAGTACCGACGGCGGCGCAGAACACATCGATGGGACGATCCATCTGCGCCAACAACTCTTCACCCACTTCGCGATAGCCGACGAGCGAATCGTGATTGCGCATCTGGTCGGTCCAATAGGTGTTCGGCTCGGCGGCCAGTTCCCGCGCCTTGTCCATCATCCGTGGCACGAGATCGGGCGTGATCTGACCGTCGTCGCTGGGCACGATCACGAGATCGGCACCGAAGGCCGTCATCGTCCTCAGCTTCTCCTTGGCAAAGGCATCGGAGGAGACCACTTTGAAGGCGTAACCCTTGGCGGCACAGACATATGCGAGCGAGGACCCGGTGCTCCCGCCGGTGTACTCGATCACGGTCATGCCCGGCCTGAGGTCACCACGGGCTTCCGCCTCTTCGATCATGGCCAGGGCCATGCGATCCTTGTACGAGCCGGTCGGGTTGAACCACTCCAGTTTCACGAACACATCGGCGGCATCATCCGGCACCACCCTGTTGAGCTTGACGACAGGGGTGTTGCCCACGACTTCGATCATCGATTTGCCTACGCCCATGCCCCACCTCTCGTCGCTGCGACGACCTTAGGGGATGGGTGTCACAATCTATTGAACAGGTCTCCCGCATCCCCGTGGAGCATCGGTCAGACCATGGACCGGTTCGATATCGCCCGCTACGTCGGAGGGCGGCCCACTATCTGAGGCTCACCCCACGACGAGTGAAACAGTCGACCAACGCTTATCTGAACTTACAGCCAAGAGGTCCTCTGTGTTGCGACTATCAGCGTCATCGGTATCAGGGCACAAACAACCACTCTCCCTCGGCAGAAACACGACGACCATCCCCACCACCCCGATAGCCATCGACCCACATCGGGCGAGTCCCCCGATCGCATCGAGCCGACTCGACTGCCGTAGATTCGCATCGATGCCAGATCTCGAAACCCGGATACGTCAGCTTCTCACCGAACGAGGTGAGGTGACGGTCCGCCGTGTGTTGAGTGGTGTCGGGTATTTCTTGAACGGGTCGATGGCCGCCGCGGTCATCGACGGGTGCCTTTGTGTCACGGTCGATGTCGACGAATGGGAGATGCTTCTGGCTGGGACGGGGGTCCGGTCGCTGCAATTCGCTGACAGGCCCGTGCCCGGATGGGTCCTGGTGGAGCCGAGCACGATCGAAGACGACCACGGTCTCATCTCTTGGATCGATCGCGGTCTTTGCATCGAGTGACCCGGATCGTCCTGGTAGGTCAGATGGCGGCGGGGAAGACCACGGTCGGCCGGATGTTGGCCGACCAACTCGGATGCGCATTCATCGACTCCGATCAACAACTTCTGGCCGCGACCGGGCATACCGGGCGTGAGATTGCCCTGGACCAAGGCGTCGAGGAGCTACATCGCTTGGAGTTGGAGATGCTCGTAGCCGCCTTGCGCCAGGAGGCCCCGATCGTTGTCGCAGCAGCGGCGTCGGTGATCGACCATTGGGAAACCCGTCAAATGCTGTCCACGGCCACTTGTGTCTGGCTCACCGCAGGACGAGCGGTCCGCGAGCTGCGACAGTCAGTGGGCTCACATCGTCGGCAACTATCACCTGAGGAAGACCTGGCGGCCAGATCGGCGTTGTTTGAGGAGGTCGCCGACCTCACGGTGGACACCACGAACTCGAGCGTCGAGTCGTCTGTCAGGCAGATCAGGGAATGGCTCGGGGCCTAACGCTGATCAGCTACGCGAGACGTGACCGGGCGGCAATCGCCGGCCACCTATGTGTCAGTCTGGGTGCTCGGACGATGGAGGCCGATGCTGACCCGCCCACGCCGGGAACCTCAGAGCCCTAGCGGTGGAGGAGTTGGCGTCGGACTCGTGGATCGTTCGCGGAGCTTCGTTTTCCCCGGCCGCGCGAAGCCACTTGGATCAGATCACCCAACATCGAGCTCGATGTGGGCTGGCCGCCCGCACCAGGGCCAGTGAACAGAAGTCTCCCAACCGACGGGCCCTCGATGAATATGGCGTTGGTGACACCGTTGATGCCAGCGAGGGGATGGTCAGCCGGCAGCGCTTGTGGGCCAACGGTCGCCACGACTTTGTCGTCGACGCGCCGGGCGGTCCCGACCAGCTTTATCACCGAACCTCTGTCGTGTGCCTCTGCGATGTCTCCTGAGGTCACCCCTTCTATTCCCTCACATTGGACTTCCCACGGCCCAACTCGATGTCCGAAGGCAAGGCTGGCCAGGATGGCCGTCTTGAACGCAGCGTCCCGCCCCGATACGTCGTCGGCCGGATCGGCCTCGGCATAACCGAGCTTCTGGGCCTCGGCCAGAGCGTCTGCATAGCTGCTGCCGTCCTCGGCCATCGCGGTCAGGATGTAATTGGTGGTGCCGTTGACGATGCCGGTGATCACGTCGATGTCCTCGCCGGCCAGGCTCTCGGCAAGAGGCCTTATCACCGGTATCCCACCTCCTACTGCTGCCTCGTACATGACTTGGACACCTGATCGCTTCGCTGCCTCGGCAATCTCCTCGCCGCGGGTGGCGATCAACTCCTTGTTCGCGGTCACCACTGGCTTGCCGGCCTTCAGGGCGGCGAGCACCAGTTCGCCGGCAGGGTCCAGGCCACCAATTGCTTCAACGACGACGTCGACTGTCGGATCCGTAACCAGAGAGAGTGGATCCGTCGTAATCCGGCTCGGATCGAGCTCGAAAGAGCGCGACTTGGCCGGGTCGCGGATCGCGACGAGCTTGACCTCGAGATCAACGCCGGACTTTGCCCTGATCGCATCGCGATCGTTGAGGAGGCGACCGATTAGCGCGCCACCTACGGTCCCGGCACCAAGGACTCCCACCCGGACGGTCATGGCTGTCCTGCTCTCGGGACAGATGTGTTGCTCATTTGGCTCTCCTGGGTCAGGAGACTGCGCTTCGTCTCGGAGGCGGAAAGAAAACGACCCGCCTCGTTGCCGGTGCGGGTCTCGTCTTTCGTGTGTGTGGTGCTTGCTACACGATCGAGTCGCACGGCCGGTCGGCCATGGTCGTCAACGTGGTCATGCAAGCAGTGCTCATGAACCATTCAAGGTATCCGCTCCCGGGTGACAAGTCAACGTGACTATCGGGTCTTGCAAGTAGAGCGTCATCTCAAATAGCCTGTGAGGAACGAAGCGCTCATCTAGAGCGGTTGAGGGACTAGGCCCGATGAAACCGCGGCAACCGGCGCAAGCGCGGTGCCAATGCCTGGATCGATGAGTTGCCTGGAGCCTCGTGCTCCCGGCGCTCTTCAGGCGTTTCGCAAGAAACAAGAGGAGTAGCCGGTGAGCGAGACCGAGGGGTCTTCATCAAAAGTCATGAGGACGGTGATCGGCAATGGCTGATTACCTAACTGCCATTGCCGAGGGTGTTGTCATCTTCGATGGCGCAACCGGCACCAACCTCCAGACCATCGGGCTTACGGCCGACGACTTCGGGGGAGAGTCGCTCGAAGGCTGCAACGAGCTGCTCAACCTGACCCGGCCCGATGTTATCCGGGATCTGCATCGCTCTTTCCTCGATGTCGGTGTCGATGTGGTCGAGACCAACACATTTGGTGCGTTCGCCATCCCCCTCGGTGAATATGGGCTCGAGTCACGGTCATACGAGATCGCTGCAACTGGTGCGCAGCTGGCACGGGAGACGGTTGACGACTACGTCCGCAACGACAGCAAGCCGCGATTCGTTGCCGGCTCTATCGGTCCTGGCACCAAATTCGCCACCCTGGGTCAGGTCACATATGGGGCGCTGGTCGAGGCGTACGAGGTTGAAGCGGCAGGTCTGATCGATGGTGGGGTCGATCTGCTTGTCGTGGAGACCCAGTTCGACCTCCTCGGAGCCAAAGCTGCAATCGAGGGAGCACGACGTGCGATGAGGCGAGCCGGCGTCGAGCTCCCGCTACAGACCCAGGTCACCATAGAGCTCACAGGCCGCATGCTCCCCGGCACTGAAATCGGTGCGGCCTTGTCCAGCCTCGAATCGCTCCATCCCGACGTCATCGGTCTCAATTGCGCCACCGGCCCCGCCGAGATGTACGAGCCGCTTCGCTACTTGACGCGTCATTCGAGGGCAGTCGTGTCGGCGATTCCCAATGCAGGGCTGCCTCATGTGGAGGACGGCGCCATGGTCTATGACCTCGGCCCCGAGGATCTGGCCGACAACCTGGCTGATTTTGTGTCCGAGATGGGTGTGGGCGTCATAGGCGGGTGCTGCGGCACGACCACGGCACACCTCGATGCCGTGGTCAAGAGGGTGCGTCCGATCCCGGCATTGGAGCGCCATCCCGATCCGGTTCCCTCCGTCTCGTCGATCTACAGCCCGGTCAGCCTCGATCAGGACACCTCGTTCACCATCATCGGGGAGCGGGCCAACGCCAATGGATCGCGTGCATTTCGCGAGGCCCTTTTGGCAGGCGATATCGAGTCCTGCATTGCCATTGGCCAGGATCAGGTGCGGGAAGGTGCCCATCTGGTCGACTTGAGTGTGGACTACGTGGGCCGCGACGGCGTCGCCGACATGGTCCGTTTGGCATCGTCGTTCGCCACCGACGTCGCAGCCCCTGTCGTGCTCGATTCGACCGAGCCCGAGGTGATGGAGGCTGGCCTCGAGCACCTGGGGGGGCGCAGTGTCCTCAATAGCGCGAATCTAGAGGATGGCGACGGGCCGGGGTCACGTGCCGATCGCGTCTTTCAACTCGCCCGCAAGCACGGTGCGGCGGTTATCTGCCTCCTCATCGACGAAGAGGGCCAGGCACGCACCCTGGAGTGGAAGATGAGGGTTGCCCGCCGGATCCATGATCTGGCGGTCGATCGCTATGGGCTGGAGTCTGATGATCTGATCTTTGACGCTCTGACCTTCCCATTGACCACAGGCGGGGATGACCTCCGCAAGGACGGGATGGCCACCTTGGATGCGATACGCGCCATCAAAGAGGACTTGCCCGGAGTCCGTACCGTGCTCGGCGTTTCCAATGTGTCCTTCGGGCTCAATCCTGCCGCTCGTCGAGTTCTCAACTCGGTCTTCCTTCATGAGGCCGTCGAGGCGGGTCTCGACGCGGCCATCGTCCACGCCGGGAAGATCGAGCCTTTGAACCGCATCGAGCCGGAGCAGCGGACGGCCTGTCTCGACCTGATCTATGACCGTCGGTCGGAGGGGTATGACCCGTTGGAGAAGATCCTCGAGTTGTTCGCCGACGTCGCAACCATCGAGCGCGAGGAGACCCGATACGACGACATGGCGGTCGGGGAGCGGCTGGCGCAGCGGATAGTCGAGGGAGATCAGAAGAACATCCTCGAGGATCTCGATATCGCCCTTGGTGAAGGCAACAGCCCGCTCGACATAATCAACGAGTATCTGCTCAGCGGGATGAAGACCGTTGGGGATCTCTTTGCCAGCGGTGAGATGCAGCTCCCCTTCGTCTTGAAGTCGGCTGAGACCATGAAAAGAGCGGTCTCCCATCTCGAGCCCCTCATGGAGAAGGCTCAGGGGTCGACCAAGGGGAAGATCGTGCTGGCGACGGTGTCGGGTGACGTCCACGACATTGGAAAAAACCTCGTCGACATCATCCTCACCAACAACGGCTACGAGGTGCACAACCTCGGCATCAAGGTGGGGATATCCGAGATGATTGCGGCTTTCGAGGAGGCATCAGCCGATGCGATCGGTATGAGCGGGCTCTTGGTCAAGAGCACGTTGATCATGAGGGACAACCTCGACGAGTTGGAGCGACGGGGATTGGGCGAGGTCCCGGTCCTTCTCGGGGGTGCGGCACTCACGAGGAGCTATGTGGAGTCCGACCTTCGCACCCGGTACCGGGGGCCTTTGTATTACGGGAAGAACGCTTTCACCGGACTGGAAGCGATGGGTCGGATCGTGTCGGGCGAGCCGGCTCCGGCCCCGACGACGCCAAGGGCGCGGCCCACCCCGGCCGAGATTGGCGCCCCAATCCCGGAGCGATCGCCAGAGGTCAAGACGGACAACCAGATCTTCACCCCGCCTTTCGTCGGGTCTCGTGTCGTGCGCGGTGTGGCTATCGATGAGATCACTCCTTATCTGAATCTCACCGCCCTGTTCCGCAATCAGTGGCAATACCGCCCGGAAAAAGACGAGAAGGACCCGGCTTTCAAGGAGAGGCTCAAGCCGCTGCTACGCGAGCAGGTGGCCAAGGCCCGGGCCCAGGACCTGCTCCATCCCAAGGTCGTCTACGGATACTTCCCGGCCAATGCAGACGGCGACGACCTGGTGATCTGGGATGACGAGAGTGCGACCACCGAGAGGACGAGGTTCAAGTTTCCCAGGCAGCAAGAAGAGCCGTATCTTTGCATCGCCGATTTCTTCCGACCGGTGGGACAGCAGCTCGATTACGCCGCTTTCCACATCGTGACGATGGGGTCGAGGATCTCGGAGCAGACCAAGGAGCTCTTTGATCAGGACCGTTACAGCGACTACCTGTTGCTCCATGGTCTGGGCGTCGAGATGACAGAGGCCTTGGCCGAGTACTGGCACCATCGCATCCGCGAGGAGTGGGGCTTCGCATCCGAGGACGGCCCTTCGCTGCTCGGTCTATTTCGCCAGCAATACAGGGGTGGGCGTTACTCCTGGGGCTATCCGGCGTGCCCCGACCTCGAGGACAACGAGAAGGTCGCTTTCCTCCTGGGCGCCGATCGAATCGCCATCACTGTTGGCGAGGAGACTTCATATCAGTATCAACCGGAGCAGACGACCTCCGCCATCATCTGCCATCACCCGCAGGCCAAGTATTTCGTGGCCCGAAAGCCAAAGGAGACAAGGGATGCTGTCTGACAGCGAACAATGGTTGCGAATCGCTGAGGTCAACCCACCAGAGCTGCCCAGTCCCCGGCACAAAGCGCTATCCCCGGCCTGGAGCCATGTGCTGGTTACGGACAATGTGTTTGGCCGGATCAGGGTTTCGCCTTATGCCTTCTCAGCCAGGATCACACACGACACCCCAGACGTGCACCCGACCGTGGTGGTGTCCACCCGCGACCGCAACATCCTCGCTATCGAGAGCGAGGTCAGGGGGGCTCTGGGAAACGGGGTCGACTCATTCCTGGTGGTGGTCGGGGACACGGTTCCCCACATCGATCACATGGCCCACCACTACGAGATCGTCGAGCACTTCGACGAGTTGAAACACGACCTCCCCAACTTCGAGGTGGGGATGCCAACAAGGTTCAGAGAGTGGCAATTCAGGCGGAGGATCGAGTTGGGGACGCAGTTCTTCGTTACAGGGCCGGTCCTAGACCCCGACACCGTCGAGCCCAACCTTGCTCGACTCAAGCTGAGGGCCGGCGATCCACCCGTCTTCCTCATGATCATCCCGCCTTTCAGCGCCGGCTGGGTGGAGCAGATGGAGGCGATTGGAGCTGTCGATGTGACCAAAAGCCTCAAGGCGCGGCTTGCCGAGCTCTCACCCGATGTCGCCAGGAAGCTTGCGTGGGAGCACACAGCCGAGATGGAACGCCGGGCCCGCGACGCCGGGGCGGCCGGCGTCGTGCTCATGGGTCTCAAATTCGATTCGCTCGTGGGTGAGGCTGCCGAAGCCTGGCCGCGGGCGAGCTCCTGATACTCAGGCACGCTGAACTTCCCCATGTCGCTGCTGGCCGGGGCAAGTGAGGCCGCCTAGCGCCAAATGCCGTCAGGTCAATGACGCGTCAGTCCTATCGAGAAACGTCATCGGAAGCGCCGATGAGTGTGTATGGGGTCGGAGAGACTGACGCGGCCCGCAGGACAAAGGCGGGCATTGGGTGTCGCCCTGGGCGCGACGCTCCTCCTCACGATGCTCGTCGTCGGTCTCGCCTTTGCCAACGCGGTTGGGGCCAGCAAGGTCGCCGACAATGCGGCCGCCCTCCATTGGGCCAACGCCACCGCCGGCACATCGGCGCTCACTCGTGCCGCCCTCGCCCAGGCCACCACCTTTGCCGAGTTGGAAGCGGCAGGGCTGGCCACGGTCGATGACCTCGATGCCGCCATGAGTGAGGCCAAAGATTCGCTTGCCAGCCTCGAACAGCTGGCTCGTTCCAGTGATTCCAGCTTGTCGGCGGATTCGCTCAGCAAATTCCTCGATTCCGCCCGGGTCGTCATTGGAGATCTCGAAGCTGATGCCGTGACCGAGGCCAAGGCAATCATGATGACGGACATGGAGAGCTTCTACGTGGAGCTCTCGGCGTCATTGCAGGCCGAACAAGACGCCATTCAAGCTCAGATCGAGGCCAACACCGCCGGTGCCGCCCGAGCGACGGCTTTCGTCAAGTTCTTTCTCACCATCGCCATCCCGGCCGCCGCCGTGGTGATCTACCGATCCATTGCCCGTCGCCAGGTCCGAGAGATGCGTCTCAAGATCGATGTCGAGTTGGAGGCGCAGAAGGCAATAGGCAGGGCGAAGGACGAGTTCATCGCCGGTCTCTCCCATGAGCTGAAGACCCCTCTCACTTCGATATACGGATTTGCCGAGATCATGAGCGACGGCTCCTCGGTCGATGCCGAGCAGATGGCGGAGATGTCAAACATCATCGCCAACGAGGCATCGGAGATGAGCCGGATGGTTGACGACCTCCTTGCCGCGGCCCGGTTGGAGAGCTCTGGCCTGAAGATCGAGGCTCACGAGACCAGGGTCAGTGAGGTGATCGCATCGGCTGTGGCCCCGTTCGAAAAGGCGGGTCTGCATGTGAAGAGGTCCGGTCAGGACGCCCTGGTCAGCACAGATGCTGCTCGACTTCGCCATGTATTGGTCAACCTGCTGTCCAATGCCGCCACCCACGGTGGCCCCGAGGTCGGCCTAGAGATCTCAACTGGTGATGGCGTCGTCGACATCGAGGTTTGGGACAACGGTGGCGGTGTGCCGGATGACCGCCTCGAGAGTCTCTTTGACACCTTCATCCACAATGGCGCAGCGACCCTGATGACCGGGACGCTCGGGTTGGGGCTTGGTGTGGCGGCCCGCATCACAGAGTTGCTCGGTGGAAAGCTGAGCTATCAGAGGTTCCTCCAGAAGAGCTACTTCACCGTCACACTTCCCCTGGCAGAAGGCCACGAATTGGCGGATCGGCGCGAGCGAGAGAGGGAACCGGTCGATGTCGCACAGATGATCCGGGCGCTGTCGGCATGAGACGGTTGTTGACGCTCCTGACCGTAGTTGCGTTGATGAGCCTGCCCATCGTCGGATCGGCCACGACAGGAAACGACAACTATCTCGACAGGTTCCAGGACGGAGACGTGTGGACCGGCTCGGACGGGTCGATTCTTTGGCCTTCGCCGTGGAAGGAGATCGGCGACGACGGCGATTCCAAAAAGGGCAGCGTCCAGGTGGTCTCCTCTGATTACTGCGTCGAGGGCAAATGCATGCTGATCGATGCCTCGGTCTTGCCGAACGTAGGCGCCAGGAGGATGGCCGACCTCAGCTTCTTCCGGGAAGGAGAGCTTTGCTTCGACCTCAACGTCGTGGCCGGTGGGCTCGAGGTGGGCTCGAACCTCCTTGTCCAGGTGACAACCGACGGGAGCAACTGGACACCACTCGCTACCTACCAACTCAGTGAGAGTTTTGACGATCATGAGGTATTCGATCTGAGCGAGTATCTGAGTGTGGGTTTCGGCGTCAGGTTCAAGGTCACAGGACTCCTCACCGGAAGCCAGGTCTACATAGACAACGTGGAGATCTCCGGGCCGACATCGGAGCCAACCACAACGACGACAACTGTCACGGAGCCAACCAGCACCAGTTCCACGACCACCATCACGGTTCCCACTACAACCACAACCCATCCCAGGTCGGCCACCACATCGACTACCGCGCCCGCCGCCGCTACCACCACGGCTCCGGCCACCACCACGACCACGGTCAGCGTCCGGGCCGGGTCAGATGTCACGACGACGAGTACCACCACTACGACCACGGTGGCGGCGGACCAGGACGGAAGTGATCAGAGGGACGAGGGGGCCGTCGTGGCCATCGCCAGTGGGGGACCTCCCGCAGCAAGCGGGCTCAGAGCCGCAGCGAGGGGGCTCCAGGCCAACTTCGATGGCAAGATCTTTGGAAAGGTCAAGAGCACCTCGCCCGACCTCACAGAGACTGACTTCCACGTGAGCTTCGCTATGGCGACCGAGGTGATCCAGTCGTCATGGGCATGGATGATTCTGCTCGGGCTCACCATTGCTTGGGCCATCGTCACCGGCGTCGAGCGACGCAAATTCGAGTCAGCAATCAGCCGTTTGCGTATGTTTGCCATGCGCAACGGCACCAACGCCTGAGCCACGTTTCATGGGACCCATCCTTCTGGCTCTGGCGTGAGCAAATGGCCATGAGATGAGAGTTGTGAGGTAGAGGAAGCTCCACGCTCCGGCGAAGCTCCGCAACGTGTCCCACCCGGCAGCAAGGCCAAACAGGTAAGCCGCTAATCCGAGCAGTGTGTAGAACATGGTCATCCACCCGAACCAGGTCATACCGGTTCCCAGACCGATTCCCACGATTTTGCGCGAGCGGAGTGACAGCAGATAGGTGTCTTCCCGCTTGGCCCCCACGAGGATCTCGGTCCCGATCGTGCCGTTGAGCCGATTTTCCAAGTGAGCCGCGTAGTGACGTGCGAAGAGGAGGTAGGAGGCGTCGAACGCCGTCTGATTTGCACCCACGAGGGCGACGAATGGGATCAATAGAAGGGCCTCCCGAACTCCCCACCAGCCGATCAGGGCGAGGCCGATCACGGAGATTCCGACGAAGCGGACATCGGAGAAGAAGCGCTCGTGATATAGCCGGGTCATAGAGCGCATCCGCCCGAGTTGGGTTGCGAGAAGGCTTGATTCGTCCATGGGTCATTATTTCTCCGGCGCGGGCCGCCCGTCCGATGGAGCCCGCGCCTTCTCCATCCGGGACCTCGTCCGGTATCGAATACGGTCGGAAAGGAACGTCTCTTGTTGGCCTTGGCTGCACCCAGATCGGGATACCTAACATTCCCCCATGGAGGGTTCCCGGACAGACTCGTTCGCGTCATGAGCCGCGGTGATGCCGAGCTCGCGTCGCTCATCGCGGCAGGCGAGCGTGAGGCCCTGGCCGAGCTCTTTCGAGACTACGGCGGACCGGTGAAGACGGTGGCATATCGGGTGCTCAGGGACGATGCACTGGCCGACGACATCGTTCAGGACACCTTTGTTTCGTTCTGGAAGTCCCCGGAGAAATACGATGTTGACCGTGGATCCCTGCGCACGTTCTTGTTGACGATTGCACATCGGCGCGCGGTCGATATGGTCCGCTCCGAGGCCGCCAGAACCCGCCGTGAGCTGAGGCCACCGGATCCCGATCATTTCGATCTCGAAGAAGAGGTTTGGTCTCGTTCCCTATCCGAGGAAGTCAGAGCTGCGCTCCTCGAGCTGAATGAAGGTGAGCGAACGGCGATCGGTATGGCCTACTACGGCGGGTTCAGCTATGTGGAGGTGGCCCGCCGTCTTGGGGCGCCTGAGGGAACGGTCAAGAGCCGGATTCGCAGTGGGATGAAGAAGCTGGCCTCCTCTCTGGAAGGGGCGTCGACATGATTGGGCACGAGCACGTATTCGAGCTAGTCCCTCTCCATGCGCTCGACGCACTCGAGGACGAGGAGCGTCGCCAGGTGGATGCCCACCTGGAGATGTGTGACGTGTGCTCAGCCGAGCTCGACCGTCACCGGTCGGTGACGTCGACCCTGGCTCCCGACACACCCGCTCCCGAGCACGTGTGGGCCCGAATCGAAGCAGGGATCGACGAGGATCAGACTTCCAACATCGTCGACCTGGCGCAAGTCAGTGCCAAGCGGGCAAAGCCGCTGGTCTGGATCGCTTCCGTTGCCGCATTGGCCGCCGTGGTCTTGGGCGGTGTGGTCCTAGGCCAGCTAGCCACGATCAACGACCTCACCGGGCCCCGGGCTGTGATCAGCGCAGCTGAGACGGCGGCGTCTGAACCTGGTTCGATAGTCGAGGACTTCGTCAGCGACGGAGTCACCGTCGCTGAAGTGATCCTGACACCCGAAGGCGAAGGATTCGTCCTTCCGAAGGAAGGCCTCGAGTTGCTCGGTTCGGGCCGCACCTATCAGCTCTGGGTGATTACCTCCGACCAGCAGGTCATCTCCGCCGGAGCCCTGGGTAACCGGCCCTCGCCTTCCCGGTTCACCTGGACCGGCGACGTGTCCGGTTTTGCCCTGACCAGGGAAGTGGCGGGCGGAGTGGAGAAGAGTGCAGGGGATGTCGTGGCGGTGGTCGAGACGTGACGATGCTGGCCGAGGCCGCTCTCAAATCCCTCACCCGGGTGGTCGAGCCGATTCGTCGCCGAGTGGCGTCCGGGGCCACGTCGCCGTTCGGCCACGCTCCTTACCCTCTGGCCAACAGTCTCGAGTATGGGGGCGATCCGGGTCTGCTCGGTCCCGATTCCGTGTCGTGGATGGTCCTGGGCGACGTGGCTGCCTTCGTCGGCGGCATCCGTGGGCTGCTCATCCAATCGGCTCATCCCGAGGTGGTGGCCGGTGTGGGAGACCACTCCAGGTACAAGGAAGATCCGTTGGGACGCCTCTCGCGCACTTCTGCCTATGTGACGGCCACCACCTTCGGTGCGATGCCGGAGGTGGAACGCGCCGTCGAGCAGGTGAAGCGGATCCATCGCGTCGTCTCCGGAGTCTCCGGTCGCGGCGTTCCCTATGACGCCGGTGATCCGGGATTCTCTGCATGGGTTCACAACGCCCTGACCGATTCGTTTCTCGTCGCTCATCAGACTTATGGCGGTATACGTCTCACCCCCTCCGAGGAGGACCAATTCGTCCGTGAGCAAGCCCGCGTCGGGGCATTGCTCGGGGCCGACCCCATGCCTCAAGGAGCAACGTCGCTGGCCCGTTGGATCGAGTTTCACCCCGACCTGGCGCCGTCGATGGAGATGAGCGACGCGGTCGAGTTCCTCACCGACCCACCGCTGGAGCCGGCACTGAAGATGGGCTATCTGGTTCTCTTGGAAGCTGCCCTGGCCACAATGCCTCCGAGGATTCTTGGCATCCTCGGGCTGCGTTCCCGGCCTGGGATGAGAAAGGCAGGTCGGGCCGCGGTCGGTGGGCTGAGGTGGGCCCTTGGATATTCACCCACCTGGAGACTCGCATTGGTCAGGAGTGGCGCCGAGGTGCCGTCGGGCCTCTTCAAACAGCCCCTTCGATAGGCGGGTGGTTGCGAGCTGAGCCCTGCTAACGCAGGGCGACGTCAGCGAGGAAGTCCGCGATCATGGCATCGACAGCCCTTGTTCGCAGTGAGGCGATGGCATCGAAGCCGTGCTGCCCGCCCCACACCTCGTGATAGGTGACATCGGCCTGGGCCAACTGGAGGGCTGCGACGAAGTGCCTCGATTCCTCGACCAGGACCACCGAGTCGAAGTTCCCGTGGACGACCAGGAATGGTGGGGCATCCGGCCGGACCAAATCGATAGGTGAGCCGAGCCGATAAAGGTCGGGTGCCTCTGCCGGTCGTTGTTTCATCACGTGCTGAGCAACGAAGGGCCAGTCGTAACGTGTGGCATTCCTGACGAGAAGGTCATAGATGCCGTAGTGGGGGACACACGCCATCAACGAGGTGTCGGAATCCTCGAAGCCAGGTTGGAGCTCCGGGTTGTCCCAGGTAAGTGCGCTCAACGCGGCCAGATGCGCTCCTGAAGAGCCGCCGGAGATCGCGATCCGCGTTGGGTCGATTCCAAGCTGACGCCCCTCCTGACGGGCCCAGGCAATGGCCCGCTTCACTCCAATCAGGTGTTCGGGGAAGGTGGCTTCTGGCGAGAGAGGGTATTGGATGTCGAGGATCACCCAGCCGTCCTCGCCGAGACGATAGAAGAGGGGGAGGGCCTGTCGCCCGGTCCGGCCACGCATCCACGACCCCGGATGGACATATATGAGGGTCGGCGCCTCTCGGGCGTCGGATCGCCTGTAGGCGTCGAGCGTATATCGGCCCCAGTAGGGGATCCCGGCCGTCTTCTCCAAGCCATCGGGGAGGGCGTTCCTCGCCACCAGAAGAGTGAAGCCGCCCGGGGAGTGCCCGGTTTCTCGGGCCGCCCGGACGCTGCGGGCGATCAGTGGTATGAGACCGAGCTCAGAGCCGATGAAGAGGATGAACCCCGCCCTCCCGATTCCGAGGTCAAGCGCACCTGCAGCCATGAATCCCCAGGCGATGAGCCCCCGGGCCAGAAAGAAGAAGGGAGCCAGCTCGGAGACGATCATTGCGGGTAGCCACAGCGGTGGGAAGCCGCCACCCGGCGGGACCGGTCTGCGTAGTGCGTTGACGGTCCACAGCGAGGCGGCAAAGAACCAAGTGAAGAAGAGGGCCGAGGCCACTGTGGCCTAGGAGCCTTGCTCGACGGTGCCGGCGGCCGGCTCCCGGTACAACGCTGCGCCGTAGTGGGCGCCTGCACCGAAGGCCGCGAAGCAGATCACCGATCCCGGCCGAACCCGGCCCGCCGCGCGCAATTCGTGAAAGAGGATGGGAAGGGTGGCCGCGGTGGTGTTGCCGTAACCGGCGATGTTCGACGGGACCTTCTCGGGGCTCATGTCGAAATGTTTGCGGACCCCCTCCAATATCCGGTCGTTGGCTTGATGGGCCACCACGATGTCGATCTCGTCGATGTCTACCCCTGACTTGGCCGCCACCGCCTTGGCGGCTTCCGGCATGAGCCTGACTGCCTTGCGATAGAGGCCGCCGCCGTCCATCACGGGCAGGTGCCCATCGTTTCGTATGCTCGACTCTGTGACGTAGGGTCGAGTCTTGAAGCCGACACCGGGCACCCAGATCAACTCGAATGCCTCACCGTCGGTGTGAAGGGAAGTCGCCAGCAGGCCCTCGTTGGTGCTGTCGCCCTTGCCGAGAACCATCGCACCTGCCCCATCTCCGAACAGAACGCTCCAAGAGCGATACAAGGTGTTGCGTTGGTGGTCCTCTTCGGGGACGGGCTCGCCAGCTTCATTGAGCAACGATCGCCATGAGGCTTCGCTCCACGGCAGGAAACCGGCATGCACTTCGGCTCCCACCACCACCGCAATGCGTGCCCGTCCGGTCGAGATCATGGCGTCGGCCAGATCGAGTGCATATAGGAAACCGCTGCACTGCTGGCGGAGGTCGAAGGCCGGGACATGGCCCAAACCGAGACCGTTTTGGACCAGTCCGGCGATGCCGGGGGCGATGTAGTCGGGAGTCATGGTCGCCGTGACCAAGAGGTCGATGTCCGACGGCTCGAGTCCGGCATCGGCGATGGCTTCCCGCGCCGCCTCGATGGCCAGGTCTGAGGCGCCGACGCCTTTCTCGGCGAATCTTCGCTCCTTGACGCCAGTGCGCGTCGTGATCCAGTCATCGGTGGTGTCCATTATCCGGGCAAGGTCGTGGTTGGTGACCACGTTCTCGGGGACATGCATGCCGGTCCCGACGATCAGGTTTCCCAACTATCACTCCTCGATGTCATCCTGTTGACTCTTCGGTGCCGAACATACTGTTGGATTGAAAGAATGAATCGCCAGACATTGTTCCGACGTCTCCTCACCATCCCGGTGACCGTGCTCATGTTCGCACTGGCGACGGTCATGCTCCCGGTATTGATCCTGATCGGTGGTTTGGTTGATCTCATCCGAGGCATAGGCACCAGAAAGCCGGCCATGGCGACGAGGCTCGTATCGTTTCTCTGGGTCTATCTCCTCGGCGAGATTTGGGCTTTGGCAGGGATGCTGATCACATGGCCGACCACCAGCCGGCGACGTCAGGATCTGACGTTCCGCCTTCAGCAGCTGTGGACGTCATGGAACTTCAATGCGATGAGGGTGATCTTTGGCCTCAAGGTCGAGGTCACCGGGGCTGACCAGATCCCGCCGGCGCCGATCCTCGTCCTGGCGCGCCACGCATCCATGGTCGACACCATGCTTCCCGCTCGTCTGGTGGGGCGCGGTCACGGAATCAGGTTGCGATACGTCCTGAAGAAGGAGTTGCTCCTGGATCCGGTCATCGATATCGGTGGGAATCGACTGCCCAACCACTTCGTGAACCGGAAAGTCTCCCTCGCCGATCCGGAGTTGGCTGCGATCGGGGCTCTCGCCCGTGATATGGAACCGGGGCAAGGCATGCTGATCTACCCGGAAGGAACCAGGTTCAGCCAGCCAAAGCGCGATCGCTATGTGGCTCGGGTCGTCCGCGGAGGTGGGCGTCTCGCCGAGATAGCAGGTGCCTACGCCTCGGTCTTGCCGCCAAAGCCGGGGGGCACCTTGGCCCTCCTGGAGGCGACGGGCGCCGATGTCGTTGTGTTGGCTCATCGTGGCCTGGAGGGCTTTGCACGGGTCAAGGACATCTGGTCGGGTGGCTTGGTGGGGTCGACGATCGATGTCCACTTCTGGCGCGTCCCACGCTCATCCATTCCTGAGGGCCGCTCGGCCCGCGTCGAGTGGCTATTCGAGCTATGGGCCGACGTGGATGCCTGGGTCATGTCCAAGAGCTTCGTGCGATGAGCGACCCGTGGAGTCTCCTCGTCGCGTCGGCGGCAGCCATCGGTGCTCTCATGGTCGTGGTCTGGCTGATCAGCCTGGTGACCCACGATGCCTCCATCGTCGACATGATCTGGGGCCTTGGGTTCGTCGTCTCAGCGTGGGTCACGAATCTCGCGGCCGGACAGGCCTCGGCGCGGGGTCTGTTGCTTTCGGTCCTCGTCACCGTCTGGGGTCTTCGACTGAGCGGCTATCTGGTGTGGCGCAACCTGGGCAAACCCGAGGATTACCGATACCAGGAGATGCGGGAGAAATCGGGGGACAGGTTCTGGCTCGAGTCACTGTTTCGTGTCTTCCTACTCCAGGGAGCTCTGATGTGGGTGATCTCGGTGCCAGTGACGATCACACAGACCAGCACCTCCGGGTTGTACTGGCTCGACTACGTGGGTCTTGGCGTCTGGTTGGTCGGCGTCGTATTCGAAACATTCGGCGACTTTCAACTGGCCGCATTCAAGGCACGCCCCGACTCCAAGGGAAGGGTGATGGATCGGGGATTGTGGCGTTACACCAGACACCCCAACTACTTCGGTGACTTCAGTGTTTGGTGGGGTCACTTTCTGGTGGCTCTGGCCGGGGGCGGATGGTGGACGGTGTTCTCCCCTGTGGTGATGTCCACTCTTCTTCTCCGGGTCTCGGGTGTTGCAATGCTGGAGAAGACGATCGGGAAGAGGCGACCCGAATACGAGGAGTACATCAGGAGAACCAACGCCTTCTTTCCCGGACGCCCTCGATCCGGCGTGTGACCACCTCAATCGGCTGGTTCTGACGCGATCTTCGACTCGGGGCCAACTCGGCTTTGGTGGCTGTGACCCGCCGGGTCGGTCAAGGCGGCCAGGTTGTCCCAAAGTTGGGTGCGATCCTCCGGCTCTTCTCTGGTCGAGTCCATGAGATGGGTGGGCACCGGGCGTCGGTCAAACCAGAACCGACCAGTGGTCATCCCGGGCTCCTCTGCCGCAGCCAGCCAGACGATGGTGTCGGCCCCCTGCTCAGGTGTTCGAAGCAGTGGCTTCATGATTGCGTTGAAGATGGGGAGCGAGCGCTCGACTCCCTCGGTCCTGGCCCATCCTGGGTGCATGGCATGGAAGCCGATGCCGGATCCCGCATGCATGTCGGCCCACATCTCGGACAGGATCACCTGACCTCTCTTGGTGCGTGCGTAGGCGGATGAGCCGGAGTATTCGCTCTTCTCGTATCCGAGGTCATCGGGTCGGATTCGCTCGGCATACATGCCCCCCGAGCTGACCATGATCACTCTCGAGGGCACCGATCTGCTCAGCGCCGGGATCAAGAGGTTTGTGAGCAGGAATTGCCCTGCGAGGTTGGTGGCGAGCGTGGTTTCGATCATCTCATTGGTCTCGGTCCTGTCCGGCAACAGGACGCCGACGTTGTTGATGAGCACGTCGATCTTGTCTTGTGAGGTGAGGATCCTGTCGGCCAGGTTTCGGATGTCGGACATCAGGCTGAGGTCAGCTTGCTCTGTCACGATTTCCCCGTCGGGCACGGCCGCCAGTCGCGCCAGCTTGGCGGGATCGCGGCCAACCGCCACCAAACGAGCCCCCTGCCGCGCCAACTGCAGGACGGCCTCTCGACCGAGCCCACCCGTCGCACCGGTGACGACGATGGTCTTGTCGGTCAGGTCCGACCCCAAGGGCTCGAAATGGCGGGCGTGTATCAGATAGCCCAGATTGGTGAAACCGGCTATGGAGAGTTTGTTCATCGGTCGAGCGCCGCCACCAGGCCATCCAAGGCCCGTTTGCCGACCTTGCGCATGGCAGGGGCAATGAGCGGCCCCAGGTATCTGAAGAAGTTGTGGAAAATGATGTCGGCCTTGTAGTCGATCACGGTCATTTCTCCGTCTTCGGAGAACGAGATCTCATCGATGGCGTCGAGCTTGTCGCCCTTGCCGATCAGCACGACCCGCTCGCCTGGCTCCAGCAGATTGACCTCATATGTCATGGGGACGACTCCCGACCCGAACTTGACTTCGAGGTCGAACTTGGTTCCCACCTTCACCGGCCCATCGCCGACCATCTTCGAGGAGATCACACCTGGATCCCATTCCTCGATATTGGAGAAATCCGCCGCATAGTCGAATGTCTCCTGCCGCGGCCGATTCACTCGTCGCTGTTCTTGCAGTCTCATTGGTTCGTCTCGTCCCTGTCGAGGTTGGCATTTGTTCTTCGTTTCGGAGCCCGTTGGTGGACTGGGCTCATTTCATGCTCTGCCCGGTTATCGGCTCAGCTTCTTGTCCATCGGTGAGGGGAATCGGGGGGACAGGACCGTGTCACCGATCCATTCGGACATCTCGGCTGCCTGTCTTTCGATCTCCTCGATCGAGCCCGAGCCCACGTCTTCGAGGAGCTCCCATTTGATGTGGCCGGTGGGGTGGTGGGACCAACCACCCACGATCCGGCCGTTGACCCATACGGTCTGACCGGCATTCCCGTTTCGATCGAACACCTGGGCACCGTAAGGGCCGAGGTACCACTCGCGTTCCTTCCAGCCCATGACGGTCGGGTCGAGAGATGGGAGCAATCTGACCCACTCCTGGGGTTCGGCCACCGGCTCGACATCATCGGGGAGAACCCAGCCCGTCCCGCCCTCGAGCTTCACCTCCACGGCGTCCACTCCTCTCAGGGCCGCCCTCACCTGAGTCACCGGCCATCCGGTCCACCACTTGATGTCGGTCTCGGTTGCCGGCCCGAAGGCATGCAGCAACGGGCGGATCAGCTCGATCTGTGCTGCTCGCCTCTCCATTTGGCGGAGCGGCTCGCCCAGCCAGGTGTCCATCGGCGACCAACGATAGAGACTGCTCACCCATGATCCCTGGGGGCGCCCTCGCACAATCTCGCCCGCCACAGCGAGCAGGAACAGGATCCGGGTGGAGACGCCAAATACCCCCAACAAAGACCCGTCCTTCTTGTGGATCGTCAACTTCTCACCCAACTCCGGCACGTCCTTGGTTAGCTCCCGAGCCGTCGCCTCACCCCGGTTGCGCAATGCACGCAGTGTCTTCTCGCTCACAGCGGCCACCCAGTCCTCCCCGGTCGTAGTGATCCCCGCCTCTTGGAGCATCCGGATCGTCCGCTTCAGCTGGCCGGGGTAGAGAGGAAGCGAAGATGAGTGATGCACCACCGCCGCCAACTCTCTCGGCTGGACGAACAGCGTGCGTCGCATCCCCATCATCCGGACCACCGATCGGTCTTCGTAGAGGGTCCGTTGGACGTCCTCGGGGGTTAGACCTGGGATCCGCGCTCGAGCCGAGAGATAGACAGTGGCGGGGTCGGAGCTATGCAAGCCCACCATCGCTCGGGAAGCCTCGGCGACGTCACGATGCGGCTGGGCGAGCCCGTGTCGCAGGGCCATTCGCGCCCTTCGCTCGGTCGTCGGGATCTCACGCATCTGCACGAGAACCTAAATGGCCCTGGCGGGTATGACATCGAGAATTCGGCGTGATCCCCTGGTGACCCTGGTTAGCGTCCCGCCGATGTGGGTCGATCGAGATGTTCGACGAGTTGTTCTTGCCCGATTCATATCGCGAATAGGGGGCGAGGCCGCGTTCTTCGTAGGTATCTGGGGCAAGGCCGCCTTTGCCTTGGAGGCCTCGGCCAGTGGCGTGGCCGCCGTGATGGCGGCGCTCGGGGTTGCGTCATTGATCGGGTCGGCGATCGCAGGGGTGCTGGTGGATCGGTTCGATCCTCGTCGGGTTCTGATCGTGGGCGAGTTGATGTTCGTCCCGGTGGCGATCTCGATGGTGTTCGCCGACACATTGCCATCTTTGGTAGTCGCCTCATTCGCCCTTGGTCTCGTAGGAACCCCGGTGTTCACCGCCATCTCGTCATTCGCCCCGTTTCTCACCGACGACAGCGGTCGGCTTGCCCGTATCAATGGATATATCGAGGGGGCCTCGTGGGCGGCATTCGTCGTCGGCCCTGGTCTCGGGGCGATCATCGCCGCCACCGTCGGCCTCGACGGGATATTCGTCCTCGACGCGGCTACGTCTGCGGTTGCCGCAGTCGTTATGGTCCCGGTTTCGATCAGGCAGCTGGGCAAGGGAGGCGAAGAGAGAACAGGCGGCCTGTCCGAGCTGCGAAAGGGCTTCTCTTTCGCGTACTCGCACCAGAGGGTCCGTTTCTATGTCCTGCTTGGATCGACGATCTGGATCCTCTTTGGCACGTTCTCCGCGCTCGAACCGCTGTTCTATCGCGACATCCTCCTGGTTCAGCCTGAGACTCTGGGATGGGTCAACTCCATCTTTGGCCTCGGGCTGGTAACCGGGACATTGCTCGGGAGCCGGCTACCGGAGCGATATCGGACTGCTCGGTCCCTGGTGGTCATCGTGGCGCTGAATGCGGTGGGCGTTCTCGCCTACGTCGGGACAGACCAGCTCAGGATCGTGGTCATTGCGGGTGTGTTCTGGGGGCTGCTCATCGGTGTCATGGCCCCATTGCTGAGGACGCTCATCCAGTTGAACACCCCTGATGAGATGATGGGCAGAATCACCGGGGTGACCCAGGTTCACTCCGAGGTGGGCCATCTGATGCCGCTGGCCATTGCACCTGTGCTGGCAGGATCGTTTGGGGTGCAGCGAACCCTGATCTATGCGGGCTTGGCTTTGGCTGTCATCGCCCTCGGGTTCTTGCCCACGGCGACCAAGCTGGATCGCACGCGGATCGGTCATGTGCCCCGACCCGGTCTTCCCGATCCGACCGACGAGCCAAGGTCGGTCGGGCATTGACGTGTGGTCAGGCGAAGGCGATGCCGACGCGCCTCTCGAAGATCTCGGCTTTGGCCATGATCTGCTCAGGAAGGGCCATGATCTTTTCCTGAAGCTCGGCGGCGGCCGGCCTGAGCCCGGTCAGGTCGGCGATCTTCCACTCCTTGATCAAGGGGAGGACGACCCGGTCATGATGGATCCGAAGGTTGTAGACGCCGGCCTTAGCCACGTCGATGGATCGCCGCAGGAAGTTGGGCATCGCGACACCCGGCATCTGGAAGTTGTCAAAGACGCTGTGGATGCCACCCAGGACCAGCTCTGGGGCATTGTCGATCATCGCCTGCATGACGCCCTTATAGAAGATGAAGTGGTGGTTCTCATCTGTCGCGATGTTCCGCATCAACTCGAAGGCAGCCGGATCATCGGTGATCTTGCCGGCGTTGCGATGGCTGATACGCGTCGCCAATTCTTGTGTCGCGGTGTAGGCGAAGATCTCGGTCGGGTCCTCGTAGGACGGTTGGTACCCGTTGACCATGGTCGCCTTGCGATCGTCCTCCAGCTGATCGGGATCGCAATTACGCGAGGTGAGGAGATAACTGCGTATGGCGATGGCGTGCTGACCCTCCTCTGCGGTCCAGAGATGGTTCCATGTGGAAAAAGCAGACGTCCTCGGCATGTGCCGCTCGATGAGGGAGTGGTAATAGGGGAGGTTGTCCTCTGTCAGGAGGTTCAAGACCAGGGAGGTCCGGGCATTCTCGGAGATCGTGCATTGAGAGACGTCCCATGGCTTGTCCCGGAAGCTCTCTCCGCGCTCCCAGGGGACGATGTCGTGGAAGTACCAATCTGCCCTTCTCGCAAGATGGTCCTCGGTCAATCGGGCTACGTCGCCTTCGATCGCCTCGATCAGCTCGTAGTGCTCGCTGTAGGGCATTTGGTGGTGATCCGTTCGGTCGTGTGAGCAAGAGGGTACTAGGTGAAAGGCTGTCGCCCTGCTGACGCCGCCGGGCGACCGTCCCGGGCGGCCAGTAAAGTCTCGCCGCCATGGCCTCCCCCACAATGTCCCGTCTGAGGCGCAACAGCTCGAGCATGCTTGCTGTGCTGGCGGTGTGTGTGGTCCTCTGGGAGGTCTACAAGGTGGTCTGGTCGGCAGCGGGATGGGAGTGGCCGGTCCGACCCGACAATCGGACCATGCCGCATGGTTGGGACATCCTGTTCCAACTCTTCGAGCCGGCACAGAGAAACGGACCTCCGCTCATCTTTGTGGAGGCCAGGGCGGCCCTGCTCACCTTGAGGGAGGCTCTGGTCGGTTTTCTGGTTGGTGGATCGATCGGGTTCGGGTTGGGTGTGCTCTTTGTGCGATCCCGCACCGCTGAGCGAGCTTTCATGCCCTATGTGGTGGCATCCCAGACAGTCCCAATCCTGGCAATCGCCCCGATGGTGGTGGTTTGGGGCGGCCGGCTCGATGTGCCCCAGTGGATGACGGTGTCGATCATCGCTGCCTATCTGACTTTCTTCCCTGTGGCCATCAACACTCTCCGTGGGCTTCGGTCGCCCCAAACAACCGCCCTCGAACTGATGAGGAGCTACGCCAGTTCCTCCCGCGAAACGCTTTGGAAGCTTCAGGTGCCGGCCGCGATGCCATTCATCTTCACCGCTCTCAAGGTCTCGGCCGCTGCGAGTGTGATTGGGGCCATCGTCGGTGAGTTGCCTGCCGGTTTCCGAGGTGGTCTGGGCCGGGATCTGCTCCAGTTCTCACAGCAATTCACAGCCGCCCCCGAGAAGCTGTTCGCCGCGGTTCTGATTGCCGGCCTCTCGGGGATGCTGTTCGTAGGGCTCGTCACCTATGGAGAGCATCGCTGGGTGGCGGGGCGCAAGAGGGAAGCGGCATGACCGACCACGTGGTCAGCGCCAAGGGCGTGGGCAAGACCTTTGGCTCGGGGTCGGAGCAGGTGCAAGCACTGGCCGGAATCGATCTCGAGATCGAACGCGGTGACTTCGTGTCGCTGATCGGCCCGTCCGGATGTGGCAAGTCCACCCTGTTGAGGCTGATCGGTGACCTGGTCGACCCCACGGAGGGCTCACTCACTGTGAACGGGAAGACCCCCCGGCAGGCGAGACTCGATCGCGACTACGGGATCGTCTTTCAGTCGTCCACCCTCCTCGATTGGAGAACGGTGCAAAAGAACGTCGAGCTTCCTCTCGAGATCATGGATTTCGGCGGCGACGAGCGTGGTGAGCGTGCCACCGCGATGCTCGATCTGGTCCAGCTGTCGTCGTTTGCAGGGCACTACCCGTGGCAGCTTTCGGGTGGGATGCAACAGCGGGTCGCCATCGCAAGAGCGCTGGCGTTCAGGCCGTCGCTTCTGTTGATGGATGAGCCGTTCGGGGCCCTAGACGAGATGACTAGAGAGCTCATGCAGCAGGAGGTGCTCAGACTCTGGGAAGAGACCGAGACCAGTGTTGTCTTCGTCACGCACTCGATACCTGAGGCTGTCTTCCTGTCGACGAGAGTGGTGGTCATGACTCCGCGCCCCGGTCACATAAGCGAGCGGATCACCATCGACCTGCCTAGTAGCCGTACCCAGGACACCAGGGGGGATTCTGCCTATTTCGACCTGATCACGGAGGTGAGAGAGGCTTTGCGACGTGGCGATCGGGGGCCAACGCTGTGACCGATCGTGACGACATCATCCAGGAGTCGGCCGCCACCGATGTGTTTGCCGCCTTCGAGGACGGTGTTCCATCTCAGAGCATGGGGGCCTCGATCAGACGGGGCCTTGGTGAGTACATGCCTGCGTTCGTCTCCTTCGTCCTGGTGGTTCTGGCCTGGGAAGGCTTGACTCGCTTATTGCACGTTGAGACGTTCGTCCTGCCCAAGCCGAGCGAAGTGATCTCCAGTTTTGTCGAGACCGCCGGTGTGATCTGGAGCGCCGGGTTTCGCACACTCTTCGAGGCGGCCGGTGGCTTTCTCATCGGAGTGACACTCGCCATCGTCACTTCCCTGGCGGCGGCGCGCTGGATTGGGTTTCGTCAGGGCGTCCTGCCGCTGGCGATAGCTGCCAACGCGACTCCGATCGTGGCCCTCGCCCCGATATTCAACAACTGGTTCACCATCACCAGCCCGGTCTCGAAAATGGCGGTGGTGGCGGTGGTCGTCTACTTGCCGGTGATGATCAACACCACTCGGGGCCTGATCGAGGTCGAACCCTCCGAGCTTGAGCTGATGAGGTCCCTTGCTGCCACCCCGTCCCAGGTGACGCGGCGGGTGCGGGTGCCGCGGTCACTTCCCTTCTTCTTCGCCTCGATCAAGGTGGCCAGTGCTCTCTCGCTGATCGCAGCCATCGTTGCGGAGTATTTCGGCGGTCCTCAAGACGTTCTGGGCCAGTACATCGTGAATCGGGCGAATCTCTTCCAATTCCCCGACGCCTGGGCGGCCATCCTGGTCGCTTCGATACTCGGGGTGGTCTTCTACTTGCTGGTGCTTGCAGCCGAGAGGCTGTTCATGCCCTGGCATGTCTCGCTGCGCGCCGGCAATTGAAGTCGGCCAATTGGGGCGACGCGTGTCGGGCCTGACCGATATGGTGTCGCGATCCCTGGACCGAGGAGGAATTGAATGAGGGTTGGCAAATGGCGTCAGATCGCCATGTGGTCGGCAGTGTTGGCGATGGTGCTGGCAGCCTGTGGGGGAGGATCGAGCTCCGACACGAGCACCACCGCAGCGGCCGAGCAGTGCACCACCCCGGACGATGTCCGGGTTCAGCTGCAGTGGTTCGCCCAGTCGCAGTTCGCCGGGTATTACGTGGCCCTGGACAAGGGCTTCTACGAGGATCAATGCCTCAACGTGGAGATCCTGGAGGGCGGCGTCGACATCGTCCCTCAGCAGGTGCTTGCCACCGGTGGGGCAGAATTCGGCCTCGCTTGGGTGCCCAAGGCACTGGTCTCACGTGACGCCGGCGCCAACATCGTGAACATCGCCCAGGTCTTCGAGCGATCGGGGACACTCGAGGTCTCATTCGCCGACTCGGGTATCGCCTCTCCGGAGGACTGGGCCGGCAAGAAAGTGGGCAACTGGGGGTTTGGCAATGAGTTCGAGTTGACCGCCACCATCGCGAAGCTGAGTGTTCCCGATGTCGAGTTGGTGGGTCAGGACTTCACCATGAACGCCCTGCTCAACGGTGAGATCGACACGGCGGAGGCCATGATCTACAACGAGTATGCCCAGGTGCTGGAGGCGGTGAACCCGGACACCGGCGAGCTGTACCAGCCCTCCGACCTCAACGTGATCGACTTCAACGATGTGGGCACCGCCATGTTGCAGGACGCCGTGTGGGTCGATGCCGACTGGATCGCCGAGCCTGGCAACGAGGACATCGCAGTGCGATTCCTCACCGCCACGTTCGAAGGTTGGATCCACTGTCTCGACAATTTCGACGACTGCGTGCAAGTGGTTCTCGACAACGGTTCGACACTCGGCCAGAGCCATCAGGAATGGCAACTGAACGAGATCTTGGGCCTCATCTTCCCCGCCACCAACGGGATCGGGGTCATGAACAAGGACCTGTGGGATCAGACGGTCTCGGTGGCCACCGAACAGATCCCGGAGCTGGCAGGCAAGGAGATCCCTGGCAACGCCTATCGAACCGATCTGGCCATGGCGGCGATTTCCAATCTGGAGGGCACGATGGACGTCAAGGGCGCCGATTTCGAGCGCCACGACATCGAGCTGCAAGAGGGCGGCAACTAGCCGACGCGTGTGTGCAGTAGGCCACCATCATGGTGGCCTACTGCACGGGCTAGGTTTGGGGCCGTATCAGTCTTCAGGAGGTATCGGATGGCAAATGTCGTCAGGGCCGCCATCGTCCAGACCGAATGGACGGGCGACAAGGACACCATGATCAAGAAGAACGCCGACTACGCCCGCGAGGCCGCGAAGCAAGGTGCTCAGGTCATGTGCTTCCAGGAGCTGTTCTACGGCCCTTACTTCTGCCAGGTACAGGAGAACGAGCACTTCGGTTACGCCGAGCCCATCCCGGACGGCCCCACCACCAAGCTCATGCAGGACCTGGCCAGGGAAACCGGGATGGTCCTCGTGGTGCCGATATTCGAGATGGAGCAGGAGGGCTTCTACTACAACACCGCCTCGGTGATCGACTCCGACGGAACCTATCTGGGCAAGTACCGCAAGAACCACATCCCTCATGTGAAGGGCTTCTGGGAGAAGTTCTATTTCCGTCCGGGGAACATGGGATACCCGGTCTTCGACACCGCGGTCGGGAAGATCGGCGTCTACATCTGCTACGACCGTCACTTCCCCGAGGGCTGGCGGGCGCTGGGGCTGAACGGAGCCAAGATCGTATTCAATCCCTCGGCCACCAGCCGCGGCCTTTCGATGTATCTCTGGAATCTCGAACAACCGGCCGCCGCCGTGGCCAACGAGTACTACATCGGAGCGATCAACCGCGTGGGCAAGGAGCCGTTCGGAGACAATGACTTCTACGGGTCCTCCTACTTCGTCGATCCCAGAGGCCAGATCGTCGATGGCGCCGCCTCCGACACGGAAGAAGAGCTGGTCATCCGTGACCTCGATCTGGACAAGATCGAAGAAGTGCGTCAGCAGTGGGCCTTCTATCGCGATCGCAGACCTGACGCCTACGGCGACCTGGTCGCACCATAGGAGGAGAGATGGCACGAACCGTCATCAAGGGTGGAACCGTCGTCACGGCCATCGAGAAGTCAGTCTCAGACGTCCTGATCGTGGACGAGAAGGTGGTGGCGCTGGCAGCCCCCGGCTCACATGACTGGGAGGCGGGCGCCGACAAGGTGATCGACGCCACCGGCAAGCTCGTGATGCCCGGGGGGATCGACGTTCACACCCACATGGAGCTGCCATTCGGAGGCACCTTCGCCGCCGACACGTTCGAGACCGGCACCCGGGCGGCAGCGTGGGGCGGCACGACCACGATCATCGACTTTGCCGTCCAGGCCAAGGGCCAAAACCTGATGGACGGCTTCGAGGCCTGGATGGGTAAAGCCGACGGCAACTGCGCCATCGACTACGGGTTCCACCTGATCGTCGGCGACGTCACCGACCAGTCGCTCAAAGAGATGGACATCGCCCTCGACGAGGGCGTCACCTCGTTCAAGATGTTCATGGCCTACCCGGGGGTCTTCTACTCCACCGACGGAGAGATCTTCCGTGCCATGCAGAAAGCGTCAGAGAACGGGTCGACCATCATGATGCACGCCGAGAACGGGATCGCCATCGATGTCCTGGTAGAGCAGGCGCTGGCCCGTGGCGAGACCGATCCGATCTATCACGGTTTGACCAGGCCCGCCATCCTCGAGGGGGAGGCCACCCATCGGGCGATCAAGTTGGCGGAGTTGGCCGGCTGTCCCGTCTACATAGTCCACATGTCGGCCATCGATGCCTTGGTCGAGCTGACCGTCGCCCGGGATGAGGGCCAGAACGCCTTTGGCGAGACATGTCCCCAGTATCTGTTCCTCTCATTGGACGATCTCGGCAATGGATATGAGGGAGCCAAGTTCGTCTGCTCCCCACCGATGCGCGACCGGGCCGAGGAACATCAGGAGGCGCTTTGGACCGGTCTCGCCACCAACGACCTGCAAGTCGTCTCCACCGACCATTGCCCATTCTGCTGGGGAGATCACCCCAAGTTCGGCACCCAGAAACAACTGGGAAGGGACTCTTTCGCCCAGATACCGAACGGCCTTCCTGGCGTCGAGCACCGTATGGAGCTGATCTATCACGGTGGCGTCCACGAAGGGCGGCTCGACCTGAACCGGTATGTGGAGATAACCGCGACCACACCCGCCAAGATGTTCGGGCTATACCCGCAAAAGGGCACGATCGCAGTCGGTTCCGATGCGGACATCGTGGTCTTCAACCCCGATGAAAGTCATGTCATCTCGGCCGAGACCCATCACATGTGGGTCGACTACTCGTGCTACGAGGGCTTGGAGATCACCGGCAAGGTCGAGACGGTTCTAAGCCGCGGAAAGACCCTGATCGATGATGGCTCCTACTTCGGGACCGCAGGCGACGGCCGCTATCTGCGCCGCGGTGCCAACCAGTACTTGATCTAGGGCTCCAGAGCCGGGCTCAGATGGCCTGGGTGACCGGGTCGAGACGCGCTCCGGCACGACTCGAGGCAAGACGTGCGAACAGCGCCATCGTCATGTTGAGTGCCGCGTGAACCGCGAATGGCACCCAGATCGAGCCCGTTTCCATGCGGAGCCAGACGAGGCCGGCGCCACCGACCGTCGTGGCGATCACGGTCACCATGACATGAGCCAATCCGGCGAGGCTGCGGCGGTCCGACGCGTGCGCCTGGTCGATGCCGGGCCCAATATGCCATAGGCCGAAGAGGACGGCGCCTCCCCAGAGGGCCACGGGTGCGGGGTAGATGGCGATCAAGGCCCCGTGGAGCACTCCACGGAACACTGCTTCCTCGATCAGAGCGGTCATTATCGGGATTCGGACCAGGATCTGAGTGGCGGCCTGACTCTTTGAAAGCGAGGCGATGCGGGGATCGGCCAAGTGACTCCGAAGCGAATCCGAGGACAGCATGATCAGGCCGACCGCTGTCATCCCGACCACCGTCCCGAGTCCCCACGCCGCCAGCAGCCCGCCATCGGGACCGGCCAGGCCCACTGCTCTCGGGGAGAACAAGAATGCACCGACCAACACGACTGCGGTGCCAAACATCCCGGTGACCAGCGGCGCCCACATCGCCCGAAAACGCCCGGGCAGGAGAAGGTATACGAGGGTCTGGAAGCCGACGGCGTAGGCGACGAGTGGCAATGCGGTTGTCAGGAGCTTCATGTGTGAGGCCGGTCATCTCGATGGTCACGTGACCGGGCTGCTCGATCAGGTGGATGTGCTTTCACGGTATCGGTATCGACGGGTTATTGGAATAGGCCCAATTACCCCTATTTCGCGAGTAGCAAACCACCTCCTAACCGAAGGTGTCGCAAGTCCCCGGGTCGCCGCTGCTGAAACCTTGGTTGAGCCACTGATAGCGCTGCTGGGCGCTGCCGTGGGTCCAGGTCTCGGGATTCACCCGACCCGTCGTCTGGCGCTGGATGGCGTCGTCGCCGACGGCGGCTGCGGCTCCTAGAGCTTCCTGGAGATCACCCTCTTCCAGGATCGCGGCCGATGATCCGGTGCGAAGGGTCGACAGCCAAACACCGGCGAAGCAGTCCGCCTGTAGCTCGAGACCGATGCTGGCTTCATTGGTGCCCACCGCCTGAACTTGATCAGTGATACCGAGAAGGTTCTGCACGTGGTGGCCGATCTCATGGGCGAGGACGTACGCCTGGGCCGTGTCCCCGGCGGCGCCGAATCGTTGTTGCAGCTCCTGGAGGAAGTCCAGGTCCATGTACACCAATGCATCGCCGGGGCAATAGTGCGGCCCGACCTGGGCCTGCGCACCTCCGCAACCCGATTGGGTGGCGCCGCTGAAGATGACGAGGTCGGTGGGGCGATAGTCCAGGTTCGCCTGTTGGAACACGTCCTGCCACATGGCCTGGTCGTCGGCCAGGACATCGCCCAGGAACCCGACCAGATCGGCATCCGGGTCTTGCGCCGGATCGAGAGGCGCTTCCTGTGTCACCGGACCGGCCGGCTGGAGAGCGTTGGTGAGATCGGCTAAGTCCCCACCTCCCCCGAGCAATGTGATGACCAGGAAGATGACGACGGCAAGCCCGCCGCCACCGATGCCGATCGCCCTTGCCCCGGGCATGGCGCCCCGCCGGTCGATGACTCTTCCCGGGCCGCTCGGGTCTCTCTTCCATCTCATGGGGGGGTTCTCCGGTTCGGGTCGTGGGATCGAGAGAGGACGATATCGGAAGCCCGGAGTAAGTCGGAGCCTCGTGTGTAGATTTCCTTCGATGGCCGAGCATCACGTCGCGAGCTCGAAACAGAGCTCATATTCCTTGGATGAGATGCTCGATGCGGCGCGTCTGGGTCTGCGCCGCGTTGAGCCCGACGACCTCGAGGAGATGGTCGCATCCGGGGCGGTCGTGGTGGATATCCGCACCGTCGAGCAGAGAAAGCGAGATGGCGAGATGCCCGGGGCCCACGTGATCGATCTCACCGTCCTGGAGTGGCGTCTTGCGCCTTCGAGCAGGCACCGGGCGCTCGACCTCGACCCGGATCGCCCGCTGATACTGGTCTGTTCGCAGGGATACAGCTCGAGCCTGGCGGCGGCGCGTCTCCAACAGTTGGGCCTTCCCGAGGCCACCGACCTCGTTGGCGGGTTCCATGCTTGGAAATCGTGGGTGGAGGCCGGCGACTAACTTCGGGGCTCATCGCGGTCTATTCCCATCAGGAGACTCAGAGATGAAGCAAATCGAGCATTGGATCGACGGCCGGCTCACCTCCGACGGCACGGATCGGTTCGGCCCCGTCTACAACCCGGCCACCGGTGAGCAGACGGCCCAGGTGGCCCTCGCCTCCAAGGAGGATGTGGACGGGGCGGTCCAGTCGGCCGCCGCCGCATTCGAGACGTGGCGCTACTCGCCGTTGACCCAGCGCCAGAACATCATGTTCGCCTTCCGGGAACTGGTTTCGGCTCGCAAGATGGACTTTGCCCGCCTCCTCACAGCCGAGCATGGGAAGACCATCGACGATGCTCTGGGGGAGGTGCAGCGAGGTCTCGAGGTGATCGAGTTCGCCTGCAACATCGCTCACCTGCTCAAAGGCGATTTCTCCGAGCAGGTGTCCAGCGGTGTGGACACATACACGATCCGCCAGCCACTGGGTGTGGTGGCCGGCATCACTCCTTTCAACTTTCCGGCGATGGTCCCCATGTGGATGTACCCGATCTCGATCGCCTGTGGCAACGCATTTGTCCTGAAACCGTCGGAGAAGGACCCATCCGCCTCGCTCCTCGCCGCCGAATTGTTTGTCGCCGCCGGCCTTCCGGACGGTGTGTTCAACGTGGTTCACGGCGACAAGGTCGCTGTGGACGCTCTGCTGGAACATCCCCAGGTGGCCGCAATCTCGTTTGTCGGATCCACTCCGATCGCCCGTTACATATATGAGACCGGGACACGCAACGGCAAGCGCGTTCAGGCACTGGGTGGCGCCAAGAACCACATGGTCGTCCTGCCCGATGCGGACATCGATCTCGCCGCCGATGCCGCAGTGTCGGCAGGCTACGGCTCCGCAGGGGAGCGATGCATGGCCATATCAGCGGTGGTAGCGGTCGGAGAAGCCGGCGACCAGCTGATCGAGGGCGTGCAAACCCGTATCGAGAAGCTGAAGGTCGGCCCCGGCGACGAGGCCGGGGTCGAGATGGGACCGCTCGTCACCGGAGAGCACCTGGCCAAGGTGAGGGGATATGTGGACGCCGGCGAGGCGGCCGGCGCCACCCTGGTCGCCGACGGCCGAGCCCTGGTGGTGGAGGGTCACGAGAACGGCTTCTTCCTAGGCCCGACCCTCTTCGACAACGTCACCAGAGACATGTCGATCTACACCGACGAGATCTTCGGCCCAGTGCTGTCCACGGTGCGTCTCGAGCACTTCGACGAGGCGATCAGGCTCATCAACGAGAGCCCGTACGGGAACGGCACCGCCGTGTTCACCAACGACGGTGGGGCAGCCCGCAAGTTCCAGAGCGAGATCCAGGTCGGCATGGTGGGCATCAATGTTCCGATCCCGGTCCCATTGTCGTTCTACAGCTTTGGCGGGTGGAAGAGCTCGATCTTCGGGAGTCACGCCATCTACGGGCCCGAGGGTGTCCACTTCAACACGAGGCAGAAAGTCGTGATCTCGAGATGGGCTGATCCGATCCATCGGGGTGTCGATCTCGGCTTCCCGACGCATGGATGAAAACTGACTGGCTGTCTCGCCGGAGTCGCCAAGCGATCGTCCTGCTGATGTTGGCCGCCTTTGTCGCTGCTTGTTCATCCGGCGGGACCGCCGACACCACCTCCTCCGGCACTTCGGCCGTCACTCTGCCTGCATTGGTTGGCTCCTGGGTGAGCCCAGAAGCAGTCCTTCAGGTCACCGATGATGGGTCCTATCAGGTGCTTCAGGACCCGGCATATCCCGATTTGGTCCTGATGGTCGGTTTCGTGGCTCGTGATGGTGATCAGCTCGACTTCGTCACCGCCACCGGGCGTGACTGCTCAGGTCAGACCGGTGTCTATCGCGGCCGGCTGGAGGGCGATGTGCTGACGCTCACCCTGGTTGATGACGCGTGCGAGATGCGGGCGTCCCTGTTCTCACAGACTTTCACCCGGGAGGAGACATGATTGCATCACGGGCCCATAGATCCTCGTAAGACTCCCGTCGCACCACTAGTCGTGCATTTCTGTCTCGGGCGAAAACGACCGCCGGGCGACGGACCATGTTGTAGTTCGATCCCATGGAGTGCCCGTAGGCACCGGTGACCGGAGTGGCCAACAGATCTCCGACTGCCAGACTTTCGGGGACCATGCCGTTTCGGGCCAGAACGTCGCCCGATTCGCAGTGCTTCCCGACGAGCCGAATCTCCTTGGTCCGGTCGACGGCGGTTTGGGCTGGGGCGAACACCTCATAACCGCTGCCATACAGCACGGGTCTGGGGTTGTCGCTCATGCCGCCATCCACCGAGACATAGGTCCTGATCCCAGGTATCTCTTTGATCACCCCCACCGTGTACAAGGTTATCGCTGCTCCGGCCACGATTGACCTTCCCGGCTCAGCCACGATGCGGGCGGTGATCTCCGCCGCTGCGGCCGCGTCGGCCATGGCCGTCCCCCACTCGGTGATGGTGGGCGCCTCCTCGCCTTCAAGGTAGGCGACACCCAGGCCGCCGCCGATGGACAACTCCTCGATGTCGAACCTCGACACGAACTCAGCGATCACCGACAGGGCTTTCTCGAAGGAGGCGATATCGAACACCTGACTGCCGACGTGGGCATGCACTCCCTCGAAGCTCATGGCCGCCGATCTGTTGGCGCGTTCGACCGCTTCCGCCGCCTGACCGCCCTCGACACGGACCCCGAATTTGGAGTCGAGGGTCCCGGTTCGCAGGAACTCGTGGGTGTGGGCCTCCACCCCCGGGTTGACCCTGATCATGACTCGTGGTGGGGCAAGCCCCTCGTTGACCAGACGTTCGATGCGGTCGATCTCTTCCGTCGAGTCGATCACGATCTGACCCACTCCCACGGTCAACGCCTGCCGCAACTCGTCGTCGGACTTGTTGTTCCCGTGGAGCACGAGACGTTCGGCCGGCACACCCGAAGCGAGGGCGTAGCTGAGCTCGCCTCCCGTGGAGACGTCGAGCCGAAGACCCTCCTCATGGGCCAGCCGCGCCATGGCGCCGCACATGAAGGCCTTGGTCGCATAGGCGATCCCGTCGGGGAATGCGGCCGCCGCCTCCCGACATCGGGCCCGCAGGTGGTTCTCGTCGTACACGAAGAGTGGAGTCCCGAACTCGCCGGCCAGGTCGTCCATCCGACACCCACCTATGGCGAGCATCCCGCTGCCATCGATCGAGGCGGTGTCGGGCAGCAAGCGAAGGGGGAGTGAGCTCATCTGAGAGGTTTCGTGGGGCCTGCCAACCTAACCGACGGCTGTCCCCCGACCAGAACTCATGCCCAAGCGGCGCCACGCCCGGTCGAAGAGATGCGGTCGTCGGTCGGCGTGATCCCGCGGCGCAGGTCATTCCGGAAACGGTTGATTATGCCGTCGAGGTTGGCGGTTTCGATCAGGAAGGAGTCGTGTCCTTGGGGGGCATGGAGTAGCTGATACCGCGCGTTCGGCAATGCCCGTGCCATTTCCTCCACTTCCTCCGGCGGATAGAGGATGTCACTGGAGATCCCCACTGCCAGAGTCGGGGTCTTGATCCCTGCCAGCACCTTGCCCATCTCACCGCGATCGCGCGCCAGGTCGTGGGTGTCCATGGCGTCGATGAGACGCAGATAGGTGTTGGCGTCGAATCGCTCGACCAGCTTGCGGCCCTGATATTCGAGATAGGAGCCCACCTCGAATTCCTCCTCGACCATCCGCCGCCCGAATCGGGTTTCGAAATTGGTTCGCCCACGATAGGAGATCATTGCGATCATCCGCGCCAGGGCCAGGCCGCTGTCAGGCCCTTCTCCGGGGCGATAGCTCCCACCCATGTACGAAGGGTCGGTGACGATCGCCGCCCGTTGCGCCGCAGAGAACCCGACGCTCCAAGCCGAATGGGCTGCGCCGACCCCAATGGCCACGGTCCCTGTGACCCGTTCCGGGAACATCGCCGCCCACTCCAGCGCCTGCATGCCCCCCATGGAGCCGCCGAGCACCAGACTCAACGTGTCAACGCCGATTTGCTCGAGCAATCCGGCTTGTGCCGACACCATGTCCCGGATCGTGATTGCGGGGAAATCACGTCCATACCACTCGCCGCTTCCGGGGCGCAGGCTGGTAGGCCCGGTGGTGCCGTAACAGCTGCCCAGGGCGTTGGTGGCGACGATGAAGTCACGATCGGGATCGAAAGTTCGTGAGGGACCAAACAACCCGGCCCACCACTCGTCGGCGTCGGCGCTGCCGGTGAGGGCATGACATATCAACGTGGCCTCATTGCCCGGTGTGCCCCAGGTGCGGTAGGCCACTGCCACCTCCTCCAGTGCCTCCCCGCTCTCCAGCGGGAAGGCACCTTCGAGGGTCAACACCCGGGTTTGGCCCGGTGGCGGTGTCGTCAACCGACGGTCTCCTTTTCCAGGGCCTTGTCGAAGGCCTGTTGGAAGTCGGCGACTATGTCGTCGATGTGCTCGATCCCGACCGAGACCCGGATCTGGTCCGAGCGGACACCGGCAGCCTCCTGCTCCTCATCGCTCAATTGCCGATGCGTGGTCGAGTTGGGATGGATGACCAGGGTCTTGGCGTCACCGACATTGGCCAGGTGGGACGCCAACTCGACCGAGTCGATGAAGCGCACTGCTGCCTCGTCACCGCCGACGATGCCGAAGGTCAGGACCGCTCCGAAGCCATTCCTCAGAAAACGCTTGGCATTCTCGTGATAGGCATGTGTTTCCAGCCCGGGATAATCGACCCAGCTCACCGCTTCGTTCGATTCGAGCCATCTCGCCAGCTCGAGGGCGTTATCCACGTGCCGTTGCACCCGTAGTGACAGGGTCTCCAATCCCTGGAGGAAGAGGAAGGCGTTGAACGGGCTCAACGCGGCGCCCAGATCCCTCAGACCCTCGACCCTCGCCCTGATGGCGAAGGCGATGTTCCCAAAGGGGCCGTCGGGGCCGAAGGTGTCGGCGAACACCAGCCCGTGATAACCGGGGGCAGGCTCTGTGAAGACGGGAAACCTCCCGTTCCTCCAATCGAAGTTGCCGGAGTCGACGATCACCCCGCCGATCGACGTGCCGTGGCCGCCTATCCACTTGGTGGCCGAGGCCACCACGATGTCGGCGCCATGCTCGATGGGCCTGCTCAGATAGCCGGCCGCGCCGAAGGTGTTGTCGACAATCACCGGCACACCCTTGGCGTGCGCTCGCTCGGCGATGGCAGGGATATCGGGAACATTGAACCGGGGGTTGCCGATCGTCTCCAGGTACACGGCCTTGGTCTTGTCGTCGATCTGGCTGGCGAAGTCGTCCGGGTCGTCACCGTCGACGAAGCGGACCTCGATCCCGAGACGGGCCAGTGCCACCTTGAATTGGTTGTAGGTGCCCCCATAGAGGTAGCTGGTGGAGACGATGTTGTCCCCGTTCTCGGCGATGGTCAGGATCGCCGTGAGCTGGGCCGCCTGGCCACTGGCGGTGGCCACCCCCGCCACCCCGCCTTCGAGGGCTGCCACTCGCTTCTCGAACACGTCGGTGGTCGGGTTCATGATGCGGGTGTAGATGTTGCCGAACTCTTGGAGGGCGAAGAGTCTCGCCCCATGCCCGGCGTCGTCGAAGGTGTAGGAGGTCGTCTGATAGATGGGGACTGCTCGCGCGTTGGTCCCCGGCGCCGGCTCCTGGCCGGCATGGACCTGAAGGGTCTCGTATCGATAGTCGGCTGTCACTTCGCTGCTCCTCTGTCGAGGATCCGCTCCGGCAGCTGTTACGAAAAAGATCCGCAACCGTTGCCGGTGCGGATCCGATGTCTCTGGCTTGTCGCTGCCTACACGTCGGTCCCACACGGCTCATTGTGAGCCATGCACATACAACCGAGCGCGTTCGCGGCGAACATTGGAGGAGAAGGTATAGCAGGGAGGCCCATGAGTCAAGCCCCCAAAGTGCCGACAATCCCGAAGGTGCGACGCATCCTTTGGGATCGGTTAGCTTTTACGCATGGATTTCGGAGTGGTGCTGCAGACCGACCCGCCCGCTTCACGTGTGATCGATCTGGCGACCCGGGCCGAGGAGATCGGATTCTCCAAGGCGTGGACCTTCGACTCGCATGTGCTGTGGCAGGAGCCATTTGTCATCTACTCGAGGATCCTCGAGGCGACTGATCATCTGGTGGTCGGCCCTATGGTCACCAACCCCGGGACCCGGGATTGGACCGTGCTCGCCTCGCTTTTCGCCACCCTCGACGATATGTATGGACCACGGACCGTCTGCGGCATGGGCAGGGGAGACTCGGCACTTCGTTACATCGGGCGCAAGCCGACCACCCTTCAAACCATGGTGCGTTCGATGGAGGTCATCAAACGCTTGGTGGCGGGGGAAGAGGTCGAATACAACGGGGAGACGATTTCCTTCCCGTGGGTAGGCGAAGGATGGGACCTCCCGATGTGGGTATCAGGCTATGGCCCACGGGCCCTGGAAACGGTGGGGCGATACGCCGACGGTTTCATCCTTCAACTCGCCGACCCGCAGATCCTGGAGTGGACTGTGGCAGCGGTTAGGGCTGCGGCAACGGACGAGGGTCGTGACCCGGATTCGATATCGATCTGTGTGGTGGCGCCGGCCTATGTCGGCGACGACATGGCACATCAGCGTGATGAGCTTCGATGGTTTGGCGGGATGGTGGGCAATCACGTCGTCGACATGGTCAACAGGTATGGCGACGACCCTTCCAAGGTCCCCGCTGTCCTCTCCGACTACATCAAGGCGAGGGAGTCGTACAACTACGACCATCATGGGAAGTCGGGCAACCCGTCGACCGAGTTCGTTCCCGACGACATCGTCGATCGATTCTGCGTCCTCGGGCCGGCCGCCGCCCATGTGGAGAAACTGGCCCTTCTCAAGGAGATGGGCGTCGATCACTTCGGCATCTATCTGATGCACGATGACATGGAGGGGACGCTGGAGGCGTACGGCAAGGAGATCATCCCGGCCCTGGCGTAGAGGTCGACTCGGATTGCCCGGTTGGGCCATCGGTAGAGTCTGGCCCGTGATGAGCCCAGGAGCCCGGCGGGTGAAATGACGCCTTCGAAAAAGAACTTGCCTACGGGTGCCGTCACCTTCGTATTCACCGACATCGAGGGCTCGACCAGGATGGTCCAAGCTCTCGGCGACGCGTGGGTTGCGGTGATCGAAAAACATCACGAGCTGGTGGGCGGCGCCATCGAGCGCAATTCGGGCACTGTGGTCAAGACCGAGGGCGACGCCTTCTTCGCCGTTTTCACCTCGTCTCTCCCTGCAGTGAGCGCTGCGATCGACATCCAGCGCTCACTCGCTGCCGAAGACTGGCCCGAAGACGGCGAGGTTCGGGTGCGCATTGGGATCCACAGTGGGATTGGCGCTCTGGGGGCCTCCGACTATGTCGGCCTCGACGTCCATCGTGCCGCCCGGATCTCGGATGCTGGTCACGGTGGACAGATCGTTCTCTCCGAGGCCACTGCGGTTCTGGTGGAGCGTGATCTTCCCGAGGACACCCGCTTGCGCGACCTGGGCAAGTATCGGCTCAAGGATCTCTCCGAGCCGGAGACGCTCTTCCAACTCGACGCCGGGGGGCTGGCAACCGAGTTCGGTCCGTTGAGGACGTTGGATGTCGTGCCGAACAACCTGCCGCGGCAGCTAACCAGCTTCGTCGGCCGTCAGGCGGAGGTGAAGGAGGCGATGAGGCTCCTCCAGCTCTCGAGACTGCTGACATTCACCGGCCCCGGTGGCACCGGGAAGACACGTCTCGCGTTACAGGTGGCCGCCGAGATGGCCGACTCGTTTCGCGACGGTGTCTTCTTCGTGGAGCTCGCCTCGACGTCCGACCCTTCGGTGCTCGCCTCACACATACTCGAGAGTCTCGGCGTCTCGGCCTCGGGCCCGGATCAACCGCCAGAGGGCCGGTTGCTGAGCCATATCTCCGACCGTCAACTGCTCCTCGTACTCGACAACTTCGAGCAATTGCTGGAGAGTGCGCCATTCGTCGCCGAGATGGTGCGAGCTGCACCCCAAGTCAAGTTCCTGATCACATCGCGGGCGCCACTCAAGATCAGCGGCGAGCAGGAGATGCCGATCCCACCGTTGGGGCTCCGCAACGAGGCCCGAGGGGGGGACGCGCAGACCGTCATGGATTCCGAGGCGGTTCAGCTGTTTGCCGAGCGCGCATTGGCTGTGCGCCCCGACTTCGTTGTCGACGATCACATCGCTGCTGCCGTGGCGGAGCTGGTCAGGCGACTGGACGGGCTTCCGCTGGCCATCGAGCTGGTTGCGTCCCGTCTGAGAGTGCTCTCGGTCGACCAGATATTGAGTCGGCTCGACGCCCGAATGCTGGAGGGTGGCTCGGTCGACCTACCCGAACGGCAGCGCACTATCGAGAATGCCATCAGCTGGAGTTACGACCTGCTCGAGCCACCCGGGCAGCGGTTCTTCGCCCGCTTCTCTGTGTTTTCGGGTGGAGCCCGCCTCGAGGAGACCGAGAGGATCGTGGGCCCGTCCGAAGAGCTGGGCCAGGACCTCATCGACTGCTTGGGCCTCCTCGTCGACCACAGCCTGATCCGACGTATCGACGACGACGGCCACCCTCGTTTTCGGATGCTTCACGTCATTCGCGAGTTTGCCGCTCAATGTCTGGAGCGATCGGACCAGGCGGAGTTGCTCCAGGAGCGACACGCCAGGGCCTACACCGCATATGTCGAGTCGGTCGCTCCTGAATTGTTGAGACGCGATCGCAAGGAGTGGCTCGATCTCCTCGAGCATGACCACGACAATCTCCGGGCAGCCTTGGACTGGGCCGCCGAGACGGGGCATACCGACCTTGCATTGAGGCTGGCCGCCGCCACTTGGAGATTCTGGCAAGCTCGGGGCCATCTCCACGAGGCGCGTCGGCGTGTCGATGAGGTCCTGGCCCTGCCAGGTGGCGAGCCGTCGCATCGAGCCAAGGCCATGGAGGCACTGGGCGGCGTCCTGTGGTGGCAGGCGGAGATGGGCAGATGCCTCGAGGTCTATAGGGAGACGCTCGACCTGCAGCGAGAGCTGGGCGACAAGAAGGAGGTCGCCAATGCTTGCTACAACTACGCATTGGTCGTTGCCTTCGGTATGGGGGCGCGGGGCCTCGACTCGAATGCATTCGTCAAGGCTTCCGCCCTCCTCCAAGAGGCGGAGGAGCTTTACACCGAGTTGGGGGATGAGAGCGGGCTGGGGGATGTGGAATGGGGTCGGGGCAACGCCACTGCCTATGCCGGCGACAGCTTCGAGCCGGCACTCGAGCACATGAAGGCGAGCATCGAGCATTACCGGCGCGCCGGCAACGAGTTCGGGATGGGTTGGGGGATGTTCGAAGTGGGGGACATGGAGCGAAAACTCGGGCAATACGACGACGCTTGGGGATTCGTCCACGATGGACTCGAGCTGTTTGCGGGGCACAGGGACGTCAGTGGTGTGGTGATGTTCATCGCAGTGGCCGCAGGGCTCGCCAAAGACCTGGGTGATTCGATGCGGGCTTATCGTCTCGCTGGAGCCTTTCATGGTTTGCGGATCACCTCCGGGGTCGACATCGTTCGCTTCGACGTCAATCAGATCGAGGGTTTGGAGTTCGAGACGCTCGAGGCGTCCACTGGGGACACGGCCTCGGCCTATCACGAGGGTCGTGACATGACGATCGAGCAGGCGGTTGCCTATGGGCTCGGCGGGCCCACCGACGATGCTGGGGATGGTCGAGTAGTTATTCGAAGTTGAGGATTGCCTGGATCAGGGCGGCCAGGAAGAGGGCGGACAAGGCAAGAAGGACCCAGGTCACCACCACAACACCGTTTAGGAAACTGCGCGAACGGCCATGACTCTGAATAAGGACATAGATGGCGATGAGCGCTCCCACGATCCCACCGCTCAACACCACCAGGTTGTTGTCCATCAGGCGATTGACGAAGAGGCCCCCGACTATTCCCACGCCGAAGCCGGCCAATAGCCCCACCACGATGTCGTGGACGCGCCACCAAGTCGGTGAGTTGTTCGATGTCAGAGTCTCGGTCATGGCAGGCCCTTCCCGATGTCTTGGTGAACCGATCCGGCTCCCGGATCGGTGACTCTATCGGGGATTGTTGCGTCCTCAACCCCTGGTCACGTTCTTCCGTAAGGGTCGGCCGGCACCCGGGCGACCGGGCCGGCCTTTGGGGGCCGGTCCCCTACCTTGTAATGAGACAAATCTATTTGACTCATTACCTTTCCGACACTAAAGTAACGACCGTTAAGAAAGAGACTCATTACGAATCAAGAAGCCGGTAGATCATGACCACCCATCCCGCCCTCGCCTACCTGGTGGCCCAGCAAATGCTTGGTGACCTTCGCGACGAGGCAGCTAATCATCGTCGGTCCCGTCGAGGAGACCTGAAGCACCGCTTAGGGCGAGTCGGGCGCCAGACACGGAGGAAGCACTGATGCTGAGGGCTCATTGCAGCTCCATCGGCGGTGAGACTCTGATATGGCCATCGGATTTGCGCTGGGTGCAGAACACCGCGGACGGGATCATTGTGCGATACCGCTGCACCTGCGGTGAGATCGCGGAGATGTTGACCGGCGGCGCTTCGGAGACCCGGGTCAGCAGGCATGTCAGTCGAGTCTGCTGATCCCACACATCTAGGATCCGACCGACTCCGGGGCCTTCTTTCCCTTGCGACGGCGCTCGGGTTCGGTCAAGTAACGCTTTCGGACCCGGATCGCCACCGGCGTCACCTCGACCAGCTCGTCATCGGAGATCCATTCGATGGCGTCTTCGAGAGTCAGAGCGCGATGTGGTTTCAGATTGATCGCCTCGTCCGATGCGTGCGTTCGGATGTTGGTCAGTTGTTTCGGCCTGGCCGGGTTGACCGCCATCTCCGATGGGCGTGACGCCTCACCGATGATCATGCCCTCGTAGACCTGTTCGCCAACCCCGATGAAGAGCTCGCCCCGCTTTTGGAGATTGTCGAGCGCGAAACCCGTGCTGTAACCAGCCCGATCTGAGACCATGGCACCGCCGATCCGATGTGGGAGCTCCCCAGCCCATCGCATCCATCCCTCGTGGTGTTGGTGGATCAGCGCGGTCCCCCGCGTCGCAGTCATCAACTGGGATCGGAACCCGAGCAGTCCCCGGGCCGGTGCGGTGATCGTCACCACCGACCTTCCAGGGTCACCCGGCACCATCGCCACGATGTTTCCCTTTCTCGGGGCCACCGCTTGGGTGATCGCACCCACGTATTCATCGGGCACGTCGATCACAGCGCGCTCCACCGGCTCGTGCGGGCCTCCATCGATCTCCTTGATGACCACCTCCGGTCGGCTCACCTGGAGCTCATATCCCTCGCGTCGCATCGATTCGATGAGCACCGCCAGTTGCAACTCGCCCCGCCCGGACACCTCGACCACCTCGGGCGATGACGTCGCTCCCAGTCGGATCGAGACGTTTCCCAGCACCTCCTTCTTCAGGCGATCCTGGATCTGCCTCGAGGTGAGGAACCTGCCCTCGGTCCCCGAGAGTGGGGAGGTGTTGACTCCGAAGGTCATTCGGAGTACTGGTTCGTCAACGGTCAGGCGGGGGAGTGGCTCCGGCTGATCCGGGTCGGCCAGTGTGTCTCCTATCTCGACTTCGGGAAAGCCTGCCAAGACGAAGAGGTCGCCTGCCTCGATGACGTCCATTTCCTGCCGGCCGAGCCCTGCGAACCCCATGACCTGCGTGAGCTTCCGCCTCAAAGGTGGTCCTTCCTGGGGCTCCTGGCAGAGTGCAACCTGGCTGCCCTTCACCAACCTGCCCTCCACGACGCGGCCCACCGCCAGTCGGCCGAGATAATCGGAGGCGTCGAGATTGGTCACCAGCGCCTGAAGGCGGGCCTCGGCGTCTCCCGTGGGTGCGGGGATCGTTGACACGATGGTGTCGAGAAGTGCGCTCAGATCGGATCCCTCATCGGGCACGCCCACGCCGATCGTGGCGCGGCCCATTCGGGCAATCGTCGAGACGATCGGGAAATCGATGTGGTGGTCCTGGGCATCGAGGTCGAAGAACAGCTGATAGATCTCATCGGCCACCTCGTCGGGTCGGGCGTCGGGGCGGTCGACCTTGTTGATCACCACCACGGCCGGGAGGTGGCTCTCCAAGGCCTTGGAGAGGACATAGCGGGTCTGTGGCATCGGCCCATCGGCCGCATCCACCAATAGGAGGATCCCGTCGACCATGGCCAGCGCCCTCTCCACCTCACCACCAAAGTCGGCATGGCCGGGAGTGTCCACCAGGTTGATCTTGGTGCCCTTCCACTCAATCGACGCCGCCTTGGCCAGGATGGTTATCCCTCGCTCGCGTTCCTGATCCGTTGAGTCCATCACCCGATCGACCCTCTCCTCGTGTGATGAGAAGACACCGGCCGCGTTCAGCATGGAATCGACCAGCGTCGTCTTTCCGTGGTCAACGTGCGCGACCAGGGCGACGTTGCGGATTGCTGGGGGAGCCATGTGGCGATGGTATCGGGGCCGTCGTGACTGTCGGCAGTCATGCTCCGATGTGCTTTTGAGTCTCCAGCCGAGTGCCGATCCCGTTCTGTTCCGCTCGAGGCCCGGTATTGTCGGATCACCCAAGAGAAAGACTCAGAAATGGCGTTGGAAAGCATCGGCCGGACACATTGGGAAGGCGACCTGATCAACGGCAGCGGAACCACCTCACTGGACAGCGGCGCGGCCGGCCCGGTACGCGTCACATGGAAGGCACGCACCGAGGAGCATGGTGGCCTCACCAGCCCCGAGGAGCTGATCGCGGCTGCCCACGCTTCATGCTATTCCATGGCCTTTTCGTCCCGGTTGGCCAAGGAGGGGCATACTCCGAACGCCCTCGATACAGAGGCAACGGCCACGTTCGTCCCGGGGCAAGGCATCACAACCATGGTGCTCAAGGTCCGTGGCGATGTCGATGGGATCAGCGAGGAGGAATTCCTCAGCCTTGCCGAGGACGCCAAGCTCAATTGTCCGGTATCACAGGCACTCAAGGGCAACGTCGAAGTCAGCCTGGACGCGGCACTGGCCTGATCCCCCACAGAAAGCTTGCGATCGGCGAGCTTGAAGCTCACCGGGCCCGGGCTGTGTCCCCATCCAGATCCAGGGTGAAGACCGGTGCCGGTGTCCCTCCGAAATGGGCCCTCGAAAGGCCTGTCGCCTCGATCTCATCGGGGTGTAAGCCATGCAAAGAATGGAAGTCGATGAAGCTCGTCACCCTCAGGTCTTTGAGGACGAGCCACGAGTAGGCCTGATGAGGCTCTTCGATCGGGTTGGCCATCACCAGGCCCGAGCCATTGAGCGGCGCCCAGTCGCCGGTCAATGATGAGCCCACGAACCCATAGAGGCCCGTAGGCCCGGGCGTGGCCGGATGAAAGGTCCGGGCCTGGGTCGAGAAGAACAAGTAGTAGAGCCCGTCGGTCAGGACCACATGAGGTCTCTCCAACTCGTTGTTCACGCCATCGGCGGTGATCAGCGGCGGGTCAGGGTGGAACTCCCCGGATGGGCCGCGGGATGCCAAACCGATGACACCGTCGAATTCGGTGCTCGAGTCGACCAGCGAGCCGGTGAATAGGAGATGGTCGCTGTCATCGGCCGGGTCGATGAACACGAAGGGATCGCGGAACGCCTTGATGAACCCGGGCTCACCGCTCACCTGGCCCAATGTCGATTGATAGGGCTCGGCCGGCTCGAGAGCGAGCAGGTGAGGCTCCCAACTCAGCCTTTCCCAACTGACAGATGGCCATTGGGCCCGGGCCAAGACGATCCGCTGGATGAAAGTGGGGCTCGACTCGCCCCTACGTCCCGCCGCGGTGTAGTAGACGTTCATCGCAGAGGCGCCGCGGTCCAGGACTGCCGAGCCGGCCCACTCCCTGGATCCGACGGAGTCGCCTTCGGGGAACAGATTGCCGAGATCCGTCCACGTCTCGCCACGCCGGGCGATGAGACGGATCCTGGCGATGTCGTGTCGACCTCCGGGCGGGCCATCGGCTGGTGCAGAAAGGGCCATCCAATGCTCGACGCCATCGAGGAGCGCAATCGAGCCGTCCTCCTCCCTGACCGGCCACATGTCCCAGAGATCGAGTCCCGGGAGGATCTTTGTGGTGGCTGGTGCTCCCAAGATGGGCGCTCGGTCGATGGATTGACCGGCGATCCGACCGACGTCGGTGTCGGTCCATGCCGTGGTCATCGCCTGGCTCCCAGGAGGATTCGGCCCTCGGGCTCTTCGGTGACCGGCACCGGATCGTCGATTTCTCCGACGAACGCACCTTCCTTCGTGCGCCGGAGCCAGGAGAGAAGATAGGTCTCACCTTGATGCGAGACCAGACGTCCGGCATAGGACGAACCGTGGGGATCGGCCTGCAGAGGTCTGGCCTCGGATATCTCCCAAGGGCCAAGCGGGTCGCCGGCGGTGAGGTAATAGGTGCCCGTGCCGGGAGCTGTCCGGCGTCTGGCGTCGCTTTGGGTCTCGACGTCACTGCAGAACAGCAAAAACCAGCTGTTGGACAGCCTGATCACTTGGGGTACCTCGAGTTGCCCGAACCCTTCGGGTCGTGTCAAAGGGGGCTCAACGGTCCAGGAGAGCAGGTCGTTGCTGACGGCATGACCGAGGACCCCTCTCTCCCTGGGCGATCCCTCTCTGACCCTGGCCGTGATCAGAGCATGGAATCGATCGTCACCGGGGACTCGAAACACCCAGGGGTCGCGCCATGCCTGATCGTGCCAGGCCTTCCGATCCAGTGCCTCGTACCATGCCGGGTCCGCTTCGATGACCGGATGGTCGAACGGGCGGTGCCAGTGATCGAGGTCGTCGCTGATCGCCACACCGATCCTCTGAACTCTCCCCTCTTCCTTGGTCGATGTCCCCGTGTACAGCATGTGCCATCGGTTGTCGTGGCGCGTGATGCTTCCGGTCCACGTGCTCAGGTCGTCCCATGCACCAGGTTGTCCCGGGCCCAGGGCGTCGGGATGCAATTCCCAATTCGTCAGGTCCTGGGACACAGCATGCCCGATCGAAACGTTCCAATGACGGTGCGAGGGGTCACCTATGGCCTTTGGGGCCTGGAGGAAGAAGATGTGGTGAATCCCTGCTTCTTCGGCCAGCCAAAAATCCCAGATCCACTTCTCGTCCAAACGCAGGCCCAAGGCGAGCTCCTCCTGTTTTGCGCGGGTGTGGGCGCAACACGCTAACCGTTGCCCGGGGAGGGAAAGTCGGAGATCCCGGGGAAGGGAGGAGCCGGGCGGGCTCCTCCCCAGCCCCGGTGGGAGGCCTCAGAGATCCAGAGTTCCAGAAATGGTGGAGTTCTGAGGTTGGGTTGGCGATGAGCCTCTACCCGACGTCGGGTATCTCCAAACATCGATTTGGAAAAGGTGCTCAGATTGGAAATGAGTTTGGGCTGGGGCCAAAGCGGGGATAATGACCAAGGTGTCACTAGAGAGAGATCTCATGGCAGAACGGGTCAGTCACCCCGCATATAGTCGTTTCATCCTCAGCGCCCGACCCGAAGCGGGCGCACAGGCGAGACGCGCTCTGCAAGAGTGGATGCCCGCATTGCAACGTCTCGATGACGCTCAGCTTGCACTGACCGAGTTGGTCAACAACGCGGTTGTCCATGCCGGTCTCGAAAATGGAGGGGTGCTCGTAATCGAGTTCGAGGCCCTGGATGGCCACAACCGATTCACCGTGCGACACTCAGGGAAGCCTTTCGAAGTCGTCGAGAGGCCCCCGTCCCAGGAGGCGGCGGCGAGTCGTGGACTTGCCATAGTCGGCCGAATCGCCGACCGTTGGGGTGTCGACGGCACCGACGACCAGGTCTGGGCCTGGTTCGAGTTGGGTCGGGAGACGGCAGACGTGAGTGGAGCGTAAGCTCTCGGGACTTTGGTGAGACCGGTGGTAGAAAGGGTTCGGGCAATGGGTTTACGCCCACGGGTGGATTTTCAAACAACACGCTTCGGGTCTCATGATGTAGTGGTGGCAAGTGGCGAGATCGACCTGGCCTCGGCTCCTGATCTCAAGACGGCTCTCGAAGCATTCTCCGGACAGGAGGTCATTCTCGACATGAGGGGTGTCGAATTCATGGACTCGGCGGGTCTCAAGGTCCTGATCAACGAGAGGGCTCGTCTCGGCAACTCTGGGGGCTCGCTCAAACTCGTCGTGGGCGAAGGGAACGTCACCCGGCTGCTCGAGCTCACCGGTGTGCGCGATGCCTTCGAGATAAGCGACGTCATCGAATAGTGGGCTCCGATAGCCCCGTGCCGGTTCTCCTGGCCGAGGTCCAGCTTCCCGACGGGACCCGAGCCCCTTTCGTTGCCCGTCGCTTCATCGCCGCGTTGATCACCGACGCTCCCTCCAGCAGGCAGGTGGACGCCGCCCTCCTGGTCAGTGAGATGGTGACACTGATGGTCGGCGTGGGGTCGATCCTGCGGGTGCGAGTCGAGGAGTTGGCTCGTCGAGTCAGAGTCACGGTTCGGGCCGAGCAAGATGTCAGCCCTGACACCGGGGATCTGGTGCGTCTGCTCATGGACCGGCTCTCCGATAGTTGGGGCTCGGACTCAGATGCCATCTGGTTCGAGATGGAGCTGATCCGACGCCAGACCCTCACCCATCTCTCGGAAGAGGAGCTCTTCGCCCTGGCCCCATCTGATCGTGAGGCACGTGACGAGATCTTCACCCGATACGAGGCATGGGCGGCCTCGGTAGCCAACAGGTTCCGACGTCGGGGTGCGCATTACGACGATATAGGCCAGGCGGCGTCGATTGCGCTGGTCAATGCCATCGACCGGTTCGACCCGGACTTCGGGGTCAAGTTCACCACTTACGCTCGCAAGACGATCCTCGGGACCCTCAAGAGGTATTTGAGAGACTCCACCTGGTCGGTGCGGGTCCCGCGATCCCTATCCGACGCCTCGGTGGAGATGAAGCGCGCGCGCGCCGAGCTGAGTCAGAAGCTGGGCCGTGCCCCCGAGCCGGCCGAGATCGCCGAGGCAATGGGTCGTCCGCTGGACGAGGTGGAGGCGGCGATACAGGCAGCGCTCGCCTACGACGCCAGATCAGTCGATGCCCCGACCGGCATCGATGATCAGTCGAGCCTTCTCAGCGTCATGGGTCACGAAGACGAGCAATACGATCTAGCCGATATCTGGTACTCGCTCGAGCCGATGATCTCCGATCTGAGCGATCGAGAGCAGGAGGTCCTATTTCTCCGGTTCTTCGAGGACATGACACAGACCGAGATTGCCGAGGTCGTCGGTGTGTCTCAGATGCAGGTGTCGCGGATCATCTCCAGGTCTCTGGAGAAGCTGAGGGAGACTCTGGGGGAGCGGGCTCAGGGGGTCTGAGCTCCAGGATCCCAGGATATGACCAGCGCGGCAGCGTCATCGAAGGGCTTGTCATCCAGCAAACCGAAGAGAGTATCCACGATGGCTTCGGGATTTTGCTCGGCTTTCGACACGGCGACGGCGATCAGATGGAGGCCGGCGTCGATGTCCCTGTTTATGTTCTCCACGATCCCGTCGGTCATCAGGATCATGATGGATCCCGGCTCGAGCTGGGTGATCTGCTCGGTTCGATCCAGGCCGAACGGGCTGCCCACAGGGGGTCCGGTCGCCTCTTCTTCTATGCGCACATCGCCACTTGGCCCTTTGATTAGAAGAGGGATGTGACCGGCTCTGGTGTAGGTGAACTTCCCGCTTCTGGGGTCGAGTAGACCGTAGATCAGCGTTGCCATGATCTCTGAGTGGGCGACGGTGGTGCTGAGAAGGTCCATCTGTGCCGCCGGCCCCAGGCTCACCGCCACGGTCTGGCCGCGTAGCACGTTCCTCAACTGCGCCATGTTCGACGTGGCCTCGGTCCCATGTCCGGCGACGTCGCCGATCGTCACGGCCAATTGGTCGCCCAGCAAGTACAGGTCGTACCAGTCACCGCCTGACATCGTGCGCACCGAGGCAGGGACATATCGGGAGGCCACCGCGATGTTGTCCACCGCAGGAAAAGCGGCCGCCGTGAACCATTCCCGGAGCCCATCGGATAGTTGGGTGTACTCGGTCAGGGCCTCAGCGCGCTCGCGCGTCGCCTGGACGGTGCTCACTGCGACCAGGATCGACACGATGAACAGACCACCCAGGAGGATCGACCTGGTCCACAAGCCGCTGCTTGCGCTCTCCAACTTGTCTCGCGCCATTCGGGTCACCCGGCTGTGGACGGTGGGGATCAGCGAGCTGACCTCCTCTATGCGCTTGGTGCTCAGCTCGTACCAGGCCTCGGAAGTCGTGCTCGCCACTCCGTCTTCGAGGGTCGTCAGGTCGGTGAGCACCTCGTCGACCTTCTGAGTGTCAGGCCCGGTGCGGATTGCCTCGATGGTGTCGAGCAGGCTTCCCTCCGCCAAGGATCGGGCCTGAAAGAATCCCTGGCGGATGTTGTCTGTCACAACGTCCAACTGGAGGAGGAGCTCGTCGGTAGGGCCGCCTTCGGTGATCAAGGCTTCTTGAACCAGGTATCTCTGGTTGTGGAGGCCTTCCGCCACCGAGAGAAGCGCGCCTACCAGGGCACGGTCGACGACCGTCTCTGGGTCGTCGACCTGTTTGACCAACTCGTCAGTGGCGCCGTTGGCCTGTTCCACCAGCTCGGTGTACAGCGGGTAGGTCGATTCGTTGCTCGGCTCGAGTGTGGCAACGCGGAATTCTGCCAGAGACGTCGACGACGCCAGCACGTCGCTTATGGCGGGGCTGGTCAGCTCGGGTATCTGATCGCGGTATTGCGACCAGGCCGCCCTCAGCTCGGCCAGCGACTGATCCGTGGCCTCGGTAGCGGCTTCGTATTCGGGGCGAAGCGAAGAAAAGAACCGGGTGGCCACCACGGCAGCTAGCCCTCGTTCGGTCTGGAGGGCGAAGGTGGTGTCGAGCGATGCTGCCGTCAGCTCGGCCACCGCAACGGTGTTGCGAGCGTCGGAAACCTCGCGGCGAGATCCCGTAGCTGCGAGGACCAGGACCGCCAGCACTCCGAAGACAATGGTGCCGGCGAGTCCGATGGCGACCGCTGTGGACGAGAAGCGCTGTCTCACCGTCTCATCTACCCCATTGGCTCCTAGCAGGACGGGCCGACCTGATTAACCCGCTCAAGGCCCAGGATGTTACCGGTCCCCGCTTCGCCACCGGAGATGGCGCACACTGGCCAGAGCTTGGAACTGGGGTCGATCTCAGGAAGGATGGAATTGTCGGTCCCCCGATCACGAAGCCGCTCGCCCTATAGACCAACCAAATCGAGCCGATAAACAAGAGTGGTCACATTGGAGCGAAGACTGCAAGGCGTCGTGGAGCGCACTGGACGCGAGGTCAAAGTGGCGGCGTCGGTGCTTGCAATCGCATTACTCGTCACCTCGATGGGTCTCTTCGGGCTCGCCCCCACCCTTCAGGTTCTGGTGACTCTCCTGATTCCGGTCGGCGTCGTGACTTGGTTCTGGCTGGAGGCGCGGTCCCGAATTCGAGAAGCGGAGCGCTCAGCCTTGGTGTCACGAAGTCGGGTACCTCAGGCGATCGATCAAGCCCGGGCGGAGCTGATCGCAGGGGCCGCTCATGAACTTGTTCTTCACCCCGAGCGTTGCAGCCTCAGGGCCGAGACCCTTGCGGTTGCGGTTGACTATCGGGTGGTCAAGCCCGGTCTCAAGGTGGCCGTGCCGGATTTGATAATGGTCACCGACCCCCATCTGTTTCGTTTCCTCCTGCACACGTTGGTCGCCAACGCCGTGGAGCATGGCGGGCCCCGCATCGCCATCTGGGCCGAGTCAGACGAGTCTTCGGTCTGGTTGGCGGTGTCCGACGATGGCCCGGGCGTGCCCGAGGAGCTCGAGCCGGCTCTGATGAAGCGCACCGTCGATTTGGCCAGTGGCTCCAGATCGGCCGAGTCAGCGTCTGGGCTTTCGGTGGCGAGAACCATCGGTGAGACACTCGGTGGCAAACTCGGCTACCGGCGCGACGCCCGCTGGACCCACTTCTCGATTCGGCTTCCATTGGGGGTGGAGATGGAGAGGCCAACCGATCCGTCCCATTGGCCGATGGAAGCCAGGGTCATTTGAGCGATGTGGAAACGCCCGGCCGCGCTCTTCCCGGCGCTCGCCCTCCTGGCAATGACGGCGGCGCTCCCCGCATTTGCAGCTGAGCCTCCCGACACGTTCTACCTCGGTGCAGACGGATTCCCTCAGGGATCCTTGGCCACCGCCGTCCATGGCGGCGAGATGCCCAACTTCGATCCCGGGCGAGACATTCATCCCGGCCTGTTGTTGAGGAGAACCGATCGCGGCCTAAACGAAGCCGACGACGCCGGCTACCAGCACTGGCAGATCGACATGAAAGAGAAGGCGGTTGGCGGCTACCCGACAGTGGTGATCTGGGCCTCGACTGCAAACTTCGACCCCGGTCGGTCCGGTCTCTTTGACGTGTACCTGCTCGACTGCCCCAGCTTTGGGCAGAGATGCGACGAGTTGGGCAAGCAGAGGATATCGGTCGATCGCGGAGCGGCGACGGATTGGGTGGCCACGAGCACTACCTTTCCGGCGATCGAACATCAGTTCGGCCCCGATCGCTTCCTGGCGTTGCGTATCGTCGTTCCGGCAGAGTCTGAGACGGACATGATGTTCGCGTTCGGCTTCCCCCACCAGCGTTCGAGGCTCACATTCAGCCAGAGCCCGCCGGTGAGCACCACAGTGGCCGCCGTCCCGAGCCCGACGAGCGCTGGGATGGGGGGCAGGCCAGGCCCGTTCATGTCGACCGTCGTCGAATTGGAGAGCGGGGCGCTGACGCCTACTTCCACCCCGGCTGCCGGAGTTGCGCCTTGGCTTGTCACCATGGTGGTGACCACAGGGCTCCTCGCCCTGTTCAGCCTTGCCATGTTGACCAAACTGGGGTCCGAGCCCGGCGAGCCGGCCATGGTTCTGGCAGCCAACGTGAGGCAGATGGCCCCGTCACCTTCGGAGGCTGGGGCGGCTCAGCACCGCTGACCCCTCGAATTCTCTTGACAGGTCCCTGGCCGATCGGCGAGAGTGCGGGTCCGGCCTTGTCAGAGGTCGTGAGATAACAAAGGATTGCAATGTTTGAGACAACACGACACAAGGGCCCTGGTGGCCCGCTCGGAGGTCAGATGATCTAGCGAACCTCGTATTCGCCCTGCTCCGAGCCGCCGTTTGAGGTGGCTTTCTCTATTTCGGGAGAGCCGACCGCTGCGGAGAGACCGTCCCCGGATCTTCCGGCTCGAGCGACGAGCGACCGGTCAAGGCCGTCTCCCCGGAGTCGTCGACTCCCGTGTGCCCGTCGGGCACGCGAAGAAAGGAAAGAGAGATGAGCCAGCAAGACCCAAACGTGAATCTCGCTTTGGTTGAGGCGCGGATTCGCGATAGGGCCCTGGAGGCTTCGAAGTGGAGACTGGCCAAGCGATCAAGTCAGGCCCGGATCGGTCGCATCCAGCGTCAAACGGGTCAGATCGACGAGAACCTCGTCATCTTGGCTCGATGAGCACTCAGCGTGGCTCGAGGGCGACGGGCGGTGACATCTGCGGGTGTCACCGCTTTGTCTTGTGTGGCGAGTGTCTAGGGCTTGTTGCTGTGTCCTGGGGCGGTGCCGGATGGGGTCTGGTCTGGTTTTCCGTTTCCGTTTCCGTTTCCGTTTCCGTTTCCGTTTCCGTTTCCGTTTCCGTTTCCGTTTCCGTTCCCGTTCGCCGGGTGGGTCGGATCGGTGGCCGGGCTCTGCCCGGGCCCTTCGAGGGCGGGTTCGACGCTCTGGTCGCGGTGCCGTACGAGGTCGGCGACATGCTGCCCAAACTCCATGCCGTCGCTTCCGATCCCCTTCCCAATGTTGAGGCGAATATAGGAGAGCAGATCAGCCACCTGGTCGTCGGGCATTTGGGCTATCTCGTCCCGGGAGCCATCGATGTAGACGGCGAGATCCTCGAGCACGATCTGGTCTGGTCCCAGGCTCTCCAACGCGGCGATGGCATGCTCGATCGCCAGGGTCGTCTCACCGCGATTGGCCAGCACTTCGGCCTCCTCGAGACGCTCCGTGCTCTTTCCATTGCCCACGCCGACCTGCTCCAACGCACGATCGAGCCCGTAAAGCGGATCACCGGGTGCGGCGGAGTCGGCCGCAAAGGCGATGCCGCCGGTCCCACCGACGATCATTACGGCGGCAGCGATCGCCGCAACTCGCTGTCTCAGAGGGCCGATCCGGTCGACCGGGTCCGGCTGTGCAGGGCTCCCACTTTGCTCCAATGCGATCAGGGCAGCCTGGGCCGACAGTGATGTATCGACAGGACGCTCGGCCCTGAAGGTGGATTGCAACTCCTCGAGAAGGTCCTGAAGGTCTCGCAAACCGGGGTCCGGCAGGGCGCGGCGGGACATAAGCGCCTCTGCCTGATCGTTGGTGATCGTCGAGCGTGACATCTCGTCTCTGTAATCGCCCGTGCTTCTCACTGGGATACGCTCCGTGCCTCCAGGTGGGCGCGGAGGGAACTCAACCCGCGTCTCTGCAGTGCCTTGATGGCGCCGACCCGCTTGCCCAAGATCTTGGCGACGTCGTCGAGGGAGAGATCGGCAACGATTCGCAGTAAAAGCACCTCGCGTTGGGTGTCGGTCAGCGCTTCCAAAGCCTCAGTCATCTCCGTGGTCATCATGGAGTCGATGGCCTGGCGCTCGGGGTCGTCGGTCGCTGGGTGATCCTCGTCAGCCCTCAGGGTGCGAGCCTTCGGTCTTCTACCGACCGCCCTCCGGGCATCGATCATCCGGCGGTGCGCTATGACGAACAGCCAGGAGCGAAACGAGCCCTCGTCACCTTCGAAACCTTCGATGCCTCGTGCCACCTGCAGCAGGGTTTCGGCGGCGGTGTCTTCGGGGTCCGGGGCACCTCGTGCGGTCAGATACCCGGTGACGGGACCGGCATATCGTCCAAACAACGATTCCCATGCCCATTCCTCGCCCCGCTTGGCGGCGTCGAGGACGACGGCGAATCGCTCGTCTGACCGATCATTTCCCGTGATCCCTTCCGACTCGGAGCCCGATCCAAGAGGACGTTCGATCATGAAGAATCGGCTGCGGTCATGGCCGGGCTGGCCCCAAGACGTCGGGTTGTTCGACTGAAGGTATGTGGGCGGATATTTCGAGAGACATCTGTACGACTCATATCGGTCGTTTGGTGGGGCTTCTTGCCCAATGAGTCGATCGACCCAACCGGGGTGCGTAACAAAAAGGTGGTCGAGATCGATTGCGTAGGTGTGAGGTCTTTGTTCAGGGGGCAAGGTGTTTCGTCAATCTCGAAGTGACAAAAGTACAGGTCAGCGTGGTGCTGCCCTGGTCGAGTTTGCCATGGTGATGCCTTTTCTCATCCTTCTCATCCTCGGGGTGATCGAGTTCGGTTATCTCCTCGGCGAGTTCAATGACGTCAGGCATGGTGCCAGGGAAGCGGCCCGGGCGGCCGCCGTGAACGCTGGGGACAACACGGCTTTGGACAACGAGACTTGCGACTCCATGGACCTCACGTCCAACGTCACCGTCCAGTTCACAGACGGCTCCACTGGATCGATCGGAGACACGGCCACGGTCACTGTCTCGGCCACACCCGGTTCCCTCTCCGGGCTCGGCCTCATCGAGATTTTCCTGCCCAACACCATTCAATCGACCGTCGAGTTCAGATTGGAGCAACCTTCTGCCGACTGGTCCACTCACGGCCCCACGGCATGCCCCTGATGACGCAACGTGACCGGGGAGCATCTGCGGTGCTCGTCGCTGTGACCCTTCTTGTGTTGATGGGTTTCGCCGCGATCGCCATCGACATCGGTGTCGGGTACAACCAGCGCCGCCAGGATCAAACCGCGGCCGACATCGGTGTGATGGCCGGGGCGGTGGAGACACTCGGCCCCAACACACTGATACGCAACGAAATCCTCGACTTCACTCGTCGCAATGTCATCGCTTCCTACAGCGACGCCAATTGGAGGGCAAGGTGGGAGGCATGCACGGATCCCGAGCGGGCCACCCTCAATGTCTCGGGATTCAACTTCGTGCCCATCACGGCCCCGAGCGGATGGTCTGTGGCCACCCTCGATTGCATCTCCTTCGACGCCGGGGGATTTGTCCGTGTCAATCTTCCGGAACTGGAGTTCGACACTACCTTCGGCAAGCTTCTGGGCGTCGACACCCTCCAGACCAACGCCGATGCCATCGCCGTCCTCGCCAACCGCGGCGGTGGTGGGATTCTCCCCTTTGGCCTTCTGTCGACTTCAGGCGATGGAGAACATGCCTGCTTGCGTGATAGCTCGGGAGGCTTGGCCGAAGAGCCGTGTGATGGCCCGGACGCCGGCAACTTCGGGGCGATCGAGTCACCGTTCTATGGCACCAAGCCAGGAGGGCCGGCCCGCAACTGCACCGGGAGCCCGAAGAAGGACCTACTCGCGGTCAACCTGGCCTTTGGCATCGACCATCGCATCATCCCCCATGGACCCCCCCTGAACACGTCTGTGGAAGTCCATGACACCTGCACCAACATGGACAACGGCCGCACCCCCGACACCCTCAACACCTTCCAGGGCGTCTCGGCGGGTCTGGCCGAAGGCCTGGCCACTGGCCCGGTTCCCGGCGGTATCGCCCTGCCCCGTCTCCAGCAGGGGACCAACCCGAAGAAGTCGGTCTACGGGAACTTGCTGGACAACCAGGCCATGTGGTCGTACATCGACGGTTCGGTGACCGCGTCGAGTGGCGCAGACATCCCACCGATCTGTGAGAAGTCGACCTTCGACAACTCGAGCAACCCCCAATTCGATTGGGATGGCGACGGCACAGTCGACAACCCCGAGTCGTGGCAGCATCTGACCAAGTGCCTCACGACATACGCCGAGGGGGACGGGGGATCCCACAACTATGGATACACCGCGGTCATGTTCCTCGACACATTGAACCAGTCCCCACGCTTTGCCTACGTCCCACAGTTCTGGGAGAACGCATACGGCTCGGGCAATAGCTGGCGCCACGTCGAGAGATTCAAGGCCACTTGGCTCCAGGCCACCTGGTGGAAGAAGGGCGGCACGACCACGGTGTTCCACCCCGGTGAGGCGGGGACCTTCAGCGGTGGTGGCAACTGGAGTCTGATCCAACTGTCCGGGATGATCATTCCCGATGCGGCGCTTCCCATAGACCTGAGAGGCACGCCCGGTCCGTCCGGTGGGCTCAACCCCTTCGTGCCCGAGCTGTTCCGCTGACGGACGGCCGTTCGACCTTGCTTCTACAATCGAGGTGATCGGCCAGAAAGACACTTTGCCCAGCCGCGCCACCGAGACGACTCTGCTCACCGAGGACGACCTCTACCTCTGGAACGAAGGGACCCACTTCCGCCTTTACGAGAAAATGGGCGCACACGGGACAGAAAAGGGAACCCACTTCGCCGTGTGGGCTCCCAACGCCGAGCAGGTGTCGGTGATCGGCGATTGGAACGGCTGGGACCCAGCCTCCAACCGGCTCAGCTCACGGGGGTCGTCGGGGATCTGGGAGGGGTTCGTACCCGACGCCCGACCCACGGCCGCATACAAATATCGAATAGTCAACGGCGACTTCGAGGTGGAGAAGGCCGACCCTTTTGGCTTTCATCACGAGACTCCGCCACAGACCGCCTCCAAGATCTGGGACCTCGCATACGAATGGGCCGACCAGGCCTGGATGGACGAGAGGGGCCGCCGCAGCTCGCTCGCTGCTCCCATCGGCACCTACGAGATGCATCTGGGCTCGTGGCGAAGGGGCGAGGCGGGTCGTTATCTCACCTATCTCGAATTGGCCGAGCAACTGCCTGGGTATCTGAGCGGTCTTGGATTCACCCACGTCGAGTTCCTCCCGGTGATGGAGCACCCCTTCTATGGCTCCTGGGGATATCAGACAACCGGCTATTTCGCGCCGACAAGCCGTTATGGCACCCCGCAGGACTTCATGACACTGGTCGATTCGCTTCATCAGGCCGGTATCGGGGTGATCCTGGACTGGGTTCCTTCGCATTTTCCCAATGACGAGCACGGTCTCGGCTTGTTCGATGGGACCCATCTCTACGAGCACGACGACCCGCGGCTCGGGTTTCACCCGGACTGGAATACCTACGTCTACAACTATGGGAGGGTTGAGGTCCCCGCCTTCCTGATCTCCAATGCCCTGTTCTGGCTCGATCGTTATCACGCTGATGGGCTGAGGGTCGATGCCGTGGCCTCCATGCTCTATCTCGACTATTCGAGGAAACAGGGAGAGTGGATCCCAAATCGTCACGGGGGTCGGGAGAACCTGGAGGCCATCGGGTTCCTCCAGCGTCTCAACGAGGTCGTCTACCTCAACTATCCCGACGTCCAGACCATCGCCGAGGAGTCGACCGCATGGCCCATGGTCTCCAGGCCGACGTTCCTCGGTGGTCTTGGCTTTGGGTTGAAGTGGGACATGGGTTGGATGCACGACACGCTTTCCTACCTGGCGCGGGAGCCCATACATCGCAGCTTTCACCACCACGAGCTGACGTTCCGCGGTGTCTACGCCTTCACCGAGAATTTCATGCTCCCCCTCTCCCATGACGAGGTCGTCTACGGGAAACACTCACTCCTGGAGAAGGCGCCAGGAGACGATTGGCAGAAGTTCGCCACGCTTCGCCTGCTCTTCGCCTACATGTACACCCAACCTGGCAAGAAGCTGATGTTCATGGGAGGCGAGATCGCCCAGCGCTCTGAGTGGGCACACGAGGGCCAACTGGAGTGGAGTCTGATGGAGTACGAGCCGCATCAGGGCGTGTCACGTCTCGTTGGGGACCTCAATCGGGTCTATCGGGAGGAGTCGGCACTCCATCTCTTCGACTGCGACCCCAGAGGATTCGAATGGGCTGTCCCCAACGACTCCGCCAATAGCGTCGTCGCCTACTTCCGCACCGATGGCGAGGACGATCTGTTGGTGGTGGCGAATCTGACTGCGGTGCCACGTCACGAGTATCGGATAGGGGTGCCTGATCCGGGGGGATGGGTCGAAATCCTCAACACGGACGCCGAGATCTACGGGGGGAGCGGCCAAGGCAACCTCGGTGGTGTCGACACCGGCCCACTTCCCGTGCCCCATCACGGGAAGCCGCACTCGATCGATTTGACGCTCCCGCCGCTCGGGGTCGTCATCCTCAAACATCAACCCACCGAGGAACCGCTCCGATAGGGGGTGGGCACCCCCTAAGTTTGTCCCCTTCCATGAACTACGTCTGTATCCACGGGCACTTCTACCAGCCTCCTCGCGAGAACCCATTCACAGGTGAGGTCGAGCCACAACCGTCGGCTGCGCCATGGCGCGACTGGAACGAGCGGATCAACGGTGAGTGTTACACCCCAAATACGGCAGCTCCCATCCTCGGGCCCGACGGGGCGATGATCAAGACGGTCAATACCTACGAGATGATCAGTTTCGACTTCGGGCCCACATTGCTGAGTTGGCTCGAGAGCAAATCCCCGTTGACCTACCGGTCGATCATCGAGGCCGACGCTCAGGCGGCGAGGCGGTTTGGCGGATTCGGCTCCGCCATGGCCCAGGGCTACAACCACACCATCCTGCCTCTGAGCAACAGCCGGGACAAAGTCACGCAGGTTCGATGGGGCATTGCCGACTTTCAGGAGAGATTCGGGCGTTTCCCGGCCGGGATGTGGCTGCCCGAGACCGCCGTAGACACGGAGACACTCGGCATCCTGGCTGCCGAGGGCATCAAATACACGATCCTGTCCCCGTTCCAGGCTGCCGCGGTTCGTGAGCCCGGCCAGGAGTGGGTCGAAACCGAATTCGGGACCGTCGACACTCGGATCCCGTATCGAGTGGACCTCCCGGGTGGACATAGCATCGCGGTGTTCTTCTACAACGGCCACCTCTCTCAAGAGATCGCCTTCAATGGCTTACTGGAGGACGGACGGGTGCTGGCGCGTCGTCTCATCGAGTCGGTGGGCCCACCGCTCGACCAGGCGTTACTGGCACATGTGGCGACCGACGGCGAGACCTACGGCCACCATCATCGTCATGGGGAGATGGCCCTTGCCGCCGCGCTCGAGGAGATCGACGCACATCCCGAGGTGACTCTCACCAACTACGAGGCCTTCTTGCAGACAAGCCCACCCGCCCGCGAAGCGCGGGTAGTCGAGTCGAGCTCTTGGAGCTGCATGCACGGGGTTGCCCGCTGGCGCTCGGACTGTGGCTGCTCGACCGGGCAGCACCCCGAATGGCACCAGACCTGGAGAGGCCCTTTGCGGGACGCCCTCGACTGGCTCCGGGACAAGATGATTCAGCCATTCGAGACCCACGGCGCTCGGGTCTTCGAAGATCCGTGGGCCGTCCGCGACGCCTATGTGTCGGTGGTTCTGGGCGAGGCCATCGACGACTTCTTGAGGGAGCACGCCCGTGATCAACTCGACGCCGGCGACCGCAGAATGGCGGCCGGGCTACTGGAGATCCAGCATCACGCAATGTTGATGTACACGTCTTGTGGTTGGTTCTTCGATGACATCTCGGGCCTGGAGGCCATCTTCGTCCTACGCCATGCCGGCCGCGTCCTCGACCTGGCACGTCAGGTCATCGAAACGGATCTGGAGTCTGAGTTCCTCCGTCGTCTCGAGATGGCGCCGTCCAACGTCGATGGTCGAGACGCCCGTGACGTATTCGAAGCAGAGGTTCGCCCCTACATGGCGGCACAGAACGTCTAGGTCTTCGGAGCTAGATTTGGTCACGATGCCCAAAGCCCACACAACGACCAGTCGCGTGGTGATCGAGTCGATTGCCCCCCAGGTGGATTGTGGGCGATTCCCGGTGAAACGGGTCGTCGGCGACACGATTCTGGTCGAGGCGGACGTGTTCGCCGATGGTCACGACGTGGTCCGAGCCCTCCTTCGCTATCACAAGACCGGGTCCCGCTCGTGGCGGGAGCTCGACATGGAGGAGCTAGGAAATGATCGGTGGCGGGCATCTTTCCTGCTCGACGAGATCGGCTCCTGGGGCTTTGAGATCGAGGGCTGGGTCGACCATTTCGCCACTTGGCTCGACGGCTTGCACAAGAAGGTCGATGCCGGAATCGACGTCTCGGTCGATCTCCTCATCGGGTCGGAGTTGGTCACCAAGGCTGTCGATCGCGCCAAGGGCAAGGGTGCCAAGGATTTGAGGGGCCACGCCATCGGGTTGGCAGACGAGAAGCGAGATCTCGAGGACCGAGTCGAGCTGGCCTTCTCGGACGACTTGGCCGTTTTGATGAGGTCATATCCCGACCGCGGCTCCTCCACCCGAACCCAAACGGAGCTGAGTGTGTCGGTCGATCGGGTCAAGGCGCGCTTCTCGACCTGGTATGAGCTCTTTCCTCGTTCGTGGGGGGCGAAGGGTCAGCATGGGACCTTCTCTGATGTCGAGAAGAGACTCGACTACGTGGCGGGCATGGGATTCGACGTCCTATATCTGCCACCGATCCACCCGATTGGGAAGGCTCATCGCAAGGGACCGAACAACGCTCTCAAAACGGGAAAACGAGATCCCGGTGTCCCCTGGGCGATCGGCGGGGAGGAAGGTGGCCATACCGCGATCAAATCCGAGCTGGGGACGATTGAAGAATTCCGCTCGTTGCGCGATGCGGCCGCCACCCATGGCCTGGAGCTTGCCCTCGACGTCGCCTTTCAGTGCTCGCCCGATCACCCTTGGGTCGAGGAGCACCCGGAGTGGTTTCGCCACCGCCCAGACGGGTCGGTCCAATATGCGGAGAACCCACCCAAGAAGTACGAGGACATCTACCCGATCGATTTCGAGACGGAGGATGCCCAGGAACTGTGGCGCGCCCTCAAGGGTGTTTTCGACCACTGGATCGACGAGGGCATCCGGATCTTCCGGGTGGACAATCCCCACACCAAGGCCTTCCCTTTCTGGGAATGGGTGATCGGTGTCACCAGGGCCAAGCACCCTGACGTCATGTTCCTGGCCGAGGCGTTCACACGCCCCAAGGTGATGTATCGCCTGGCCAAGCTGGGATTTACCCAGTCGTACACCTATTTCGCCTGGCGCAACAGCCGCCACGAGATCATGGAGTACATGGGTGATCTGACCAGGGTCAGCGAGTTCTTTCGCCCCAATTTCTGGCCCAACACACCCGACATCCTCACCGAGCAACTGCAAACTGGCGGAAGGCCCGTCTTCATCACCCGTTACGTGCTGGCGGCGACTCTCAGCTCGAGTTGTGGGATTTACGGGCCCGCCTACGAGCTGATGGAGAGCACTCCGATCAAACCCGGCTCAGAGGAATACCGGGACTCGGAGAAATACCAGGTCAGATCCTGGGATCTGGAGAGGCCAGATTCGCTCGCCCGTCTCATCACTCAAGTCAACAAGGCTCGGCATTCCCATCCGGCCCTGCAGCGGATGGACAACCTGACGTTTCACCCCGCGGACAACGACATGATCATTTCATACTCGAAGCGGGCCGGAGACGATGTGATCCTGGTGGTGGTCAATCTCGATCCCAACTACAGCCAGTCTGGCTGGATCTACCTCAACACCGAGGCTCTCGGCTTGGACAAGAGTCAGCAGTTCCAGGTCCACGACCTCCTCACCGACCGGCGGTATCTGTGGGAGGGGGAGCGGTCGTTCGTCCAGCTCGATCCGACCGGGATCCCCGCTCATGTCTTCTCTGTCAGAACCCGAAGGCGCACGGAGCGAAGCTTTGACTACTTCGCATGACCGAGGCCCGGAAGGGGCCTGGTACCAGGACGCCATCATCTACGAGGTGCATGTGCGGGCATTTGCCGACGCCAACGCCGACGGTGTGGGTGACTTCAAGGGCCTCACTTCGAAGCTCGACTACCTACGGGACCTGGGCGTCACCGCCATCTGGGTGCTCCCGTTCTACCCATCGCCCCTGAGGGACGACGGTTATGACATCGCCGACTACCTCTCGATCAATCCGGCCTACGGAACGATGGCCGATTTCAAACGGTTTCTCCGTGAGGCCCACGAGCGAGAGTTGAAGGTCATCACGGAACTGGTCATCAACCACACGTCCGATCAGCACCCCTGGTTTCAACGTGCCCGCAATGCGCCCCCGGGAAGCACCGAGCGTGACTTCTACGTCTGGTCCGACACGACGGATCTGTATCAGGACGCCCGAATCATCTTCCAGGACACCGAGACCTCGAATTGGGCTTGGGACCCTGTCGCAAACGCCTACTACTGGCATCGTTTCTTCTCACACCAACCCGATCTGAACTTCGAGAACCCGGCGGTCCAAGAGGCCCTCTTCGAGGTGCTCGACTTCTGGCTCGATGCCGGGGTCGATGGGCTGAGGTTGGATGCCGTGCCCTATCTCTTCGAGCGAGATGGCACGATGTGTGAGAACCTCCCCGAGACTCACGACTTCCTCAAGCAGCTCCGCTCCCGAATGGACTCCAAGTACGACGACCGTATGTTCCTGGCCGAGGCAAACCAGTGGCCGGAAGACTCGGTGGCGTATTTCGGCGACGGTGACGAGTGTCACGTGGCCTTCCACTTCCCCCTGATGCCGCGACTGTTCATGTCGCTGCGCATGGAGAATCGCTTTCCCATCATCGACATCCTGGAGCAGACGCCTGAGATCCCGGAGTCCGCCGCATGGGCCATCTTCCTGCGCAACCACGACGAGTTGACCCTGGAGATGGTGACCGACGAGGAGCGCGACTACATGTATCGCGTCTATGCGTCCGACCCACAGGCAAGGATCAACGTGGGGATCCGAAGGCGGCTCGCCCCGTTGTTGGGGAACAATCGGCGTGAGATCGAACTCATGAACGGTCTTCTCTTGTCGCTACCCGGGACACCAGTCTTGTATTACGGCGACGAGATCGGGATGGGCGACAACATGTATCTCGGTGATCGCAATGGGGTCAGGACACCGATGCAATGGTCGGGCGACCGCAATGCGGGATTCTCGGAGGCCAACCCTCAGCGGCTCTATTTCCCGGTGGTCACCGATCCCGAATATCACTACGAGACAGTGAATGTCGCGGTCCAGCGGGAGAACCCGAATTCCTTGTGGTGGTGGACCAAGCGAGCCCTCGCCCTGCGTCGGGCAACGCCGGAGCTCTCGATGGGGAAGATCGAGTTCGTCCACAACGAGAACCCGAAGGTCCTCACATTCCTCCGCACCCTCGGCGAGAAGGCCGTGCTGGTGGTGGTGAACCTGTCACGCCACGTCCAACCCGTGGAGGTGGATCTGGGCCGATTCGAAGGGGTGGAGCCCGTCGAGCTATTCGGTCGCACCAGTTTCCCAGTGATCGGGTCCAATCCTTACTCCCTGACGATTGGGCCCCACGAGTTCTATTGGTTCGCCCTCGAACTTGCCGCGCAGCCCGATACACCCGTCGAGACACCCAGGATCAACCTTCGCGGCGAGCTCGCCACCGTGTTCAGGGCCCGGGCTCAGCTGGAGCGAGCCCTGCGCGAAGACATCCAGGGGAGACGCTGGTTCCGTTCGAAGGCCGACCGGATCAGCGCGGTCAACCTGGTGGACCGACTTGATCTTCCCGGGACGGAAGCCGTCATCGCCTTCCTGCGGGTCGAGTACATGGGCAGGGAAGCGGAGACTTACGTGATGCCACTTGCCCTGGCCACCGGCATCGAGGCCGGGCGGCTCGAGGGAGAGAGCCCCGCTGCGGTCATCGCAGAAGTGCGCTCGGGCACCGAGTCCGGCCTCTTGTACGACGCCACCATCGACCCTGACTTCGTCAAGGCGCTCGTGGTGCTCTCGTCGGGTCGAAAGAAGGTCAAGGGACGCGTGCTCACGATGAGTGCAAATGGGGTGGCCGGTGGTCGCGTCGCGGCGTCGGACGTGCGTGAGGAATCGGTCAGGATCGGCGAGGCGGAGCAGACGAACACGTCCATCGTCATCGGAGAGCGATACATCATGAAGGTGATTCGCAAGCTCGAGCCGGGCTCCAATCCCGAGGTCGAGTTGGGCCAGTTCCTGCATGAGCGAGCCGGGTTTGAGCACACCTCTCGTATCCGTGGTGTGGTGGAAGTGGCCGACCGGTCCGATAGCGCCTTGCTCGCACTCATCCAGGATTTCATCCCCAACGAGGGTGACGCCTGGTCACACACCTCCAACAACGTCGTCCTGACACTCGAGCACATCTCGGCACAGCGAAACGAGCTCGGTAACCCTCCCCGTCCCCGTCATCCGCTCGACGTCCCCGAACGCGAGTTGGATTTGGCACGCAATGTGTTGGGGCCGTTGTATCACGAAGCGTCCCTGCTCGGGCAGCGCACGGCCGAGATGCATCTCGCTCTCGCCTCGGCTCCCGACGACCCCGTGTTCAAGCCGGAGAGGCTGACGACTCTCTATCAGCGCTCCCTATATCAATCGGTCAGGTCTTCGGTCCGGTCTTCATTCGGCCTGCTTCGCAAACAGCGGCCGCAGCTCAACCCTGTGCAGCTCGAATTGGCCGATTCGGTCCTGGACAAGGAGTCGGCGCTACTTCAGGATCTGCGATCCATCACACGGGAGAAGATCGATGCCCGGAGAATCAGGGTTCACGGTGACTATCACCTGGGTCAGGTGCTGTTCACCGGCAACGACTTCGTGATCATCGATTTCGAGGGAGAGCCAATGCGGGCACTCTCGGAGCGTCGAATCAAACGGCTCGGGCTTCGTGACGTGGCGGGGATGCTCCGCTCCTATCAATACACCTCTTTGATGTCGCTGCGCACGATGGTCGAAGCCGGAGCCGGCGAGCCCGGGGACGATGAGTGGCTGGCCGAGTGGGCAGACGCGATAACTCGATGGCTTGCTTCGGCATTCCTCCATGGCTACCTGGACACCGCCGATGGGAACCCGATCGTCCCGTCGAATCAGATTCACCTGCGGTGGCTGCTAGATGCCCTGCTGGTGGAGAAGGCGGCGTATGAGCTCGAGTACGAGTTGAACAACCGACCCGACTGGGTGGACATACCGTTGCGGGGGATCCTGGCTGCCGCCACATCGCTCGGGTAGGTCATCCGACCGACGAATACCATTTCTTGTCTTGGAGCCACGTACCAACTCTCTTCCATGAGCGCCGGGCGAACCTCCACAAGATCACAGTCAGGGCGGTGGCAGCCACGACAAGGATCCCGACCGCGATCGTGGCGATGGTCGGGTAGTTGATGGCCAGGATCACCAAACCGGCCACCCCAGCATCCTCGAATAGAGAGATGGCGACGTTGCTCACCGGCTCGGGTGATGTGTTGACCACCACCCTGGTGGAAGCCTTCGCGGTGTGGGCGTCGAGTGCCAATACGCCGGCCAGGATTGCGGCCAAGGCCGTGCCGATGCTGTCGGACTGGCCAGCCAAGACAGCGCCGATTGCGGCGGCCCCGAGCGGGCGGATCACGGTGTGGATCGCATCCCAGACGTTGTCCACAAAAGGAATCTTGTCCGCCAGGAACTCGACACCGAAGAGAATCCCGGCCACGATCATCACATCGACCCTGGTCAGTGCTGACGGGATGTCTGCCCAACCGATACGCCCTGCCATCCCGAGGAGGAGCGTCACCAGGTAGAGATTGATGCCGGCCGCCCAGCCGGAGCCGAGCACCATGCCGATCACATTCATGCGGCCAGTCAACCAGAGAGGCCGCGCCCGTGAGAGCGGTCAGTCGAGGAGGTAGCGAGCAGAGGTCCAACGGACATCGATGAGGTCGATGTCTTTGAAGAACTGGGCGAAGTGGCTGGACTCACGGTGAGCTTCGAAGGCGGCCAGGTCCTCGTAGACCTCGTAGATCATGCCCCTGCCTGGCTCGTCGACTGATGTGATCACGTCATATCTCTCGCATCCGGGCTCTTGACCGGCGACCGTTGAGGCGATTCGGTTGGCTGCCTCCATGAACTTGGGCAGAGCGTCGCGGGTCACCTGAAATTCGGCGACGATCACATACTTGGGCATCCGCTCTCCTCACGGCCGTGACTCCGAAGAAACTAGTGGTCTTATCCCGGCGTACCATCCCTACGGGTGTTTCCACTTCGAGATCTCAACCCGACCCGGATCAAACCGGTGGTCACTGTTCTCCTCATCCTGGCCAATCTGGGTGTCTTCTTCATCATCCAGGCGAGAGGCACACCTGATGAGCAGCAGGCGTTGATCTACGAGCGCGCCGCCATCGCCTGCGAGGTGACCCATGGCTCGCCGCTGAACATCGAGGAGATCGTGACTCAGAGATGCCCTCTTCCCTCGCGGTCCGAGGTCCCTTTTCCCGACAAGAACGTGCTTCTCGCGATCCTCACTTCGATGTTCCTCCACGGTGGTGTCACCCACGTCGTGTTCAACATGTGGTTCTTGTGGGTCTTCGGGAACAATGTCGAAGAAGCGTTTGGGCATTTTGGGTATCTGCTCGTATACATACTCGGAGGCCTGGTTGGGACGTTCGCTTTTGTCCTGGTCAATCCCGACTCCACTGTGCCGCTGGTGGGCGCCTCCGGGGCCATCGCCGTCACGATGGGCTCCTACACGGTGCTTTTCCCCGGCCACCGGGTTCTCTCACTGGTCGGTTGGCTGATACTCCCCGTCCCGGCGGTGGTGTTCTTGGTCATCTGGTTCCTGACTCAGTTTGGCCTCGGGGGAACCGAGGTGGCCTGGGAGGCTCATGCCGCCGGCTTCGTCTTTGGCGTCGTCGTCAGCCTCTTGTTCCGCCAGAGCCTACTTCGTCGCACCGCCGCGGGGCTCGCCCGATGAGGGGTCAGTTGTGGCCGGTGCGCCGCAGGGCCGGCAGGTAGATGTCGTCCCTGTACTCCCGCAGCATCCGGGCTGCCGTGACCCGCGGCCCAAGTGTGCGCCAGGCGTGACGAATCCTCTCGTGGAATTCGCCCCGCGCCGAGAAGTACTCGTCACGAATCACCTCGAGAGTGTCGAAGAGCGATTTCGTCTCCTCACGGTCGCGGTCTTCGGGCTCAGACGCCTCGGAGGCATCGATGACCCATCCGTTGCGCCCGTCGTACATCTCTGCCCACCAGCCATCGAGGATCGAGCAATTGAGGACACCATTGAGACTGGCCTTCTCCCCGGACGTGCCCGATGCCTCCCTGGGTCTGATCGGGTTGTTGAGCCAAATGTCACATCCCTCCACCATGGCGGCAGCCACTGCCATGTCGTATGCCGGGATGAAGGTGAACCGGTGATGGGCGTCCGGGGCGATGCTGTGTCCGACGATCTCGGCCACCATGGCCTTGCCCATGGCGTCTCTGGGGTGAGCCTTCCCGGCGAAGATGAAATGAACAGGTCGTTGCTCGTCGCCTAGCAATTGCGTGAGACGATTTGGGTCGCTCAGGAGAAGGGTTGCCCGCTTGTAAGGGGCGAAGCGCCTGGCGAACCCGAAGACCAGCGCATCGGGGTCGAGACTCCCGCCGCTTCGAGCGGCCACCAGCCCGGCGAGACGATCGGTTGCGTGACGACGCAGGTCTCCCAGCATTCGATCGTCGATCGAATCGACCTTGTCCCAGGCGCCGGGGTCACCATCGGACCAGGTCGGCCCCAAGGCCCGATCGAACAAGCCTTGTGTCTCGGACCCGACCCAGGTGCGGGCATGGACTCCGTTGGTCACCGAGCCGATATGCGAGCCGAGCCCGACTCCGGCGAAGAGGTTTCGGCTCACCTCGCCATGCAAACGTGAAACCCCATTGGCGGCACTGGCATTTCGCAGGGTCAGGGCCGCCATGTTGAACTGGCCCGGGTCGTCGGGATCCTCGCCCAAAGCCCATAGGTCATCCAGGGCCACCCCCCAGCGCGTTGCCCAGGTTTGGAGGTAGGGAAATATCAGCCCGCGGTCGAAACGGTCGATCCCGGCCGGCACCGGGGTGTGAGTGGTGAACACCAGACCGGGCCGGACCCGTTCGATCGCTTGATGAAGGTCGCTGTCGGCAATGGTGTCATCGATCAGGTCTAACAGGATGAACCCGGCATGGCCCTCGTTGAGGTGGTGAACCGGAACATCCCAGCCCATCGCCTTGACTGCCCGCGAGCCGCCGACACCGAGGATCATCTCCTGATCGAGCCGATGCTGGCGATCGCCTCCATAGAGTCGATCACAGATCAGGCGGTCCTCTGAGCTGTTGGCATCGACGTCGGTGTCGAGGAGCAAGAGGGGGATGCGCCCCACCGTCAACCGCCAGATGCGTGCCGACACTTCCCTGCCCGGCAGTGGGATGGTGACTTCGTTTCCGGTGTCCTCGGCTCCGATCTGGACGGCTTCGAAATCGAGATAGGTCTCGGTCTGCACGCCGTCGACGATCACTTGCTTGAAGTACCCATGGCGATAGAACAGCCCGACACCAACCAGGGGAAGCCGCATGTCGCTGGCGGCCTTGAGGTGATCACCGGCCAGGACACCCAGTCCGCCCGAGTACTGGGGGACCAGGGCGCTGATGCCGAACTCGGGTGAGCAATAGGTGATCTCCGGGTCCTGTGGGTCGCTCAGGGCCTTGTCCAGGTCGTCGGTCTCCTCGGTGTAGCGGCTCATGAAATCGAGGTCCGCCAACAGTGCATCGAGTTGTTCCCCGCTCAGCCGTGAGACCACCACGACCGGGTGGAGATCCGCGGTGGCGCCGGGTAGCGAGAGTAGGAGCTGGCGGCACGAAGGGGTCCACGTCCAGCGATGGTTCAAAGCAAGACGATGGAGCCCCTCACGGAGCGCAATCGAGTCCAAGGTTCTCTCCTCTCAGAAATGATGAGCCAGCGCGCGCTGCCGGGCTGATGACCTCTTTAGGCTAGGCGGAAGAGGGTTGTGAATAGGAAGTCATCGTGGGTTACGGGCTCCGGTCGGAGAGGCAACCGGAAGTCGCGGGAAACAATTTTGATTCCGGGGATACAAAGCGGAAACAAATCGAGCCCTAGCTTGTGATGACAGGTCCGGGTCGGCTCCGCGTATAGACGGGTCTGCGATCGGCGCCCTGCCATATGAGATCGGGTTGCGACGCGCCCTGGGAGCGACGAGGGGTCATATCGCCACTCAATTCCTGGGTGAGGCGATGTTGCTGTCGATCATCGGAGGATTGGTTGGCGTGGCCATGGGCTATGGGGGTGACCGCCGCTTGGGCCTCGTACAAGGGCTGGGGCGTCCTGGTGCCCCAGGTGGCGATACTCGGTGGTTTTGGGGCAGCACTCCTCATCGGGAGCCTTGCGGGTCTCTACCCGGCAACAAGGGCCTCGAAGATGTCACCGACGGAAGCCCTACGCGCCGCCTAGCAAACAAAAGCCCTCGACCGTCTTCCGTGTCGCTATCAGGGAGGACAGAGGCACAGAGGACGGTCGAGGGAGCTTGGAGCTGGTCTTACCAGTAGTGGGCCCTGGGCCCGATGGTGCGGCCGGCAGCGCCCAGGATCCAGAGGATCAGGCCCACCACGGCGAGGATCCCGCCGATGGTGTAGAGGAGCGGCACATCGAAGAGCAACGCAATCAAAATGAGGACTACACCTGTGACGATCATTGTTCATTTCCTTTCAAGAGGTGAATGCGATGTCTGACCGGTACCCCAATCGGCCCGCGCTCAAACCCTGAGGCGACGTGGTCGGGAGTTCTTGAGCCGAGAAGAGCGAAACCCGAGCCGCTGTCAGGCGTGCTCGACAAGTGCACTCATTCGCCTCGCCGGATCTGGGCGTCCCGGGGGAGTGTCAACGCCATCGAGGCCGGAAGATACGACCCATCATTCCCCACTCGCAATCAAGATCGCTCGGCTATTCGATTCTGATCGAGTAAGTCTTCTTGCCCCGACTGAGCCGTTCACGCTGGTTGTTTCTCGAGGCAGAGGTCAGGGATGGTGACCCGAATTGTGTTCACTCGGCTTCCCTTGGTTCACCGCTTCGCAATCCTCGGCCGCCTCCACGATGCGCCCGGCCATGCCGCGGAAGATGAATTGATGAAAGGGCAGCATGACGAACCAGTAGAGACGACCGAGCAGGCCGCGTGGACGGAAGTATGCCGTTTGCTCGAACACGGTGGCATCCCGATCCGTCTCGGTGGTGAATTCCAGCCAGGCTTCACCGGGTAGCCGCATTTCAGCCGACAGCTGCAGGAACTGGCCTTGGGCTACCGCCGAGACTCTCCAGAAGTCGATGGTGTCCTGAAGACGAACTTCGTTTGGATGCCGCCGACCTCGCCTGAGGCCAACGCCTCCTACCAGGGTGTCGATCAGGCCCCGGAGCCGCCAGGCCCAATTCATCGTGTAGTACCCCACGGAGCCACCGATGCGGCTGAACGCCCAGAAAAGACTTTCCGGCGAGGCCGTGGTTCGCATCACCCTTCGGTCAATGAGCAGCGTGCCCCCAGCCCAGTCGGGGTCGGTGGCGAGGGGTCGTGCCGGTGAGGTTGAAGCATCCGACCAATGACTGGGCACATCGAGACGGTTGTCACGATCCAGAGCGTCCTCGATGGCTCTCTGCAAGGACATGGGTTGGATGCTGAAGCGCTCGGCTGATCGGTCGTGGACTTTGACCTCAGTCACCAGCGAGTCAACGAGCGGCCGGGCAACGCCGACCGGCAAAGGCGTGACCAGCCCGACCCACAACGAGGAAAGTTGCGGGCTGAGCACGGGGATCGGAAGGATCACTCGTTTGCGGAGGCCGGCAACACGGGCATAGACCTGCATCATCTCGCGGTAGGAGACCACATCCGGTCCGCCGATCTCATAAACGTGGTCTCCCGGGGCGTCGTCCAAAGCGGCCACCAGATAGGAGAGAACATCACGTATAGCGATGGGCTGGCACTCCGTTTCCACCCATCGTGGTGTGGTCATCACTGGAAGCACTTCAGTGAGGTAGCGCAACATCTCGAAGGAGACCGATCCTGAGCCGATGACGACCGCGGCGCGAAACTCCGTCACGGGCGTATCGGCTTCGGCGAGTGCTCGCCCCACTTCCTGTCGGCTGGCGAGGTGCTTCGACAGCCGATCGTCCTGGCCAAGTCCCCCGAGATAGATGACTCGGCTCAGTGGGACCGACTCCGCCGCCGCGGCGAAATTCTCAGCAGCCCTGCGCTCGGTTCGGGCGAAGTCAGGATCGTCGCCCATCGAATGGATCAGGTAGTAGCCAATCTCGCAGCCGGCCAGGGCCTTCTTCACCTGATCGAGCTGGAGGATGTCGCACTCGCGAACCTCGACCTCATCACGCCACGGCCGATCGTCCAGTTTGCCTGGAGTTCGAGCAAGACAGACCACCTGATGCCCCGCTTTGAGGAGTTGGGGCACGAGTCTTCCCCCGATATACCCGGTGGAACCGGTGACCGCGACCTTCATGGTCCCGGAGGGTAGGGATGAGATGGGCATATCGGGGGCCATCGCGATTGGAGACTCTGGTCGCAAAACGGAGCGCCTGCGCCGGGCGGTAGGTTGGGGTGGATGGAGCCGTATCGGAGGAAGGTCAGGTATTGGGACATAGATGCCAACGGGCACGTGTTCAACGCCCGTTATCTCATCTATGTCGACGATGCCCTGACTGACTTTCTCGAGGGATCCGGGCTCGCCTTCCAGAGTCACGACGAGGACGGATTTCTCATGGTCTTGGCCCACACCGAGATCGACTATCGGTCCGAGGCGGTGTTGGGAGAGACCTTGGCCACCTCGATCACGACTGAGCGGATCGGGAACACATCCATCATCTTCGACTTCGACATCATTGAGGAAGGCACCGGCCGAGTCGTCGCCACCGGCACGGAGGTCTATGTGACGGTTGACTCGCTGGAGCGCAGCCCGATCCCGGTTCCCGAGCAAGTTCGATCGAGGCTGGCCTCCACAAAGTGACCGCCTAGAGTGGTGATCTGCTCACGCTACGTGTGCAAAAGAGTAGGTTGGGGCGGGTACGACCTGGAGATTTGAATGGCAAGAACCACGAGTCCCACTGCTCCGGAATTCAGCGCAGCCATAGGACCAGCCGGGGAGCACATCGAATCCCGCGGGCAGAAGGAATGGCCATGACCCAGTTGCTCGATATCACCTCGATTTCGATGATCACTGCGGCCTTGCTGACCTGGGTCGCCATCGTGCACCTGGTTCTCGCCTTTGGCGTCAGAAGGGGGGAATTGGTCTGGTCGGGTCGGTATCCCCGACTCCTCACACCCGAATACAGGAGGCGAAGTCTGGGTTACGGGCTGTTCGCCCTCATCTCGGCGTGGATCCTCGCCGCATATGGGGGCGTCATCGACTTGGCCCCGGTGCCACATGCGTGGATGCGATCGGCCGGTTGGGTGGTGACCGTCTTTCTCGGCATCGCCGCGTTGCACAGCCTGCTGCGCGGGAGTCGATGGGAGCGTCTTCTCCTCGGGCCCATGGCGCTGCTCGGCTCGCTCCTGGCAGGCTGGCTCACCTTCGGCTGAGCCGTCGCCGACCCATCCTGCCCGGTTAGGTTTCGGGAGTGACTTCTGGGCGCTCACGTGTGGTTGCGATCGTCCTCGCCGGCGGCATCGGCAACCGCCTGATGCCCCTGACACGTGATCGGGCCAAGCCGGCGGTTCCATTCGGAGGTCATTACCGGCTGATCGATTTCGCCCTGTCCAACCTGGTCAACGCCGGCTATCGCAGGATCGTCGTGCTCACCCAGTACAAGAGCCACAGCCTCAACCTCCACCTATCTCTCACTTGGCGGATGTCAACCCTCCTCGGCAACTATGTGACGTCTGTGCCGGCCCAGATGCGAGTGGGGGAGCGTTGGTTCCTCGGATCGGCAGACGCCATCTTCCAGAACCTCAACATCCTCCACGACGAACGGCCCGACCATGTGATGGTCTTCGGCGCCGATCACATCTACAGGATGGATCCTGCTCAGATGCTCGATCAACACATCGAGACAGGCGCGGGTGTGACCGTCGCCGGGATCCGCGTCCCCATCTCGGAGGCGTCCCAGTTCGGCATCATCGAACCGGGCGAAGGAAGCAGGATCGACGCATTCCTCGAGAAGCCGAGCGACCCGATGCCGCTTCCCGATGATCCCAAAGCAGTCCTCGCCTCGATGGGCAACTACATCTTCGAAACGGGGTTCCTATATGACCTGGTCCAGACCGACTCAAAGGACGAGGGCTCAAGACACGACGTCGGCGGGAACCTGATCCCCGCCGCAGTCGGCGCCAGCCGCGCATATGTCTACGACTTTGCCCACAATCTGGTACCCGGCTCCCTGGAGAGAGATCGGGGCTATTGGCGTGACGTCGGGACTCTCGACTCCTACTTCGCTGCCCATATGGACCTAGTCGACCCAGAGCCCGTGTTCAACCTCTACAACGACCTCTGGCCCGTCTACACGGCCGGTCGCACGGTGGCCCCTGCCAAGCTCGTCACTGAGCTGGGGAGCCCCGGCGTCATCGAGGACTCCATCCTCTCCAACGGCGTGATCATCTCTGGCGGGACGGTACGGCGGTCGGTGCTCTCACCAGGGGTGCGGGTCGAGGGTGGGGCAACTGTTGACGAGGCAATCCTCCTCGACGGGGTTCGGATCGGGGCCGGGGCCGTGGTGAGGAACGTCATCATCGACAAGAATGTGACCGTTCCCCCCGGGTCCGAGATCGGTGTGGACGCCACCCGGGACAAAGAGCGCTTTCAGATGTCGGAAGGCGGCACGGTGGCGATCGGGAAGGAAGACGCCATCACCGAGCCGACCTGAGTGGGTCAGCCCTCGATGATTTCCTCGTAGAGACGTTGGTAGGCACCCGCCGGGCCGCGCCACGACCAGTCATGAGCCATGCCTCTTCTCCGGATCGCACCCCGCCGTATGGTGGACCTCCAGGCCCTGACGCCCCGGCCCAGGGCGTCGGCGACCGCCGTGGTGCTCGACTGGAGGGCGACGAGCCCGTTGCCTCTGTCGGGATGGGCGTCTGCATCGACCACTGTGTCGTGGAGCCCGCCGACGTCGGTCACCACGGGGATCGACCCATACCGCATCGCCTGCATCTGGGTGAGACCGGCCGGCTCGAATCTGCTCGGCATCAGATATAGGTCGGTGCCGGCGAATATCCGATGTGAAAGACCCTCGTCGTAACCCTCCCTGAAGTGGAAGCGACCAGGGATGTCCTTGGCGATCCGTCGCGCAGAGTCGGCGAGAGAGCGCTCGCCGGAGCCGAGCAAGATCATCCGTGCGCCCAGCTGGCGCAACGCGGTGGAGGAGTCGAGGGCCAGGTCGACGCCCTTCTGATCGGTGAGCCGAGTGACCATGCCGATCAGAGGCTCATTCGACTCAGCCCAACCCAGCTCCTCGGCCAGCCGACGCCCGATTTCTCGTTTCCGCCCTGGATTGGTCGAGTCGTAGTGGACTGTCAGGTGGGGATCTGTGAGTGGATCCCAGACTTCGGTGTCGATCCCGTTGAGAATGCCGTTGAAATCGCTTCCCCGGGCGGCAAGAGCCTCGTGAACCCCAAAGCCGGTCTCCGGTTGCTTCGCCTCGGCTGCGAACGTCGGGCTCACCGTTGTGACTCGGCTGGCCAGTGCCACTGCCCCGGTGAGTGGGTTTGTGCCACCAAACCACTCGTATGCGTCGGGACGATTCGGGATCAGCTTCAGCCATGATCCCGGGGCTTGGCCCTGGTAGGCGAGGTTGTGGATGGTGAACACCGATGGGGGTGCCTCGATGAGGAAACCGAGGGCCGCGCCGGTGTGCCAATCGTTCAGATGAAGGATGTCGGGTTGGCGCAATCGGGCCATGGCGGCGATTGCGGCGGAGAAGATCATGAACCTGGTGTCGTTGTCGTTCCATCCCCGGCCATCGGGGTCGTTGTAGGGGTGGGGTCGCTTCAGGAGCTCGGATGCGACGAGCGTCACCCTGGCGAACTCCCCCAGGCCTCCCTGGCGTGCCGTCACCGGTCCGGCCCAATCGGGGAGATCCAATGGGCGTTCTCCGGTGAGACGTAAGGGCAGGTCCCCATAGTCGGGAAGCACCACCTCGACTTCCACGCCTCGGGCCGACAAGGCATGTACCAGACCGGAGGCAGCCTCCCCGAGACCCCCTGCCTTCACGAATGGAGCTAGCTCAGCTGTGGCAAAGAGGACCCGCACCCCAGCATTAATAGCAGCGCTGTCTCGACATTCATGGATGTGGGCGCCGTCGCGGTCTCAGCCGGAGTACCGACCGACCAGACGGGCACTGGCCAGGACATGGCCGTCGATGGCAGCCATGACTTCCTGTTTCGTCAGGCGCGAGGCCAGGCCCAGCTCGCTATCCAGGGCGAAGACCTCGAAGATGTAGTGGTGGGTCCCGGATGGGGGACAAGGACCTCGATAACCAATCTCGCCCCATGAATTCAACCCGTCTGTCCCCGGGGCGGCGACGGCACGAGGCAGGTCGGGGACGGCCTCGATGTCGTAGGCGACCCAATGGTCCCAAGTCCCGCCGGGAGCGTCGGGATCGTCCATCGTCACAACCAAGCTGCCAGTGCCGGCGGGTAATCCCTCCAGATGAAGTGGTGGCGAGACGTCTGCGCCGTCACACGTGTAGTCCTGTGGGATGTCGCCCTGCTCGTCGAAGGCGGGCGAGCTGAGGGTCATCGTCTCAGGAGTGGCACCCCTTGTGGAGGTCACTCGTTGGAGTGTGGTCGTGGATGTTGCCCGAGTCTCGTCCGGTGCGGGGTCGGACTGGGTCCCACAGGCAGTGGCGATCAGGACCATTGCAACGGCGACAGCCAATCCGACCATTTTCATGACAGAAGCCGGCAGTTCAGCCGGTCTCGGCGACATCGATTCGACGATCGTCGGGGAGTGGGGCGAACAAGCCCAGAAGCAGGATCAGCCCGGCCACCGATGAGCCTACGGCCAGGGTGGTGCCGGTTCCCCAGATCGCGATGGCAACACCGGCCAGAAGCGGGCCCACTGTCTGACCGAGACGCGCCGAGCTCACCCATACCGCCATGATCGCGCCACGGTGGGCATCGGACGAGGACTGCATCGCCAGGTCTTGGAGGATGGGGACAAGCAGTCCCTCCGAGGCTCCATGGATCAGTGCCGCCGGCACCACGACGGCGATCGCCGCGGTGAGCCCAAATGTGAGGTAGGCGATGCCGAAGCCGGCGGCCGCGACGATGAGCACGGTGCGTGCGGTCAGGGCCTGTCGTATCCGGCCCAGGTTGAAGGCCATGAGTGTCGAGGTCAGTGCGGGAAGCGCAATGAGGATGCCCCTCGACCCGGCCTTTAGACCGAACTTCTCGGCCAGGTGGACCGGGAACACGGTGAGAAACAGGCCGAAGAGGATCAAGAACACCAGAAATCCTGCAACCAATGTGACCAAGACGACTGGTTGGCCCACCAGGACCCGGACTTCACTTATCTGGTCCCGCACCTTTTGCGGCTCGTCCGGCTTCCAGGAGTCGAGGACCATCCAGGCCAAGCCTGCGGTGACCAGGGCCAGGGTGTAGATGACGAAGGTGGCCCGCCACCCAAACGACTCGGTCGTGGCGCCGGCGAGCACCGGGAGCCCGGCCAGGCCGACCGTCAGCACCGCCGAGTTCCTCCCCACCAACCGCGTCCGGTCTGCACCGGTCCAATGATCCGCGATCAGGACCACCGCCAGGTTGACCAAACCGGCCGATCCTGCTCCCTGAAGGAGCCTCGCCAGCAGCAACGTCCCGAAGGTTGGGGCGAGGGCGGCGAGCCCACCGAACACACCGAACACAACCAGGCAAATGGTGAGCACGATCCGGCGCCCATAGCGATCGGCGAGAAGGCCCGCGACCGGGGCGAGCACTATGCCTGCTACCGAGCCGGCGGCGACAAGGAGCCCGGCCCGATCCGAAGAGACGTGGAAGTCATTGAGAATATCGGGGATGGCCGGGGTGATCAGGGTGTTGTTGAGGATCCCCGTCAGCGTCACGGTGAAGATGAAGAGGAGTGGAGGTCGCCGCGACATCCGAGCCAGGATACGAACCCGTGTTGGTGGCAGGGAATCGGCGTCCTTGGGCGGCTATCTGCCTCGATCCGAGTCTGTGGCCCGTGGATGTGGCGGGAACTACCCTTCGACGCCAGGCTCATGACCCACCTACTCCCCACGACGATCGCCGGCAGTCTTCCTAAGCCCGGATGGCTCTCCACTCGAGACCAGCTGTGGGCCGGTTGGCTGCACGAGGGCGAGACCCTCGAGGAGGCAAAACGCGACGCGGTCCGCCTTGCGGTGGACGATCAGGAGAAGGCCGGTCTCGACATCATCTGCGATGGCGAGCAAACCCGTCGGCACTTCGTGACCACCTTCATCGAGCGCCTCGAGGGAGTGGATGCGGTCAATCGGGCAACGGTGCAGATCCGGAGACGGTATGACGCTTCGGTGCCGCGGGTGGTTGGCGCGGTGGCCCGTGCCGAACCGGTCTATCTCGAAGACGCCAAGTTCCTGCGCTCTCTGACCGACCGGCCGATCAAATGGCAGTTGCCGGGGCCGATGACCATGGTCGACACCCTCGAAGACGACCACTACGGGGACCGTCCACAACTGGCCCGGATCTTCGCCGGGATCCTCAATGAGGAGGCCCGCGACCTGGAGCGAGTCGGCGTCGATGTGATCCAGTTCGACGAGCCTGCCTTCAACGTGTTCATGGATGAAGTCGCCGGTTGGGGCATCGAGGCCCTGGAAATGGCGGTGGAAGGGCTGGGAGTGACCACCGCAGTTCACATCTGCTACGGCTACGGGGTCAAGGCCAACATCGATTGGAAACAGGGGCTCGGAGGCGAGTGGCGGCAGTACGAGCAGACTTTCCCTTTGCTGGCCGACTCCTCGATCGACCAGGTCTCGTTGGAGGTGGCCAACTCACACGTCCCCCTCGAATTGCTGGAGCTGCTTGGCGACAAGGACATCATGGCCGGGGTCATCGATGTGGCCACCGACATCGTGGAGACCCCCGAGGAGGTGGCGGGCACCATCGAATCGGTCTTGGAGCACATACCGGCCGAGCAGGTGCGCCCCTGCACCAATTGCGGGATGGTGCCGCTGACGAGGAGGGTGGCCAGGGCGAAGATGTCGGCATTGGCCGATGGCGCCGCCCTGGTCCGGGGCAGCCTGGTCGTCGGCACGTGACTTTCTGTACCTGGGGACGCCCGACGTCGACCTCCGGTAGGTTCCATGGGTCTCCGAGAAGGGCTTCATGAGACCGTTGAAGGTCGGGTTGGTCATCCTGGTCATTCAGACTCCGGGAACCAAAGAGACTCTGCGTTGGCCCGAGATCAGATCGGCGGCGATGCTCGCCGAAGAGGTCGGCTACGACACGGTGTGGATACCCGATGAGCTGCTCTGGGATTTCGAGGAATGGGGCGGGGCCCACGGGTTTTGGGAGTGTGTGGCCATGACCGGTGCGATCGCCGCCAGCACGTCGAGCATCGGTGTTGGCACGTGGGTCCTGTCTGCGTTGCATCGTAACCCTGGGCTCACTGCCAAGGTGGCGAGCACTCTCGACGAGATTTCAGGCGGGCGGCTCATATTCGGGTTTGGCTCGGGTCATTCAGGATCTCAGGGCAAGATGTTCGGCTACCCACCCGATCGGGTGGTTGGGCGATACGAGGAGGCGCTCGGGATAGTGGTCCCGTTGTTACGCGAGGGTCGGGCCGATTTCCTCGGGACCTATCACCGCGCCGAGAGCCTGCGACAGCTTCCCGAAGGCCCCCGGCCCGGCGCGATACCGATCATGCTGGGTGGCCACGGCCCCCGAACAATCGGCTTGGCGGTTGCTCACGCCGACATTTGGAGCGCCTACGCCACGGCGAGCTCGATGCCCGAGGCCTTCACCGACATGATCGATCTGGTCGATCGCACATGCGAGAGGCAAGGACGGGATCCGGCCACACTCGGCCGCTCCGTGGGTATCTGGGTGGAGGCAAACGGTCCTTCCAACGCCGAGGAGATGGGTCTCGGTGTCCCGATTTCGGGAAGCCCTGTGCAAATCGCCGAGACGATCAGTCAATTTGGAGGTATGGGCTTTACCAGGGTCGAGCTCAACCTATGGCCGGCGGGCGCCGCTGCCATCGAGAAATCGGCTCAGATTCTGGAATTGCTCGACGAGGCATGACCCCTCATCTTGTCGGCGGGCCTGGATGGGTACCTTTGGCCCTATTCACCCAATTGACCATCCCTTATCTTCGATCGAATTGAGCAGAGACTGACTCGGAGGCTGACATGAGTGGTGGAAAAGTCGTCCTGGCGGTTGTTGGTGCCCTGTTGGGCTTGCTCGCCGTGGGGTTGTTGGCCGCAGGCGGGGGACTGCTGTGGGCCTACGGGACCCAGCGCAGCGACGATGGGTACTTCACCAGCCCAACAACCGAGCTGTCGACTGGTACCTATGCATTGACCAGTGCCGACATCGATCTTGGTGCCAGCCCCCAGGACTGGTTTCCTTCCGGTCAGCTGGCCACCGTGCGGTTCGAAGTCGACTCCGCCGACGGACCGATGTTCGTCGGCATCGGACCCGAGGATGACGTCGATGCCTATCTCGACGGCGTAGGGGTCGCCGAGGTGACCCACGTCGGCATAAAGGCCTCGGATGTCACGTACCGCACCACACAGGGCTCGGCTCCGGCCGCCGCTCCGACGGAAGAGACCTTCTGGGTGGCATCGGCCGACGGCGCCGGCTCCCAGACCCTCACCTGGGACCTCGAAGGGGGCCGTTGGGCTGTGGTCATCATGAACGCCGACGGCTCGCAGGGTGTCAACGTCGATGTCTCCGCTGCCGCCAAAGTGGCCATCCTCCTCCCGATAGCCATCGGCGTGCTCATCGCCGGGGCGGTGTTCGGGGTGGTCGCGGCCGTCATGCTCGTGTTTGCCTTCATGGGCGGAAGGCTCGGCGCAGAGACGACACCGGTGGCGTCGACCGGGCCGGGGGCGTATGGCCACTACCCGGTCCGGCTCGAAGCGACTCTCGACCCCGACCTGAGTAGGTGGCAGTGGATCTTCAAATGGCTCCTGGCCATTCCCCACTATTTCGTCCTCTTCTTCCTTTGGATCGGCTTCATGGTGACGACAATCGCGGCTGGTTTTGCCATCCTCTTCACCGGTCGTTACCCCAGGAGCATCTTCGAGTTCAACGTCGGTGTCCTTCGCTGGAGCTGGCGAGTCTCCTATTACTCATATGGGGCCTTGGGCACGGACAAGTACCCGCCATTCACACTTGGTCCCGCCGACTATCCCGCAGAATTCGACGTCGCCTACCCCGAAGAGCTCTCACGGGGCCTGGTATTGGTCAAGTGGTGGCTGCTGGCCATCCCCCACTATCTGATCGTCGGCGTCTTCACCAGCGGGTTGGTCTGGTGGATGACCAACGTGGGTGAGAGTGGGAACGCCGCAGTTCGGACCGGCGGTGGCCTGATCGGCCTTCTGGTGTTCGTCGCAGCTCTGGCCCTCCTGTTCACCGGTCGTTACCCCAACGGTCTCTTCGACCTCGTGATCGGGCTCAACCGCTGGGTGTTCCGGGTGGCCGCCTATGCCACGCTCATGAGGGACGAGTACCCGCCCTTCCGTCTCGACATCGGTGGTGCGGAGCCAGGCACGAATCAGGCTGCTCCCGTGGAGGTGTCTCCGGGGCCGGGGGAATGACCGGCGGCACGAGTCGGTAGGCGAATGACGATGGACGCCCCGCCTTCGGGACGGTTGAGCGCGCCGATTTCTCCACCGTGGGCCCCTATGAGGTCCCGGGCGATGGAGAGGCCAAGCCCGGTCCCCTTCGAGTCGCCACCCTTGACAAACCTGTCGAATATCTGATCGAGCCGGTCCGGCGGTATGCCCGAACCGGTGTCACTGACGGTGATGGTCACGGTGTCGCCGCTGTCATGTGCGGACACCACGATGTCTCCGCCATCGGGCATCATCCGAATCGCGTTGGCCACCAGGTTCGAGAGCACCTGGTGCAACCGATGCGGATCGGCTTCGATATCGCCCATTTCTGCCCCGATCTCCATCCTCGCACCAATCGACTGTGTCTCGAGGACCGAGGCGAAGGATGCGAGGACCTCGTCGATGAGACGCTCGAGGGGCACTGTCTCGAGGTGCAGCGGCAAGGTCCCTGCTTCGGCCAGAGCCAGGATCCGCAGGTCCTCGAGCAGGCGCTCCATGAGGTCCACTTCGTCGAGCACATTTGCGAGGCTTCCCGGGGCGTGGAGACCGTCCATCACCGCCTCGATCTCACCCTTGATGACGGTCAGGGGTGTCCTGAGCTCGTGACTCAAGTCGGCCAGCAGGCGACTCCGCCGCTCGTCTTCCTCTTCGAGGCGTTGGGCCATTCGATTGAAGGAGGAATTGACTGCTGCGAGTGGGCCGGGACGCCTTGTCTGGAGGCGGACACCGCTTTCACCGTCTCCGAGCCGCCTGGTGGCGTCTATCAGGTCACCGACGGGTCTCCACGACCGCCCGAACATCCTCCGTCCGACCAGGCCGATGACCAGCAGGACCAGGATGATCACACCGATGACTGCCCAGCGGTTGACGCCGGAGAGCCCGGCCACCCCCGTGGCGAGCAGAGCGCCGAGCAGTGCCGAGCCGAGGACGAGGAAGAACAGGAACCCGATCATCCTGCGGAACATGTGACGACCTGGGCCCCATGCCGGATACCCGATTCTTCTCTCCGCCCAGGGCGGTCCGCGACGGTCTGGCTCAGGCATCGGAGTACTTGTAGCCGACCCCGTAGACCGTGAGTACGTGGGTGGGGGCCCGCGGGTCAGGCTCCAGCTTCCGACGCAGGTTCTTGATGTGTGCATCTATGGCGCGCTCGTATGACTCGAAGGAGACCCCGCGCAGCGCGTCGAGAAGTTGGCCACGGGTGAAAACGCGGCCAGGTTGTGAAGCCAGAGTCCGTAACAGCTCGAATTCGGTGGCAGTCAGATCGATCGGGACTTCTTCTCTGGTCACCGCTCGTTTGGGCAGGTCGATGATCACGTCATCGACGCGGATCATCTCGCTGGCCACCACGCCCGTCACTCGTCGCAGGACCGCCTTGACCCGGGCCACCAACTCTCTGGGGCTGAACGGCTTGACCACGTAGTCGTCGGCGCCAAGCTCGAGACCGACGATGCGATCGGTCTCACCGCTCCGCGCCGTCAGCATGATGATGGGCACCGAAGACTGACTCCTGATCGACCGGGTCACATCATTCCCGTCCATGCCCGGCAGCCCCAGGTCGAGAACGACCAAGTCGGGTCTTTGTGACCGAAAAGCCGCCAGGGCGGCTGGACCGTCGGTTGCCACCGTGACGCCGAAGCCCGCCTCGGTCAGGTAATCCCTGACCAGGCGGGCGATCTTCAGCTCGTCTTCGACCACTAGGACCTGGGCCACGACGCCCATTGTCGTCTTTCCGTTCACCCGTTCCCGTCGTCCTGCATAGTGGGGCTCTGCTCCCTGTCATGCACCCTGGCGTGCCACTCGTTGAGTCGATGCTCCATCGGTGAGCCAGGCGAGTCGTGACTGTCGTGGCCACGGTATGGGCCTGGCCCCCAGCCCCAACGTCTCCGCCCGAAGAAGAGGCGGGCGATCAATCCGATGACCAGGAAGAGGAAGAGGAACCGGAAGAAGATTCCGAACACCCCCAAGCCCCACCATCCCGGGTAAAAGCCAGGGCCGTTCACGACCACGTGGGTGCCGGTCTCCACCAGTCCCTCGTGATATCCCAGCTGATATACACCAAATCCGGCTGCTCCGAGGGCGCCCAGCACCAGGACGGTCGCCAGGATCACCCCGAACACGTTTCTTCTCATGTCTTCGACTCCTTTCAATGACGAGACAGGGGAATGTTCTGCCTTGAATGTGGAGATGATGTGAAGACCCCGTGGAGATCATGGCGCTGGTAGACCTGTCTGTTGATGAGCCCCCCCACATCCACCGGACAGGTCATCGGCCGAATCAGGGTCGCCTTGGGCGTGCGGGGCGGCGAAGTTCCACTGGTCGGCTGGATGGCGGGGCTTTTTGCCGTGACTCAGGCCAGTCATGGCCTTGGGGCAAACTCCGCAGACGCCCTGTTCTTCCTCCGTTTCGGGGTCGAGCAGCTACCGCTGATGATCCTCTTTTCCGGTGTGGCGGTCATGGTGGTGACGGTGATATATGCGACCGGGCTTGGTTTGAGAGGCCCGGGTCGTTGGCTCCCTCTGACCACCGGGCTGGCCGCCCTCTGGGTGCTCCTCGAGTGGGGCGGCGTCTTCCTCGACAACCGGGTCATCTACCCGGTCATCTGGGTGTCGACCCAAATGTTGATCATGGTCACTTTCACGATGATGTGGAATGCGGCCGAATCGGCCTGTGACACGAGACAAGCGAAACGTTTGTTTCCGGTCTTCGCAACCGCCGGCGTCGCCGGTGGGGTCGTCGGGAACCTGGCCACCGGCCCGCTGGCGGCTCAGTTCGGGGCGCCGAGCCTTCTCCTCGCCCAGGCGATACTGCTCGGCGGAAGCACTTTGGTCCTGATCCGACTCCGACCAAGATTTCACGACGATCCGGCCGACACACCGGTGTCGGTTCGATCCGAGTTGTCGGCCGGAGTCGCCGCCGTACGATCCAGCCGGTTGCTCAAATTGGCCGCGGCCGGCGCCTTCGCCCTCTCCGCCCTGTTCTTCCTGGTGGTGTTCCCCTTCAGTCGGGCGGTGGCCGATGCCTACCCAACCGAGGCCGAGGTCGCCGGTTTCCTCGGTCTGTTCGCCTCGGCAGCAACCGCTCTCACCTTCCTCGTCTCGCTGCTTGTGACAAACCGTCTGTTGGCGCGCCTCGGGATCGTGGTCTCGTTGATGATCGTCCCACTCCTCTACGCCGGAGGATTCGCCCTTTGGCTCATCTCGTTTGGCCTGGCTACTGCGGCGCTGGTGCGCGGGTTGCAATGGGTCGGGGTCAATGCAATCTGGGGGACGGCGTTCCCGGCACTGTTCAACGTGCTCACCGGTCGGCGCCGTGGCCAGGTGATGGCCTTCATGAGTGCCGTCCCTGCTCAGGTTGGGACCATGACGGCGGGTGTCATCCTGCTCTTGGGGGAGGGGCTGACGACCACACTTCGATTCGGGATCGGCTTGTCGATAGCGGTGGTGGCCGTCGCGGTTGTGGCCACGATGCGGCCGGCCTACCAGTCGGCGATAGTCGATGCCGTGCGCCGCGGTCTCGTCGGCGTGTTCAATGTGCCACAGCGTGGCCTCGGGGGACCGATCGACCGTGATGCCGCCTTGGTGCTCGAGTCGTACCTGGCCGACGAGAGACCCGAGGCCAGGGCATTTGCCGCCACAGCAATGGCTCAGGGACCCTCGGTTGATGGGCTAGCCGGGGTCGAGCGGCTGCTCGACGACGAGAGCGCCGTGGTCCGGGTGGCCGCCTTCGACTCGATCTGTCTTCTAGACCCGGATCGGGTCGATCGGTATGTTGCCGTGGCCCTGGGTGACGAGGCACCCGAAGTGCGACTCCAGGCGGTTCGATTCTTGAACGGGCGACCCCTCGAGGAGAGATCTGCGGCCTACGACATGCTTGGTGACTCCGACCCACGAGTGCGGGCGGCGGCGGCCCTGGTAGTGGGTGGCGTCAAAGGGAAGGAAACGGCTGATGAGCTCCTCGCCGGCGAAGCCCAAGCCGTGGCCGCGATGCTCGACGAGATTGGGCAGGGTGGCCCCGGGCTCGGAATCGATCCGACCCAGTTTCTGGCGCATCGGAACCCTCGGGTGAGAATGTCTGCGGTTCGAGCCGCAGTTGCCTCTGCGGGCGATGTGAGGCTGCTCGTTCCCCTGCTCGACGATCGCTCCATGCGTGTCCGCTCCAGTGCGGCCACCGGTTTGGCCGGCATCAGGGACGGGCGCGAGCTGCTGCTCGAGGTGCTGCAGACAGGGACGGTCACTGCCACCGACGCGGCAATTCGGGCATTGACCCCGGTCAACGATCTGGTCCCCGAGTTCACCGCATGGGCCCGTCGGGAGGCGGAGCGGGCAGCCTGGCTGGACAGGATGAGTCGGGCGCTCCCGGCGTTGCCCGGTGCCACCACCCGACAATTCCTCAATCGAGTGTTGGAGCGTCGCTCAGCTCGGCTGGTGCAATGGGTCCTCATGGCCATGACCACCAAAGACACGGCGCAAGTGATGCCGTTGGTTGAGATGGGGGTCAGGTCAGATGGAGGCGAGACCAAGGCTCAGGCGATCGAAGCCCTGGAGACCATGGGCGACCGGCGCGTGCTCGAAGTGCTCCTCCCCCTGCTGGACCGGGACGAGCGAGCGCAGAACCTGGGGGAGAGGGAGGCCCTGGGCAATCTCACTGAGGACTTCGACATCTGGCTGCGTGCCCTCGCCCTCAGGTGCCTCGCGGAGGGGGTCGAGTCGGATCTGCATCATCTTCGGGCCATCGCCGATGAAGACGAGTCCGACCTGGTGCGTTCGGCCGTGGCAAGCTTGGTCGTCATGACGTCGGAGCACATCGACACGCTGAATCCCATGGACCGTGCGTTGGCCCTGCAACGCGTCCCTATGTTCCGTGACCTCGATCCTGAGGACCTGGAGCTGATCGCCAGCGTCACCACTGAGATCCGCTACGGGCCTGAAGAGGTGATCTACGTGAAAGGCACCGAGGGCGACGAGATGCTCCTGATCGTCGACGGCACGGCAGTGGTGACGAAGGGCTCTGGAGACTCGACCGAAGTCATCGTCAGCTATGGCGCAGGGGAACACGTCGGTGAGCTGGCAATTCTCGGGGGTGAGGCTCGGTCGGCCCATGTGACGGCAGGAGAAGACGGTCTCCACGGTCTGGTGGTGACCAAGGTCGACTTGCTATCCATTCTCGAAGAGCGCCCCTCGGTGGCCATGGGGATGTTGGCGACCCTTGCCAGGAGGCTGGTGGATCAGACCTGAGCCAGGTGTCCGCACGCAACGGTGACACGACGACGCCAGTAGGGTTTTGGTGAGGTTTGCATTCCCGAGGAGACCATGTCCGACATGTTGAATTTGGGCAGAGAGGCCATCCAGAGAAACGACTGGGATGGTGCCTTGAAGGCCCTGACCGAAGCAGATCAGGAAGCAGCGCTATCTCCCGACGATCTGCTGCTGCTCGGCGACGCCTGTTGGTGGACGGCGCGCCCCGACGACGCCGAAGCGGCGATAGAGCGGGCCTATGCGGGCTTTGTCAAGGATGAGCGACCGACCGATGCGGCGGTGGCCGCTGCCCTGCTCGCATATTTCGCCATGCGCCGCATGGCTATGTCCATCGCAGCGGGTTGGATAGCCCGCGCCGAGCACTTGCTCGAGGGTCAACCCGAGTCCCTGGGCCATGGATGGCTCAGGATCCTCTATCTGGCTCGGGCGCTCCTGGTGGACCGCGATCTCGATGCGGCGGTGCGGCTGGCCGATGAGGCCATTGCAACCGGCACTGATCTCAACAGCTCGGGGTTGCGGTCCCTGGCGATGAGTTTCAAGGGAATCGCCCTCATCCAGAAAGGCGAGTGGCGTGAGGGAATGAGCCTGGTGGACGAGGCGACCATCGTCGCCATGTCGGAGCAGGACGATCTGAGGACAGCCAGCGATGTCTACTGCAACACGATTGCCGCGTGCTCCAACCTGGGCGACTACCGAAGGGCAGGTGAGTGGACTGAACAGGCAGAGCGCTGGATGAAGTCGCATTCCGTCGGCGGTTACACCGGCATCTGTCAGGTCCATCGGGCCGAGCTGAAGAGGCTCCACGGCTCGTGGGTCGAGGCGGAGCAGGAGGCCAAGACCGCATGTGTCGAGTTGGAGCGATTCCATCTGATGAACGGCATGGGGTACGCCTACTACGAGATCGGCGAGGTGCGGAGGCGTATGGGCGATCTGAGCGCAGCCGACGACGCCTTCCACCGGGCCTATGAGTACGGAAGCAGTGCCCAGCCGGGTCTGTCCCTGCTGCTCATGGATCAGGGGGACCTGGAGGGGGCAGCCGGGTCCATCGCCAGCGCCCTGGATCGGAGGTCGGGCGGTGAGATCAGAAGCGCCAGCGTGCTCGCGCGGGCACGTCTCCTTCCAGCGCAGGCCGAGATCGCCATTCGGACCGGTGATCTCGCCACGGCCCAGGAGGCGGTGATGGAGCTCGAAGAGGTATCTGAGCACTACGAAGGCGCCACCTGGAAGGCGAGTGCGCTGACCTGCCGCGGCTCCCTCGAGTTAGAGGAGGGAAACGCGGATAAGGCGATCGAAGTCCTGGGGCCGGCCTGGAGGTTGTGGCAGGAGATCGACCTGCCCTATGAGAGTGCCCAGGCACGCTTGATGCTTGGTCGAGCGAGACGAGCGGCAGGTGACGAAGTTGGGGCCGGGCTCGAATTCGGGGCAGCGCGATCGGTGTTCGAGAGGCTCGGTGCGGCGATCGACTTGAAGCAGATCGACGACCTCACCGGGACATCGGGGACCTCCAGTGAGAAGGTGGAGCGGAACAGAGTGACCAAGGTGTTCATGTTCACCGACATCGTCACCTCCACCGACCTGATCGGGATCATCGGGGATGCTGCATGGGAGGACTTGCTCAAATGGCACGACCGGGTACTCCGTGACGCCCTCCAGCGGCACGGGGGTCAAGAAGTTCGTCAGACCGGGGACGGGTTCTTTGTCACCTTCGACCAGGCGCGCTCCGCCATTGAATGTGCGGTGGCCATCCAACGAGACTTGGAGAGGCATCGGCGTGAACATGGCTTCTCCCCTTGGGTTCGCATCGGGCTGCATCTCGCGGAGGCCACAGAGCAGGGCGGTGACTATTCGGGTCAGGGCGTGCACGCTGCAGCCCGTGTCGGCGCCCTCGCAGAGAAGGAGGAGATCTTGGTCTCCTCGGCCGTCATCGATGTGGCGGGCAAGGTCCCGTATCCCATCTCCGAGGTGCGCACGGTGGAGTTGAAGGGCCTCAGCGAGCCGATGCAGGTACGCACGATCGATTGGCGCTGAGCACGCAAGGCTGACCGGTCCCGGATTTGGGGTTAGAACGGGGGGCCACTTGGGTATGTGACTTCTCGCCTTCTCGGGCACCCCAGTTGTCGTATCAGGAAAGTCGCTCGCCCATGACCCATACCGCTTTTGTCAAGCCGCCCTTTTGGCGCGCCCTGCTTCATGTTCTCATCGCTGCCTCGGTTGCCGTGGGGACGTTCGTGTTGCATCAGCCGACTGCGCGTGCCGACGAGGACTCGTGCCTCGAGACCATCCAGCTACTCGCCAATTGGGGTCGTAGGGAGGCGGCCCGGGGGGTGACCTCGAAGATGTTGGGCGAATTGCACCGGATGATGGAGGAAATCGACCAATGCTACGCCCAAAGGCCCGGCCCGACCGATGGCACCGACACTGCTGCCGGTGTCGAATTTCAGGGTATGGGGGCTGACGCGACTCGTTGGCGTCCTTTGGTCGCCGCCTATTTCGATTCCGCTGACGTCGATCGGGCTCTTTGCCTGATGAGCAGGGAGAGCGGTGGGAATCCCAATGCCGTGAATCAATCCAGCGGTGCCGCCGGCCTGATGCAGGTGATGCCGTTCTGGGCCACGTCCTATGGATATACGGTCGAGGACCTGCTCAAGCCCAACGTGAATCTATGGGTCGCCGGCCAGATTCGAAAGAAGCAGGGATGGGTGGCTTGGAGCCCGTACTTACGCGGGGCGTGTCACTGAGCACTGTTGGGGGCTGAAGTCTTGCTCAGGCGAAGGCGATGGAGACTGCGGCCGCGTAAATGGTGAGGGTCACCAACAGCATGGCATAGCCAAGCAGACCCTTTTCGCCGAAGTCCTCGGCGACCTTGGCCCCTGTCAACCCCAGGGCCACCAGGAACAGGACAGTCCCAACCCAATCAGGCATCACAACCTCCGCCCACGTGTCGCACTCCCATTGACGAACCTAGCAAAACGCGGCGTGGTTCGCCCTGCCCAGTCGACGTCGCCGTCGGATCGCGTCAGAATCAGGCTGGTGAGATGCCGGGAGGCCCGATCCGCATGATGAGAGATTCTCTTCCGATCGGCCGTTTCGGACGCACCGGAGCGGTGGTGACTGCGGTCTGGCTCCTGCTTCTGTCCACAATGGCGGTGGCGTTGGCGCCGCTGCTCATGTCTGACAGCTACTCCTGGATCGAGAACACGATCAGCGAATCTGCCGGGCAAGGCGTTCACGGCGCCTGGTTGGCCCGGAGTGGCTTTCTCCTCAGCGCCTTGGCCGTCCTGGTTCTGTGCTCCGTGGCGTCCACCCGTTGGGGCTATTGGGGGCGGGCCGCCCTTCGCCTCTATGCCTTCGGGTTGATCGCCGGGGCCATCTTCTCGCGCGCTCCGTGGACAGATGTCCCTTATGACCGGGTGGAGGCGTTTCTCCACACTCTCGCGGTCTTCTGGAGTGGGGTCGGGTTTGCGCTCGGAGTTCTGATTATCAGCTTTCGCCGACCCCACCCTTCGATTCGGGTGCGCGTCTTCGATCTGGTGCTCGTGGTTGCCACACCGCTGGTGCCCTTGCTCATGTTGGTCTTCGCCGATCAGGAAGGTGCGCTGCAACGATGTCTTGCGCTTGCCGGATATGTCTGGCTGATCGTTGAGGCGATCAGACTCAGTCGGGTGGGGACGCGGGTCTGAGCATCATGTTTCGGCGGGATGCATTTTCTGTTCACGTACTGATTCGGGCTCGGTAGTCAGATCGATGTCGAACGAGAAGCTGATGTGACCACAGTCCTCGCAGACGATCCGCTCCATACCCACCGAACGAACCACGATGGTGTCCTGGTGCTTGCACCCCCTGCTGAAGAGATTGGGTCGATTGATTCTCACGCAGAGTGTCTCCTGGCTCGCTCTCGGTGGCATTCTGACTTCTCGGTATGTGGATCATGTGGCAATCCGTGAGCGACACCGCATCTGAAGTTTTGTGCGGTGGTAACGAGGTGATCGCCTTCCGTTCATCATGACCTCATAGGTTCGGTGCTGCGCAGGGAGCACGAGGAGGCGTCGATGGGTGAGCACCGGATCGGAGAGCTTTATCGGAAGGCGTTGGCCAGATTCGAGGATACAGGTCGGGCATCCCGCGATCTCGGCGTGATGGGATCGGCCGATGGCTCTGCTTCGGCCAGACAGACGATCTTCGACTCGATGTCGATGATCGATGGCTCTCAGGTCGACGTCGACATCCTGGCTATGAGGGCTGGCGAGGACCGGGTGCTCGGGATTGTGACGACCCGTATTCGGATAGACGACATGGTGTTCACCCTTCGCACGACAGAGGTCGCCGACCTCGTCGATGGGGAGGTCGGCCGGCGGTGGACGGTGCCAGATGTTCGGCCAGCCATCGACGAATTGCCCTCGAAGGTTGGCTGAGGCCTGCTCAACCGCCCCCCGATTAGGGCCTGCGGCTGTTTGCTCCCGACCTGGATGGGGAAAGAACGAGTAAGCCAGTCAAAGAGGAGTTTTCATGTCTGAGCTACCACCGATGGACCCGAACACCGATGAGGCGTCGATCGAGCAATTGCGGCGCGCCAAGGTCCAGGGAGAGGCCTACGGACGCGCTCTCGACTACATGGTCGAGGAGGTCGCCAAGAGTGGCGACGAGATCCGCTCCGGCGACTACATGATCGGATATGCGATCGAAGACGCCGAGGGACTGTATCAACTCGATGCCGGCGAGCTGGTCTGGAAGGAACCGGAGGAAGAGAACACCCACATCGAGATCACGGTGCGCGACGCCGCCGACGGCCGCTTCATCCCCGGTCTCGATGTCGAGGTCACCCTGGTCGACGACACCGGCAAGGAGGTGGGCAACGAGTGGCACCAGTTCGTCTGGCATCCCATGCTCTATCACTACGCCCGCAACTGGAACGTCCCGTCCGACGGGGTATACACACTCAAAGTCGACTTCGACGCCCCCGATTTCGGTCGCCATGACGAGACCAATGGTCAACGCTATGCCGAGCCCGGTCACGTCGAATTCGAGAAGGTCGAGATCAATCCAGGCACCTGACCCGGGTCTCATGCCAGAACGGCGCCACCACGAGACCTCGTGTCGGGCCGCCCAATTTGATCGTAAGCCAAGATTCGGCGGACACCGTTAGGTTCGGGAGCCATGACAACCGACTCTGAGGCCACCGCCGCGGGCCGGGCGACGATGACAGTCGCGCGTGCTGTCTCGCTCGGGATCGGCTCCATGGTGGGCGCCGGCATCTTCGCTCTACTGGGCGAAGTCGGAGCCGTGGCCGGGGAATCCGTCTGGCTCGCTTTCGCCGCGGGCGGTGTGGTCGCACTCCTCAACGGATATTCCTACGGGCGGCTCGGCGCCCGCTATCCGTCGGCCGGGGGACCGGTCGACTACCTCACACGTGGCTATGGGGAAGGGGTCTTCTCGGGAGGCCTGTCTCTCTTCTACTACGCCGCGGGTGTGATCGGGATGGCGATGGTTGCCCGGGCCTTTGGGTCCTACGGTTCCGCTCTGATCTCTCCGGGCCAACCGTCGTCACTGCTGGTTGGTGCGCTGGCCGCGGGCGCCATCATCTTGCTCACACTCGTCAATGCCGCCGGATCGGCGTCGGTGGGGAAAGCGGAGCTCGTGGTGGTGGCCGCCAAGCTCTCCGTTCTCGCGGTGTTCGTTGTGGGTGGCGCCTTCGGGATCAAGTCGGCTCTATTCGCCGATGAGTTCACTGTGTCGTCGCCCACCTCACTAATGGCTGCTGTCGGCTTCGCCTTCTTCGCCTACACGGGTTTCGGCGTAATCACCAACGCGGCCGGCGACATGGACAACCCGCGACGGGACCTGATGCGCTCGTTGATCATCGGCATCGGTGTGGTCATCGGGCTATATGTGTCTATTGCCCTCGTCGCCTTTGGGAGCCTGTCGGTCGCGGAGATCGTCAGGGACAAAGAGACGGCCCTGGCCGTCGCCGCCGAACCAGTGTTTGGACGGGCCGGGTTCACCATCATGTCGATCGTGGCCATGCTCTCTACGGCCTCGGCGATCAACGCTGCTCTCTATGGGTCTACCAACGTCAGCTACGTGATCGCCAAGAGGGGCGAGCTGCCGGCGAGTTTCGATAGACGGAGCTGGCATGGTGCTCCCGAGGGCCTCTTCATAACCTCGACGATCGTCCTGGTGCTGGCCACGATCCTCGACCTGTCGCAGGTGGCAGCACTGGGCGGTTTGGCCGCCTTGCTGGTCTATATCGCCGTTGGCGCCGGCCATCTCCGGCTTCGAGCCGAGACCGGCGCCCATGCCTGGTTGCTGACCCTGGCCATTCTCGCCACATCGGGAACCGCCGTCGCTTTCATCGTGCGCATGGCCGTCGACCAGCCGCTGGTCCTGGTTCTGGGAGGCGGGGTCATCGGGACGGCGTTTGGGCTCGAGTTTCTGATTCGTCGCAGTACCGGTCGTGTCATCCGCCGTGACAACAGGATTTCTGGCTGAACATCCGATCGAGACTCAGCTTTCGGTATGTGGTTTTCGGCCCAACAGGTACCAAACCTCCATCGGGCCTTTCCCTTTGACTTCGATAGTGCCTTTCGGCTCACAGACGAAGCTCTCTTGCACCAGAGCGTGGGTGCCTGCCGTGATCTGGATTCGATCGGGGACACCGGATGACTCCATCCGAGAGGCGGTGTTTACCGTGTCACCCCACAGGTCGTAGCTGAACTTGGTGCGGCCGATGATCCCGGCCACCACCGGCCCCGATGCGATCCCGATTCGGAACCGGAGACGTCGTCCCTGGAACGATCTCGTAGCCAGCTCCTCTTGCATCTCCAAGGCCAGGTCGCAGATCGCCTGCGCGTGGTCGTCGCGTCTGGCCGGCACACCCGCCGCCACCATGTATGCGTCCCCGATAGTCTTGATCTTTTCCAGACCACGACCCGCCACGAGCTCGTCGAAGCAGGTGAAGACTTCGTCGAGGACTTCGATCAATTCGGTCGAGCTGAGACCTGCACTCATCGGGGTGAACCCGGCCGCGTCGGCGAAGAGAATCGAAGCGGATTCGTATTCTTCGGCGATTCTCTCGCCGGAGACTTTGAGCTGGTCGGCGATCTGGGCGGGGAGGATGTTTCGCAGGAGTGCGTCGGACTGGCTCTGCAACCGCGCCGTGATCCGCACATAGAAGTACATGGCGGCGTAGACGAAGACCAACACCACCAGGAGATTGAAGAGAACCGAGGACCGCGGGTTCTCCAGGATGTAGATGGGATCGGCGAACTCGCCCCACCACACGGAAACCAGAGTCGAGACGACGAAGGCGACGAGCCAGAAGGTTGCCCGTCGATCGGCAAAGATAACCACGGCGCCCAGGATTGTGATCACGCCCCACACCGTGCTGGCTCCGGACTCGGCTATCCCACCGAACATGACTGTGACCGCGCCCGACGCGACAAGTGTTGAAGCAAGGACGAAGTGCATGACGCCCGGATAGGTCGCAGGACTCCGCCACATCGCCAGGAGTGATCCGAGAGAGGTTGTGAGCGTCAGGCCGATCGCCATCGCCGCGAAACGAGCACCGGACCGGTAGTCGAGGTAGACCGAGACACTCGAAGTGAATAGTGACACCGCCAGGGCGCCGGTCAGGAGCCTCTTGCTCCGAACCGTCCCGGGGTCGTCGCCTTCGACGACCGCGATCGAGAGAAGGCGCTCTATTGCCGGCGGAAGGCGTCGATGCTTCGGGACCAGGTCTGCACTGGTGGTCACGTTGTCATCCAAGTTCGGGTGAGTCTCGCAGGTGTGACCACTTCGAGAACCATGCCCCTCATCGTCTCAAGCGCTCTCGAGTTGGGTTGCTCGCTCGCTGCGAAGGAACTTGAAGAAACACCACGTGGCCAGGGCAGTAAGGATGTGCCAGATGGCATGCGCCTGGATGGGGGAATCAGGCCGGCACCAGCTGCTGGTGTCGATGCCAGTGGTCCAGATGGCGTAGGCGACCAGGAAGGAGATCAAACCGGCCCAGAACCATGGCGCGTACCTGCGTCGTGTCTCGGGCGGCCCGGTGGCGAGCAAGGCCGGCACCCAGAACAGGACCACCCACCAGTGGGCGCCAGGGTCCTCGAGCATCACCATCGGCGTGACCCCGAACACGGCCGCCACCACGAACCCGACCAGCCCGGACAGGGGCCGCACCCCCGGTGACCAGAACCGGTACAGCACCTCGGAGATGAGCCAGAGACCGATCGAGACGCCAAAGAGGTCGAGGCCGATCCCGAGATCCGGGCCCACGAACCAATATCCGAGGCCGTAGGCAGACAGGACCGCGCCGTAGACGATGAAGAACATGCGGTCCTTCCATCTCCCCAAAACCGCCAGGTTGAACAGCCAGGGGATCAGGATGAATGCGACCATCGAGACATTGTCCAGCCATGCTCCGAAGAGGGTGTGGCTCCCGTGCATCAGCATGGAGCCGGGACCGAGGAACAGTGATGCCGAGGCGTAGAGAAGGGCCATCGGCTGGTTGCCGATGAACCCATTGACCCGCGGGCGGTGGAGCCGGGTGTCGATCGCCAAGACTACGAACATGGTCAGACCCGAGACCACGAACCCGAGATTTCCCAGAGTGTTGACCGGCTCTCGCAGCCAGCCGCCGCTCACCCGCTCGCACCAACGGGAAACCTCACCGATGGCCTGCTCGTTGGCCGCCGGCGCCCACCAGCCCAACGATCCGCCTATGGCGAAGAGGACCGCAAAGACAGCCAGGGCGATCGCCGCCATCACGGTCGGGCGATACGCCGAGCCAACTCGTGTGTTTTCTTTTGACGTCGATCTCACTGCAGTCGTCCCTGACCGGGCCCACCCGGTGTCCGGCCGATCAGCCCACGGAGAAAGAGGGGAATGTTGATGGTGAGCAGTCGGCGCCAGTCGGCCAAGCCGATCAGTGCCGCGGTGAGGAAGGGCAGCCACCAGGCGTCGGGTCGCTCCAGCCAGAGCAGCCTGAGCAGCGGGAGGAACCCGGCCAGTTGGAGCAGCATCGAAGCGGTCGGGTTGCCGGTCACGAACCATCCGCCGAGAGCGACGATCGCCACCACCGCGAAGAGCACCGGGACGACATGTGCACCGGCGAGGCCTACCAGCAGACCGGCACCGAACAGAGTGTCGACGGTCAGGTCCCAGGGGCCCATCCGGGTCTCATCGGAGGCCATGCGAGCCAGGCGGCCATCCAGGAAGTCGGTAAGCCACGCCATCGAGACGATGAGCGCCGCCAATTCGAGCCGGCCTGACCAGATGGCGGGGATCACCAGCACCGCCAGACCCGCTCGGGTGATGGTCAGGAGGTCGGCAACGAGCGCCCGAAATGTCCTCCTCATGACCTAGTTGTAGCCTGAGGAGCCTTCCCGCGTGGCTCTGATGCTCAGTAGGACCATTCGTCGTGGATATTCCCGCCCGGGTCGAGGAGGAAGGCCGTGTCCCCACCGTTGTTCCACACGGCGCTGCCCGTGTTGCACCAATACAGGTCGGTGGTGGTGTCTGTGCCACAACCGGTGAACACCTCGACGCTGGCACCGGCAGCGAGGGTGAAGCCGTTCGGGAATGGATAGCGGTGTGAAGCCGACTCGTCTTTCAGCACCCAACCGGACATGGAGGCAGCGCTCGAGCCCTGGTTGGTGATCTCCACCCACTCGCCGTTGAGGTTGTCGTTGTCGTCACCCGGGGCGTCGTACACCACCTCGGTGATTCGCAGACCGGAAGAGGTGTCGGCTTTGCCACAGGCGTCCGGAGCCCACAATCCCAGACTTTCAGATTCAGCCTCCGATTGGGCGAAGGCCAGACGGTCGGCCTCGCCCGAATCCGGCGGGTAGTCACGGGCCAGGGCGAACCCCTGACGAACCAGATCCTCGTTGACGAATGTGCCATCGGGCAGATACAGGTAACGCAGCAGACGGCCGTACTGGTCGCGGTCGGAGACATCGGCGACCATGAGGACGCTTCGCCCGTCGACCAGAGTCGCCAACGCGTCCGATGACTGGGCGTAGAAGCACTCGCCGACCTCGGGGCTGTTGATCCCGATAAGTCGAACAGCCTCATCGGCACCTTCGTAGTCGACCCGGATGGTGTCCCCGTCGGTGACCGAGAGGACGGTGGCGGCCTCTCCTGATGGGCCACTGGCGAAAGTGGTCGTGGGCTCTGTGTCCCGGATCGTCGTCGTCGAGGCGCGGGTCGTCGAGGTCTCCTGGGTGGTCGCGTTGGAGGAGTCGGCGCCGGTGGTGGGCGTCAACCCGCTCGAGCAGGCGGTGAGAAGGAGAACCGTCGTCACTACCCACCCTGTCACGGCCGAGCTCGGGCGAAAACCCATCGACCCTTGATAGCCGATGGCCCGGTCATTGGTCAGCCTTTGGAGGTGGACCTGATCGCTAGCCTCGGTGGCGATGAGCGACGTGTTCACCGTCGAGGAAGCAGTCGATCAGTCGACTGAGTACCTGTCGTCCGATCGGGCGATCGAGTCCATTCGCCGCGACCCGTATTGGCCCAAATGGGATTCGCCTTGGTGGCACATGACCCTGCTCTGGGAGATGGGTCTGGCCGATCGCATCCCGGCCGAACCCGTGGCGGCCATGATGGAGGAATTCGGCACCCATTTCCTCACTTTCTTCCCACTGCGCCAAGAGACACTTCCTCCGGAGATCGACGGATATCGCCACATCGTCTGCCACTGTGCCCTGGGGACCATGTATCAGGTGCTCAGCGCTTGTGGGATTGATCTCGATGCAAGGGTCCCCTGGATGCGACGCTGGTTCTTCAGGTATCAGCTGCCCGACGGAGGTCTCAACTGTGACGAAGCCGCCTATTTGAAGCCCACTCCCAAGAGCTCGATCGTCTCCACACTCCCGCCCCTCGGGGCGGTGCTGTTCCACACGGATAGGGATTTCACACTCGAGGAGATCGAGTTTCTCGACCGGGGGGCCGAATACCTGATCAATCATCGTCTCTACCGGTCGTCGGGTGGTGACGTGATAGACCCGGATTGGCTCGACCTCTGCTTCCCCCGTTTCTACTACTACGACGTCCTGCGTGGCTTCAGGTTCCTGGCCCGTTGGGCCGTGATGAGAGGCCAACCTTTGCCCGTTGAGCTGGTGGACGACGCCACGGCTGTGATAGAGAGGAGTCTCTCCGACGATGGCATGGTGGCGGGACGACGTCCGTGGATGGGGAGGAAGACGCTGGAGTGGCGCGGGGGCGTTGAGTGGGAGGTCGGTCTCCCTGTGTCCTCTTTCCCCCTCCTCGGGGCGATCGGCCGACCAGGCGAAGTGTCCGCCGACCTCGCTGGGCAGTGGGAGTCGGTGAAAGCAGACCTGGCGCACCTCTGATCGGGTCTCTAGACCCGACTTTCGATCCGCAGAAATTCACTCCAGGTGAGTTGGTCGTGCCACATGACCGGCAGACCTGTCCGCGGGCGACGCCACAGTCGCCACAGAACTTGCCATCTTGCTTTGGTGTAGCCCAGGCCTGCCGCTGATGAGGTCTGACACTGAAACGATCCTACGCCGGGTCACTCATCATCCCGGGCGGGCCCGCCAGTTGGTCTCGGCGCTGTCTCTGTCAGAGTTGATATCGCCAGACGTCGTCGTTGCGACTGGTGGCATGCAGCGCCAGGAACCCGGTCACGATGGTCCCGAGCACGGGAGCCAGCATGGCAGCCAGTGGGATCTGAGTCGGATCGGTTCCGGTCACCAGCACCGGGGCAGCGATCGACGTGATCGCAATCGCCAGCCAGAGGACTGCAACAGTCATGCCGAGTGCCATGTCGGCGCGGTCTCTACGAACAAAGGACAGATAGCCGATGGTCACCGCCGCCCAGATCCAGTCGACGAAACCGGCAAGGGGCAAATGCTCCTGGGCCGACCCCGTGATCATGTCGGGGGAGAAGACACTGGCGAAGAGCACTGCCAACAGCACACTGCTGACCGAGATCACCCACCAATATCGGCCGCGTTCTTTGGTCCGGGGCCGATCGAGCCTTTCGTTAGTGATCATGACTTTTTCCTTTCTCGATGATCACCATTTGTTCGATCGTGTCGTTTTCCCGCGAATGCGGCTAGTGCCAAATGGTCCTATTTGGCAGGTCCTGCTCAGGTTTGGTGAGCCCGGTCCCAGACGGTCATGTCGGCAATCAACACCGCCACACAGATGGCGGTGGCTCCGGCCAGGGACCAAACCGGGCTCACATCGGGCAGGGCTCCGATCAGGACCAGGACGGGGATGGCGGCGAGCCGGTTGATGGCGATAGCCCGGTTCAGCGATCCTTGCGGATGATTCAACGAGGCCAGCTGGATCATTGCCATCGAGGCCAGGGCCATCCCTATCCCGGAGACCAAGAGCCATCTCGACGGGTGGTCCATCGTCCCCTCCCCGACGAGGATGAGGGCGCGGTCGAGACCGACACCCACCATCACCAGTGCGGCGGCAAGGGGGAGATGGGTGTAGATCCATACCGTGGGCCGCCAGTTTGTCTCTTCGACGCTTCGCCTTCTCACCACCGAGCCTTCGGCGTTGTCGAAGTAGAGCCACCAGAGGAGCGTGGCCACTGCCAGCCCGAGTACTGCCATTCCCAGGGTCCGGGCCGACCAGGCGGACTTGCCCAGCCCCGAGGCAATTGCGGTGAGCAACTGGCCGAGGACGAGGAGCAGGAGCAACCCGAACCGCTCGGGCAGATGTGACTCGTCGAGGGGGACCGTGGCCTGTTGGCGTCGGATCAACCATGGTGTGGCCAGGTCGATGCTGATCGCCACCGCCCAGAGGACGATTCGGGTCGATTCGGGCGTGAAGACAGACACCAGCCATACGGCTGCCGCTATGCCGAACCCGATGAGATATCCGGCGACCAGGCTCCGGGTCTCGGCGACGTGGCGATAGACCCGCCAGTACATGCCCAGCAACACAAGACGGGCGGTGGCATAACCGGCGGCAAAGGCCATGGTGGACTCGGCCGGGCCGTGTGTCAGCGATGCGCCGATGACCACCACAGCCACGATCTGAGCCGTGGCCAGCAGTCGGTAGACGAAGTCGTCGGTGTCATAGCGGTCGGCGTAGAAGGTGTGGCTTGCCCACAGCCACCAGAGAAGCGAGAAGTAGGCGAGGAACGACCACCAACCGGTCCATGAGATGTCGGAGAGGAGACGGCCGGCCAGGATGGCGATGACCACCACGAAGGCCAGGTCGTAGAACAACTCGAGCCAGGTGGCGCTACGGCGGCTGCTCGTCTCCTTGGTCTGCAGACGCGGTGGTGCGATCCTCGCTATCCGACCTAGACGTGGCTCGCTCACCCGGGTGACTCCGATTGGGGGATCGCACAATATCGCCCCGCCCGTGGTCTCGGCCGTGAGCGCCCGTCTCGGATTCTGGGCGGTCCTATTCGGCCGGGCTGATCTCGATGCGGATCAGGACGATGTGAGGGAGGATCCTGGACACCTTCTCACGGGTGATCTCGTCACGATTGAGCCCGCAGGCCTTGGCGTCCACCGGGCGCTCCTCCAGATACTGGACCATGAAGTCGTGCATTTCGGAAGCGTCAATGTGAGCCTCGGCCTTGCCGATGTAGTCCTTGCCGGCGAGACGGATCTGGACTTCCCGTGGTGTCACGAAGTTGCGCCACCAGTTGCGCACTTTCTTGCTGATCACGGTCACGGTGTGGCCTTCCCGGGAGTAGGAGACGGGGATCCGATAGGTCTTGCCGCTCTTGTGGCCCGTGAAGGTGAGCAGGGCGACGCCTTGCCCAACCATCGCCTGGATGCCGGGTGTGGTCACGGCCCACTTCATGACTGCGTTGGCCCATGTCGGCGGGATGTCCTGGGGGAGCTCCACCTCGGTGCCGGTGGTGTCGGTCATTTGATGCCTCCAAACCTCGAATTGTCGGCCCCATCATCGGTGGGAGGGCACACCTCGGCCAGAGGCGAAAGTAACAAGTGTTGCGAGGCGCTCGGATCGGATATGCTGATGGCGGGGCTGGGCTGAGAGCGGAGGAAATGATGACCTCGTTCGATGCAAGACTCCGGCTGGTGGGACGGCCGGGCTTTCCCTTGGGTGTGGTGGTCGATCTGACCGGCCAGCGACTGACTGTGATGGTTGACGACAAGGAATTGGCCTCCTGGTCGTTGGAGGACATCGAGATTTCGCAGACCTCGGACGGATTCCATATCGAGGCCGAAGGCGAAGAGGTCGTCCTCAACGTCAACGAGCGGGTCCGGTTCGCCACAGAGGTCCGCTCCCGGACCAGGCACCCGGACCAGTAGGGACTCGTCGTCCGGGGATTGCGCCACGCGTCTACCGCTGGGTCAATGACCTTCGAAGAGAGCATCGACGTTGGGTAGCCCTTGAAAGCTGGAGAAGGTTCCCTGGTCGGCGATCTCTTGTGCTGCTTTGAGAAATCCTGCCCATGCGGTTCGTGCCAAAGTGCCTCCGACGCTGATACGGCGCACACCGAGTGAGGCCGCTCCGGCGACTGTGATGAACGGGGCGTTGATGAGGAGATTCACAGGCTTCGGGGACACCGCAGCGACCACCGCCGAGATCTGCTCGACGGTGTCGATTCTCGGGGCGTAGAGACAGTCGGCGCCGGCTTCTGCATAGGCAGTCAGCCTCCGGACGGTCTCATCGAGATCGGGGCGACCGACCACGAACCCCTCCGATCGGCCCGTGAGCACGACCCGGGTCCCGCTTTCGTCGATGGCACGTCGGGCCGCTCTGACCCGTTCGACTGCCAGGTCGAACGCATAGAGGGGCTCGGTCTCTTTCCCGGTGGAGTCCTCGATCGATAGACCGGCGATCCCGGTTGCCGCCGCCAGCTTGACATGGGCGCCGACGAGGTCCGGGTCGTCGGCGAATCCACCCTCGAAGTCTGCGCTGACGGGCACGCTCGAAACGCTGGCGATCGTGTGAATGTGAGCAAGTGTTTGACTGATCTCGAGCCGGTTGTCGGCGCGCCCCATCGTCCATGCCGATCCTGCACTCGAGGTGGCTAATGCCTGAAAACCCAAGTCGACCAGGGCCAAGGCGCTCCCCACGTCCCAGGGGTTCGGCATCACGAAACAGCCCTCGGAATGCAGACGGTGAAACTCGGCGACCCGATCGTCCTGAACGCTCACGATCACACTCTCCTGGAAAGCAATTCGAGGTGCGGACGCTAGTAAACCCGGCAGGTTGCGGGCGGGTCAGACGGTGGCCAACAGGTCCGTCTCCACCCGGGTCATGACGCGGTCTGCCCACCAGGGGGAGAAGATCGCCGGCAACGAGGTGAGCAGCATGAACGAGAGGGGCCGTGAAGTGGATAGCGGTGTCATGCCCGCCTCCAGGGCGCAGTCCCGGTAGTGACGGTCGGTGAACAAGACCATGAGGACCGCAGCGGCGCGGGCCGGGCTGAGACGGGGTAGGCGAACCGCATCGACCAGACGACGGAATGAACCAGCTCGTCGCGTGGCGAGGAGGATCAGATCGCGTCGGGCGCCGGCCACCGCGAGACCGGTGACACTTCCCCCCTTGGAGCCAAGGTGTGCTTTGAGAGCTGGGTGGTAGGCGACTCCCCTCAACAGGTCCTTTTCGATATCACGCGTGATGTTGGCCAGCTGGATCAGCTCGGATGCCTCGAGGGCATCGCTTCGGTGATCCGGGGGCACCTCTCCGAGCAGGGTCTCCATGATGAAGAGGGCCGGGATCCCGATGACCCGATGGCAGTAGTCGAGCACTTGCTGTTCGGTGTCGAGCACTCCCTCCTGGCGCTCGAAGATGGCGGAGAACTCGATCATCCCGGCTGCCATGTCATGGACGAGGCGGGTGATTCGGTCCTGGGTGGGGGCATCCAATCCGAGGAAGACTTTGTCCACCATTTGGTGACGCCCAACGAGGAGGAGATGAGCAAGGTCGCGGGCGTCTGCACCCGCCGGAGCGGCAATCGGAGGTGCCCTGCCCGGCTGGTCGGCATCGAATCGAGCGGCGAACCAGGCGAGGGCGTTGCGTGCGTCAGCCGGGCGGCCGGAGAGGTCTTCGTACGTATCGAGCATCCGCGCGTACAAATAACCGACTGCGGCGGCCCGGGCCTCGTCTCGGGGCAGGAGCAGGATGCTGGGGGCGAAGGACCGGGCAGCGTGGGGGAGTATCGCCCAAACGAAGACATCGGGATCCTCGATCCTGGCCAGCCGGTCGAGATCCGGCCGGTCCCTGCTCACCAGCAAGCCTCGTGCGAGCAGCCAGAGGCGGCGGATGGAGAAAGGAACAAGCGATGACACCGCTGGCGAAACTTAGCGCCTGTTGTCTGATTGGCCGCCGCTTTGGCGGCGTCGACTCGGTTCAGCCCTCTGGTCAATGGGTGCCTTGTCCCGTCCCAAGCCGGTCAGCCTTGGTGGATCAGCAACACAACCGGCGCCATGGCCTCTATGGCGGCAGTCGACTTCGGCCAAAGGTCGACGCGAACCTCGTCGAAGCCCATCTCGCCCAAGGCGAGGATCTGTTCAGCTATCTGCTCCGCCGTCCCGGTCACCGGGTTCTTCATGTCGTGCTCAGCCTCGAGGCCACCGGGCTGCACGCTGTAGACGTCGAGCGTGCGGATCAACTCTGATGGCTCACGGCCTTCTTCCTCGAGGGCATGATCCAGCGTCTCTATGATCGGGCTCAAGCGGGAATGGATCTCTTCTTGGGTCTCGTCCCAGCCCCACCAGTTCCATTCGTCCGCATACTTCGCGACCAATCTCATCATCTTGGGCCCCCCGGCGGCGATGTTGATGGGCGGGCCATTCGGCGAGGGACCCCTGAGCACCAGCTCGGAGTCTCTTGCGCTGTAGAACTCACCGTCGAAATCGACGCGGCCGGTCTTCAACAGGCTGTGGATGACCTCTATCGACTCGGCGAATCTCGTGTACCGATGGTCCTTGGGAAATCCGAACGCCTCGTAGTCAGAGTCGAAGGTGTTGCCGGCGCCGATTCCGAGGGTGTAGCGACCGCCAGATATCTCGTCGAGAGTTGTTGCGATGCTGGCCATCATCGCGGGTGATCGATAGGGCGAGTTGATGACTGATTGGGCAATCCGAATCTCCGAAGTCGTGGCTGCGAGTGCAGCTGCGACCGACACCGACTCCCAAACCCCGTCGGTGCCCTCCCCCTCCCACCGGTAAATGAGGGCGTCCTCGAAGACGAAGATGTCGAATCCTGCCTGTTCGGCAGCTGCTGCCCGTGAGGAGATCGATCCCCACGTCGGGGCGGGCCTCTTCCCGTTTGGCCGTCCGTGAAGCTGGTTGATAAGCCCGATCCTCATACGCCCGAACCTACTCACTACTGGTGCCCTGGCGTCTAGGTGGCCCCGGTATGGAGACGGACCGGCCGGTCGATACTCGGGCCACGATTCCACAGCGGCGCCAGCCCTGTCACACCCGACTCGTACCTTCGAGGGAAGACCCAAGAGGAGGGGTAAACATGGATGTCAGCCTGCTGGCGTGGATGGATCAACGGGAGGCCTGGGTCGGTGATGCAATCCGAAAGTGGGGATGGGCGATCTCCTATGTCGGTGGGGGCACCTGCTCCCGCCCCGGATGCGAATGTGAGGGGGACGAGGGGCCTCCATTCGGGTACACCATCGGCCTCTTTGGCATGGGCCACCCCGAGTTGTTGGTGTTCGGGCTCGATTCGGGAAACACCGGGGCTTTGCTGAACGCTCTCGGGTGGAGCGTCAAACACGGCGATCATTTGATGCCGGGGATGGAGCTCGAATTCGACGACTGGCCGCACAAGGTCATCCCGGAGCCCGTGCCGAACGCCGGTGAGATCGTGTTCGAGGCCAACAATTTCTACTGGCGCCCCCAGGAGTACTCGGTGCCTGTGCTCCAGCTCAGCTACGTCGACGAGGAGGGTCTCTATCCCTGGGACAAGGGATCCACCACACCCGATATGCAACCCCGGCCCGGCACCTTTCGGGCTTGACATGAGCGTGGATCGAGACGACCGGAAACGTCTTTGACAGGCACGAGACCACCGGATCAAATGGGGCTATGACACCGGTATTCGAGGCGGTGGGCGGCGCCCCTTTTCTCCTGGCTCTGGCCAGAGCCTGGCATGAGCGGTGCCTGGCCGACCCGGTGATGGAGCATCCCTTCTCACACCCGGGCCAACATCCGGGGCATCTCGAGAGGCTGGCCGCCTACTGGGGCGAAGCGCTCGGCGGGCCGGTGATGTACTCCGAGGCGATGGGGGATGAGACCTACGTGCTTCGCCTGCACGCCGGGAACGGGGAGCATGCCGAGATGGATCGACGTGCAGTCGCTTGCTTCGATGGGGCACTCGATGATGTGGGGATAACCGAAGGCCCTCTCCGCGCGTTGTTGCATGACTACTTCGAATGGGCCACTCAACGGATGTCGGGGCATTCCGAGTCTCCCGACACGGTCCCCGATGGTGTGCAGATCCCCAAATGGTCTTGGAGTGGTCTCGTCGAGGACCAGCCGACGTGACCGGTTTGCATAGTCAACCCGGTTCGGATAACATACAACCAAATGGTTGTAAGAATGGCAGAACAGGAGTGGACCGATCTGGTCTTCCATGCACTTTCCGACGCCACGCGGCGGGACATCCTCAGACGGTCCATGTTCCGGGATTACTCGATCTCGGGACATGCCGCCTTCCATGAGATGAGTTTTGCCGCCGTCCAGAAGCATGTTTCCATCCTCGAGCAGGCCGGTCTCATCACCAAGCTTCACCGGGGCCGCGAACAGCTTGTTCGAGGCAACACCGAGACGATCCGCACCGCATACCAGCTGCTCGAAGAGTTCGAGAAGCTGTGGAGGGACCGCATCGACCGCATGGGCGAGATCCTCGCCGAAGACCAATCAGGAGGAGACCTATGACAGTCACGAACGTCGAAAAGGACACCGAGCGCCTCACTTTGAGACTGACAGCGGAGTTCGCGGCCCCCGTGGAGCGGGTTTGGCGGCTTTGGGAGGACCCACGGCAACTGGAACGCTGGTGGGGCCCGCCCGGATATCCGGCCACCTTCGTCGAACACGACTTCAAAGGTGGCGGGGCCGTGACGTACTACATGACATCGCCGGAGGGTGAGACGCACTATGGGTGGTGGCGCATCACCGAGATCGATGCCCCCAGCCGCCTCGAATTCGAGGACGGATTCGGCGACTCCGACGGGAAGGCCCAACCCCGACATGCCGACCACGGCGAGCGTCGTCTCGCTTCAGGAGATCGACGGAGAGGGCTCTCGGACCAGGATGACTCTGGAAACCAGGTTCCCGTCGGTAGAGGCCATGCAGCAGATGGTTGAGATGGGTATGGAAGAGGGCCTCACGCTCGCAGTTGGCCAGATCGAAGACCTGCTTGCCGAAGACGCCCACCCCGGCGTCGGTGTCTGAGCCACAAACACATCATAAGGAGAAGACATTGAGTCTGATCGCAAGCGACTTCATCAGCCTCGACGGTGTCGTCCAGGCCCCAGGCGGCCGTGAGGAGGACATGGACGGCGGATTCAGCCATGGAGGCTGGTCGATGCCCTATTTCGACCCCGAGGCGATGGGGCCGGTGTTGGGGGACGCTGCCCGGGCGACGAGAGCCCTCCTCTTTGGCCGTCGCACCTGGCAGGGGATGGCGGCGGCGTGGCCGGAGCGGGCCGGGGACCCTTTTGCCGACCACATGAACTCGGTGGCCAAGTATGTGGTTTCCCGGACACTGACCCAGGACGACCTCCACTGGAACAACTCGACCTTGCTCGCATCCGACGATGTCGCAGCCTCGGTCGCCGATCTCAAGACCCGAGTCGAAGGGGATATCCAGGTCCTGGGCAGCTCTCAGCTGGTCCACTATCTGGTGAGTCATGACCTGGTAGACGAGTTCACCCTCATGATCGAGCCGATCATCCTCGGTGGTGGCAAGAGACTGTTCCCCGACGATGGCGTGGCCCGTGGCCTGGAGTTGAAGGACCTGACCAGGGCATCCACCGGCGTGCTCATCGCACGATACGCCAGGGCCTGATCGATTCCTGGGGGGTGGTCAGCTGGTCAGGGCAGGCCCAGCGAGCCAAGTCTCATGCCAACGACGAGGGCCGCTTGTTGGCCGATGAGAGCAGCCGTGGATAAGCCGCTCTCGACCCCACCCTGTTCAAAGCTGACGGTGAGCGCCCCGATCGACTGCTGGATCTCCTCGGGTGTGCATCCGGCCGCCAGCGGGCCAAAGGCGAGCAGGAGAGCGGCAATGAATGCCCGGATCCGGAACCGCTTCGGGCCCGACCCGGCGGTCATGGGTGCCCCGGTGGGCCGTCTCGACATCGTGTTGGCGCTCATGTGTCTGAACCCTTGACAGTCCCGGTCAGGGCGGAGCCGTCGTCGCTTACCACCAGGCAGATCCCCTGACGAGAACCGCTCGCCCACATGTCTTCCGTGGGTAGGAGCCAGTCGGCATCGTACGCGGATTGCTCGGGGGATATCCCCACATATCTCTCGAAGGACGCGACGCAAGTGTCGGCGGCCGTGTCGGTGAGGTAGGCGTCACCTGGAAACGGCCCGTCTTCGAATGAGGCGGAAAAGGAGACCTCGACTTGACGGGGACCGCTGCAGGGCACCTCGGTCCACCCGGTGAGGAGCCCGTTATCGGTCTCGAGGTCATAACAGGGCCCGGGAGGGGTGTCGGCGAAAGTGCCGACCTCGTCGACCGTCTCCTGGATCCCCGGAAGGACCTCGTTCCTGAAGAAACGCCAGGCCAGAAATCCACCGACCACGACCAGCACGACAGCGACGACTCCGACGATGAGACACCCGCTGCGACAGCCGGAGCGCTTGGCGGGCACCGGTTGACCCGATATCAACGGCGGAGTCGCGGCTGGGACCTGGGGTGGAGTCGGGGCGGGCACCGGTTGGCCGGGTATCAACGGCGGAGTCGCGGCTGGGACCTGGGGTGGAGTCGGGGGAGGAGTTGGCGATACCGGCGGGAATGGGGGGTCGGAGGCGGGCGGGTTGTCGGGGACTGGGGTCCCATCGGTGGGCTGGCGGGTGCCACAGTGCTGGCAAAACGCACCCTCGCCGGGGTCGGCTCCACATGACACACACTTCCGCTCCACGAGGCGATCCTATCCACACGACCCTCGGCGTCGTCGGACGTCTGACGACGGGTGGTCTCGGGGCCTCCCGAATCCTCAATTGGGATTGGTTGCGGAGACGACGACGTACTCATGACGCCGTCCGGTCTCGAGGGTGTCCGATCTCATGTCGACGTAGCCGAGCTCACCCAGTCTGGCTATCAGAGCCTCTGCGTCCTGGGGGTCGAGCCCGTGTCCGTGGACACCTTCTTCCAGCTTTCCCTCGACGATGTGAAGGCGCCCCATCGGCGCCAACACCCTCCGGATCTCGCGCAACCCGGCGTCTCGATCCGCCCAGTGATGAAACGACGAGACGTTGATCGCAACGGTGAACGTGTCATCGGCAAATGGGATCTCCTCGGCCGAGCCAACTCTCACCTCTGCACCGGGCACCCGCTTCGCCGCCCGGGCCACCATGGCGGCACTGGGATCGACCCCGGCCACCTCCGCTCCGGTCCTGGCGGCATACTCCAGGGCGGCACCCGGCCCACACCCGACGTCCAGGAAATGATCGGTCTTATCCAACCCGGCGTACCTGACGATCTCAGTGTTGCTCTTCGGGTTGCGGTGGAGCAACGAGTAGAGCCACACCTTCAGAGGGTGCCACTGCTCGATTTCGGGGCTTGTCACGATGTCTGGAGGCTAGAGCCGCCCATCTCGTCCGGATCCGACGAGGACCCGTTGTTGATGAGGTCGTGTGGTCACCTTCACGGCGCCTTAAGGCTGATCCATAACTTGGCGGAAAACGTGGATTGGGGTCGGTATGCGTGTCGTAGTTCTCATCGTCGTGCTCGGGTTGGCGCTCGTCTCGTGCGGAGGGAGTTCCGGCGAGCCAGGTGACGGGACGGCTGTCGGCCCCGGCGCTACCACCACATCTCTTGGCGACGGATCCACCGCCGGCGGCGACGGTCCGGACACCTCCATCTCGTCCTCCGGGAGTAATCCCGAGTGTGCTGCGGACGAGATCTGCGAGACCGACTTCGTGCTCGACGAGATAGCCGCCGGCGGTGACGAGCTCGAAGAGATCGCCATCTCGGGAAGCACCGCCTATGTGACCACCGACGCGGGTGCTGTGTTGGTGATCGATCTTGCCGGGCGCTCGGTCGAGGCGACCCACGCTCTCGATCCGATGGCCATCGACGTTGCAGTCTGGGGTGATGAGGTCTGGGTGCTGACACTCGACGGCCCGGCTCGGCTCGATCCTGGGACCGGATCGCTGAGCAACCAGGGTTTGCTCCCGTCTCGAGGCAGCGGCTCACACCTGGCCGTCGACGACACTGGGGTGTGGGTGACGACGAACGGCACCGGCGAGGTCACGGGCTTCGACAAGGCGACCGGCGAGGTGATCGGAACCGTCACCGACTACGACAATCTGTCCACCTCGGGGACCGCTCGGGTCGTGGTTGCCGATGGGGAGGTTTGGTCCGTCGACGAGCACGGTGGCCGCGTTCTGAGGATCGACCCGTCCACGCTCACCATCATCGAGGCCTTTCAAGATCTCGGCTATGAGGCAACGGAGAGCGGTGGGAGCACCTCGATAGTCGCCCCGGGGCCGGCGTCTCTGGTCACCGCCGAAGACAGCATTTGGGTGCTCTCGAACCTCGCCAACCCCGAGGGTGAGTTCGTGACGGGGATCGGCGCCGTCTATCGCATCGACGCCGCCTCGGGATCGGCGGAAGAGGTCTTCGACCTTCTCGGCGATCCCGAACAGGGATCGAGCTTCGTGGTGGGGGACGACGCGATCTGGTATCTCGAACTGACATCCAACGACATGATCAGGGTTGATCGTGCCACCGGGTTGCAGTACCGGCTGCGCGCCGGGTATGTGAGCGGCAACGGGCTCGCCATGGGAGACGGTGTGATCTGGATGACAGGTGGCACTTCCTTGTTCGGTGCCGATGTCTCGCTCGCCGCCGATGTGATGGGCCCGTGAACACTTTCATTTTGCGACTGCAGGCCACGGCCGGAGGGCTCCGCGGGACGGTCGAGACCCCCGGAGGCGAGCCGAGCACATTTCAATCGGACGAAGAGCTGCTTGACATGCTCTACGAGTGGACGTCAGGGGCGGGAAATACCGGAAAGGGCTCCGGCTCGACGTCGAGCTCGGCCATCCGCGCCACGTAGTTCCCGTACAAGCGGCGCGCCGTCCCACGGCGCCCGGAGAGCTCCATGACCCGGACCAGCGAGATGTGGGCCGGCTCGTTGTAGACGTCTCGTTCCAGCATTCGCAGATATCGGCGTGCGGCGAGGTCGTGGTCACCGTCCTCCTCGGCGGCTTGTGCCAGGTCCGAAGCCACCGTCATGTATTCCGATCTCGCCTCCTCCCGCAGGGCCACCGCCCAATCGGCGTAGGGGTGCTCTTCGAGGAACTCGCCCACATAGCGCTCCTCGGCACCCTTCAGGATGGTCAGGGCCTCACTGCGCTTTCCCTGACGTAGCAGCGCCCTTCCTCGGGCAGCCTCAATGAGGAAGGCCTCGACATCGATGTCGATCCGGTCGGCGGCCAGCGCCACAGAGTCTCGGTCTGTCTTGAGGAAATGGTTGGCATCGTGCGTCTTGGCCGGGTCGAACACCTTCCTGATCGTGGTCAGGGCCACCGAAAGCCGGTTGGAGGCCTTCTCCGGGTCGTCCTCGGGCCAGATTCGATCCAAGAGGATCTCCCGGTTGATCGGTCGCGATCGACCGGCGATCAACATCCAGATGATCTCTCGCGCCACACGTGACTGCCACGCCGACGGATCGACCGGGTGGCCATCGACCATGACATCGAATCCGCCGAGGGTCTTTATTGCCAGCTCAGCTGTCACCTTGCTGGCCATCGCCTCAGCGGCTGCACGGGCCCTCAGAGCGAGCCCCTTGGCACCGTACCGTTGCAGGTCCTCGGCGGCGGCCAAAGCCTGCGGGGCCCCTTCCTTGCCACCGATCAATTCGGCAATCGCCAGGTCAACGCGACCGACCGCTATCGGAACCCCGAGATCGTCCCAGATGGCACGAGCCCCGTTGAGCAGCCCCAATGCTTGCTCCTGGCCCCCCGAGGCAGCCTGGAGCTCCAGAGCCTCCGCCAGCCCGGCCATGTCGTGACGCGATCTGGCCACCTCCGCCGACTCTTCAGCCAGCTGGTGCGCCCGGGACTCGTTGCCGCCGTGGAAGTGGGCCCAACCGGCCGCAACCAGCGCCTGTGCCCGCCCAATGACGAAGTCGGCCTTGGTGGCGCGGGTGGCGATATCGATCGCCGCTTCGGGCTCACTGGCAGCCAGGAGTCGGGAGAGGCCCGCTTGTGCAGGGATAAGAGCTTGGAGATCGGCTTGATCCTCGGCGAGGCCTATCGCTTCGGTGTATAGGGCGCGGGCCTGGGCGGTGTCTCCCCTGACCGCATACACCTCGGCAATGGTCGCGAGGGGATAGGCCTCGAGAAGCGAACCGATCCTCCGGAACGTCGAACGTGCTTCGACGAGATCGGCAAGTGCCTCCTCGAGCCGCCCCCGGTACAGGTAGACCTGGCCTCGGTTGCCCAGCGCCATTGCCCGCCACAGTTCGAACCCGGTCATGTCTGCGAGTCGGAGTGCGATATCCAGTTCAGCCAGGGCGGAGTCGAACTCACCCTCCTCGAGGAAGTGGGAACCCCGGTTGGAACGGATGCGGATGGTCTGCACGACGTCATGGCCCCTCTCGGCATGCTCCAAGGCCTTGATGTAATGCACGTCGTTCAGGGCCCGGTCGCCGTCGAGCGCGGCCACCATCGCCAGCACCGTGTGAGCGGTCGCCATTGCCCTGGGATCCCCGGACGCTCGGGCACGCTGCAGCGCTTCGTCGGCCAGGTGCTTCGCCAGGTCGCGTTCACCACGCAGCCAATAGGCACTTGCATGCCAGCCGAGGAGGGCGGCCTCAGAGGGATTGTCCTCACCGTCGAGCTTGCCGCGTTCATAGGTTGCAAGGGCCGCGGCCACGTTTCCCCGCATGTGGTCGAGGAATCCGAGCCTCCAGGCGAGTCTGGCTGAGATCTCGCCCTCGTCGGGGACCAGGATCCGATAGCGCTCCATCGCTCCCTCCCAATCCCCGAGTAGCTGGCGCACCTCGGCATCCATCAGGAGAAGCTCTGGAGTCACTTCCCCCTCCGGGATAGCCTCGATTGCGTCGACGATCTGGCGCGTCATGCCGGCCGCGATCATCGAGTCGCCGCGTTCGGTCAGGGCCTGGACGATCTCCTCACTGCGGCCAGATCTCCGGAGGCACTCGAGTGCCTCGGCATACGACCCGTCTTCGAGATACCAATGCGCAGCACGAGCTAGAAGGCTGGATCGGTGTTCCTCATCGGCCGGATACCGGTCCTGCAGGAACTCGCTCACCAGCGGCGACACTGCCATCGCCTCGGGCACGTCCGGGGCCCGGGTCATCCATGGCGCACCCGGAGCAAGCAGCGAATCCTCTATCTGATCGAAATCGAGCCGATCGAGGAGAACCGGCGTGACCCACGGCAGGAGGGCGATGTCGCGGAGCAGACCGATGTCATCGGCGGTCTCGTTGGCCAGGGCCTCCTCGGCGAGATAGTCGAACAGGGCGGTCTTCTCGGCGAGGGCAGCGTGTAGGGAGGGTGTCTCCGATGCACCTGATTGGATGGCCAACACCACAGCAGCGGGCCAACCGCCGGTCAGTCCCATGATCTCGTCAGCCGGCTCGATCGGTTGTCGTGTCATCCCGAGCAATTCGACGACCTCGTCGCGGGTGAATGCGAGATCGCCGGCAGACAACTCCTCGACCTCGCCTGCGATGGCCAGACGCGAGATGGGAAAGGGCAGTGGTGATCGAGAAGCAGTCACGATGCGGAATCGCCGAGGGACATAGCGGCATATAGCCGCCAGGAACGCCTCGCTGTCCGTTTCGCCCTGGAGCTCGTGGACGTCGTCGAGGACGAGGGTCACATCGCGTTGCAACAGGGCATCGAGGTCCTCGGCAAGGGCGGCGGCAATCGCAACGGGACGCCCAGAGTCAGCGCTCATGTCGGGGCCCCGGGCGCCTTCGACGGCTGCCACCAGCTCAGGCGAGATGCCGGGCACGATGAGCCTCAGCTTCCTGACCACGTTCCACGCCAGCACCGAGAGCGATCGGTCTGCCGGTGTGACCGTGTGCCAGACAGCTGGTCGCGTGTCGAAACACGTCGCGAGCAGAGTGGTCTTTCCGAAGCCCGGGCCAGCCGTCAGGACGGTGAGTCGTCGCAGCGAATCGGGATCGAGCCGCTTCTCGAGCCGAGCTCGACGCAGGAATGCTTTGGATTCGGGCCGATTGTCAGTCATAACTCCTCGGCCCGTCCACCTGGAAAATCCTAGTGCCAGCCCGGGAGAGCGCCTCTCCCAGTTTTTCTGACACCTTGGGCGATGAGTGGCGCAGGCCTGCACCTCTATGTGGCGCTGGCTCAGGCTCAGTTGGTCGGGATGTCGGCCGGGGTGGTGTTGACCGCCTTCAGCTTCGCCGATTCCTGATATGGCTTGCCACATACGTTGGCGGTCATGGTCAGAGTCGTGTCGATGTCGTAGAAGAGAGCGAGAGACTTGAGCTTCTCCTCCGATGCGAATCCGGCCTGATACGGCTCGGTCCCTTTGAGATAGGAGAACCGGTCGAAGTCGAGCCCCGACAGCCCCACGGTGAGCGACTCGCCCGGTGTGAGGGTGGAGAGATCGACGACCTTCGACTCGGAGGCAAAGACGACACCCTGGACCGGATCGTTGGCATGCTTGGGCAGTCCGCCCTTCTCCGCCCAATCGAGGAAGCCAGATCCGTCGGTCACCAGGCTGACCAGACACGACCCAGGAGCGGGCGTGCTGGGCAGCGTGTAATCCTTCCTGGTGATCGTGACTTTCAGCGAGCCGGGGAACAGCTGACCGGCGGGCTCGGGAACCACGACTATCGCCGGGTTCAACCAGAGCTCCCAGCCTCCGCTGTTCACATTTGACACGGTCATCTCTGAGAAGTGCTCCTGGATGTCATTGATGGCGTCCGCGATGAATTCCTCTGCGAACTGCTGACAAGGGATGGCGCCACATGACTGCCCGATGAGTTGTTCCGCCAGCGCCCCGGCGATATCACCTTTGGCTGCCTCGATGAATTCGCTGAAGCTGGGAAGCGTTGGAGGCACCCCCACTGCGGCGAGCCCGGCGTCAGCCAAAGCGGTGAGGGCGGCGACACAGGTCGATTCGGGCTTGCACCCCGTGATGTCGACGATCCCCTGGATGATCCCTCCCTTGATCATGTCGACCATGTCCTTGAACGTGTCCCACACGTTGCCGATGAACGAGATGGCATCGCCCACGAAATCGAAGAAATCGTCATCGGGTGGGTCGGGGTGCCGGGCACACGACGTGGCACCGGGGATCAGGCCCGTCGCCTGTTTCCCCGCCGGAGTCCAGACCCCGGCCCAATCACGGAAAACATTGAACTCGCCCTGCCATGTCTGGGTCCCAGTGGCATTCCATGGGAACTCGTTGGGGACCGGGTTTTCCTTCCCGAACGGGTTCTCGACTACGCGGACACAACGAGCGAACTGCTTATTTCCCCGCTGTGGCTGGGTGAATTCGACTTTGGTGTCGTAATAGGAGTTGAAGACTTGCTGTATGTCCGGGGCGAGTTGGAGCGCCTCGTGATCGACTCGATACAGGACCGAGTTGCTCATGCCTGCCACCGGCTTGTCGTTCACCAGGGGCACCACCCGGACCCAGAGCCTCGTTGGCGGCCCATGGCTCGACGCAAATGTGACCGGCTTACTCATCCGGGCTGGGTCGCCACTCGGAGCGGGCTGGGCGAACTGCGACAAGTCGATCGCCATCGCCTCGAGATCGGAGTACTTCAGCGAGTCGACCTGGGCCGACACCGTGTCACCGACTGGACTGGCGCCGATCCACTCCGAGTCGACGATGGCCTGGAGCGGGAGCTCCACATCGCGGACCGACTCGCCATCCAGGGCAATCTCATCGGACCAGAGAAGCCCGGGAAAATTCAGAGCCGCCCCGGACGGGGGTTGGGCGGACGACACCTGGACCAGCCCGGCCGAGGCCCCGGTCAGTCCCGAGTCCCATCTCACGGTTCTCGGGTTGCTACCGCATTCGGGGTTGTAGATGTTGCTGGGACAGATCACACCGTTGAGAAGGAGCTCTTCGGTGTAGTCGGATGTGTCGAGGATCGGGATCTTGTTGAGGATGTGGAGCAAGGAGTACGGCTCGACGAACTGAACTCCGCCGCCCCACATGGTCTCTGCCGGCCCACCGGAATCGGTCGTGAACCGTCCCCGTCCCAGGCCTTTGAGGGCACCGTTGTCCCGGCCCCACACCTCGACCTCGAGGTGGCCACCCGAGGGGACCGTGGGAAGTGCCCCGGAGAAATCGAACCCGCCGGGACCAGGCGTGACGAAGCCTGTTTCCGGGACCCGGCGCCAATTCACGTCGTCTTCGGTGAGATAGAGGTAGGCAGCGTCCATGCCCTCCCCACCGATGAGCACCGGGCCATCGAAAGAGACTTCGCCCTCCCAGTTGCCGGTCGCACACTCGGGCTCACCGGGGACCATCAACTGACCCCCGGGCGTGGCCAGGTTTTCGTCGTAGGAGGACACTGACACCAAAACCGGAGAGGCCGTCATCGGGATGGTCACCGGGCCGCCTTGGGCGGGTAGGACGGCCACCGGGTGATAGCCGGTCACTCCGAAGCTCGACGCCACGACGTATTGACCCAGCTGATCTCCTGCCGGCGCCACCTCGAAGTTGGCCTGGCAATTCGCCAGGTCGACACTCACTTCGGGTGACCCATCGGCCACCGGCAGGCCTCGACGTTGCTCACCTGTCACGGCGTCGGTGCCGGGGTTGACCCGGAACCACGTCGGGAAGGAGTCGGCCGCTTCACCACTTTCGTCGTACGCCCTGACCACCGCCGTCTGGAGGCCGGTCGCACCGGGGATCCACTTCCAGGAGAAATCCGGGTCGGCGATAGGGGTGTCGAATTCGACACGATCGACCATCTCCCCATCGACCAGGAGCTCGAGACTGGTGATCGGCTCCGATGCCATGACCTTGCTGTTGAGGAAGATCGTTTGCCCGAACGTCGTAGAGGCGTCGCTCGTCGTCGCGAGCAGGGGGATGATCTGGGGAGGGGTCGGCGGCTCGACGAGGTCTTGTTCGGCGACGGTCGTGGAAGTGGTGGTGGAAACGCTCTCGCCCGAGTTGGTGCAAGAGGCGGCGACCATCGCCAGCACGACGAGAAGCAGCAGCGTCCTTCTCATCAGCATCCGCCCTGGAGAATGAAGCCGTTGACCGAGGACCACTCACCGACGACCGGGGCCCTCACGCGCACCCTCCACCAGTAGTCGCCACACGCAATCGGGACACTCGTCGCGTTCAAGTTGGCTGTGGTCGTGTTCCAGACGATCGTCCCGGTGAAGAAGCCGGGGTCATTGGCCAGCTGGATGTGGAACGTGAGGTCGCCGGGAGTGCATCCGGAGTACGACCAGGAGAACGACACTGGCGAGGCGATTCCGGTCTTGTCGATCACCTGATTGTCGGATGGGCTCACCAGACTCGGCACGCCGTAGGTACATGTGGTCGTGGGAACCGTGGTCGGCACCGTGGTTGGCGTTGTCGTCGCAGTGGTGGTCGGCACCGTCGTCGGGGTCGTGGTCGCGGTGGTAGCCGGCGTGGTCGTCACCGTTCCTGGCGTCGTCGTCGAAGAGCCCGCTTCGTCGACAACGGAGACCGTGGCCACGGCAGGGCCGACCCAGTCATTGCCCAGAGGTTTCACCCAGAGGCTGAGTGTGTGCTGGCCCGGGGCATCGGGCTGCCATTGGAACTGGATCGTGGCCAGGGCGCCCGGATCGGTTGGGGTGTCGGAAGAGGCGACTTCGACGGCATCGGCCTCGAGCCGGACCTGCTCTATCCCGTTTGGATCGCTGACATGACCGACGACATCGACCGGCGTCGAGATGGCCAGGATCGCCCCATCGAGTGGGTCGTCGATCCAGATCGAAGGCATCGATGGCGAAAGGGCCCAAGCGATTCCGGTGGTCAACAGGGTCAGGCAGGCAAGGAGACCGGCGTACCTCCCAATACGTCGTGCGAGCGATGCGGGGTCAGCGAGCCACCTGGACACGATCTAACCCACCCCGACCGGCGAACTGCAGTTGGACACAACCGAAAACCTAAGGACCGGCCTTAAGGGGAGATGAAGGCGAGAAGATGGGAGCTCAACCGTCTTCTCGGATCCGGGAGTGACGACCCGCCACGGAAGCGTGACCGAGTCGTGACAGTCGCGGCTTTCTTAGGTCCCGAAACCACTCCGGCCACGGTCGATTCTCGACTTTCTTGAGAGCACGCTTGGTTGGGAGCGGGGTGCGGTGGTGGGAGGAGCGACTACGAGCGTTGTCGTTTCTCGACTCTCCCGGAGCGGGCTCAAGGAACAGTCGAAAAATCTCCGCCCAGCTCGTCAATCCCGTGGCGAGGAATCTGCGAATCGAAGTGGAGGCACTGAACGGCAGATGCTGGAGTCGGGCGGAGACGTCGGCTCCAGGCGCCACTTGGCACGGACTTCCACGGCACAAGAAGAGAACCCCAAGGTGTTGTGGGTCACGGCGGGGATCTCCACCGACCAGGCTGTCGCCACATCGGTGGCTCGTTCCGTCGCCCACTCCGGACGGCTGAATGAGTCGAATTGGCCGGGAAGCATGAGAGTCGGTATGTCGGTGTGGAATGGGACAGCGGTCGACTCATCCGGGGGTTGCACGCCCCAAGCGTCGCATGCCTGCAGCCAGGGACTGTTGCCGAACACTTCCTGGTAGACGGGGTCGCCTCCGATGGCATCGGCCAGCGCTTCTTGATCCATAAAGGGAACCTGGTCCCGGCAGAGCGTCGTGAGAAACACGCCGTGGGCGAAGTCTTCCTGGCCTTCGCAGAAGGGCCTGTAGCCGGCACAGAAGATGGGGTCCGATGCGACGATCCGCAGCAATTCGGTTGTCGCATCACCCTTCGCCGCGGCGGCGATGATTTGGGGGAGCTCGGTCAGATGTCCAGGGCCATCGCCGCCCAGTGCAAACCTGGCAACTCGCAGCAGCTTGCCGGCATCGACCAGGACGTCGACGTCACCCCCGTCCGGGTCGTTGTACGTGTCCTCGATCGGCTGAGTTGCGAGGCGGTCGAGAGCCAGCGCCCAGTTCGTCTCGAGATCGGGGAACTGGTCGTGGCAAGCGGGATCGGATTCGCAGGCGTCGAAGAGCTCGCGAAGAGCCGAGCGTGTCCCCAGGACCCCGCCGGTCACATCGTCCATCTCGGGAAACCATGGTGAGTCGAGGTTCAGTCCCGGGCTCCCAATCGAATCCGGTGAGTTCGTACGTACTGGAAGAGGTATCTCGAGGCGGTTCCCTGTGAGCCGATGCTGTCCCAGTGGTCGACATCGAAGGCTTTCCTCAGGTCTTCGATGTCCTCGGCGGTCTGAGTCACATCGAACGCAGCGGGATCGACTCCTTGGGCACGCAGGCGGTCGCCGCAGGCACGGACTGCGGCGACGAAGTCGGAGGTGAGTTCGGGATCTCCTGTGGCTGCGGCGGGGCCCCTCGTGTCCAACGCACTGATCTCGGCACACTTCAGTGACGGAGACACATGGGGCCCTGCTCCGCGGATCTCTGCGAACACACCTATCCCACCGCGCCGGGTGACGCCGGTCTGCATGTTGCCGTTGATTGCCAGCGGGTCTCCTATGTTGTCGAGCCCTCCTGTCCCAGTCTTCGACGAAGGTTCGATCCCCAGTGGCAAGACCTTCGCTACGAGGAGGCGGACACTCCCACCTTCTGGGTCGGACCGATCTGCCGGCACGACGAGGATGTGGCACTCCGGCGGGTCGAGGAACGTGATGTCGACATCTGGTGGGCAGTCGACCGATTCCAAGAGGGGCTGATAGCCCTGATCGCCCTGGTCGGCGTTGCAAGCTCCCATCATGACGAGGATGGCCAGCCCCATCCCGACGGCCCATATCCGACTCATCCGGTCTTGTCGTAGACCCCATCGACGACCATCGAGTCGGCCTCACGTTGGAGCTCTGACTCTGGTGCGGTGCTGTGGTCCCAGTCGATGTGGAGTGTCAGACGGTCACCGTCGAGTTGCCACGTCATGGCCTGGGTTGTCCCGCTGGCACCTTCGGACTCACTCTTCGCGAGGAACAGCCCATCTTCGTAGGCGTAGGTTCCACCGTCCCCCGGCTCGCTGGGTGAGTCCCCGATGGCTACGAACTGCGCCCAGATACCGTCTCCGATCCTCATCGTGTAGGTGACCTCATCTGCAGATCCAAAGATCTCGTCGATGAGGCTTTCGTCGGTACCAGAGCTCAGCAGCGCCTCGCGGGTGTCGACTTTGACATAGGTGCCGAAAGGGATGGCCAACTCGTCGGGGTGTCCGCTCGTCGAGGTCGTCGCCTCTGTCGAGCTCGTCGTGGTCGCCTCGGGTTCGGCGCCTGTGCCCGAGCATGCCACGATCGCCAACGCCAGGACGACCACCGCCGTATTTGCCTTGACCATGACTTCCTTTCTCCTGATGAAACAGCACAGACCTCACCCGACGATTTGGTTGACAGGATTCAGTCGCCTTTTCGCCATTCCCGCTCCGTCAAGAGGGCGACACGTTCGGCGCAGGTGTCCTCCCCGACCGTGAAATGCAACGTGCCGTTGCTGGTTTGCCAGGTGTAGGTCCCGAGGCCTTCACCGGAGCAGAGGTCGGTCTCGAACAGATTGATGCGGAGGCTGTCGCCCGATACGTGGTAGAGGACCGTTGACAGAATGCCTCGGTAGGAGGAAGGAGCCGTCACTTCGACAGTCCCTCCCGTGTCGAATTGCAGTGACCAGTCACCGCCCATTTGTCTCTCGTCGAGGAGCGTCTCGCTCTGGTCGACTTGAGCGGTGTATCGGCCTTCGACCGTTGCGGCGGCCGGTGTCGGTGGATTCTGGATCACGCCCAGGTCGACGACGACGACGGCGACGATGGCGGCGGCCACCGCCAGCGAACCGACGAGCCATCGTCTCCTCGTGTGACTTCGCGCCCTTTGCATCACACGCTCGAGGTGACGCTCGACGTCGGGGTGGACGTCGGCAGCGGACCGTGACAGGGCTTGTCTCAGTCTGTCGTCAAGAGGCATCGGTCGTCTCCTCTCCGAGCAGGACAGCCATCTTCCGTCTCGCCCGTAACAGGTGTTGTTTGACGGTCGATTCGGATACCTCCAATAGACCGGCGATGTCAGCCACGGGGCGGTCGTCCCAGTAATGAAGAACCAAGACGGCTCGTTGCATGGCGGGCAAGGTGCCGATGGTGTCGAGGACAGTCATGTCCGGGAGGCCGTCATCTGCTGACGCGGTGGCTCGCTGCTCCAGCGCTGGGCGGATCTTTTCGCGGCGGGATTGCCTGACCGCCATGCGGATGGCGATGCGACGCACCCAGGCCCCCGGTTTGTCATACCTGGAGACTTTCGCCCAATTCTGAAACAGAATCAGAAAGGCTTCTTGAGCGATCTCTTCGGCGTGGCCGCGATCGTGAACAATGAGGTAGACGGTACGGACGACGCCTGTGAACTCGGATCTGAACAGCCATGCGTAGTCGGGAACGACCCAGCGGCTCTCGGCGTCGTGCGTCACGGCTGGTACTGGGCGCGTTTGAACCCCCATGACAACATCACAGACATGAGCGTCGTCCGTGGTTGACGCGAACCCACTCGATCCCCGATCTGAACTTCGCGGTGAGGCCCTGTTTGACTCCGCCTCCACCTCACACGTTCCTTGGGGGACTGTACGTCGACTTACGGCACGGTGAAGGCCGGAGTTCGTCAGCCGTGACTCAGGGGTGTTTCTTGCGGCTAGCTGGTCGTGTTCAATCTCTCGTGACGCCACCGGCCTTCGAGACCGCGTTGGTGAGTTGGGAACTCGGCTTGGAGGTCGGGTGGACCAGTTGATAAAGATCCTCGGGGACGGTCAGGTCTTTGAGGCAGTGCACTCCGAGATCACGCCAGGACGCTCCTTCAGGCAGGCATCATCGGCCTGGCCGGCGGTTGCTCCTGAGACCAGGATCTGGCCGCAGCTACTACAGGTTCTGCGGCTCCACGTCGATGACATTTGCGGCGATGAGAGACGACGCATCCCAAGCCTCAGCCCGAAGCAAGATCGCGGTGATGGCGGTGGCAGCGGTGGTGTTCTTCGTGGTTGGATTCTTCCTCCCGAGGATCATCATGTGGGCGGCCATGTCGATTCCATCTGTTCAGGGTTTGACCGGTCCGGTCGAGAGTTCGGACGCACCCCTCAGCCTTTCACTGTTGGTTGGCGCAATGATGTCCGTAGGCGCCGTCATTGGTCTGGGAAAAGCGTGGGCCGAGGCGGCTCTGAGCAAACGGCGAACGCGTTCTGATTAGTTTGGGAACCTGGTGTTGACACTTCGGCATGCAATTGCGTATGCTAGATCGTATGCCAAGCACTAGTGTTCGTGTCGATCGAGAGACTCATGAGGAGCTCAAGAAGTTGGCTCGAGATCTCGGGACAACCGTAGGGGAGGCGGTCGCAATCGCTGCGCGAAGGCTTCGTCAGCAGCGAATCGGTCGCGACCTCTCGGCTCCGTTGACCGAAGCCGAGGCGAGCTGGCTCGATGCTGACCTCGGGTGACATTGTCGACCTCGATCTGGGTCCGCCGAGAGGTCGGGAGGCGGGGCTGCGTAGGCCGGTCGTCGTGGTCACCGCCCAGGAGATCCTTGGCGAGTCGGCGAATGTCGTGCAGGTCGTGCCGCTGACGTCGACGGTTCGCCCGTTCGGCTCTGAGATAGAGATTCACGCCGATGAGCACAACGGCTTGGAGGCCGACTCCGCGGCGCAATGTCAGCGCATCAGGTCGGTGTCCGTCGACAGAGTCGATTCGGTGAGAGGGAACGTCGGCGCGGCGACACTGTCAGAGATCCGTAACGTCTTGGGTCTGATTCTCGATATCAACTGACACCGGCGCGCGATTGGGAACTCTGTGTGCTCTCGATTGAAGTGATCGCGGAGGCTCGTATCATGCTCAATCTTGATGTATCATGATGAGATGGCACTTCAGAAATTCTCTTCCCAGGCGCGACCCGAGTTGCTCGAAGAGGTGCGCGCCATTGCCGCCGAAGAGGGACGGCAGTTCCAGGCCGTGTTGGACGAGGCATTGGCCGATTGGGTGGCGCGGAAAAAGGGAGACGTGCCCAGACCAGAGGTGGTTGCTCACCTCAAGGCCTCGATCGCACGGCACCGAGACCTCTATTCAGAGCTCGCCAAGTAGGTGGCAGAGTATCTCAGTGTTGTCGAAGTCCTCGCCCTCCACGCCATTCTCATCAACGAGTTCGGGGGAACCGACGGAGTTCGTGACCTCGGTGCACTCGAGAGCGCCGTGTTCAGGCCACAGACAGGGTATTACGAGGATCCGATAGCCGAGGCGGCCGCCCTTCTCGAGAGCCTGATTCAGAACCACCCCTTTCTCGATGGGAACAAACGAGTTGCCGTGGCGGCCGCCGATGTGCATCTCCGGCTGCATGGACTCGAACTGGCGGGCGACTCAATGAAACACCACCGGTTCCTTGTCGGCCTGATGGAGGAGGGCAACCTCGACTGGAAGAGCCTTGATGCTTGGCTGCGTGAGTCGGTCGAGAGCTCATAGGAGTGTGGCACTAGCTGAGCCCAGCAGTTGCGGGAGACGAACCGACCGGTTGGATTCCGATCTCGAGCGGCGCGCGATTGGGTACTAAGCGCTGTTGACACCTGAGCATGCAATATCGTATGCTAATACGTATGCCAAGCACTAGCGTTCGTGTCGACCGAGAGACCCACGAGGAGTTGAAGAAGCTGGCTCGGGATCTTGGGACAACCGTAGGGGAGGCGGTGGCTATCGCCGCTCGACGTCTTCGACAGCAGCGCATCGGCCGCGACCTGAGCGCACCCTTCACCGAGGACGAGGCCAGTTGGCTCGATGCTGACCTCGGGTGACGTCGTCGACCTCGACCTGGGTTCGCCGAAGGGTCGGGAGGCGGGCCTGCGCCGGCCGGTGGTCGTCGTCAGTGCTCAAGAAATACTTGATGAATCGGCCAATGTGATTCAGGTGGTACCTCTGACATCGACGATCCGTGGGTTCGGTTCCGAGGTCGAGATACCTGCCGATGACAACAACGGGTTGAGGTCTGATTCGGTCGCACAATGCCAACACATCCGATCGGTGTCAGTGGAGCGAGTCGAGTCCGTCAGAGGCAACGTGGGCAGCGCAATCCTCTCCGAGATACGAGATGTCCTCGGGCTGATTCTCGATATTAATTGACCTGATTG
>CAVSQY010000008.1:0-345879 GCA_963730285.1 uncultured Actinomycetes bacterium | reverse complement strand
CCAATCGTCCTTTCTCCCAGGTCGGGGTAGACGTGGATTCGAAGGGCGCTCTCGTCACGGGCCCATGTGGAGTCTCTCTTGGCCGGGTTGCTGTCGAGCCACTCCTGGCCTAGTTCCCGCACCGTGATCTTGGAACCTCGTGGGTCGATCCAGGTGCCGTGGTTCTTGGCTGTTCTCTGTTGCGCTTCGACTCGAGTGCAGCTCGTTTGGTGAGGAATGTTCGGGAGAAGTTCTGACCGCCGGGTCCCCGGTACCGAACGTCGTAGACACGCCCTCGGTCGGTGGTTCGGGGGTGGATGCTCATTTCAGTCTCTGCGTCTGCGGGCGGTACGCTTGACGTCGGGGAGTTGGTTCCAGGTGTCCTTGAGGCTCTCGACGAATTCGACGAGGGCGCTCATCGGGACACGTCGGCTGCCGTCGATACGAACCGAGGGCAGTCGGCCGTCTCCTAGTAACTCATACAGCTTGGAGCGGCCGATTGAAAGAGGTCGGCGGCGTCCTCTGGGGTGAGGAGGAGCTTCTCCATCCCATTTCGGGTCCGAAGAGGATCACGGTGCAGCATTGATTCCTAAGAATTCCTCTGATCTCTAGGTATCATATCGCTAACCATGACTAATGCAAGGGTCAATCGAGCCGAACGTGGACCCCGGTCACGTTGCGAGCTGACTCTTCGCTGCTGACCCAGGACCCTCGATGACACGACATGTCATCTCGTCGCCAGGTCGATTTCTCCGTACGCACTTGCAGCACGATGTGTTGCCGGCTGGGAGCGGGTGATGTTGGCGATCGGGAAGCTGTCGGCGGCGTCGGTGGACTACTACACCGAACAGCTGTCCCACTCGGTTGGCGAGGACGTCCCGGTGCTGCGCAGCGGCGGCGGTGATCGCAGGGTCGACTACTACGCGAGCCATCAGGCGCCGGCGCGGTGGATGGGTTCGGGGCTCGAGGCGGCCGGTGTTGTCCGGGACTCTCCGGTCACCAAGGAGGCCTTCGCCCGGTTGATGGGTCACGAGACGCTTTCGGGTGAGTCGATGACCCGGGCTCACGCATCCCACGGCAAGGTGGCGGCGTTCGACCACACGCTTTCCGCTCCAAAGTCGGTGTCTCTGCTCTACGCCTTCGGCGGCAACGGGGTTAGGCAACAAGTCCGGGAGGCCCACCTCGAGGCGGTTGGTCAGGCGGTGGAGTACATGGAGGAACACTGCGCGCAAGCCAGGAAGGTGACCAGCCGGCGGGACGAAAACGGCAAGCGGCAGCAGACCACGCGGTTCGTCGACTCCGATGGATGGGTGGCCGCCGCGTTCGACCACTACACCTCACGGGCCAACGACCCGCAGCTGCACACCCACGTGGTGGTGATCAACCGGGTCCACACCGAAGACGGCTGGAGAGCCCTGGAGTCCCGACGCAACTATCTGCACGCCAAGGCAGGCGGCACCATCTACGAGACGGTGCTTCGGGACGAGCTCACCCGACGGCTCGGGGTCTCCTGGGGGCCGGTGGTGAACGGGATCGCCGACATCAGCGGCTTCTCCCCGGAACTATTGGGACACTTCTCGACACGCCGAGCCGAGATCCTCGAAGCGGCCGAGGCGTATGCGGCTCGACATGGCGGTCGGATCCACGCCAGGATGCTGCAGAAGTTCACCCTGGAGACCCGCCAGCCCAAGCAGCATCCTCGAGGGGAGGCTCCGGTCACCCAGGAGATGCGTGACTACGGAGTGGGCCCAGACGTGGTGGCTCACTGGCAGCGACGTGCCGCGGAGGCGCCGGAGGACCCGACCCAGGTCGCCCGGGCGGTCGTCGGCGAGGGCCGACACCGTTTCCGTCCCAGCCCGGGAAGCTTGACCGACTCGGCGGAATGGACCGTGGTCGAAGTCACTGACTCCCAGCCGGTGTTCACCAAGCGCGACCTCCTACCGTACGTAGCCGAATCGTTCCCCGAAGGCACCACATCAGCCGCCCTCGCCTCCGCCGTGGACCGGGCCCTCGAAGCGGCCGTGGCGCGGGGGAGGCCATCCCACTCGCCGGACCCACGCCGGGCGGACGATGGTGGCTGTCGGATGACGCATTGTTCACCACGCGGACACAGTTGGATCGGGAACAAGCGGTCCTATCCGCGATACACCAGCCGAGCCCCGTCCGAATCGACGCCGATGTGCTGGATGGGGCGGCCAAGCTCCGGGAGCTGACCAGGCAACAGGAGTCGGCAATCCGACGTGTCGCAGACCTGGACGGGCGAGTCGTGGCGGTCGCCGGTCCGGGTGGCTCGGGAAAGACCTATGCGATCGGCGCCTACGCCGACGCCGCCCAAGCCGCCGGCCATCACGTCATCGGAGTAGCACCCACTGCCAGCGCAGCACAGAGACTCTCCCGAGACCTCGCCGAGCATTGGACCGGCACCATCGCCATGCTCACCCACCATCTCGACCAGCGAGCCGAGACCCTGCCCACGGGAACGGTGATCGTCTGCGACGAGGCCTCCATGGTGTCCACCAAAGACCTGGCACGTCTCGTCGAGTTGGTCGGCGCCGCTGATGGCAAGCTGATCCTCCTCGGCGATCCCCACCAGCTTCCCTCGATCGACTCCGGTGGCTTGTTCCACCGGATCGTCGCCGACGGCCACGGAATCGTCACCAACCTCGCAGGAGTGAACCAACGACAGGTGCACGACCTCGACCGGGCGGCGCTGCACCAGCTCCGAGCCGGAAACACCGAACGCGCCCTATTCGATTACACCGAAGCCGGCCGCGTTCACGTCGGTCACGATCGTACGCACACGATGAGCGACCTGGTCGACGTCTGGTGGGCCGACACCAAAGCGCACGGTATCGACAGCGTTCGGATGTTGTCTGGCCGCCGCACCGACGTCGACATGCTCAACCAGCTAGCCCGGACGCGGATGGAATCCGAAGGCCTCCTCGCCGGACCAGCCTTCGAGACCCGGACGGGAATGCGATTCCAGGCCGGGGACCGGATCGTGGTGCGGACCAACTGGTACGCCCACGCCGACCTCCGCAACGGACAAACGGGAACCATCAACCGCGTCGACTCCGATTCCGGTCAGCTCACTTTCAGGCGTGACCACGACCGGGTTGAAGTGGTCCTGCCGAGACGGTATGTCGATCAGAGTGTCGACTACGGATACGCCCAGACGATCCACACCGCCCAGGGCCACACCTACGACCGGGTCCATCTCTATGTCGACCAGATGATCACTGCCGAGCATGGCTACACGGGCCTCTCCCGAGCGACTGGTGAAACCCACATCTGGATGGCCGACCCGCCAGGACCCACCGGCGATTGCGGCCACCTTCACTGTCGACCGGCAGTCGAGAACCGTATCGACAGCCTCGTCCGCCAGCTTTCGAACAGCGGCGTACGGCCAGCCGCCACCGAATCCCCATCAGCCACAGAGACGATGACCGACCGCCAGCTGATCGATCGACGCGAAGAACTTTTCCAACTGTTCAAGGACGGCCCCCTCAGCGCGCCGACCATCGACTTCGCGGCCGTCGACCAGCCGATGATGGAGGCCGAGGCCATGGCACGACGAGGTCACTGGATCGACGACCACCTCACTCTGGTCGACGAATACAACGACGTCCTGCAGGAGATCGACAGGCGAGTCGCCGCCCGGACGGTGCTCTGGCAGATCAACCCGCCAGAAGATGTCCTCGCCGAACTCGGATCCCGATCCGAATCTCCCAATCCGCAAACGTGGGATGCCGCCGTGGCCGTCTACGCCAGGACCCGACTAGAGGTAGGGCCCGAGGTCGACCTCCTCGACCCTGCAGTAGGACAGGCCGGGCAGTGGCGCGATCTGGTCCTCCAGCCCGTCGAAACGCCAGCACCCACCCTGAGGCTCACCGGTTGAGTCCTGCGACGTCGCAAGTTATCTTGCAGCGTGCTGCCAGGCAAGGTAACTTGTGATACAGCCACGAATTGTCGACAGTGCGAGAAAGCACGGTGTCAACGATGAGACCATCCTCCACGCCTTCAACAACCCGATCCTCGTCGGGGACCTCGACGAGAGAATGACGATGTTCATCGGACCCGACCGCGCCGGCAACCTTTACGAGATCGGCGTCGTCGACACCGACGACGGGCCGATCGTGGTCCATGCAATGAAAGCCCGCCCGAAGTACCTGAAGGTGACCATGCCACGAACCGTTGACGAGATCATCAACCAGGCCGAGGAGCTAGCTGCTCGTTTCGAGGATCACGAGCCGGATCCAGACGCGGTCAGGGACGCTATAGCCTTGCGTAGAGTTCGCAAGGCCTTTCTGGCCCGGGCCGAGGCTGAAAAAGCTGTCACGGGAGCAGTCAGGGACGCGCGTGAAGCTGGCCACTCCTGGGCCTCGATCGGAGCAATGCTCGGCACTTCAGGCGAGGCAGCTCGGCAGAGATATGGTCGTGCGACCCGCCGGCCTCGGACCTGATGCTCGTTTCCGATCATGACTAGGAGGCGCTCGGTCTGGCGACAGGCGTGGCGCGACATTGTTGGGCACCGGACGACGGCATACTCTGTCGCCGTTGTCGTCGCGCTTCTAGGTCTCGGGGGAACGACGGTGGCTCGCAAAATACTCCGGCCATCGCTGACGTGGACTGAAGCCTTCTCGGAGGACGGCCTTCCAGTGGTTCTTGCGGCCGGGCTGTGGGCCATCGCTTTCATCGCATACGCGCTCGTGGTTGTGCCTTATCGCCAACGGAATGCTGCGTGGAACGAACTCGAGCAGGCCCGATCGGACGAGTGGAGCATCGAGTATGAAGTCCTTCGCCCGTCGAAGGCTCGCCCGAGAGACCATGGATGGGGTAGCGGAACTCGTGTCTACATCATGAAACTCCAGATCCGAAACCGGTCCGCCGGCGGTGAGTTCATGGCTTCAGGAGAGTGGTCCGGTCTTCGAAACTCGCGGACCTGGAGCATGGGGTGGGAAGGGAGGGAGGGACTTGAGGCATTCATCCCTCGCGACGAAGTGGCGGTGCTCAATACCAGTACGGTGGTCCACCGAGACAAGTGGTACGGCTACGGGCTCATATCGAATCGCGATCGGGGGCCCTACTTGGAGATCGGTGACGGCCTGCGGCTTCGGCTTCGAATCACGCGCCGCGACTTGGAGGGAACATCGGAAAGGGTGTTTCTCGTTTCTGCACCGCAGTCCGATGCCGATCGCCCGTCTCTCCGGTTGATCACTGGTTGAGGCTTCAGGCCTCCTTCGTCCCACCTACCCACCTAATCCACCGTTCCTACAAGGAGGTTTTCAGGACCAAGAGTGAGCGTTTCGTACGTTTGCCCTTCGGGCGGGACGTCATTGTCTGCCACGACGATCTGGAGCTTGTCGCCTGATTCGTGAGAGATTTCGGACAAAACCGAATACATGCCAAGCACCCGATCGCGGTCCTCACCTTCATGCCCCAGGTTGCTGGTCAACCCGTCTATTAAAAGCAAGTTGGGAAGTGGTAGCTCCAGCTCAATAGCCGTGAGTTGATGTGCCAGCGCATACGCGACGTTCACGAGAACCTTGAGGCCCTGGGAGCTCAGTTCGTCGAAACGCCTACCGCCCACAATTGGGAGGAGGCTCTGGCGATCAATTCTTCCACCGTGCTCAGAAGTTGGAAACTCCGGAGCGTTGAAACGTCTGAGTAGCTCATCGAAGCGTGCTTCCAAGGATTCGAATCGGCCGAGCACTTGTGACGTGAGAGACCGAGCTTCGGCCAATTGCTCTTCGAGTTCCGAGATCTCCGAGCGAAGTGCACCCGCCCGTTTCCTGCGTTTCTCGGCGCGATCGAACAGCTGAAGATAATCCCGCAGGCGTTTCTCCTCTTCGATGAGCCTAGATCTCTCACCAGCGAGGTTGGCAATGCGGCTGGCTGAGTCAGAAACGAACGTGTTGCTAGCCGTGTCGAGCTCTGTTGCAGCCTCGGCGCGTTCTCTTCTTAGCCTTTCAAGCTCTCGCTCTCTTTCGCGGATTGTCTCATTGCTGCGGTTAATGAGTTGGACAGTCTCAGCAATCTGATCGGAGATGAGACCCTGCTCGTTGATGAGAGTCTCCCGATGGATCGGCTCGTCAGATACCTGAAGGCAAAGCCGACAATGTTCTTCGTCCCCTCGATCACGGATCGGTGAGCCACACCGGGGGCAGACGGTGAACTCGAAGTCGACGAGTGTCGTCTCGGCCACGATGGCTCGGGTGAGCCGAGCTGACTGCGCTCGCAACTCGTCTGCGAGCTGTTCGAGGTCCGAGATTGCCGCTTGCTCACGAGTGAGTTCGACCTGTAGGTCGGATATTCGAGAGTCCAAGCCAGAAACGCGCTGCCGGAGGCCCCCATACCTAGGCAAGGTCTCAGTTGCTTGGTCGACGAGGGAATCGGAGGAGGCAAGATTCTCCACCTGCACCTCCTGAAGGCGGGTCAGCTGAGCTTTCAGCTCGCTCCTGTTCTCCCAAGGAGTATCCGTCAGGAGCTGGACCAGAGCCGCTTCATCAGCTGTGATTGCTCGCAGGCTTTGGGCGGCTTCGCGGAGTCGATCCTGAAGCGCTGCTGCCTGGACGTCGTACATTCCGTACACGATTTCGAAGACGTAGCGGCGTTTGATGTTGCGGTAGAAATCGCGATGGCCCATGACCGAGTTGTCGATCTCGTCTTGGGTGAGAAAGCAGTAGTTCAGATAGTCGGCGATCGTGACTGGAGTCGGATCACTCTCGGGCTGTGTTGGAGCTCTCGGCACCTGCAGACTGGGCAACCCGAGCATCCTCAGCAACCAGGCACGGTAAGTCTCTTCAAGCCCGGGTGTCGACTGTCTCACAGGCAAGCGCCATCCCTCTCCTGCACCACCGATCTCAGCGACCTCAACCACTGCGGTGGGTGTGCTGACGAGGGGCCGTGAAACTGCGTATTGGCGCTCGCCGATCGTGAGCCGGCCGTTCACAGCCGGTAGAGCGCGGAGTTCTGGGATGAGATCATGGATCTGGGATCCCAAGAGAATCCGACATAGATTGAGAAGAGTCGTCTTTCCAGTCGCTATTGGACCATCGATCACATTGAGACCGGGCCTGAAGTCAACAGTCCGATCGCCTTCGACGAGAGATACCTGATCGACCCGGAGCCTCACAGCTCTTCACCCCATCTCGCGGAGCTGACCTCCGGGAAGTGTGCATAGACGAAGTCCTTCAGTGTTGATCCCTGAAGATCGAGGTGTCGTTTCACAAGCTTGCAGCGAGATTGGGTCGACTCCCAGGCGTCATGACTGGCGAGAAGGGCCGCAGTCTGTCGACCTTGGTCTGTCGCGCGATACCGAAATGCGCGTCTCCCTGGTACCACGCCAACCATTCCTCGTCCGATCAGTCTCCCGAGGAGGGTGAAGTATGAGGGATCCCAGGGTCCGTACCGATAACGGATCATTCGTGATTCAATCGGCCCCGCATCCTCGATGCCCTCGACCTGCCGGTTCTCTTGAGGTGCACGGATCTGCAGTGCTCTCCATAGATACGCTGGGTATCGGATGAAGAAGTCCAACTTGGCCAGCTTGGTGCGTCCCTCGATTCCCTTATCGCCGAAGGCTGATATCAGCAGAAGTAGGCGGCCCTCGCCTTCAACGAGAAGGGCGTGGTCGTTAGGCATTCTGTAGTCCCCAATGAAAAAGGCACCGATCAGACAGGTCTGCAGCCAAGCCCACGAGGAGGAACGGGTCGGTTTGGAACATTCGACCTGGATCGAATGTGTCTGGAGCTGCAGTGAGCTGGCGCACGGCGTCATCGAACATTGCAGCCGCTGGTGAGGGCTCACTCTTGTGCCTTCCGTGGAGGCCTGCCATTAGCGTGAGAATCCTCTCCTCGACATCTTCGAGTTCGATGGCACTCTGGTCCTGCCACATGGTCGCGCTCAGCTGGGACCTAATGTGAAGATGGACGTCAGCGCGTCGTCGCATCGCCACAGACACGATCGCATCATCTGCGCCGCCTGCCAGCAGCTTCTCCACCAAGCGCGTCGGAAGGGGCTCATCGATACTCGCCACTCTCTTCAGGAGCGTCCGAGCTGGGCCCCTCAGTCTGGCGACGAGCACAGCCAAGGATTCCCGAGTTATCACCTTGGATCCGAGGCGCTCACTTAGATCGGGTGGATCGAGCGAGAGCCAGTCGTTTACCAAGACCTCTCCGCTCATGGCATCCAGGATTCTCTTCTCTAGGTCAGTATTTATGTGCTCGATCTCCTCATAGGTGAGGGATCCTCTATTTGAACCGAGGATCCGCATGTTTGTCGCAGAGATTGCGTCGTGAGGTCGCTGCTCTTTCACATGAAGTCGGCTAAGAAACCCGAGGCACTCTGCAGTGTCCGTCTCAAGTCGGTCGGCCAGAACCTGCAGCTCTGAGTCCTCGAGTGGATCGCCCTGTTTGATCTTGTTGAGGGGGTCACGTACCGAGACAGGGCCCTCCAGCCATGCACCTAGTCGGTAGGCAAAGGTTCGTCCCGCCATGACTCGATGTGTTCGAAGAAGACTTCTAAACGCTCCTCCACCTTTCTCACACACCTGCGCGAGCGTCCACGGGCCCTGGCCCGGGTTCCGGCTCTTGATCTGCGCGAACGTCCAAGTTCCGTCTGCGTGGAGCAGTGCAACGTCCTCGAAGTGCTCGCATACAACCAAATCAATGTCGTCTTGAATCCCCAGCGATAGGACGTACGGCAGAGCTACTCGGGCTTGATAGAGAAAGCCCGCCACCGCGTCTGAGCCGCCCGTGTCGGGCGCCGAGAGTTCGAGCGGATCCTGAGATGTCATAGGGGGAGGATGATCACGGTATCGCCCTCGCTTTCCAGAAACCTGGAATCGGCCACCGGCTGGTCCCTCTTGAATAGTGCAGCGCGTGGCTCCCGAGGAATATCCGCTATTCGGGTTTATGCAGATTCGGAGGGCCATCCTCTGGTTCGTACCGATTCTCGACGAGCCACTGGAATATCTCGTGGCGGAGGAATTTGAACTTGCGGGCGCCGGGAGCGCGGTGGGAGGGGATCACCCCCTCACGAGCCCAAGTCCTGATCACTTGGTCCGACGCCGACAGCAGATCGGCGAGCTCTTGGCTGTCCATAACCGGTGGCACGTCTGGATACCACTTCTCGTATGTGATCTCAGGGTTCTCGTCGGACACGTCAATCAGCCTCGTCCCGCCCAGCCGGCCGATTGAGTAGAACGGCGAGGACCTCCTCGCGGAAGAAGCGGAACTGCTGACCCCAACGCACCGCTGGCAGCTCGCCTCGGTGGACTTGGTCCCGCACCTCCCAGATGGTGCATTGCATGAGCTCGGCGACGTGTGCCGACGTGAGCAATGGGGGATACTCCTTCCGGATCACCTCAAGGGTCTGCTCCCGCGCGGCGGCGAGGTCGATGGGTTCATCGGCCATTGGCGAGACTCCGAGAGGGAATGAGTGAGAAAACAACCATCCAAAGGATCGTAAGTCAGAACGAGGCGGGATGGGTGATCCGAAATAGCGTCACTTTTAGCGACCTTCGTCGAACATTTATCGAACATCCGCCCACAATTGGAGGGGTCCATGCCAGTCCGCTCATACGCTCTGACCTGGTAATTCGTCCGTAGCGATACGACGAAAAACAGCCCGACATCTTTCGGGACGCTGAGGTCGTCGGTTCGAATCCGGCCGTCCCGACTCAGAAACACCAGGTCAGGGCCGTCCAAAGGGGCGGCCCTTGGTCTGGGCTCGATCCCATCGTGCGTCGAGTGGATACGGGTCGAAGCCACTTCGCTCGCTTGACCCCCCTGGAGGTGTAGTCACGTGCGGGCGAAAGCGAGGAGTTCAGCGATGTCGCCACCGTCGGCACGCTGCAACGCAACACGGTAGACCGCCCTCAGTTCGTCAGTGTCGACATCGAGTCCGACTCCCCACCCGAATGGTTCACGACCGAGTGACGTGATCAGACAGTCGGCGGCGATTCGCCCGTGGCGGCCGTTGCCGTTTGGGAACGGATGGATGGCCACCAGGCGGTGGTGGAACCGGACGGCGAGTTCGTCGGGTTCGTACGTGCCGTACTCGATCCAAGCTTTGGTGTCATCGACAAGTTTCCGGATCGCAGAGGGAATTCGGTTGGGGTCGACCCCGATGTTCGCCTCCCGAAGTCGATAGCGACCCGCCCAATCCCAGATCTGGTCGAACATCGCCTTGTGTAGGTCACGGAGGAACTTGTCATCTAGGAGCTTGGCGACGGTGGGCGGTCGGCGTAGCAGCGCTTGAGCAATGTTGCGCTGTTCGGCGTCGAACAGTTCGTCGCGAGTCGCTATGTAGGTCGGAACGAGCCCGAGGCGGTCCTCTTCGGACAGCTCGGTATGGCCGTCACCGACCGGGACCAGTGGATCCGTCACCGCGATGTGTCGTTCCCGGACCAAAGACCCCTGCGGTCTATGAACCCGGCAGCAAGCTCGTCAAGCTGTGCAGTGGCGTCGTCGTCGGTCACCGCCTGATCTTCGAGTCGGCTGTGATGAGCCAGTGGGTCGAGGTGATTGGCTGCCTTGCGCAGCGCTTGTTTCTTGACGGTCTCGTTCAAGCTCGTGCGCGGCAAGAGGAAGTAGACGAGATCACATTCGAGAGCGTCAGCCGCTCGTCGTAGCGTCTCCAGCTTGATCGTGTCGCGTATTTCGCTCTGCTCGAGGTCGGGGACGGTCTGCTGGCTTACTCCTATACGGGCTGCCAGGTCAGTGCTGGACATTCCTAGTGCGTCGCGGATTGCTCGGATCCAACCGCGGTGCGGGCGCGGCTGATCAACGAGGTGTCGAAGCTGCTGCAATCGGGCATCCAAGTGCCGCCGAGCTTGTGCGTTGTTCTTTGCCATGGGCTGAGATTACAGGTTATAGCCAGTAGATACAAGGAAGATCTACAGACTGAAGCTTGTAGATCAATGGGAGAACTATCGACTCTGGCCAGTAGATCACATCTGTACGTCCAGCTTGAGGGCTCTGTCCCGTGTTTCTGAGTCGGCACGCAACGCATATCAAGCGAGTCCTCGGCCGGTGTTTGGCCTGCGGGGGAGGAATCGTTCACCAAGAATGTCTGCTGCTGCCCTGTCTGCTTCGGTGGTCGCTTGGGCGTAGATGGCCAGGGTAAGTCGTGGGTCGGTGTGTCCGAGGCGGGCTTGGGCTGTTTGGGCGGGGCGGGTTTGGAGTAAATCAGAGTGGTTCGGGCTACTCCGCCGCTCGTCGACCGCAGCCGGGGTTTGTGGGGAACGTTGGCGTCACCCGGGCTGACCGAGCGGGTTAGGGTCCTCGAGGACCGTTCGCACGCACTTGACGGGGAGGTTGATTCGGTGTGGCGATTTCTAGCCGTCCTTGCACTTGGCCTTAGCGTCGCCTTGCCTGCAGGTGTTCCTGCGGGATCGATAGAGGACTTCATCGATAGCGAGATGCCCGCGTCGGGCGTGCCGGGCCTGGCGTACGCCGTCGTGGCCGATGGCGAGATCACCTCGGTGGGCGCACGCGGCGTGGTCAAGATCGGGGGCGAGGTCGACGTCACGCCGGACACGGCGTTCGTGATCGGCTCGATCTCGAAGAGTTTCACGGCGCTAGCCGTCATGCAACTGGTCGAGGCGAGCGAGGTCGACCTGGACACCGAGATCTCGCAGTATCTCGACGGTTTCGCGAGCGGGCCCGCCGGCGCGATCACGATCCGTCAGCTGCTCAGCCACACGAGCGGCTTCTCCACACTGCAAGGGAACACCTCGCATACGGACGCCACCAGCGGGAAGGACGAGCTTGCGCGCCGGGTGGACGGGCTTGCAGAGGTGAACCCCGCCTACGAACCAGACGAACGGTGGGAGTACTCGAACACGAACTACCTGATCCTCGGCCGTCTGATCGAAGTCGTCAGCGGGCAGGACTACCAGGACTATGTCACAGCCAACATCCTGGAACCGGTCGGCATGGGGGACAGCTTCGTCGCCGACGGCGAGATCCATGAATCCATGGCGACCGGGCACACTCCATGGTTCGGCACCAAACGACCACTTGCCGATAACACCACCAGTCGCGGAATGGCTCCGGCAGGTGGGATCATCGCGAGCGTCAGCGATCTGGCGCTCTACATGCAGATGATGATGAATGGCCAGGACGATGTGCTGAGCGCCGCAGGCAAGGCGCTGATTATGCGCCCGGCCAGCGCGGCGTCACCGTTCTACGGCTTCGGCTGGTACCTGGGCGACGGGAACGGGAGCGTCTGGCATTCTGGGTCGACCCCCGGTGTCGAGACGCTCGCCACGATGGTTCCCGTCGAGAAGAAGGGGGTTGTCGTGCTGGTCAACGGCGGAAGTGGAGTCGGTTTTGGGGAAACGACCCAGCTCCGCAACGGCATCACCGCCAGAGCTCTAGACCTCGAGTACGAGGGCGAGGGGTCCCGATGGTCTCAGAAAGCTTCGTTCATCGGTGTGGTGCTCCTGCCGATCATCTACGTTCTCAGTATGATCTGGGCGGGGCTTCGCCGCGCTAAGCTTCGCGCTAAGTTGAAGTCGGGCATTTTCGGCCTGTTCAGCTTGTGGTTTCCTCTGCTCACGACGCTTGTCGCGGCGTGGGTCATTTTCAGGCTGGTGCCGAGGCTGGGGGGCGCGCCGCTCGGCACGATAAGACTGTTCCAGCCCGATTTTGGTTTGGCGTTGGTCGCAACCGCAGTGTCGGGTGTGCTGTGGGCCGTGTTCAGGCTTGGGGTGGCCTATACCGGGAAATCCCGCCCGGTTTGATGGCTATCAGCTCAGATGGGCTACCCACGGTTCAATACCCGCAATCCAAACCTGGCGAATCCCGCCTGTGACGACAGACCACGCAGAGCAACGAATCTCGGACGAGAACGAGCCCTTTCGAGACTGCTCAGTATCGGCACGTTGGCGCTCGGCTCGCGCAGGGCGATAGCCGCGGTGGGTGGCTGACACCATGCTGTGAAGCTTGAGTCACCCAACGACCATCTGCACGGCCTGCTTCGAGGTCGGTCATGAAATCGGTGGTCGCCGACAAAGGTGGAAGTTCGATCTTTCGTACGTATCCGGCTGGAAGTGGATGGTCGGGCCGGTCAGCCACGACATTTCGCGGTCTTGGCAGCCAGTGGGCGACAAAGAGAAGCTGTCGAGCTGCTCGGGACAGTCCTCGCCGAGCCCAAGCAACCGGCAACTCTTCCCCGAGAGTACACCGATCGACGGTATGGCCTGCTGCCGAGCACGATAAGCTGCAACGTGAGATGGATCCTGGCGAGTTCCAAAAAGGGCTCGCGGTAGGATCGTCAAGGTCGTACCGGATTGTCGTCAAAGGAGTTGATCGACAGCATCTCCTGAGCCCCGGCTCGATCTCCAGGCGCAGCGAGTCCGTCGAACAGCACCTCGGGCCGTCGACGGGAGATATTTGTCGGCGTCGTGGAACTCTGGGAGGATGCGCCGCATGAGCAAAAGAACGAAATCAATCGCTGGCTTCGCTATTTCCGTTCTCGCTGCTGTCCTGATGCTCGCGGATGTTCTGAGTGTGGAGTGGGGCGCAGTTATCGGGATGATTGGTGTTGGCTTGATTGCTGCCGCTGCAGGAAGCTCCGACGCGGATTAGCCAGCAGGCATGTCCGGCAGGGTGATTGATGTGGGGGCCTGATCGGAGGGTGCACCGTTGCCGGCGGATGGGCGGTTACGGTCGGGTGGTCTCCGGGTGCCGGTTCGGATCGATCCGGAGCTACGGGCGGCGATCGAAGCCCGGGCCACGGCCGACCACACCACTACGAGCGAAGTCATCCGCGAAGCCATTCGCCGGTTCCTCGAGGTCGCTTGACGCATTTGGGGCAACCGCGCTTGCACTGACAGCGACGGCGTCCATCGCGCGTCCATCGCGCGTACACCGCCGTCTTTAGTAGTCCGCCGCCGTGCGCGAAATGCTCTGACCTGCGGTTTTGGTCCACCGCCGTCCATCCCTGTCCGCTCCGACATCTTTCGGGACGCTGAGGCCGTCGGTTCGAATCCGGCCGTCCCGACTCAGAAATCCAAGGGCAGGCCGCTCTCCGGAGCGGCCTGCTTGTTTGGTACCGGTTTGCATCGCGCGTCGATTGCGCGTCAGGTGAGCCCTCGGCTGGTGTATGGCCTCTCGCGGGGGAGGAATCGCTCCCCGAGACGCTTCGCGGCCTGCCGGTCGGCCTCGGTGGTGGCCTGCGCTGTGGGCGCGCGATGCAGCGTGGCTACCCCTCACGGGTTCAGCTGGTCACCGACCCAGGCTTCCCAAACCTCCGTGAGACTCGTGGCATCCTGGCCGCCGGAGTCGAGCGGCTCTCCGACGACCACCTTGATTCGGGCCGGGCGAAGGCGGTTATCCAACCCGAAGGCGCGGTCGGTGCCTCTCACGACTATGGGGACGAGGGGGACGCCAGCCCTGATCGCCAGCCACGCAGCCCCGCGTTTCATGGGAAGGTCCCCCCAGCGCCCGACTCGAGTCCCTTCCGGAAACACGCCGACTATCTCTCCCACGCGAAGACGATTCAGCGCCGTTCTCATAGTCCGTATCGGAAGTCGGCTACGGGAGACCGGGATCACGCCGTATTCACGCAGCAGCCAATCGAGAAGACCCGAGACGCCGAACAACTCATCGACTGCCAAAAATCGTATGGGTCTTCCCACCGCCGTCGCAACGACGATCGGATCGAAATGCGAATAGTGATTCGACGCAAGCACAAACGGGGCGGGAGGAAGACCGTACGGCGTCTCAATGTCCAGGGAGTACGCCAGTCGGGCCAATCCCCGAATGGTCGGTCGGCTCACCGACCACAACGCCTGACCGGCTCTGGTCAGCTGCTCGGGCTTCATCCGGTCATGTTGCGACACCCGTCACGGTATCGGCTCGCAACGACCGGCAGGGAGCAAACGAAAGCGCCCGGCTCAGGTTCCGGGGTCTTGAAAAGGAGCGTCGCTCAATGTTGTGGAACCAGACGGTGACCGGTCAATCGTCGGTGTCGTCCGACACCATTGACTCGATATCCATCGTCTCGATGTCGCCCTCATAGCCTGGCTCGGTATCCGACGGAGCAGAGACTTCGTCTTTCCCGTAGCTGGCCTCGTTTGTCCGAAGGCGACGCAACTCGGCTCGCTCCTCCAATCGCGCTCTTCGAGAGCGTCTCCATATCAGTCCGATCAACTCGTCGAGAATCACAGCTAGGAGGGCGGCTCCAACGGCGACGGCGAACAAGGGGATCGTGAAGTTCCATCCGAGGAAGGTGATGGTGACCTGCTGCGTGTTCTGAACGGCGAGCAGCAGGAGTGCAAGTGCTAGGAATAGTGATGCCAGCAATCCGACATAGAAGCCGGTGCCGCGGTACTCGACCCTCTTGTCTTGCTCTGGCGTCTGGATTGGTTGCCCCACTGTTCAGTCGGATGTGATTCTGTTGCGAATCAGCCTAACGACGGCGCCAATGGTCACGATGGTCATGACGATCAGCACGGCCTTGGTTATTGCATGTCTCTTTGCCTTCTCGGCTGCCACCGTGGCCTCTTCGGCGGCGTGCAACCCCCTTTGGACCTTGTCGAGGGTCGATTGCGTCGTCGATACGGTTTCTTCGGCGTTGCGGATCCTGTCTTTGACGGTCATCGCTTCTTCTCCTGGTGGCTTGTGTGGTGCGCGGCGGCACACCAGTGGCCTTACCCGGGTTGACGGGGTGTGAAACGAGGTCGGTTGGGCGTCAGGCGTCGTTGCGGAGCAGCGCCGACATCCTCCGCCGCAGCGCGGGGTGTGCACTGCGCAGGCCGAGCTCCAGAGCAAAACGAGCATCTTCGGTCACATCGAGGATGATCTCCTCGCCCTCTGCCCGGACGTGAAATCCATCGGCAAGGGCGGACACCCTTATCTCGTCGCGCGACCAGTCGGCGACCTCCATGTCCCCCGCAGTCATCCTCATCCGCTCATCGGTGAGGTCGATCTCGACGCCAACGGGCGCGTCTGCCTGATCATTGATCCGAAGCTTCGCCCTATAGGCACTCATGCTTCGCTCCTCTCAAGTCTCCCAGTTGTCCCCCCATCAGACTATCCGGGAGAATCGGAGATGGAAGTGGGGGCTATTTCAGGGTTTCGATCGATCGATCGCTTGTCGCATCTCGTCCCTCTTGCCCAAGACGGTGATGTTCTGACCTCCAAGGCTCCTCATGATCTCGACGGTTCGGTCCACTGAGGCATCGTTCACATCGACCGTGAGGACGAAGCCGCGACTTTCGACGACATCCTGGTACCAGGTGCGGTCGACTCGAACTTCGGTCGCATCTCGATCGGAGGCTCCGAGAAGAGCGCCAATCAGGCCACCGGCTACACCACCACCGATGGCTCCGGCGGCGGCAGCAGCCAAGGCCGCCGCGGCGGTGCCTGCAGCCAGAACGGCCCCAAGCCCGGGTATCAGTGCCACTCCGGCCGAGGCGAGAAGCACCGTCCCCGCCCCGGCGACTCCACCCCCTACCAGGCCCCCAACTGCGCCCTTGCCCGCTTCAGGGCCGGGCCCTTCGAAGTGTCGTTGGAACTCGACGACGGTTACTTCCTCGGGTTGGCGCACCGACTGGTCCCTCCAAATGACCCCGATCGAGGAGCGCTGGATTCCCCCGTCGATGAGACCTTCAACGGCGCTCTCCGTTGAGGTGCGACCCTCGAATGTCGCGAGGACTGTTCTCAGGGCGTCTCGCCGGTCTCCGGTGGTCGTCACGCAGACACTCTCATGTCCAGAGGCCGCGGCGACAGGGTCTCGGGCCCGAAGGAAAGTTCTAGGGACGCCATGGATTCGGTATACACCAGGTGTTGTCAGATGTCGATGGGCGAATCAAGGCTTCGCCAATCGCCCGGGCGCGCCTATTGGCCATTCCCGCCCACTCAGCCCGCGCGCATTGCTTCACGCAACTCGGGCGCCTGAAAAGGCTTGACCACGAAGGCATCTGCCCCCGCCCGTCGGGCCAGAAACGCGTCGGCCTCTCGGTCAAGGAGCATCACCAGCCTGGGCCTCTTCTCTCCCTCGAAATCGGCAGAGATGTCCCGGATCACCGCCATGCCACCCATGGCGTGAATCTGGAGGTCGGCGATCACTATGTCTGCACCGGTCTCGTAGGCGACCGCGGCTGCGGTCTTGGGGTCGTCGACGGTCTCGATGTCCCATTCTGGGGATCCCAGGGAAGCGAACACGTCGTTGATGACCCATGTGGAATCGGAGACGACGAGCACCTTGGTCATGCGTCCGGGACGATAGCCGTGGATCTCGGCGGGCCCCTAGCTGGCGACGAGCCCTAACCTGCCTGCGTCTTGCGCCGATTGATCCTCATTGCCTCGATCCTGCTGATCCCGATCGTGGTGCTCGCCCAATCTGATGAGGGAGGCATAGACGTCATCGACGTCAGCGGCCCACTCGATTCGCTGGCCCTGCGGTTCATGGCTGACTCGATCGATGCAGCTGCAGCGTCGGGTCAAGAGCTGGCAGTGCTACAGATCGATTCACCGGCCGTCCTCGACCGCGACGCCCTCGAGGACCTGGTCACATTGGTGGAGAGCCCGCCGCTTCCAGTTGCTGTCTGGGTAGGCCCGGCGCCGGCCAGCGCCCTTGGCGGTGTCGTGGCGTTGGTCATGGCCGGGGACCACAAGGCCATCGCCCCGGGAGCAGAGATGGGTCTCTCATCGCCGACAGTGCCCGGGGACGACACTCCCGACATGACGGGCGAGCCCGGTTACGAGGGCCGGGTTGCGGCCGAAGACACCGGTTTGAGCCTGCAGGCCACCATTCGACAGTTCCTCCAGGATCTCAACGGCGTCACCTTCAAGACGGCGAATGGCGCGGTCACGGTCCAGACCATCAAGCCGTTCGAGAACGGGGTGACACTCAAGACGGTGACTTTTCAGAAGCCGGGTTTGGCGACCAGGTTCTTTCGCCTTGCGGCGACACCTGAGGCCGCCTTCTTCTTTCTGGTTGTCGGTCTGGCAATCGCCTCATTCGAGTTCTTCGCCATCGGTCCCGGTGTGGCGGCCGGCGTGAGTGCGATATCCCTGCTCCTTGCCTCGTGGGGAGTGGTGAACCTGCCTGTCCGCCCATGGGCACTCGGTCTTTCCGTCCTTGGCTGGGCGCTGCTCACTGCGGCCTATCAGCGGGGCGGGGTGCTGGTGCTCACCCTGCTCGGTGCGGTCATGCTCCAACTGGGTGGGTCTTGGTTCGTCGACGGGTCAGGTCAGATCGACCCCCGCTGGTATCTCGTCCTGCCATCGGTCCTGGCCGCGCTCTTCTTTTTCCTGCTGGCCATGCCGACGGTGCAACGGGCGCGCTTCTCCACCCAGACCATCGGGCGTGACTGGTTGGTCGGGGTGGGGGGCGTGGCGTTGGTCGACTTCGGCCCGGATGGGCTGGTCGAGGTACGTGGTGCTCGCTGGAGGGCAACCGCCCATCGAGAAGCCGGAATTGCGGCGGGACACCAGGTGATCGTGTTGGGTGTGGATGGGATGTTCCTCGAAGTAGACCCGGTCGGTGATGACCGTCCGGAGTGAGATCGCGAAAACTGAATTTGCAGTTCCCAAATTCTTCCTGGTCGCTGGCAATCCATGTGAGTAGGTTCCGACCGGTTGTCGCTAGACAGGGAGGAGTCGAATTGTCCACCATGGACGATTGGCAGCTCGACGCGCTGTGTCGGGGTAGCCATGCCTATCTCTTCTTCCCGCCTTCAACGTTCGAGCGCAAAGACGAGCGGGAGCGCAGGGAAACGAAGGCTAAGGCCATTTGCGGAGTGTGTCCGGTGAAAGAACCGTGCACCATGCACGCCATCGAGATTCGGGAGCCATTCGGGATCTGGGGCGGGCTCACGGAGGTCGAGCGGAGGAGTGCCACCCTGGTCGGCTGAGCCCGGCCGACTCCCTCATCTCAAGATCCGGGTGTCCCCCTGCCGCTGGGTGATGCCCTGGTTGTCCGCCCATTCCAGGATCGGGATTGCATACTTCCGCGTCAGCCCAGTCGCGTCACGGAACTGCGCCACGGTGAAGGGTGAACCGATCTTTGCCAGCTCGTCCTCGATCTCCGCCATCTGCTCGGGGAGAAAGGCGAGATCGGCCGAGACTCTGACAAGCTGGCCAGTTCGGCCGAGGAGATGGAGTAGCTCTTGATCGAGGCCGAGCTCCGACACGTTCGGGACGCTGAGCGACGGTGCCAACAGATCCCGTGCCCGCGCCCATCGCTCTCTCATCTCACCGGTCATCTCCTGTCGATGGCCGATCACGGCCACGTCCGGCCCGTTCCTCGTCAGGTGGTCGGAATCTTGAACCAGTCGATCGGTGAGCTCGGTGGATATCGCCAACGTGGTCGCAAGGGTCGCAAGGGGGATACCTGGCCGCAGAGGGTGCTTGTCGTGGTGTGCTTGCACCATCTCCACCGCTTCGATGCCGTATCCCCCGAACCGGTCAGGAGTGACGACAGTGGAGCCGACCCTGATGGCGCCTGTCGGTTGGCCGCCGCCTGATTGAGCCTCGAGACGATCCACCTGTTCCAAGCCACGCCCTGCCAACAGTGCCGTGGCAATCGAGTCCGCTGACCCGAGGGGGTCGAACTGAGGGCACGCCAGGATCGACCTGCGCCCCCTAGGCGGTGATGGATCAACGAGGATCCCGCCCGCGACGACCAGCTTTCGGCCGGTTTCTCTCAGTATGAATCGATCACCGGATCGCAGCGGCAACTCTTCCGCGATCGAGATCAATCCCAGGTCGTCCTCGAGTATTCGGACTCTTGCCGGCAACGCGCCGCTACCGATGTGGAGGTGAAACGAACCCTTGTCCGGGAACACCTCGACATAACGGGCGAGAGCCAGACGCGCCGTGAAGCGGCTGGTGGGGCTCCATTGACCGGCCAACCCGAGCATGGACCCACGCGGGGTCCCAGTCTTGTCGGCGCCTCCGAGGCTCACGGCCAGGCGCCGACCAGGCTCGGCTCGGTCCAGTTCGTGCTCGTGGCTCTGCATCCCTCGAATTCGGGCGGTGGCCTCGGACGGGAACACCGTGATCTCCTGGCCGACCTCGAGGGGGCCCTCGGTGAGGGTCCCCGTGACCACGGTGCCGGCGCCGGCCACCGAGAATGCGCGATCGACCCAAAGCCGCGGCCGTTCGCCTCCACTTGCGACTCCTGCGGCAAGCTCGCCGAGGGCAGTTCGGAGCTGGTCAACACCCTCCCCGGTGCGACCACTGACCGCCACGATCGGAGAGTCGTGCAATCGGCTCCCTGCAAGTCGATCCTGGATCTCGAGTGTGGCCAGCTCGGTGGTTTCCTCGTCGACGGCATCGATCTTCGTGAGAGCGACCACGCCTCGCTCGATGCCGAGTAGATCGAGGACGGCCAGGTGCTCTTCGGATTGGGGCATCCACCCTTCGTCGGCCGCCACCACGAAGAGGGCCACGTCGATGGCCTCGATCCCGGCCAACATGTTCTTCAGATATCGCTCGTGCCCCGGCACGTCGACGAAAGAGACTTCGACCCCGCTGGGGAGGGTCGTCCAGGCAAAGCCAAGATCGATGGTCAGTCCCCGGCGCTTTTCCTCGTCCCAACGGTCTGGGTCCCGCCCGGTCAAGGCCTTGATCAGGGTCGACTTGCCATGATCGACGTGCCCGGCCGTGCCAATCAGCGGCAACTGGCCACCGCGCTCGCGATCTGGCGGTCGTCATCGGGCTCCACGGCCCGAAGGTCGATCCACAGGTCCTTTCCGAATCGTCGGGTCAAGATCGGGCGCTCCCACCCGAGCAGACGTTGGAAAAGGTGGTCCTCGCCCGGCAGGACCACTTGGGGTGTGACGATGCCCTTGCCCGGGACACTGCCGGCCCCAATCACCGTCGTCCCGTCTCTCACCTCGCCCCCGAGTGCGGATGCGACAGCCCGCGCCCGTGCGGCAAGGATTTCGCCATCGAGGCTGACGTGACGCCAGAACGGTATGTCCGTCACCCGATCGTCGGCGTAGGCCGCCAACGTCGCGCCGAGGGCCGCGTCGGTGATAGCGTCTACCCGCAACGCCCTGGCCAGGGGATCGCGCCGCAGGCGGTTCACGGCCTCCCGGTTGCCGACGATGATCCCGGCCTGCGGCCCGCCGAGCAGCTTGTCGCCGCTGAAGGTCACCAAGTCGGCACCGGCTTCGATCGATTGCCTCACTCCAGGCTCATCGGCCAGCCAATCCGAACGCGGTTGGGGAAGCCAAGGAGCTTCGGCATCGAGGAGACCCGAGCCGACATCGTGAATCAATGCCAGACCGGCGCGGTGTGTCACGGTGACCAGGTCGACCAGCGGGACCTCCTCGACGAATCCTTCCACCCGATAGTTGGATGGGTGGACACGCAGCACGGCCCCGCAGCGATGGATTTGAAGAGCGGTCGTGAAGTCGCCGACCCTGGTGCGGTTGGTGGTGCCCACCTCCACCAGATGTGCGCCACCTGCCTCCATGACCGAAGGGAGGCGATAGGAGCCGCCGATCTCGATCATCTCGCCCCTCGCCACCGGAACCGAGAGCCCCCGGGCAAGTGCAGCCAAAGTCAGCAAGATGGCTGCTGCGTTGTTGTTCACCACCATCGCGTCCTCGGCGCCGGTCAAGGATGTGAGGAGGCTCCGCAGGTAGGCGCCCCTGCTCCCCCGATCGCCGGTGTCGAGATCGAGCTCCACGTTGGTGAATGAGCGGGCGGCCGCAGCCGCGGCCTCGACTGCCTCGGGACAGAGCACTGCCCGACCCAGATTGGTGTGGAGCAGCACCCCGCTGGCGTTGATGACTGGTGTGACGGAGGTGCGCCTCAGCGAGATGGCCAGGTCGTCGGCGAGTTGCCCGACGTCTGGGCCCCCGCCCTCGGCGATGGCGGCGCGCGCCAGATCGAGGGCGGTCCGGGCAGTGTCCACCGCTAATCGCCGCGGCAATCCGTGCTGTGCCAATCGTGCCACCAGCTGCTCGACCCGAGGCAGGTCGCGATATGGGTTCGCATCTGTCACAAGATGAAGTGTGCCAGGAAGGTCATACCATGTGTTGGTGCCCCAGACTCCGGTCGAACCTCGCCCCGCCGCCACAGTTCTCTTGTTGCGCGAGCGCGTTGGCCTGGAAGTGCTGATGGTCACTCGCTCCGACCGCGGCTTCTTCGGGAGCCTGACCGCCTTCCCGGGGGGAGGTGTCGACCACTCGGACGACTCGGAGCTTGCTCGGTCGGTGGTGTCGGGCTCGACACCCGACCACGTCTATCGCGTTGCGGCGCTCCGCGAGCTGGCCGAGGAGACCGGCATCGCCCTCACCACCTCCGGCCCTAAGTCGGCGCCGGACGCCAAAGGCCAGGCATTGATGACCGCTTTGGCCGATTCGGGCCTGATCCTGGATGGTGGCTCTCTGGTGATGATCTCGCGTTGGGTGACACCGGACTTCGCCCCTAAACGCTACGACACCAGATTCTACTTGGCCGATGGCGACGGGTCGTCCGAAGTGCGCATCGACCGCGACGAGTTGGTCGGTCATATGTGGTTGGCGCCCGCCGCCGCCTTGGACATGTATGAGGACGACGAGTTGCAAATGTTCACACCCACGGTCGCTCATCTGCGCTGGCTTGCCCAACGACGAGGGATACAGGACGCCTTGAATTCGGCTCGCGGCGCCGATGGCCGTTCCCTGGTCAAGCCAACAGTCATGGGTGACGGGTCCATCGTGCCTGTTCACATCCCCGGTGACGGGCCATGAAGATCGAACGCGTACTCGCCAACAACCCGGGCCCTTTCACCGGCCCTGGCACCAACACCTGGCTACTCGATGATGGGAGTGGGGCGGTCGTCGTGATCGACCCGGGCCCGAAGGACAGCTCACACAAGGATGGGCTGCTCAGGCTGGTCGAGGGGCGAAGACCTGTCGCCGTCCTGGTCACCCACACCCACTTGGATCATGCCCCACTCGCCAACCCCCTGGCTCGACACTTGGAGGTCCCGGCCATCGGGTTTGCCCCGGGGCCTGAATTCGATCCCGATCTGAGGGTGGGGGAGGGCGACTCGATCGAGGTGGGGTCGCTGGGTCTCCAGATTCTCCACACACCGGGCCACTCCGACGACCATCTCTGTTTCCGGGTGGCGAATGTCGTCTTCACCGGAGATCACATCATGGGGGGCTCGTCTGTAATGGTCGAGCGGATGGGCCCCTACCTGGACTCGCTGCAGAAGTTGAGACACACCGGCCTGGAGCGGCTCTTGCCGGGCCACGGGGAAGAGATGGATCAGCCCGATGCGGTGATCGACTGGTACCTGGAGCATCGTCGCCAGCGTCACGAGGAGATCTATCAGGCAATATCCGGGGGCGCCCGCACCGTTCGGGAAGTGGTCGAGATCGTCTACTCGGACGTTTCCCCTGCTCTCCACGAGCTCGCCGAGGTCTCGGTGACCGCTCACGCCGGTTTGCTGGCTGAACAGGGCCGGATAGCCTGGGGATGGCCGTGATCTCGCGGCCACCCTCCCTTGAACTCGTGAAGCGCCTCACACGGACCATCGCTGCCGTCCTCGTCATGGCATTGGCTGCATTGCCTGCTCTGGCCGAAGTCACCGACGAAGACGTTGCCCGCGCCCGCGCGGAGGTCAACCGGATCCTGGCCGACTCCGAATCCCTCGGCGCCGAAGTACAGGCCGCATGGTCACGCCAATTCGCCCTGGAGACCGAAATCGCCGATCTCAACTCATCGATCGACATCGCTGAGGTCAAGATCGTCGACACCGAGCATCGATTGGAGGAGGTGGCCGTTGAGATGTACATGGGCTCTACCAGCAGCGCCAACCTTCAGATCTTGTTCAACGCCAGCAGTGAGGGATTCGAGGCGAGCCGGCAGTACCTGGATCAGGTCAACGGGTCACAGCTCGACGTCATCAACCAGCTGAAGTCCCTGCGCACCGAGCTCGATCGTCAAACGACCCGACTTGCGGAGACGTCGACCGAGCAGGCGGCGGTGACCGCCGACCTGGAGCACAAGGCCGGCCAGCTGCAGGACCGCCTAGTGGAGGCTCAGGTCGTGTACGACAGTCTCGTGCAACGACAGGCCGAGGAAGAGGCGGCCCGAAAAGCGGCCGAGGAAGCCGCCAGGAAGGCTGCGGAGGAAGCGGCGCGCAACGCCACGACAACGACGACAAAACCGGTCACAACCACGTCTGGGAGCCAGGGGAGCGAAGGAACTGCGCCGGTGGCCACCACGACGACGGTCCCCGCCACTGCCACGCCACCACCTTCGAGCGGTGGAGCATGCCCGGTGGCCGGTGCCGTTTCGTTCACTGACACTTGGGGCGCGCCCAGATCAGGTGGGCGCCGGCACGAGGGTGTGGACATGATCGCTGCCCGCAACACCCCTTTGGTGGCGATATTCGACGGGACGATCCGCCGATTGACCACTGGCAGCCTCAGCGGCCTCGCCATCTGGCTGAAGGCGAACAATGGCGATCAGTTCTTCTATGCCCATCTCGAGAGCTATGCCGACATCTCAGTTGGCCAGAGTGTCTCTGCCGGGCAGGTGATCGGCTCTGTCGGGAGCTCCGGCAATGCTCCGGACTACTTACCGCATCTCCATTTCGAGTATCACCCGCATGGTGGCTCGGCGGTCGATCCCTATCCCCTGGTCAAGTCGATCTGCGGCTGACAAAACGAAAGAGGACCTTTGCAGGTCCTCTTTCGGTCTGGCCTCCGCTCCCCTAAGCCCCCACGCTTTGGCACGTTCCTGTCCATCTTCGACCACCGAGAGTGGTCATTAAAGGACCCTTAGTGAGAAGTCCATTGTGACTAGTGCCCCGCCGTCGGGGTCATATTCGAGAATGAGGCCCGAAAACGAAGGAGTTTGGTCGCCATCCCGAAACCGACGATGCTTCAATGCGAGACCAGCAACACACTAGGAGGAACGAGACCTTGACCACTCCACCACCGGAGTTCCCCGAGAACCAGCCGGTATCCACCCCGGCCAACCTTGCATCGTGGGGAACCCGCGCCCTCGGATGGCTGATCGATTATCTGCCCGTCCTCATAGTCGAGGCTCTCTTGTTTCGAAGCGTGGTCGTCTCGTCGCTGTTCGGCGTGCTCGGCATTGCCTACTGGCTCTATCTGGGTCATCTGGACGGTGTCACCGGGCAGACTCCGGGCAAGGCGATGATGGGGACACGCGTCGTCAATGCCACGGGTGAGCTGATTGGCTCGGGGTCGGGCATGGCGCGCAAGGTGGCCCACCTGATAGACGGGATCGTGTGCGGCCTCGGATGGCTACTGCCAATCGTCGATGCGCAGCGTCAAACGATTGCGGACAAGGTGATGGGCACCTACGTGGTCGAGGGGATCGAGAAGAAGCCTTTCTCAGTCGATCTCTGGATGCCACCCAAGCCAGCCGCCTGATAGCTCTCGAGTGAACCGGACCGGGGGTTATCGGCCGGTCCGGTGCACCAACGAAATCTATGCCGGGATCTCCTCGAGTTCCACCAGGAGCTTGGCGATACGGCCCGTGCAGGTCTCCATGTCAGCTGGCGGGACCAGCTTGATGATCTGATCCGAGGCGGCGCGTAAGGCAACCGCGGCGGGTGATTCAGGTGCCGAGGTCACCACGGGCCGTCCCGAGTCACCGCCGGGAACCACGTGTGTGTCGAGCGGTATCGATGCAATCAGTGGCACCCCCAGGTCTTCGGCCAGCTCCTGACCTCCGCCCTGGCCGAACACCGAGTGGACTCGCCCGCATTCGCAGGCCAGGCCGGCCATGTTCTCGATGACCCCGACGATCGGCATGTGCGAGCGACGGGCCATATCGGCGACGCGCACCGCAACCTTCTGTGCCGCCCTCTGTGGTGTGGTCACCACCACCATCTCCGCCTGGGGAAGCAGCCTGGTCAGGGCCATCTGGATGTCACCGGTGCCAGGTGGCATGTCGATCACCAAGTAGTCCAGCTCACCCCACTCGACCTGTTTGAGGAACTGCTCGACTGCCTTGGACAGCATCAGCCCCCGCCACATCAGAGCGGTCTCCTCAGACTCGATGATCAGGCCGGTGGACACGAGCTTGACACCCTGGGCGACCACCGGTTTGATGAGCTTGGTCTCCTCGCTGGCTTCCAGGCGACCCTCGACACCCAGCATCCTCGGGGTGGAGAAGCCCCAAATGTCGGCGTCGAGCAGCCCGACCCGAAATCCCTCCTGGGCCAGGCATACGGCCAGGTTGACCGAGACCGACGACTTTCCGACCCCGCCCTTCCCGGAGCTGACCGCGATCACCCGGGTGGTAGGCGAGACCTGGGTCGGCTCGGCGTTCTCCCGGGCACGGCTCCGGGCCACGGACATCAGCTCGGCGCGCTGCTTCTTGGTCATCGCGGTTGTCCGCACATTCACCTGGTCGACGCCCGGCATCGATTCGACCCGCCTCAACGTGTCGTTCTCGATCTGGTTGCGCATCGGACATTCGGCGATGGTGAGGGCGAGACCGATGTCAACGGTCGACCCGTCGATGGTGACGTCGCTGATCATCCCGAGCTCGACGACATTGCCGCCCAACTCGGGGTCACGGACACCCTCGAGGGTGTGGAGGACGTCTTCACGGGTGACCATCTCGGCTCTCATGGTAATTTCCACTACTGATGTAGTGGGAATGGTCGCCCCCTAGATCGCGGTTACAATGTCCGAACAGGCAATAAGGTCAGAGAGATGACACAGATCCTAAGCATCAAGTCCAACAGGCCCGACAAGACGGTCAAGGTCACTGACTTCGCCGTGGAGAAGATCGGTCAGTTGATCGCGTCCGAGGATGAGCCCGGTTTGGCGTTGCGCATGGCGGTTCGGCCAGGCGGGTGCAGTGGTTTCTCCTACGAGATGTACTTCGACAGCCAGATCGACGACGACGACATCGTCGAGCAGTTCGGGGATATACGAGTGGTCGTCGACCCCCAGAGTGCCGAGATGGTCAAAGGCTCCACCTTGGATTACAAGGACGGACTCATGGGCGCCGGTTTTGCCATCGAGAATCCCAACGTGACCCGCACCTGCGGTTGTGGGAACTCCTTCTCCTAGAGATAGCCTCGGCTCGTCCGGCCGACCTCGTAACTGACTCGTAACGGTAGAGCCCTGATCATCATGTGATGAAGTGGGCCCGACTGCTATCTGGGGTTCGCATGGTCGATCGCGGTGGCGACCGTGTTGGCCCCTGGTGTCTTATTGTCGCCAACACCGACACTGCCCTGGGTTCCGACCCCCTCATTCGCCCTGTCGCTGTTCCGGCATCACGCGATTACGGCGGCTGCGATCCTCAACCGACATCCGCGAAACTCCGTGGGTTGGCTGCTCCTGATCATCGGCACCGCCCTCGCTCTCTCTCGCAGCGATGATCGGTCCTGGTTACCCTTACCCTAGCCAGTTGGACGCCTCCGGTGCACGGGTTCTGGCCACAGGTGGCGATCATCGCCGCGTCGTCCGTGAGTTCGGATCTACTTCATCTACCCGCTCTTCCTGCTCTTCATGGTGTTCCCGGACGGCAGGCTCCTCAGCCGACGTTGGCGAGTGCTGGTCGCCCTGGAGGTGGCGATGATGGCCTTCATGCTCTTTTTCGGGGCATTCTCCGAGCGAGTTGGCCCGCTCGATGCCAATTGGACGGTCGCAAACCCGATCGGATTCCTGGGCGAGGACGTCTTTGGGCCCTGGTTCGAAATCCTATGGACGCCGGCGCTGGTCCTCCTCAGCGTCTCGGGTGTGGCGGCGCTGATCCTGCGTTACCGGAGGGGGGACACAATCAAGCGTCATCAGTTGAAGTGGCTCCTGTCGACCGTTGCGATCTTCGTCGTCGGGTACACGATCTCGGGCAATCTCCCCGATTCGCCCTCAGGAGCCCTATCGGTGGTCGGGTTCGCCGCCAACGCTTATTTGGAGCCGCCACCCTCATGGTCCCGCTGGCCATCGCCGTCGCAGTGTTTCGCTATCGATTGTTCGAGATCGATCGGATCATCTCCCGCACCGTCGGATATGTGCTGGTGATCGGGCTCCTGGTGGTGGTCTACGCGGCTGGGGCGGCCTGGCTGCCCACGCGGCTCGGCGGCGAGTCACCTCTGTTCGTGGCCGGTTCCACATTGGCTGTCGCAGCCCTCTTCAACCCGGTCCGTCGCCGGTTGTTGCATTGGGTCGACCGAAAGTTCTACCGAACGCGTTATGACGCCGAGCGAGTGGTGGACGGCTTCGTCGCCTCACTCAAGGATCGGACTGACCTCAACGGTCTCGCCGATGAGTGGGTCACAGCTGTGACCGAGACGATGCGACCTGCGTCCATCGGGATCTGGGTCAGGAGCTGATCTCGGGTACTCTCAACCTGTTGCCGAGAGGAGCCCCGAATTGCCCAAGACCGTACCCGAGACGCCGTCTGCACCGAGTGCGATAGGCCCATATTCCCTGGTCACCGAGGCCGCTGGCCTGGTCTTCCTGAGCGGGCAGGTGGCGATCGACCCGGTCACGGGGGACCGGCGCCCGGACGACATCGAGGTCCAGGCTCGTCAGGTGATGGACAACATCGGTGCCACGCTCGACGACGTCGGCCTGGGCTATGACGACATCGTGAAGACGACGATCTTCCTCTCCGACATGGCCGACTACCCGAAGGTCAACGAGATCTATGGCGGCTGCTTCAAGGGTGCCCCACCGGCGCGCTCTGCCTTTCAGGCGGGGGCATTGCCCGGTGGGTTTCTCGTCGAGATAGAGGTGGTGGCGGCGCGATGAACCAACAACAAGTCTTTGAGGCGTTGGGCCTGTCCAGGGTCAACTCGGGGGTCTATGCCGGTGAGTGGCTCGACGCCGGCGGCGATGAAATCGAAGTGGTGAACCCGGCCACCGGCGACAACCTGGGCAGGGTCACCATGGCTTCCGTAGCCGACTACGACCGTGTGGCTGCAAACTCGGTCGAGACCTTCCAAAGATGGAGAGCGCTTCCCGCGCCTCAGCGGGGCCAGTACATCCGTAAGCTCGGTGACGCCCTTCGGGACAAGATCGAGCCTCTGGGTGCCCTGGTGACCCTCGAAGTGGGGAAGATCCTCCCCGAGGGGGTGGGTGAGGTCCAGGAGATGGTCGACATCTGCGACTTCGCCGTCGGGTTGTCCCGTCAGCTGTATGGCAACACGATGGCCTCGGAGCGGCCCAACCACCGTATGTACGAGCAGTGGCACCCCTTGGGCCCGGTTGGAGTCATCTCGGCCTTCAACTTCCCGGTGGCGGTTTGGTCCTGGAACGCGGCGATCGCAGCAGTGTGTGGGGACACGGTCGTGTGGAAGCCCTCGGAACGGACCCCTCTCACCGCCATCGCCGTCACCAAGATCGCCAGCGATGTGATGGCCGGTAGTGGTTTCGAGGGGGTCTTCAACCTCGTCGTCGGTGATGGCGCCACGGTTGGCACCCGAATGAACCAGGACACGAGGCTTCCTCTCATCTCGGCGACGGGGTCCTGCAACATGGGCCGGATCGTCGGCCCCGCGGTCGCCCAGAGAATGGGTCGGACCATCCTCGAGTTGGGGGGGAACAACGCCGTCATCGTGATGGACGATGCCGACCTCGAGCTGGCCGTTCGGGCCACGGTGTTCTCGGCGGTAGGCACCGCCGGCCAGCGTTGCACTTCCTTGCGCCGCCTGTTGGTGCACAAGGCCGTAGCCGACAAGTTGATCAGCCGGCTCGTCGAGGCATATCGCCAGGTCAAGGTGGGTGATCCGCTCGAGGCCGGGACACTGATGGGGCCGCTGGCAGGAGAGAAAGCGGTCGATCAGATGATGGCGGCTCTCGACTTGGCCCGGGAACAGGGGGCAAGGATCGTGACCGGTGGCCAGCGAGTCGATCGAGACGGCTTCTTCGTCGAGCCGACCATCGCCGTGGTTCCCAAAGAGGCCTCGATCACCCAACAGGAGACTTTTGCGCCGATCCTCTGGGTCATCGAATTCGACAGCCTGGAAGAGGCCATCGCCATCCAGAACGGAGTGACCCAGGGCCTCTCTTCGGCCATCTTCACCGAGTCCCTCAAGAACGCCGAGCGGTTCCTGAGTGACACGGGGTCCGACTGTGGCATAGCCAACGTGAACATCGGCACGTCCGGTGCCGAGATCGGCGGCGCATTCGGTGGCGAGAAGGAGACGGGGGGAGGCCGTGAGGCCGGCTCCGACGCCTGGAAGGCCTATATGCGTCGGCAGACGACGACGATCAACTGGGGAGACGATCTCCCGCTCGCCCAGGGAATCGAATTCGGCTGAGCATGGATGCATCCCATTGGGACGAGCGTTACAAGGCGTCCGAACGGTTGTGGTCGGCCACGCCGAACCTTTTCGTTGAAGACCGCCTCAAGGACAAATCGCCGGGCCGGGGCCTGGACCTGGCCGCCGGTGAGGGACGCAACGCCGTCTGGCTCGCCTCACTGGGGTGGGACACCACTGCGGTCGACTTCTCCGGGGTTGCTCTGGGCCGGGGGGCGGAGCAGGACGATGAGGTGGAGTGGGTGGAGGCCGATGTTCTCGAATGGGAGCCCGGCGCCTCGTTCGACTTGATTCTGATCGCTTACTTGCACCTGGTCCCACCGGAATTCGAGCAAGTGGTCGCCCGCTCGGCCACATGGCTGGAGCCCGGCGGCGAGTTGTTCATGGTCGGTCATGATCGAACCAATATCGAGCATGGATGGGGTGGCCCCCAATACCCGGAGGTGCTCTGGGATCTCGACGAGATCATCATGTGGCTCCCCGATCTCGTGATCGTGGAGTCGATCGTCGCCCGGCGCCCGGTCGAGACCGAGCATGGCACCGAGTACGCACGGGACACCCTGGTCAGGGCACGTCGACCAGGTTGAAGTCGAGACAGGGCTGATTGTCGTCCAGCCCGCATATCCGATATACGTCTGAGGGGCTGGGGGAGGGCAGGGTGATCTCATAGTCGGCATTTGCGACCTGCTCGCAGTCGGGGTTGCTGGCGGGGGGAGTGTGCCAATTGCCCTCGGTGACGTCGGTCTGCGTATACGTCTGGCCGACGATCACCCACCCGAACAATCCCCACTGTTCGAGTTGGAGGCACACGCCGCCTTCCCTGGCGACCGAGCCGCTCGCCTCCACCTCGGGTCGGGGCCCGGTGGTAGCCATCACAACCACGAGCCCGACGATGAGGATCCCGACGATGATCAGCTTGGAGCGACTCACGGTGACAACCGTCGTGCCCGCCGATCACACCCGGGCGAGCGCGCCATCGAGATCGGCGATGAGATCTTCGACGTCTTCGAGGCCGACTGAGAGCCGAACCAGGCCGTCGGTGATCCCTGCGGCCAGGCGCTCTTCGGCTGGCACCGCGGCATGAGTCATCGTCACCGGGTGTGTGATCAGCGACTCGACCGAGCCCAGGTTCTCGGCCAGGCTCCAGAGCTCAACGGCGTCCATGAGTTTCTTGCCGGTCTCGATTCCACCTTTCAGCTCGAAGCACACGAGGGCCCCGTAGCCGCTGGCCTGGCTGCTGGACAATTCGTGCTGGGGATGGGTGGGTAGGCCCGGATAGTTCACGTATTCGATCTTGGGGTGGTCTTGTAGCCAACTCGCCACTGCCAGGGCGTTGGCCGACTGACCGTCCATCCGCTCACTGAGGGTCTTGGTCCCCTGAAGTGTGAGCCAGGCGACCATGGGCGACATCACCAGGCCGGCGGAGAGGCGGGCGAAGGCGATCGGCTCCTGGAGCTCCGGGCTCGCCACAACCACGGCCCCGCCCAGGGTGGCGTTGTGGCCGTCGAGGAACTTGGTGGTGGAGTGGATGACGACGTCGGCGCCGAGGTCGAATGGTCTCTGGAAGTACGGGGTGAGGAATGTGTTGTCGGTGACATGGAGGGCGCCGGCCTCTCGGCAGATCTCCGACACGGCGGCGAGGTCGGTCACCTTGAGCGTCGGGTTGGCGGGTGTCTCGGTGAACACGAGCCGTGTCTCGGGTCGGAGCAGCCCCTTGACCGAGTCGAGATCGGTGGCATCCGCGAAATCGACATCGACACCGAATTTGGTGAGGAATTGGTCGGCGAAGCGGTAGGTCCCGCCGTACACGACGTCGGCGATGACCACGTGGTCTCCCGCCTTCAGGAGACCGAGGAACACGGCCACCGTCGCCGCCATCCCCGACCCGTACGCCGTCGTGTCATGCCCCCCTTCGAGGGCAGTCAGCCTGTCCTCCAGTGCCCGGACCGTTGGATTGCCGGCCCTGCTGTACGAGAACCCCTTGCCCATGTACTCGTCCACCGAATCCTGGACGAAGGTGGTCGACTGGTAGATGGGGGTCAGGATGGCCCCGGTCACCGGGTCGGGGGTAACCCCTGCGTGTATCTGCTTGGTGCGAAAACCCATCCCCCAATTGTGGTCGCTTCCCCCGGCTTGCGCGTGCAGTTGCCCAACGCGGTGGTGGCTGGTCGCACGCGGTCATGAAACGAGGGTGCGAGCTCTTCCGGTCTCGATGAGGGTGGCCAGACAGCCGGCCAGGTCGGTGGTGAGCATCTGATAGGTGAAGCGGTGGCTGGTTGCGCGAAGAAGATGGACTAGCCGAAGCGGTAGCCGACGGAGCGGACCGTGGTGATCCAGGAGGCGCGTTCCTCACCTAGCTTGGAGCGGAGACGGCGGATGTGGACGTCGACGGTGCGGGCGCCCCCGTAGTACTCGTATCCCCACACCTTGGAGAGCAGTTGCTCTCGGGACCAGACCCGGACCGGGTTCTCGACCAGGAAGCGGAGAAGCTCGTACTCCATGAAGGTGAGATCGATCGGGACAGCGGCAAGGGTCGCCTGATAGTTCAGGGTGTTTAGCTCCAGGTCCTTGAACCCGATCAAATCGGTGATGCTTGCCTCTTTGGTGAGCCGTTGCAGCCGCAACCGCAGCTCGAGGGGGTCGACCGGGGTGGTGATGAAGTCGGACACCCCCGGTGTGCTCTCGATCAGAGCCAGCTGGTCGAGCGAGACCACGAGGATGACCGGTAGGGCGATGTCGTCGACGATCCGTGAAATCTCACGCAAGCGCCGCATCGGCTGATCCCCGAGCTCGACCAAGAGGATGTCGGCCTCGCCTATGAGCCGGTCGTCAGGGTCCAGCTCCTCAGTCTCGACATGGCTTGCCCCGGCCAGGGTCAGGCCATCCATCACGCTCTCCGAGCATTGGGCGGGGTGCAGGGCGACGTTCACAGCACCGGCAGGTAGGTGTCCAATTCGAATCGCGACACATGGTGCTGGAAGCGGACCCACTCCTCGCGCTTGTTTCGCAGGAACCAATCGAAAACATGCTCTCCGAGGGCTTCGGCCACCAGCTCTGACCGCTCCATTATGTCCAGGGCCTCGGACAGCGTCTCTGGGAGCCGCTTGGCACCGGCGGCGGCGCGCTCGGCGGGGGTCATCTGATGGACATTGGCCGCGATCTCAGGCGGGATCTCATAACCCTCCCTGATCCCGGCCAGCCCGGCCGCGAGGAGGACGGACAACGTCAGATAGGGGTTGCAGGCGGCGTCGGCTGCACGATATTCCACCCTGACACTCGATGGTTTGTTCCTCTTCACCGTGGGCACCCTGACCAGGGCCGATTGGTTGTTCCGGGCCCAGGAGATATAGATGGGAGCGTCGAAACCGGCGACCAGGCGCTTGTAGGAGTTGACCCACTGGTTGGTGACGGCCGTTATCTCGGAGGCATGTCTCAGGAGCCCGGCGATGAAAGCCTGGCCGACCTTGGATAGCCCTCCGGGGGTGCCCGGCTCGTGGAATGCGTTGACGTCGTTCTCGAAGAGCGATAGGTGAAGGTGCATCCCCGACCCGTCATGGTCCTCCAGCGGCTTGGGCATGAAGGTGGCGTAGATGTCATGCTGGAGGGCGACCTCCTTGACCGTCAGCCGAGAGGTCATGATGTTGTCGGCCATGGTGAGGGCGTCGGTGTAGCGGGCGATGATCTCGTGCTGACTCGGTGCCACTTCGTGGTGAGAGTGCTCGATCGGTATGCCCATGAGCTCGAGGGCGTTGATCGTCTTACGCCGGTACTCCTGAGCGACGTCGAGCGGCGTCAGGTCGAAGTAGCCGCCCCGATCCAGCACCTGGGGCTCAGGCCCCGAGTCGCGGAAGTAGAAGAACTCGAGCTCGGGTGCGGCAAAGAAGGTGTAGCCCATGTCGGACGCCTTGGCCAGGTTTCGCTTCAGGACCGTTCGCGGGTCGCCGGCAAATGGCTCACCGTCCGGCGTTGCGATGTCACAAAACATGCGGGCCACCTGCTGCTCGGTCCGCCAGGGGAGGACGGCGAAGGTGGATGGGTCGGGGCGGGCAAGCATGTCGGCTTCCTGGATTCGTGCATAGCCGTCGATGGAGGAGCCGTCGAAAGTCATCCCCTCGTCGAAAGCGACATCCAACTCGGCCGGACTGATAGCCACCGACTTGAGGAAACCCTGGACGTCGGTGAACCAGAGGCGGATGAAACGGATCCCGCGCTCCTCGACGGTCCGCAGCACGTACTCAGCCTGCTTGTTCATCTGATCATCCCCGATCTGTTGCTCTCACATTATGAGGCGACGGCGGGAGGAATGGAATCAGAAGAGTCGCGATCGAGACTGAGGGTCATACGGAGAGCAACGAACGACAGCAGCGAGGCAGCCACGACAACCACGACCAACGAAGTGGATAAGCCCCAACGCGACGCACCAAGGCCGACCGCGGCCGGTGCCACCATCAGCCCCAGGCGTGTGCCCACAGTGAGCGCGGCGAGCCCCGATCCCTCGCCGAACGCCGGGTGCGAGCCGGCCAGCTTGTACATGATCGGCAGGGTGACGGACATACCCACACCCCAGAGGCCAAAGCCGACCAAGGCAGGCGCCGTCGACCCGCTGATCGTCACCATGAGCATCGAAGCCACGGCCAGGCCCAGACCCGAGGCAATCGTGGGGGTCGAGCCGAAACGGTCGACCACGTGATCGCCACTGAGCCGCCCGACCAGCATTCCGGCTGTGAAGACGATCACTCCTGCGCCGGCAATGGACGCGGTTGATGCTGTCACATCCACCAGGAAGATAGCGCTCCAATCGCCGGGGATCCCCTCGATGATCACGGCGGCGCCGCCCGCCACCATGAGCCCCAGAGCCAGACGTCCCGCACGGGCGCCGAGCCCGGATCGGGTCGGTGCCCCCGGGATCATGGGGCTAGCCAACAGGACCAGCGTGGCGCCGGCCAGCGAGGTGGCGATCAATTGAGTCCCGAGATCGACCCCGGCCAAGATCGACAGGGCACCCGCCGCAGCGCCCATCAGCGTTCCCAAGCTCCATATGCCGTGAAGTCGGGTCATTATCGACTTGCCGACGTTCGCTTCGACCCGCACACCGATCGCGTTCATCGCGACATCGGCATTGGAGTCGACGAACCCGATAGAAGCGAGCACTCCAGCGAGCACCAGGACATCAGAGGCGAGGGCAAGCATGGGTAGGACCCCCAGGAGCGTCAAAGCTGCGGCGATGCCGGCAACGCGTGACCCGAGTCTCCTGACCGCGAGGCCGGACACCGCGGAGCCGAGGAGCGATCCGAACGACCCGGCGGCGAGGATCAGCCCGAGAGCCCCCAGGTCGATGCCGAGGCGATCGCGGAGCTCGGGGATCCGTGGCAGCCAACTGCCGAGGACGAGGCCGTTGACCAAGAACAGCACACCGGTCCCGAGAGCAGCCTTCTTGTTGGTCACCGATAGACCAGGTGTGTCAGCCCCGGCGTCTGACCGCCAGCCACTTGCGTCTCAGTGACTTGCGCTCCTTCTCGGACGTACCACCCCATATGCCGGCTCTCTGATTGGTCTCCAAGGCATACTCGAGACACTCGTCACTCACCTGGCAGGTAGCGCAAATGGCCTTCGCCTGTTCAACTTTTTCCTGTTCAGTGTCACCGACGGGGAAGAAGAGCGCATTGTAGAAGCCTGAGCAGGCAGCCTGCGCCCTCCAGTCGGCGACCAGCTCTTCAACGAGCTGAATCTGGGCTGTAGTCACCCTCGGAGTTTGGCGGCAACCCCGTCGTTTTCCAAGATGGCCTAATGGTCCGTCGACTAATCGGGCCGCGCGTGTCTCCCAGTCATCGGCGTCATCTGGCCGACTGACCTCTAAAAGTAGGGCGGCTGATCGTCCTCGCCATCGGCCTCGCCGTCGTCACCTGGCTGGCCTTCCAGGCCGGTGTCTTCAGCGCCCTCGGCCGGGCTGACATGCCGTCCCGACATCCGCTCTGCTTCGCCATCACCCGAAGTCTCGCCGGCGGCCATTGCCCCGGCCCCGGCGGCGGCAGTCAACTCGTCTTGAACTGGCTCTGCCGCACGGGTGCGATTGAAAGCGAGGACGAGCAGGGCGATCAAGGCGATCAGACCGATTCCTGCCGCAATTTGCGAGATCAGGGTGGAAAGTGGATCGGCGACCAGTCGCACGAAGCCGAAACCGTCACAGGCTCCACCTTCGCCGTCGATGCCGCCTCCGACCTCGAGTACGCCACGCAGCTCAACCCCCGCGTAGTTCGAGATGTCGGCCACATAGCCCGACACATCAGGGACATCACCGACATTGTCCATGTCCCCATCGGTATTTGGCTCGGCCTTATCGTTCCCGGCTACCTCTATGTTGAACCCGCCCACATCCACATAGATCGACCAGAAGTGATTCATGATCGGGCCCGGGGAGGTCGCCATCCAGGAGAGGCCGCCGTCGGGGTCGACCTCGAAGGGGTTCTGCCGACTGGTGTCCGTGACCACGGTCGTGTCGAGGTCGGACGCCGCCTCCACCGTGCAGCCGCCGTTGAGCTCTCCGTGCTCGTTGATCCCGGCGAACCCGGTGGCCCCGAACGCTATGAGGGCGACGGCCAGGATGAGGGGGAGGATGCTGGCCAGGGCCCCAACTCGATCTCGGCCCAGGGCGCTCAGCAACATGCCGATGAGTGCCATCAGGCCAGGTAGGCCAAAGAGGAGGAGCCGGTCGAGTGGCCAGACGCCGGCCTGCTGCAACACGACCGCCAGGGCAAGCCCCAGGATCAGCCCGAGGAAGAAGCCGCTCCACGGTCTGGCGCCCTTCCTGACTGTCGTGGTGGCGACGTTGTCTTGGTCGCTAGCCATATTCGTCTCCTCCTTTGATTGAGGAATCTACGCGATCGAGCGCCACTCTCGGTGTTTATGACCATGGCTCTACCCGGGGAGGCGAGATAGCCTGTGCCCATGCCACGGATACGTGCCACCTCTATCGACGAGCACAAGACCCTGATCAGGGCCGAGTTGCTCGAAGCGGCCCAACGGCTGATCGCCGAAGCGGGGACGGCTGAAATACCGCTCGGGGAGATCGCCTTGGCCGCCGGGGTGGGGCGGACCACGCTCTATGACTACTTCAGTGACCGGGACGATCTCATCGCCACACTGGTGGAAGAGGAGCTCCCGCTCGTAGTGGACAGATTGCTCGTGGAGGGTGACCGTGGTGCGTCCGCGTCAGATCGTCTGGCCGATCTGGCGGTGAGAACCGTCCAGTTCGTGGTCAACGATCCCGTCCTCGGGCTGATACTCCATCGTGAAGTCGGCCGGATGGGCTTGGAGGCGCAAAGCCGGATCCGACAGGCTCACGCGAACCTGGCCCATGCCATGATCGCCATGTACTACGAGGCCGTCGAGACCGGCGAGTTCAGGTCTATGCCTCCGGAACTGGCCGGGCGTCTCATCCAGGACACGATCATGTCGGCAGCCAAAGCGGTGATCTCGGGCCCGGATCCCGAGCGGCAGATCGGCCAGGTGGCAACGCACCTCCGTCTCTTCCTCCTCGGCGGTCTCGGGCTGGGCCGTTGACGCGAGGGTAGGCAAGAAGTGGTAACCACTGGCGACGTGACCGAGACTTTCAACCCGGACAGGTTCATCAACCGGGAGCTGTCGTGGCTCGCCTTCAACCATCGCGTGCTCGCCCTGTCCGCTCGGCCGGACTTCCCGTTGCTCGAAAAGGTCAAATTCCTCGCCATCTGGGCCTTGAATCTCGACGAGTTCTTCCAGGTTCGAGTCGCCGGCCTGAAGGAGCAGGTCGCTCATGGCGTGGGGTTCACACCGCCGGATGGGATGACACCGAGTCAGCAGCTTGCAGCGATCAGGAAGGAGGTCGAGTTGCAGACCGACGCCATCTCGAAACAATTCCTCTCCGAAGTTGCCCCGGCGCTGTCCAACGAAGGCATCGTCTTCAGTGACTACTCCACACTCGAGATCGATGACAAGGAGTTTCTCGATCGACAGTTTCGGGAACTGGTCTTCCCGGTGCTCACTCCGCTCGCCGTCGACCCCTCGCACCCCTTCCCATACATCTCGAATCTCTCCCTGAACCTTGCGGTCCTGGTCCGAAACCCCGAGACCGGTCTGCAGAAGTTCGCCCGTGTGAAGGTGCCCCCGATCCTGCCGCGATTCGTGGTGCTTCCGGACCTGGAGCGCTTCGTTCCGCTGGAACAGGTCATCGCCGCACATCTGGATGCTCTCTTCCCCGGCATGGAGGTCCTGGGCAACGACGTCTTTCGTGTCACCCGTAACGCCGACTTCGAGGTCGAGGAGGACGAGGGCGGCGATTTGCTCATGGCCATCGAGTCGGAGCTGACCCAGCGTCGGTTCGGGAGTGTGGTGCGCCTCGAGATCCATCCTGACATGCCGGCGGGGGTGCTCGATTTGCTGCTCCGGGAGATGGGCGCCACCGAGGACGACGTCTACCGGATGGAGGGGCCCCTGGACATGGCGGGTCTCATCGGTCTCTACGAAGTCGACCGCCCGGAGCTCAAGTTCGAGACTTTCACCGGTGTCACCCCTCCGCGCCTCCAAGCACCCGCCGGGGAGAGCGCAGACTTCTTCGAGGTCATCCGGCAGGGCGATCTGATGGCACATCATCCCTACGACAGCTTCACCACGACCGTGGAAGGTTTCATAGAGCGCGCCGCCACCGATCCCAAGGTGCTGGCCATCAAGATGACCCTCTATCGGACCTCGTCGGACAGCTCGATCATGGGATCCTTGATCAAGGCTGCGGAATCGGGCAAGCAGGTGGCCGCCCTGATCGAGCTCAAGGCGAGATTCGACGAAGAGAGGAACATCGAGTGGGCCCAGCGTCTCGAGGATGCCGGGGTCCACGTCACCTACGGGGTGGTCGGGCTGAAGACTCATACCAAACTGGCGTTGGTTGTGCGTCGGGAGGGTGAGGGTGTGGTCCGCTATGCCCACATCGGGACCGGCAACTACAACGAGAAGACAGCGCGCACTTATGAGGACCTCGGGGTCTTCACGGCCGAGCCGGAGGTCGGATCAGACCTCTCCGAGCTCTTCAACTACCTCACCGGCTACTCGAGGCAGACCACATACAACCGGTTGGCGGTCTCCCCGAACGGGATCAGGAACCGTCTCCTCGAGCTGATCGAGGGCGAGTCGTCACGACCCGACGGGCAGATCACGTTGAAGATGAACTCTCTAGTCGATGCCCGGATGATCGGCGCCTTGTATCACGCCTCGGTGGCCGGTGTCCGGATCGACCTCATAGTCCGTGGTATTTGCTGTCTCCGGCCGGGAATCGAAGGTCTGTCCGAGAACATCAAGGTGCGCTCGATCGTGGGCCGCTATCTCGAGCATTCGCGTGTCTATCGCTTCGGTGCGCGTGGGAGGGACCGCACCTACTACATGGGGTCGGCGGACCTGATGCCGAGGAACCTCGATCGCCGGGTGGAGGCATTGGCTCCGGTGACCGACCCCGACCTCCAGTTCAGGATCGATCAGATCCTCGATGTGCTCATGGCCGATGACACCCTGGCGTGGGAGCTCCGCGGCGACGGATCGTGGGCGCGGATCGTGGGCGGGGCGGGGATCGATGCCCACACCACCCTCCAAGAGCTGGCCCGGGCTCGGGCGACCGCCACCATCTGAAACGCCCTTAGAACCGCCGTTCGAGGCGGCCCAGACTCGAAGAAAACGTTCACCTGCCGTTCACCGTGGGGTCAGAGGGTGGTTAAGGGGACAACCTACGTTGCAGGTGGGCCTGGGGGCTTTCCCATGGCCCGAGATGAAAATCGATCCCTATCAAGGAGCTAAACGGGATGAGTCCCCGAATCGCGCGTTTCATCGCAGCGCTGGCCGTGTTCGCGCTCGTTGTGGCCGCTTGTGGCGGCAGCAGTGGCGACACCACCACCACGGCCGGGTCCGGCGGCACGGACCTCTCGGCCGATCTCCTCGGTGCGGGAGCATCGTTCCCGGACCCGATATATCAGGAGTGGATCGGGGAGTACACAGCCAATGTGCAGCCCGGTATCTCGATCAACTACCAGTCGATCGGCTCTGGCGGGGGTGTCGAGCAGTTCATCGGTCAACAGACCGACTTCGGCGCGTCGGACGCTTTTCTCAAGGACGACGAGGTCGCCGCTGCGCAGGACGCTCGCGGTTGCGACGCGATCCACGTCCCGACCGTGTTTGGCGCGGTGTCACTCGGCTACAACCTCGACGGTGTCGATTCGCTGACTCTCGACGGGCCCACATTGGCCGATGTCTTCCTGGGCAACATCGACAACTGGAGTGATCCTGCCATCGCCGCACTGAACGATGGTGTCTCGTTGCCGGATGAGCCGATAATCGTGGCCCACCGCTCCGATGGCTCCGGAACAACCAGCATCTTCACCACCTATTTGAGCGATGTGTCGGATGCCTGGGCCAACGGTCCCGGTGCGGGCAAAGAGGTCGAGTGGCCCGCCCCCAACTCGGTTGGTGGTGAGAAGAACGACGGTGTCGCCGCCCAGATCCAGCAGAACCCCGGTGCAATCGGTTACATCGAGCTGTCCTATGCGCTGGAGACCGGGATCCCCGTGGCCGACATGATCAACGCCGACGGGAACGCCATTACCCCGACCCTGGAGTCGACGGCTGCCGCGGCCGACGGGATCGAGATCCCCGACGACCTCCGCTTCAACATCCTCGGCGTCGGTGGCGACGGTTATCCGATTGCCGGTGCCACATGGCTGTTGCTCTGGAGCTGTGGTTACGAGGACAACATCGCCGCTGCCCTCAAGGGCTGGATCACCTGGGACCTGACCCAAGGAGACTCCCTGGCCGAGGAGCTGGGCTATGCGCCACTGCCCGCCTCACTCGAGGAGAAGGCTCTGGCCAAGCTCGATCTGGTCAACTCACAGGGCTGATCGGCGAGACCTGCACACCAGCTCGCAACTAGGTTTCGGGGGCCTCATTTTCGGGGCCTCCGTGACCGGCGAACCGACAGCCAGGAGACTGACCAACCGTGACAGCTACCGACCAAGAGCAGGCCCCGGCCCGGCGTCCGCTCCTGACCGGAAAGCAGTCCGGCGCCGACAAGTGGTTTCGACGGCTCCTGGCCCTGGCCGGCGCCAGCGTCCTCATCATCCTCGCCACCATGCTCATCTCCACCGCGATCGATGCCTGGCCGGTGTTTCAGAAGGAGGGTTGGAACTTCGTCACCGGGTCCACTTGGGATCCCGGCACCTCGCGCACTGAGATCACGGGGGAATACGGAGCCCTGGCCTTCATCGTCGGCACACTCGTCACATCAGGGATCGCTCTTCTCATAGCGGTGCCACTGGCCGTTGGAACTGCGCTCTATCTGACCAATGTGGCCGGACGACGAATCCGCAAGCCACTCTCATATGCCATCGAGTTGCTCGCAGCCGTCCCCAGCGTCGTTTACGGCCTCTGGGGGCTCCTCTTCTTCGTACCTGTCGTGCTTCGGCCGGCGATGGAATTCATTGGCGACAGCCTGGGGAGGTTCATCCCATTTCTCGCACCCCCCGTTGTCACCTACAACTACTTCGCCGCCGGCGTGGTGTTGTCGATCATGGTCCTCCCCATCATCACCGCCGTCACTCGTGAGGTGATGTCGAAGACACCGGATTCCGAGATTCAGGCGGCATACGGGCTCGGAGCGACCCGGTGGGAGATGATGAAGTTCATCGTCCTACCCAGGGCGAGGCCCGGGATCATCGGTGCCACCATGCTGGGGCTCGGCAGGGCACTGGGTGAGACCATCGCGGTGGCCATGCTCATCGGTGGCGCCAAGCAGATCCCGGACAGTGTCTTTCTCGGTGGCCAGTCGATGGCAGGGATCATCGCCATCACCTTCCAGGAGGCGGCGCCAGAGAATGTCAGGGCGTTGATCGGTGTCGGGGTGCTCCTCTTCGTCATCACGGTGATCGTCAACATGATCGCCCGAGGCATTGTGATGCTGACAGGTGGCCGGGTGATGGGAGACGCCAGCGTATGACTGTGACAGTCGAAAGCCGCCCTCCTGATCGAATTCGTTCGCTCAAGGAGCGGACCCCAAACGCGGCCAAGCGGAACCGCAGAAACAGGCTGATGACAGGGATCCTGGTGCTCGCCGTCGTTCTTGCCTTGATCCCGATCGTGCTGATCCTCATCGAAGTGATCCGGAGGGGCATAGGTGCGATGAACTGGGAGTTCTTGACCTCGACTCAGATCTTCTCACAACGGACCGTGGGTGGGGGATACCTCAACGGTCTGGTGGGCACCCTCTACATGGTCCTGATCGCCAGCCTGGTCGCAGTGCCGCTCGGTGTGGGAGCGGCGACCTACGTCGTCGAGTACAAGGACGCCAAACTGGCGCCTTTCATCCAATTCTTCACCGACGTCATGACCGGCGTCCCGTCGATATTCATCGGCCTATACATATACGCCCTTCTGGTTCAGGGCAACATCGGGTTCTCGATCGGGTTCTCCACCCTCGCCGGTGGGCTGGCCCTGAGCCTGTTGATGATGCCGATCGTCGCCAGGACCGCCGAGGAGGTGCTTCGCCTGGTGCCCGACGACCTTCGCAACGCCGCCTACGGGCTGGGCGCTCGAAGGTGGCAGGTGGTCACCCAGATCGTGCTCCCAACGGCTTCGAGCGGCCTTGTCACAGGTTCGATGCTGGCAATTGGCCGGGCCGCGGGGGAGACGGCACCGCTTTTGTTGACCGCGCTCGGTGCCTTCACTGTCGTCCCCAACCTGATCAGCGCGCCCCAGTCGGCGCTGCCGCTGATCATTTACAATGAGGCCCGCGGGCCGTTCGAAGCGGCCCACGCCAGGGCATGGGCCGGCGCATTGGAGCTGATGCTCCTGGTCCTGATCATCACAATTGCTGCTCGCACGTTGAGTGGCCGATCCGAAGTCCAGCAATAGGGAAACCGTCAGAGAGATGTCGACCAAGAGCAGCTACGAGCACTCAGCGACCCAGGAGATCGACTTGACCAACGAGACGCAGTCCGAGAGCACCTCGAGCGAAGTCCCGACGGCCGCGCCGGGTGATGACGGCCAGGTTGGTGAGCCTGGGGGCTCTGCCCGCCAGGACCAACGAGAATCTGTTCCTGCCTCGAAAGCGACAGTGATCGCAACCGAGGGCATGGAGGTGTACTACGGGTCGTTCCGCGTGGTCGACGCGGTGACCATGGACTTCCATGCACAGCAGATCACGGCCCTCATCGGCCCCTCGGGTTGTGGCAAATCGACCGTGTTGCGGTCCTTGAATCGGATGAACGACCTCATTCCGGCCGCACGGGTGACTGGTGCCGTCCGCTACCACGGCGAGAACATATACGACCCCGAGATCGACCCGGTCGAGATAAGGCGACGCATCGGGATGGTCTTTCAGAAGCCGAACCCGTTCCCCAAATCCATCTATGAAAACGTGGCTTGGGGCGCCAAGATCAACGGCGCAGCCAAGGGCAAGGCCGAGATGGACGAACTCGTCCAGCATGCGCTCGAGTCGGCTGCTCTTTGGGACGAGGTCAAGGACAAGCTGAGCGAGAGCGGCTACTCGCTTTCCGGTGGCCAGCAGCAGCGACTCTGCATCGCCCGGGCTATCGCGACCAGTCCCGACGTCGTCCTGATGGACGAGCCGGCGTCGGCGCTCGACCCCATAGCTACCCTGAGGATCGAGGAACTGATGCTCGAGTTGAAGAAGCAGTACTCGATCATCATCGTGACTCACAACATGCAGCAAGCCGCCCGCGTCTCGGACAAGACGGCCTTCTTCAATATCAAGCTCAGTGACGAGGGAATGCGCACCGGCCGACTGATTGAGTTCTTGGAAACGGATCAGCTCTTCACTTCTCCGCAGGAGCAGGAGACCGAGGACTACATAACCGGGAGATTCGGATGACCGACCTTCAAGACATCAATCTCCACTTCCACCAGGGGTTGGAGAGCCTGGAGCAGGCGGTCCTCAGCGTGGTCGACCGGGCGGTGCAAATGGTCGAGATGGCTGTCGAGGCGGCCACAACCGGCGATCTCGACCTGGCCCGCGAGGTGGTGGAGCGTGACGACGAGATCGACCGGACCTATTTCGACGTCCACAACCAATGGACACATCTGATGGCCCGATTTCAGCCGCTGGGCTCCGATCTGAGGAAGATGAGCGTCCTCCTCCACCTCAACGTCACCTTCGAGCGCATGGGTGACCAGTGCGTCAACATCGCCAAGATCGCCGAGTTCAACGAGGGCCTGCCACCGGTCGCCCGCATCTGCGACCAGATCAGGGAGATGGGCGATCTGGTGCGTCCCATGATCCGCACCGCCATCGAGGCATATGTGCGACGTGATGTCGACGAGGCTCGGTTGCTCCCGGCAATGGACCAGCCGGTGGACCGGCTCAATGCCAACATGTACAAGGAAACGGTGGCAGTGGCGTCCAACCGGGAGATGCTCGAGTGGGCAACCAAGATGATGATGGCGGCCAGGGCCCTGGAGCGTATAGGCGACCAGGCAGTGGACTTCGCCGAGCAGACGGTGTACCTGATCACCGGGGAGAGAGCGGAGTTCAACGAGGCGGGGCTCAGCGGGTCGGCCGGTGACGCTGTCTCCGATTGAGAGTCGCAGGCATCGTGTTCTCATAGTCGAGGACGAGCCCGGTCTTGCCGAGTCGGTCAAATATGCGCTGGGAGCGGAGGGGTTCGAGGTGTTGGTCGCCGAGTCAGGCGTGGGCGGGCTGGAGTTGGCCCGTTCGCATCAACCCGACCTGGTCCTCCTCGACCTCATGCTCCCGGGCATGTCCGGATTGGATGTGTGCAGGCAGATCCGGGCCGGCTCGGATGTCCCGATAATCATGTTGACGGCCAAGGATGCCGAGTCCGACAAGGTGGCCGGGCTGGAATTGGGTGCTGACGACTATGTCACCAAACCGTTCTCCATGCGCGAGCTCACCGCACGGGTTCGGGCGCATCTGCGGCGGGCGGGCAAGAGCGGTGTGCTGGCCGTGTCCAACGAGATACTCCGGGGTGGCCGGATCGAGCTGGACATCGACGCCCATGAGATGAGGGTGAATGGCGAGGCAGTCGATCTACGACCCAAGGAATTCGAGCTCCTCGAGTCTTTGATGAGGCGAAAGAACCGGCTTGCCGCGCGTCACGCGTTGATCGACGAGGTGTGGGGACCGAGCTATTTCGGAGACACCAAGACGCTGGACGTGCACATCAAGCGCCTCCGACAAAAGCTCGAGACCGACCCGTCCAAGCCGGTCCACATCGTCACCGTGCGTGGACTCGGCTACAAATTCATGGATGAACCGAATTAGCGAGCGGGGAAGCACACCGCTCGCATCCAGATTCCTGGTCTATTACGCATTTGCCTACGTAGTCCTGATCGGTGCCATGGGGTGGTTCATCCTCCAGTCGGCCGAGAGCACCTTCACCAAGACCCTGGTAAACCGTCTCCAGACCGATGTCTTCCTGGCGAGGGCCGGGATGCCCGATGAACCGGCGCAGTTCCAGACTTGGGTCGACCAGATGTCGGACGTGAGTGGCTATCGCCTGACCATCATCGATCCAGACGGCGTGGTCCTGGCCGACTCGCATCAGGATCCGGCGGTGATGGAGAACCACTCCGACCGGCCCGAGGTGCAGGCAGCGCAGGCGGGCGGAGTCGGACGTGCGACCAGGCTCAGCATCAGCACCGGGTACGAACAACATTACGTGGCTGTCCCTGCCGGTGATGGCCTCGTGTTGCGGCTTTCCTGGTCTTCGGAGGAGTTGGCCCAGAACACCCAGCCTCTGCGCCGTTCCGTTCTCCTGATCGCTTCATTCGTCGGGCTGTTCGGGATTGCCATCGTTGGCCTGCTCGCTCGTCGCTTGGCAGCCCCGATCTCAAGGCTGACCGAACAGACCCTTTCGCTGGCGGCCGGCTCGGATCTCGAGGGGCTGCGACAATCGCCAGTCCTGGAGTTGGATCAGCTGGGCCGCGCCATCGAAGAGCTCGACCGACAGAGCCGCGACCGTCTGATCGATGCAAGGGACGCCACTGCCACCCTCCAAGCCGTGCTCGGCGCCTTGTCCCAGGCCACCCTGCTGATCGGGGCCAACGATCAAGTCATATATGCCAACCCCTCGGCCGGCCAGCTCCTCGGAGCGGTACCGGCCACCCTCTCCGGGTTGGCGCCATTCCCCCTGCAGACTGCGGTGAGAGAGTCCCGCATCGATCGCACACCCGTGGCCATCCTGGTGGACCACGGCAAGCCCGTGAGAAAGTTGCAGGGTGTGGCCAGCCCGCTCGATGACGACGAGCGGATACTCCTGGTCGTCGACGACGTGACCGAGCGAACACGGACGGCCTCGGTGAGGCGGGACTTTGTCGCCAATGCGTCTCATGAGCTGAAGACCCCGGTGTCTGCCATCATCGCCGCCGCCGACACGCTGCAGATGGCCATGGAGAGGGGAGACCCGTCTGCGGCCCAGTTCGCCCAGCGGATCGAAGGGTCGGCCCGTCAGCTCGACCGGCTGGTCAACGATCTCCTCGACCTCTCCCGCCTCGAGCGCGATGAGCCCGAAATGGAGCTCCAGTTCCTCGACCTCCTCGTCAAAGATGAGGTCGAGAGGGCGCGGGGCACCGCCGAGGCCCAAGGCATCCTTTGGGAAGTGGAGCTCGCCCCCACCCGGGTGGCGGGATCGGGTCGCGACATATCGATCGCAGTGCGCAATCTCCTCGACAACTCCGTGCGGTATACCGGAGCCGACGGCACGATCGCCGTTCGCCTGGCCGCCGAGGACCGTGAGGCAGTCCTCAGGATCAACGACACGGGCGAGGGGATTCCGACCCGCGACCTCGATCGGATCTTTGAGAGATTCTACCGGGTCGACAGTGCAAGGGCCCGGGCCACCGGTGGCACCGGGCTCGGCTTGTCCATCGTCAAACACGTTGTGGAGAGCCATCTGGGAACTGTGCAGGTCGAAAGTGAGCTTGGTGTCGGCTCGACTTTCACCATTCGGCTGCCTTTGCTCATCGAAGACAGCGAAGACGACGCACTAGCCTGATCCCGCTACCGATATGTCACTCCTCGAATCGATCTCCGGTCCCGAAGACCTGCGCGATCTGTCGTCCGAACAGCTGAGGCAACTGGCTGACGAGATCCGCGCCTTCATCCTCGACAAGGTATCGAAGACCGGAGGCCATCTCTCACCGAACCTTGGCGTGGTCGAGCTGACCATCGCCCTCCATCGGTCATTCGACTCGCCGCAAGACCGCTTCATCTGGGACGTGGGCCACCAGGCATACGTGCACAAGATCCTCACGGGGCGGATGAGTGGGTTCGACACGCTGCGTCACACCGGCGGCATGTCGGGCTACCCGAGCCGCGACGAGTCAGAGCACGATTTCGTCGAGAACAGCCACGCCTCCACGTCCCTTTCCTACGCCCTCGGCCATGCCCTGGCCGGGTATCCGGGTCACACGGTGGCGATCATCGGGGATGGCGCCCTGACCGGTGGCATGGCCTACGAGGCCCTCAATCACATCGCAGTGACCAAGCCGAAGCGCCTGATCATCGTGGTCAATGACAACGGTCGGTCCTACGCACCCACCGTTGGCGGCCTGGCGGCGCTGGCCACACTGGCTCACTACCGCTTCGATCCCCGGTACGAGAAGACCAAGAGGACGCTCGGGAAGATGCTCCGCGGCCTGCCGCTCGTCGGAGAGACCGCAGACGAGCTCGCCGGGAGGCTCAAAGACGCCGTCAAACAGATCCTGGAGCCATCCACGGTCTTCGATGCACTGGATCTCAAGTACACCGGTCGAATCGATGGCCACGACATCGAACTACTCGAGGAGACCTTCCAGACGGCGAAGCGCTATGACCAGCCGGTGGTCATCCATGTGGTCACCGAGAAAGGGAATGGGTACCAGCCGGCCATCGAGGACGAGCTCGAGAAGCTCCACGGTGTCGGGTCTTTCGACGTCGCCACCGGACAGCGCCCTGAAGAACGAGCTGAAGCTGACCGATGTTGCCGGCCGAGCCCTGGTGCATGCCGCCTCGACACGACCCGACCTGGTTGGGGTCTCGGCGGCCATGGTGACCACAGCCGGTCTCAAGCAGATGTGGCAGCGATATCCCGACAGGGTGTACGACACCGGGATCGCCGAGCAACATGCGGTGACGCTGGCAGCCGGAATGGCGTTGGCGGGGAAGCATCCCGTGGTCGCCATGTACTCGGCCTTCCTTCAACGCGCTTTCGACCAGATCGTGGAGGACGTGGCGCTCCATCAACTTCCGATCACCTTCCTCATCGATCGCGCCGGGATCACCGGCCCCGATGGCCCATCTCATCACGGCGTGTTCGACCTTTCGTATCTGAGGATGATTCCGAACCTGGCCGTCGCGGTGCCAGCTGATGCATCCGAGTTGTGCGCCATGATCGAGACCGCGGTCGATCACGACGGGCCGGTCGCCATCCGCTACCCGAAGGGTGCGGCGGTCTCGGTGCCTTCGATCCCGGCCCGGCCCATCCCGATCGGGGAGGCCGAGATCCTCTCGGAAGGATCGGATGTGATGATGCTGGCCGCCGGACGGATGGTGGAGATCGCCGAGAAGGCCGCAGTGGACCTCCGCTCCAACGGCTTGTCGGTCGGTGTGGTCAACGCCCGTTGGGTGAAGCCGCTCGATCCCAGGATCCTGGAGTGGGCCGCCCCGGCATCCCATGTGGTCACTCTCGAGGACAACGTGGTCTCAGGGGGTTTTGGGGCTGCTGTGATGGAAGCGTTTGCCGCCGCTGGTCTGGTAAAGCACGTGACCTGCATCGGGGTTCCCGACGTCTTCCTTCCCTTCGGCTCGCCAACTGACATCGCCGAGGCCATGGGCATGGATTCCGACTCGGTCGTAGAGCGGATTTTGGAGATCATTTGACACGGTCGGGGGTCGAGACCCGGTAGATGACCGCCGAGGCCACCACGATCAGCCCGGCTCCGATCAGGTAGGGCGCGCGCAGACCGGTCTGACGGGCCACCCAGCCACCAAAGAGGGCACCGAGTGGCAAGGCCCCGACGGCGATGAGGCGGAACGATGCGACGACCCGGCCGAGCAGCCGGTCCGGGCTTGCGGTTTGTCTCAGTGAGCGACCCACCACCGAGAAGATGGTGGCGCCGAAGAGACCGATTGTCAGGCCAACGGCCGCCATGACACCTCCAGGCGAAAGGCCGATGGCCAGCTGGCCGACCGAGAGAAGTGCCGCCCCCGATGTCATCGTCCACCTCCTGCCGATGCGGGACGAGATACGCGATGCAGTCATGGCGCCGATCAACCCGCCGACCGATCCCAGGCCAACCAACAGCCCGTACTGAGGATTGGTGAGCCCGAGCTCCTCGATGGCCAGGAGGACCAGCACCGACCCGCCTGCCCCCATGCTGAAGTTGGCAACCGCCACGGCCAGGGCCAGTCCCCGCAAGAGGTCGTGTCGCCAGACGAAGGCCAGCCCCTCGACGATGTCGGCGCGCATGGTCTGGTGTTGGCTGTCCCTCACTTGTTGCATCGGAGCTCGGATGAGAGATATGAGAAGGGCGCCGATCAAGAAGGTTGCGGCGTCCACCCCAAATGGGATTGCCGCGGCCAGGGCGAAGAGGAAAGCGCCGACCGGCCCCCCCACCAGGTCATTGAGGGCGAACTCGGCGGCCATGAGCCTCGAGTTCGCCTGTTCCAGGTCGAGGTTGCCCGCCAGCAGCGGAATCGCCGCCTGGGAAGAGCTGTCGACCAGGACCTCACCGACACCGATCACGACTCCCGCAAGGTAGAGATGCCACATGGCAACCTGGCCGTTGGCGACCAGCACGGCGAGCCCGGCCACGGTGAGGCCTCTGGCGAACTGGCCCCAGACCATCAGAAGTTGTCGGTTGCCCCGGTCGACCAGCGAGCCACCGATTGGACCGAAGACAATCCAGGGGGCGGTGGTTGCGGCAAACACCCCGCTTACGGCCAGAGGGTCTCGAGTGAGGGTGGCGGCGAGTAGGGGAAGAGCAGTGAGCCTGATCCCATCGCCGAGGTTGGACAGCCCCGAACCTGTCCACAGGAGCCAGTAGTCGCGGGCGGCTTTGACTCGTGTGGTCACTTCCCCATTGTGCCCGTCATCGGCCCGGGTATACCCTCCATCTCCCGGGACCAAGTCCCGGAAACGCTCATGGAGGAAGAAATGAAGAATATGACAAGGCTGGTGGCCACCGCGGCCGCCCTTGCCCTGGTGCTCGCTGCCTGCGGCGGCGACTCGGGGTCCAGCGGCAGTGACTTGAATCTGGTGAAGGACGGCACTCTGACCGTTTGCACCGATGCCCCCTACAAGCCGATGGAGTTCGAGGACTCCAGCGCCGAGGGCGGGTACACCGGGTTCGACATCGAGTTGATGAGGGCGATGGCCGATGATCTAGGTCTCACCCTGGAGGTGAACAACACCGGGTTCGACCCGATCACCTCGGGTCTGGCCATGGAGGGCGGCAGCTGTGATGTGGCTGCGGCTTCGATCACCATCACTGAGGAGCGTGAGCAGAACATCGACTTCTCCGACCCGTACTTCACAGCAGATCAGTCGCTCTTGGGCGCCGATGGCTCAGGGTTGACCGACCTGGCCAGCTCGGGTGGGATGTCGATCGCCGTTCAGACAGGGACCACCGGTGAGGACTATGCCAACGACAACGCTCCGGACGACACAGAGTTGATCTCATACGAGAACCCGGGTGATATGTTCCTCGCCTTGGAGGCAGGGAACGTCGTGGGGGTGCTCCAGGACATCGTGCCCAACGCCGAATACGCATTGGATCACGACGCCAGCATCGTTGAGACCTATCCCACCAACGAGGAGTACGGCTTTGCGGTCAAGGAGGAAGGCGCCGAAGACGTGCTCGACGCGGTCAACACCGAACTGGCCAAGTTGAAGGACGACGGAACCTACGACGACATCTACGCCGATTGGTTCAAGTAGGCCACTTGATCTGAAATGGCATGGACGACCCCCCGTGACGGGGGGTCGTCCGACGGTCTCATGACACTCACTCGAAGACAACGACGGCGGGTGGGCCGCTGGGCGATGTACGCCGTCTTCGTCGTCGCCGTCGTCCTGTTTGCCCTGGTGGCCAACTGGGAGAAGATCCGTTTTTCCTTCTTCCAGACAGACGTCCTCAGGGAGATGCTCCCGGAAGTTCTGCTGATCGCGGCCCGCAACACCTTGGTCTACACCGCGGGGGCTTTCGCGTTCGGGCTGATCCTCGCCCTGATCCTGGCCCTGATGAAGCTCTCCACCATCAAGCCCTATCGCTGGTTTGCCACCGGCTACATCGAGCTGTTTCGAGGGCTTCCCGCTCTGATCACCATCATCCTCTTCGGATATGGCCTTCCCCTTGCATTTCAATTTCACCTTCCCGGCGGCACCCTGGTCACCGGCTCGGTCGCACTTGGCGTGGTCGCCGCCGCCTACATGGCGGAGACGATCAGGGCCGGCATCTTGGCGGTGCCCAAGGGCCAGGCGGAAGCCGCCCGATCGTTGGGCATGAGCCCGGCCCGGGCCATGGGCTCGATCGTGCTCCCTCAGGCCTTTCGGATCATCATCCCGCCACTCACCAATGAGTTCGTCCTGTTGATCAAGGACACCTCGCTTCTCTTCGTGCTGGGGACCACCCCGGTCACCAAGGAGCTGACCAAATTCGCCAGGGATTTCATGAGCACCACGCAGAACGCGACGCCATTGACCGTGGTGGCCATCGTCTACCTGATCATCACCCTGCCCCTCACCTATCTGGTCCGACGTCTCGAGAAAAGGACGGCGAAAGCGCGATGACCCAGCCCGCGATAGAGATCAAGGATCTGCACAAGTACTTCGGCGAGCTCGAGGTCCTCCAAGGCATCGACTTTCGGGTGGATCCGGGGGAGGTGGTTTGCGTCTTGGGGCCATCAGGCTCGGGCAAGTCGACATTGCTCCGTTGTGTCAACCGTCTGGAGGAGACCACTTCAGGGACCATCCTCATCGAGGGGGAGGACATAACCCACCCCGACGCAGACGTTGATCGCCTCCGCACCCGGATCGGCATGGTCTTCCAGCAGTTCAACCTGTTCCCTCATCTGACCGTGCTGGGGAATCTGACCATTGCCCAGGTCAAGGTGCTGAAAAGGAGCAAGGCAGAAGCGGAGCTGGTGGCGCGGGACGTTCTGGAACGAGTAGGGCTCTCCGACAAGGTCGATGCCTTCCCCATGCATCTCTCCGGTGGCCAGCAGCAGCGGGTGGCCATCGCCCGTGCCCTGTCGATGAACCCCGACATGATGCTTTTCGACGAGCCAACGTCCGCCCTCGACCCGGAGCTGATCGGTGAGGTCTTGGATGTGATGCGCAAGCTGGCCAACGAAGGGATGACCATGATGGTCGTCACCCATGAGATGGGATTTGCCCAGGAGGTCGCCGACCGTGTCGTCTTCATGGACGGTGGCGTCGTCGTCGAGGAAGGCCCTCCGGGAGAGGTCCTGGTCGACCCCAAGACCGAACGCGCTCGCCGCTTCCTCCGCATGGTGCTCGAGAAATAGCAGCACTACGCTCCCATCACCCTTTGAATCCGCCTCTGGAGGAGTTCACTCATGAAGAAGTACATCGCCCTGGTAGCTGTGCTCGCTCTCGTGCTGGCCGGCTGCGGCACCGACGAGACCGGGGGAACCTCTGGCCAGTCATGTGCCAAGGAGGACCTCAATCTCGTCCAGGACGGCGTGTTGACCATCGGGACGGACGATCCCGCCTTCCCGCCCTGGTTCGACTTCGACGGCGGCCCATCCACCGGAACCGGTTTCGAGAGCGCCGTGGCCTATGCAGTGGCGGACCAGCTTGGGTTCTCCAAAGACGAGGTCGAGTGGGTCACTGTGCCGTTCAACAACTCGTATGCGCCGGGCGAGAAGAACTTCGACTTCGACATCAACCAGATCTCGATCACCGATGAGCGCGACCAGGTGGTCGACTTCTCCGACGGCTACTACAACGTCAACCAGGCCCTGCTCGGGTTCTCCGACTCGGACATTGCCTCGGCGACCACCATCGATGACCTCAAGGGTTATCGATTGGGCGCACAGGTGGGCACCACCAGCCTCGATTTCATCAACGAGGTGATCCAACCCGACACGGAGCCGCTGGTTTACGACAGCAACGCCGACGCCAAGGCGGCTTTTGACGCGGGGCAGTTGGATGGGTTGATCCTCGACCTTCCCACCGCCTTCTACGTGTCGGCGGTCGAGATCGAGGGCTCGGCCGTGATAGCCCAGTTCCCATCCAGCGGTGACAACCCCGAGCAGTTCGGGATGCTTTTCGAGGAGGGCAACCCTCTGCGTGACTGTGTCAACGAGGCCCTTGGCAATATCGATCTGGACGCGATTCAGAAGGAGTGGCTGTCGGACGTTGTCGATGCACCGGTCATCCCGACGACCTGACCTCACAGACCACTAGATGACTGAGGCCGAGGCGCCGCGTCGAGATCCGGGCATGTCACCGGGTCGGGCACGGCGTCTCGCCTTTCAGAAGGCCCAGAGACGCCGCTCCCTGATCATCGGGGCCATCAGCAGCGTCGTGGTGTTCGGGACCATCGCCTACCTCGTGGTGAGCTCACCGGGTTGGGCCGCCGTCCGCGAGTCCTTCTTCAGCTGGGAGGACTTCAAGGCCTCCTTTCCACAGATCCTCGAAGGGTTCAAGCGAAATGTCCGGATCTTCATGATCGCCGAGGTCTTGATCCTGATCGTGGCCCTGACCCTGGCCGTGATCCGCAACAGCCGATCACCGGTCCTGACCCCACTGAGGCTCGCCGCAACCGGCTATGTCGACCTGATCCGGGGCATCCCCACCATCATCCTTCTCTATCTCCTCGGCTTCGGAGTCCCCGCACTCTCGCTTCGTGGCGTACCCAACAGTCAGGAGTTCTGGGCGATTGCAACCTTGGTCATCTCGTACTCGGCCTACGTGGCCGAGATATATCGGGCCGGCATCGAGTCGGTGCACGAGAGCCAGCGGGCGGCGGCCCGGTCACTCGGCCTCACCTCAGGCCAGTCGATGCGCTGGGTGGTGCTGCCCCAGGCGGTCCGGCGCGTCATCCCACCGCTGCTCAACGATTTCGTTGCCCTGCAGAAGGACTCCGCCCTGGTCGCCCTGCTCGGGGTCCAGGAGGCGTTTCGCCGTGCCCAGATCTACAACGCACGCACTTTCAATTTCACCGCCTATCTGGCTGCGGCCCTCTTGTTCTTGATTCTCACCATCCCACTCGCCAGATTCACCGACTACCTCATCGCAAAGCAGAGAAAACGGGTCACCGGTGGTGTGATGTGAGCTCTCCCCTACTCGCAGTCGAGCACGTTTGGAAGGAGTTCGGCGACCTGGTGGTGCTCTCCGATGTCAGCCTGCAATTGTCCAAACACGAGGTGGTGGCGGTTGTCGGGCCCTCCGGCTCGGGAAAGTCCACGCTTCTCCGCTGCATCAACCTGCTCGAGCCCATCGATGACGGGAAGGTCCTGCTCGAAGGTGTTGACATCGCAGACCCCGAGTTCAACGCCGACTCGGTCCGCCGCAAGATCGGGATCGTCTTTCAGGCTTTCAACCTTTTCCCGCACCTGTCGGTGATGGATAACATCACGCTCGCACCAAAAAAGGTGCTCAAGACCGCACCCGAAGAGGCCGAGGCCGAGGCAATTCGCCTCCTGGAGCGCTTCGATCTGGGAGCCAAGCGCGACGAGTACCCGGACCGGCTGTCGGGCGGGCAGCAACAGCGGGTGGCCATCATTCGAGCGCTGGCTATGAGCCCGGCATTGATGCTCTTCGACGAGCCGACCAGCGCTCTCGACCCCGAGCTGGTTGGGGAGGTCCTGTCGGTGATCAAGACCCTTGCTCTGGAGGGGATGACCATGATCGTCGTCTCCCACGAGCTCGGATTCGCACGAGATGTCGCCCATCGGGTGGTCTTCATGGATGAGGGGAAGGTCATCGAAGAGGGGCCGCCTGCTCGGGTCTTGGTGGATCCGAGCACCGATCGGGCACGACGCTTCCTGAGCCTCATGACCGAAGCCTGACCAAACACCCGGGCACAGCCGGAGGGTGAATGGCTAGGGTCGCCACCTGCAACTCGCACACCAATTTGTCTTGGTGCGTGTGACGCGACCCTATGGAGGCAAAATGAAAGTAAGCAAACTATTGGCGGTTCTCACCGCCCTGATGCTGGTGCTGGCGGCCTGCACCTCGGACAGTGGCGGCGACGAGACCACCACCAGTGCTGCCGTCGACTCTGGCGACAACAGCGGGGGGGACACCACCACAACTGCCGCGGCTCCCGGCGATGGCGGGGACAGCGGTTCACTACTCGACGAGGTCATCGCCCGAGATGAGCTCAATTGTGGGACCCGTGATGCCCTCCCCGGCTTCGCCGTACTCGATGACTCGGGAGAGCACGTAGGTTTCGACTCCGACTTCTGCCGGGTGATCGCCGCGGCCGTCCTTGGTGACGCCACGAAGGTGAATCACGTGGATCTGGAAACAGCTGATCGCTTCACTGCTCTGCAGTCGGGGCAGATCGATGTCCTGGTGAGAAACACCACCTTTACGGCCACCCGTGACGGGAATGAGGGAGCGACATTCCTCCAGCCCAACTTCTATGACGGGCAGGGGATGATGGTGGCGACGGACAGTGGCTATACCAGTGTGTCCGATCTCGATGGCGTTGTGGTCTGTGTGGCCAAGGGGACCACTACCGAGGGTAACGCGGTCACCGAGGCGGACCGTCTGGGTCTGGACTGGGAGGTGCGCCCCTTCGACGACCCCGACCTGATCCAGGAGGCCTTCCTCGCTGGTCAGTGTGACGGTTGGAGCTCGGATGTCAGCCAGCTGACCGGATTGCGCTCGGTTTACCCCGACGGGCCCGAAGCTCTGACCATCCTGCCCGAGGTCTTCTCCAAGGAGCCTTTGGCTCCTGCCGTGGCCGACGGTGACACCGCCTGGGCACAGGTCGTCAACTGGGCGATCTACGCCACGATCCAGGCTGAGGAGTTCGGGATCACATCGGAGAACGTCGACGACATGTTGGCCTCCAGCGAGGACTTGAACATCAAGCGATTCCTCGGTGCCGAATTCGAGACCGATGGGGCCATGACGGTCCTCGACCCCGGTCTCGGGCTCCCCACCGACTTCGCCTATCAGGTGGTGAAGCAGGTCGGCAACTACGGCGAGATCTTCGAGCGGAACCTGACGCCGTTGGGTCTCGAGCGTGGGGTCAATGCACTCTGGACCGATGGTGGCCTGCTCTATCCACCGCCTTATCGGTAGAGCTCAATGAGGGTGTGGGTCGGCGAATTCGCCGACCCACACCCTCTCGATCATGACGACCATTGAAAAGGCGCCTAGACCGCCGTTGTGGCGGAATGTCCGCGTCCTGTCTTGGGTGTTCCAGCTGGTGGTCTTCGCCGTGGTCGCCGCCATCGTGTATTGGCTGTTGGGCAACTACACCGCCAACACTGCCTCGAGCGGCATTCCCACCAACTTCGACTTTCTCTCCAACCCGGCGAACTTCGAGATCACCGGGAGTGACTTTGCCCAGACCCAGGCAGTCCGGTCGGCCTTCGTCATCGGGATCCTCAACACCATCAGGGTGGCGGTGGTGGGCATCATCATGGCCACGATCCTCGGGATCCTCATCGGAATCGGGCGTCTCTCCACCAACTGGGTGGTCAACAAGCTCTCGACCATCTACGTCGAGGTGATCAGGAATCTCCCGCTTCTGGTGATAATGGTCTTCACCTTCCTCGGTGTGGTTCTGCAAGCTCTACCGAGGATTCAGGAGGCCTGGCTGCCGCTCGGGTGGTTGGTGATCTCCAATCGGGGGATCGGTGTCCCCTGGTATGAGGGGAACTCCGGCGGGATCATCTTTCTCTTGCTGGTCGTCGGCATCGCAGGCTGGTGGCTCATCGCGAGATGGAGACGCTCTGTGTCAGAGGCCACCGGAGCACCCGCCCGCTCCGGGCTCATTGGCTCGGTCTTCCTGTTGCTCGTCCTGGTGTCGGGCTGGTTGGCATTTGGCTTCAACCTGACCCTTCCCGCCCGGGTTGGCCTTCAGATCGTGGGTGGGATCAAGATCGACCCCTCCTATTTCGCGGTGCTCATCGCCCTGGTCATCTACACCGCCAGTCACATCGCCGAGATCGTACGCGGATCGATCCAGGCCGTTCCCCGGGGCCAGGGCGAAGCGGCCAGCGCCCTCGCTCTGAGCCCATTTCAGCGAATGTGGAACGTGGTGTTGCCCCAGGCGATGCGGATCGCGATCCCACCCCTGGGCAATCAATACCTGAACCTGCTCAAGAACTCGTCTCTGGGAGCCGGGTTCGCCTATTTCGAGTTGACCAACGTCACTCAGATCACTGTGGGCAATGGCTCGCCTGCGGTCCCGGCCTTCACCATCGCACTGGTCTTCTACGTGATGATGTCTCTTGTCACCTCGTCCTTCGTCAATGTGGCCAATCGCCGATTCGCCTTGGTGGAGAGATGACCGATCTTGCCCCCACGAGGCCGACTTCGTCGTCTCCTCCTTCTCCGGTAGTCGCCTGGATGCGTCACAACCTGTTTCGGTCCAAGTGGGATGGTCTGCTCACAATGGTGTTCGGGGCTTTGGGGATCTATCTGGTGTTCCAATTCCTCAACTTTGTCTTCGTCACCGCTCGCTGGGAGATCATTCGGGTCAACCTCAAGTTGCTGTTGGTCGGACGCTGGCCCCCGGAGCATCTGCCACGGATCGCAGTGGCATTGGGTGTGATGGGCCTGTGGGGAGGCGTCATCGCCGGGTTGATTCGGGCCCGTCAGCTCCGACTTGCCGACGAGGGCGAGCTGCTCAGCGGTTGGACGAGGGCCGCCGACCTGACCCGGCGCTTCGGCCTGATCATCGCCACGGTCTTGCTCCTCCTGCTGCTCACCAGCAGCGGTGGACCGTGGCTGGCCGGACTCGGCCTTCTGGTCGGAGTCCTCTTGGGGTGGCAGATCGGGTCCCGTCTCGGGGCAATGGCCGTCCCGTCGCTGCTCGGTCGGCTCGGTATCCTGATCATGGCTGCGACACCGTTCGTCGTCTTCTTCTATCTCGTCGATGCCGTCCCATTTGCCGAATGGGAGGGCTTCATGTTCAACCTCACCTCGGCCGCCGCCGGGATCATCCTCTCCTTCCCACTGGGGGTCCTCCTCGCTCTCGGTCGTAGGTCGAAGCTTCCCCTGCTCCGCTCGCTGTCGATCGCCTATATCGAGTTCGTGCGCGGAGCTCCCCTCTATGTGTTGTTGTTGTTGGCCAACGTGTCCCTGGAGTTCTTCGTCCCGGCCTCGATCGCCCCCAGCAAGACGGTGCGGGCCGTGGTCACGTTCACATTGTTCACCGCGGCCTATCTGGCCGAGATTGTCCGCGGTGGGCTCCAATCGGTGCCGAGAGGTCAGGAAGAGGCGGCAAAGGCCCTGGGTCTGAGCCCGTTCACCCAAACGACACGCATAATCCTCCCCCAGGCCCTGCGGAATGTGATACCGGCCCAGATCGGCCAATTCATCTCGTTGTTCAAGGACACCACCCTTGCCGGTCTCGCCCTCGGTGTCCTCGATCTGTTGCGGGGAGCGAGGGTGATCACCCAACAGGACGTGTTCCGCGGGCAGGGATTGATAATCGAGACCCTCGCCTTTGTCGCCTTCCTGTTCTGGGTGGGATCGTTCACCATGTCGCGGGAAAGCCAACGTTTGGAGAGAAAGCTAGGAGTGGGCACGAGATGACCGATGCCAGACCGTCAGTATTCGCCGACGCCACGCAGGCGATGGGGGATGCTGCCATCGAGTTGGAGCACGTCGACAAGTTCTTTGGGACGTTCCAGGCCCTCAAGGACATCAACCTCAAGGTTGGCCGTCAGGAGGTGGTGGTCGTGATCGGACCCTCCGGCTCGGGCAAGTCCACCATGATCCGATGCATCAACCGGTTGGAGAAGCACGATGCCGGCCGAATCGTGGTCGATGGGACCGAGCTGTCTGATGATCTGAGGAACATCCAAGAGATCAGACGTGAGACCGGGATGGTCTTCCAGCAATTCAACCTGTTCCCTCACCTCTCGATCATGGACAACATCACGTTGGCCCCGCGCCAGGTTCGCCGGCTCCCCAAGAAGGAAGCCGAGGAGCTCGGTCTCGAGATGCTGGAGCGAGTGCAGATCCCCGAGCAGGCGCGCAAGTACCCGGGTCAGCTCTCAGGTGGTCAGCAACAACGGGTGGCCATCGCCCGGGCCTTGGCAATGCAACCCAAGGTGATGTTGTTCGACGAGCCGACATCCGCCCTCGATCCCGAGATGATCAAGGAGGTGCTCGATGTCATGGTCGAGCTAGCCGAGGGGGGCATGACCATGATCGTCGTCACGCACGAGATGGGGTTTGCCCGCGCCGTGGCCAACCGGGTGGTGTTCATGGCCGACGGCGAGATAGTCGAAGTGGGGACGCCGGAGCACTTCTTCACCGATCCTCAGGAAGACCGGACCAAGCTCTTCCTCAGTCAGATCCTCTGAGCAGCGCCTTTGACCCAGACGCCTTGGACGCTGGGCTGGAGGGTGTTCTCGACCAGTTGTAGGAGGTCGGCGGCGAGCTGATCGACATCTGCCTGGTCGCGAGTAGTGGCGACGAACGCCTCCACCACCTTTTGAGTGTTGTATTTGGATCGGAACAGGTTGCGATCGACCACTCGCTGGAGGCGATGACGCACCGGGTTGAACAGTGAGGCGATCAGGAGGGTGGAGGCTGCCACGGTGAGTGGTGACTGTTCTCCTATGGCGCCTCCGATCAAGTTTTGGAGGATCACCACGGACCCGACGTAGATGCCGATCAATGTCCCGGTCAACACCGTGTATACGAGGGTCCTTCGGATGATCAGATCGATGTCGAAGAGTCGATATCTGAGGACGGCGATCCCGATGCTGACGGGGATGGACATCAGCGTTGTGGCGAGCAAGAGATCGAAGATCCCGCCATCGGCGAAGCTCGTGAACGAGGCTGCCGCCGCGTAGACCAAGCCAAACACTGCGACCGCGTATAGCAACCATTTGATCTGCCCTCGCTCGACCGTCCCGGAATTGCGGTAGCGCAGGGCTATCGCGGCGACACCCGCCACTGTGAGCACCAGAAGACCGATTGTCCAGACGAAGTTGTCGTTGCCATAGATGAAGTCGAACGCTCCGATCGGGATGAACCCGATCGGATTGGCCATCTGCCAACTGTCCACAGGCCCGATGCTCGATCCGAAGAGTGAAGCCGCCAGAAGCACGGTGGCCATGGTGACCTCCAATGCCACGACCAGGCGCCATCGTCTCGACAGCAGCCTGCCGGTTGGGAAGACCCACAGCAGATGAAACACGGGAAAGATCAGAAGGATCCACGACCAATTGCTCCAGAACAAGGCCGCCACCTGCCACCCCGACAGAACGTCGGGCCGTCTCGTCAGGGCATCCAGCACCGGGGCGAAGATGGTGTCTCCCGGTGCGGCAAGGGCGGGAACCATCAGTAGCCATCCGACCAGGTTGCGGGGTTGTCTGGAAACGATCACCGCCGCAGTCGCAGCGAACGAGAGTGGTAGGAGGTTCCAGGCCAATGCTCCTGCCTGGTCCAAAGTCGTCCCGACGAACTGGCCGTCGGCCAACCCTTGGGCGATGCCGACCACGGTTCCGACGAGGATCAGCGAGGCAAATACCCAGACGGTCCACGTGACGCCACGATTCAAGGTGACCGGCCCTTTCATTGGTCTCGAGCTCGTGAGATTACGCCATGTCTGGATGAGCACAGCCGATAATCGGGTGGAGGCCGATAACCTGATTTGCAGCCCATGCCCCGAATCCTCCGGATCCTGTTGACGTTGGTCGGTGGTGCCGCGCTCGGCACAACCTTGTTTCTCATGTCGGGTTTGAACGATGGCACCGCCGACGCCTTCCCGACGTCATTGGTCATCGGGGGTGCCGCGACCACGAGTACTTCGACCACCACCTCGACCTCGACCACGACGACTTCGACCACCACCACGACAACCATCCCACCCAAGGGCTACTTGGTGATCCAGGGAACCGGTGACGTGGCGGTCGACCCCGATTACATCCCCGCCCTGGCGACGAACGGATGGGATCATGCCTGGTCGGGGCTCGATGGCTTCTTCCTCGACGACGACCTGACCATCATCAACCTCGAATGCACCCCATCCGACATCGGCGAGCCGTTGGACAAGGCGTTTGTCTTCAGGTGCCCTGCCGAAGCGTTGCCCTCCCTGGCGGCCAACGGAGTAGACGTTGCCAACATGGGCAACAACCACTCGGGTGACTTTGGCAAGGAGGCCCTGGTCGACGGGCGTGACAGTCTGATCGCAGCGGGTGTCGCCCCGGTCGGGGCGGGTCGAAATGTTGACGAGGCCGGCCAGCCTGCCTTGTTCGAAGTCAACGGGTGGAAGATTGCCGTGGTCGGATTCGGCGGTGTCGCCCCCGACCCGTCCTGGTATGCCACCGAGGACACGCCCGGCATGCGTAGTGGCAACGACACCGGGTCCATGGTCGAGGCGGTCAAGGCGGCCGACGAAGTAGCGGATCTCGTGGTAGTCGTGGTCCATTGGGGTCATGAGTTGGCCACGACCCCGGATGCCGATGACGTCGAGCGCGCCCAGGCGATGGTCGATGCCGGCGCCGACATCATCTTCGGCGGTCATTCTCATCGTCTCCAACCACTCGACTTTATCGACGGGGCACCGGTGTTCTGGTCTCTGGCGAACTTCGTCTGGCCACATCTGTCCGAGCCCAGCGCGACCACCGCTGTAGCCAGGGTCGTGGTGTCGCCGGACGGATCCATCGATGCGTGTCTCATCCCGGCTTACATCGAGAGTCATGGACATCCGGTGCTCACTGCCGAGCCCCCCTGTGGGCCCCCTTCCTGATTTGCGTCGGCGATGAAGGAGCGGACCGGCCAGATCCTTGCCGTGGTTGCCGGGGGATGTGTCCTCGGGGTGTCTGCTTTCTTCATCGCCGGAGGCGGACCTAAGGGAAACATCGACATAACCACACCAGTGAGCCCGACCACCACCAAGCCTGCCGACAACAAGGGAAAAGGGCCGGAGTCGTCCACTACCTCGACCACGACGGTGCCGGGCACGACATCCACCAGCGCTCCCGAAGTGAGGGCTCCCGGCACGGTTCCCGCCTTCACGATCGGCCAACCGTGGGGCACGACCGTCGGGCTCACCATGTTTCGCGGCAATCCGACCCGGAGTTATTACGGGATGGGGCCTGTTCCCGATTCGCCCACGGTGGCCTGGCGATATCCCGACTCCCAGATGTGCCATTCATCGTCCGAAGGTGGTGAATCGCGTATCTGGTGCGGCATGGGGTGGACCGGTCAGCCGGCGGTGTGGGAGCGCCCGGATGGTGTCACCGAGCTGATCTTTGGGGCATATGACGCGGCGCTGCACTTCGTGGATGCCGACACCGGCGCCGATCTGAGGCCGAAGTTCCAAACCGGGGACATCATCAAGGGCTCGGTGACGATCGACCCGGATGGTTTTCCGCTCCTGTACACCGGGTCGCGGGACAACAAGCTGCGAATACTCGCCCTCGACCGGGAAACTCCCTCGGTCCTCTGGTCGATGGATGCCAGTGAGGTGAACGGGATCTGGAACAACGACTGGGACTCCAACCCCGCGATCGTCGACGATGTCATGTACGAGGGTGGAGAGAACAGTTGGTTCTTCGCCATCAAGCTCAACCGGGGATACGACAGCGATGGCAAGGTGATCGTCGACCCGGTCCCGTTGGTCGAGATGCCCGGCTACAACGACGAGCTGATATCAAAGTCGGGTCGAAACGTGTCAATCGAGAGCTCGGTTCTCGTCTTCGATCAGAGGGTCTACTTCACCAACTCGGGGGGGAGGGTGGTTGGCCTCGATGTGTCGAATGTCCTCAATGGCGAGGCCCCGATCGTGTTCGACTACTACGCGGGTGGTGATATCGACGCGACGATGACCGTCGATGAGGGTGGGATGCTCTATGTCGCCATCGAACACGAGCCATCTCAGATGGGATCGGTGGAGCGAGCTCGCAATCTGGAGGTCGGCCAGCTCATCAAGCTCAATCCCTATGCCGAAGACGATCCGCGTGTCTGGGGCGTGGACCTCACCTCGGGAAGCGCGGACTCGGGATCCTGGTCGACACCCGCCCTCTATGAGGGTGTCGTCTATGTCAATATCCAACAAGGACAGCTCATCGCCGTCGACGCCGACACCGGCGCCGTGCTCTGGAGCGACGACGTTGGATTCCACTCCTGGTCGTCACCCTCCATAGTGGACGGCACACTGGTCACCGCCACTTGTAGTGGAGACGTCAGGGCCTATTCGCTCGACAATCCTCGAAACCCAGTCGAGTTGTGGTCGTTGAACCTCGGTGGTGCCTGTCTCGAATCGACACCTGCGATCTGGAAGGGCAGCATCTACATCGGCTCTCGCGACGGGTACATCCGGGCACTGCGATGAGTCCGCGTCATACCCATCCCGCGGTGTGGGCACTGGCGGCCCTTCTGCTGTTGATCGCGGCATGCGGCAGCGGAGCCGATGGCCCTGAGCCCACTGTGTCTGCCACCACCACCGGCCCGACGTTGGGAACCACCACCACCACAGAGCCGCCGGTGGAATGCCCCACTGCCCCCTATCAGCTAGATGTGGTCCCAACCGGAGTGGGAGAGACGGCTCTGGACCCCGATCAGGTCGAGCCGGATGTCTGGACGTCGGTCCCTGGGACGAGCGCCGTCCTCTTCGGGCGGAACGACGGCACCGTGGCGATAGCTTTGGTCCGGGGCACCCTCCCGCCCGTTGATTGGCCCGGGGAGAAGGGGGAGATACTCATCGATGGGACCAGGGCGGCCGTGGGCCCTCACGCCGACGGGACCTGGGTCGCGGGTTGGTACGAGGCCCCTGGTGAGCGGTGCGACCTCTACACGATGGTCTTCTATCCGCCCATCGCCCCGAAGGAGGTCGAGGTAGTCCTTCTCGGAATGAATCGTGTCGGGGGCTGAGAGTTGTGGTCTTGACTCCCGAGGCGATGTTGCTTACCGTTCCCGCTCCATGAGCCGACCGACCACGATGCCGACCGTCCACACCTGGTTGTGGGCCTGGCGCGCGCCGGAGGTGGCGTCGGTCGGATAGCTCTCAACTCTCTGATCCACACAGACCCATCTCCGGAGACGGCAGATGGGTTTTTTCATGCCATCCAGTCTCCGGAGTCATAGAGGAAGACCATGAACGACATATTCGACATTCCGGCCGACCTGGACACGCCGACATCGGTGTACCTCAAACTCGGCCCTCTCGGCCCTCGTTTCCTCCTCGAGAGTGTCGAGCACGGCGACCAGGTCGGCCGGTATTCCTTCATTGGCTTTGGCGATGGGCTCGAGGTGGCCAGCGATGGCGTGTCGATCTCGGCCGGAAACACAACGATCGAGACGGACGGAACCATCGACGGGTTGATGGATGGACTGCGCAAGACTCTCGCTCTGGCGCCGAGGCCGGGCCCGGCGGCGAGTGTGATCCCATTCCACGGGGGCTTGGTGGGGGCGATCGGATTTGGGGTCGCGGCCCGGCTGGCAGGTCGGACGGCCGCCGCGAGCCCCACGCCGGAGATCGAGTTGTACGGGCCTTCGAGTGTGATCGTGTTCGATCACCTGAGTCGAAGGGCGGCGCTGCTCCACGACGGGACAGACTCCGAGCATTCCGAGCTCCGCCGGCAGGTGATGGCTCTTCTGTCAAGCGGCCGGTCCGGAGGCATGTCCTCCGGGAGCTTCAGTGACCCGGTCGCCTCCTTGTCCAAAGGGGAATACGTGGCCGCGGTGGAGAAGGCCAAGTATCACATCGGAGAAGGCGACGTGTACCAGATAGTCCCCTCTGTCCGCTTCACCGGCGAGACCGATCTCGACCCGTTCACGGTCTACCGGGGCCTTCGGCTGCTCAACCCCTCTCCCTACATGTACTTCTGTGATCTCGGGTCCAGAAAGGTGATCGGCTCCTCGCCGGAAGCACTGGTGAGGCTTCGCGGAACCGCTGCCGAGCTTCGGCCCATCGCAGGGACGAGGCCCAGGGCCAACGAGGAAGATCGTGACAGGAGGGCGGAGGCCGAGCTGCTCGGCGACGCCAAGGAAGCCGCGGAACACGTGATGCTCGTGGATCTGGCCCGTAACGACTTGGGGAGGGTGGCCGTGCCCGGGTCGATCAAGGTCGATCCTTATCGAGCCATCGAGCGCTACAGCCATGTCATCCACCTGGTGAGTGGTGTCGGCGGAATCCTCGAAGCGGGTGCTGATGCTTTCGACCTGTTTGCGGCCGCCTTCCCGGCCGGCACCGTCGTGGGCGCACCCAAGATCCGGGCTTTGGAGATATTGAAGGAGCTCGAGCCGGTCGATCGCGGCCTCTACGCGGGGACGGTCGGGTACTTCGGTCACGGTGGCACCATGGATCAGGCGATCGCCATCAGGACCATCGTCGTCTCCGAGGGCCGCTACTCCTTCCAGGCGGGAGCGGGCATAGTGGCCGACAGCGTGCCTATCTCAGAGTGGGAAGAAGTGCTTTCCAAGTCCGGTGCCATGCGTGGCGCCCTGAGCACCGCGGCGGCCGGGCTATGAGCCGGGTCCTTCTCGTGGACAATTACGACTCTTTCACCTACAACGTCGTCCAGGCCCTCCGCATCCTGGGTGCCGAGGTCATCGTTCGCACCAACGATCACATCAGTCTCGATGAGGCCCAAGATATGGAGCCCACCCACCTGGTGATCTCCCCAGGTCCGGGGCGCCCCGAGGCGGCCGGGGAATCGATCAAGCTGATCACCGGCATGCTCGAGCAGCTTCCCATCCTGGGCGTCTGTCTCGGGCATCAGGCGATAGCGGCCGCCCTGGGCGGGAAGGTCGATCATGCCGAGGAGCTGAGGCATGGGAAGTCCTCACCCGTATATCACGACTCGGCCACGATCTACGCCGGTCTTCCCAGCCCCTTCGAAGCGGGGAGATATCATTCCCTCGCCGTCCAGGAAGAGGACCTTCCCTCCGAGTTGGTGGTGACCGCATTCACATCCGACGGTGTCATCATGGGGGTCAGGCATCGGGAGCTCCCCGTCGAAGGGGTCCAGTTCCATCCCGAGAGCGTCCTGACACCACACGGCGACCTCTTGCTTCGCAATTTCCTCGATCTCGGAGTGCCACGATGAGGGAGGTCCTCGACCGTCTGCTGAACGGGGGCGATCTCACCGTGGCCGAGGCCGAGGATCTGTTGCGCCAGCTCACCGGTGGTGAGGTCGACCCGATCAACGCGGGAGCCCTGCTGGCCGCCCTGCGGGCAAAAGGGGAGACTCCGGACGAGGTGCAGGGGTTCGCCCGGGTGATGGGCGGTCTCTCGACGGATCCCGAGTTGGACGTCACCGGTGCGGTGGATGTGGTCGGCACCGGCGGCGACGGCTCGGGCAGCCTCAACCTGTCGACAGGCTCTGCCCTGCTCGCCGCGGCCGCAGGCATCCCGGTGGTCAAGCACGGCAACCGCTCCATGACGAGTCACAGTGGAAGTGCCGACGTTCTCGAGCAGCTCGGGCTTCCCATGCCGCTCGACGAGGATCAGGCCCGTCGCCTCTTCCGAGCGACCGGCTTCACCTTCCTGTTCGCGCCCCACTATCACCCGGCTATGGCAGCCGTAGGCCCAGTCCGCAGGGCGCTTGGTGTCCGGACGATCTTCAACATCTTGGGGCCTCTCACCAACCCCGCCGGACCGCGCTACTTGGTGATCGGGGCGTTCGACCCGTCGGCGGCCGAGCTGATGGCGGGAGCACTCGCCGGGCTAGACATCGAGCGCGCCTTTGTCCTCCATGGCTCGGCTGGATGGGACGAGCCCACACCGATCGGTGAGTTCTTGCTCTTTGACGTCACCTCCGGGAATGTGGAGCGAACCATCCGGGAACCGCAGGACCTGGGCATGCCACGTTGCGAGCCGGGGGACCTTGAAGGGGCCGACCCTGCACACAATGCCCGCCGGCTTCGCGAGGTGTTCGAGGGAGAGCAAGGCCCACACCGTGATTCACTGGTCCTCGGCGCCTCTCTGGCGCTGGAGGTCACCGGTCGAGCCGAGGACGCCGCGTCGGGTGTAGAGATGGCAATCGATGCCATCGACTCCGGCAAGGCGCATGACCTCGTAGGTCGCCTTTCCGACTTTGGCGCCGGTGAGAGGCCCCGATGAGAGGTTTTTTGACCGAGATGGGTCGGTCGTCCCGGCAGCGGGCCGACGAGGCGAGGAGAGAGGTCCCCCTCCCACAGGTTCGCGAGCAGTCGGCCTCGGCTCCTCCACCTCGCTCGATCGGGCGATTTGGGGAGGTATTCGACCTGATCGCCGAATTGAAGCCCCGCTCGCCCGCCGTCGGTGTTCTTCCGTCCCGTGACCTGGCAGAAGTGGTCACCGCGTATCAGACCGGTGGAGCGGGGATGATCTCCATCCTCACGGAGCCAACCGAGTTCGCCGGGTCTTTGGCGAGTCTCACCGAGGCTCGAGCCCTGGTCGACATCCCTCTCCTGGCCAAGGACTTCCTGGTAGACCCCTATCAGGTCTATCAGGCGAGAGTTGCCGGGGCCGACGGAGTCCTCCTCATCGCCAGGATGCTGGGCGCACCCGGCCTGGACGAGATGCTGGCTGCGGCCGCCGAGACCGAGATGTTCACCCTGCTCGAGGCATTTGACGCCACCGACCTGGATGTGATCGGCAAGGTCGCCGTCGATCATGCCAATGTCCTGGTCGGCGTCAATTGCCGCGATTTGGAGACACTCGACGTCGCCCGCGAGCGATTGGGCGAGCTCGCCGCCCTGGTTCCCGAGGGAATGGCGGGCGTGGCGGAGTCTTCGATCGGTGGCCCGGAGGATGCGGCCTGGGCTGCCGAATTGGGATATCGGGCGGCCCTGGTCGGGACCACCCTGATGAGGAGCGTCGATCCAGCCCGGATGGTTTCCGACATGCTTCGTCAGGCGAGATCAGCAGCCGGTGTGAGGTTCCCATGAGTCTTTTCGTCAAGTTGTGCGGTCTGCGTTCGGAAGAGGACGTCGTGGCCGCCATCGATGCCGGTGCCGATGCGGTGGGGTTTGTGATGACCGACTCTCCACGGCAGGTGTCTATCGCGACCGCGAGTCGCCTGATCCGCATGCTGCCTGATGAGGTGCTGGGGGTGGCGGTCTTCCACAAACCAGGTCGGCGTCTGCTCTTCGAGACCATGGACACCGTTGTCCCTGATTTGCTGCAGGCAGAGTTGTCCTATCTCGAGGGCGTGCCGGTCGCCTCGCGTCTCCCCGTGGCCGTGGCCGGCCCCGGACTAGCCGACGAATTCGGCGCGTCGCTGGCTGGGTCGGGCAGACATCTGGCCTTGGTCGACAGGGCGGCGCGCGGCGGCACCGGCGAGCGCTCGGACTGGGGGCAGCTGGCCGCGCTCCCCGGGCGAGATCGGATGATCGTGGCCGGCGGGCTCGATTCTGGCAACGTGGCTCAGGCGGTGCGACTGATCGGTCCCTACGGCGTCGATGTCAGCAGCGGCATTGAGCGAGCCCCTGGTGAGAAGGACCCTGCGTTGATGCGCACATTTGTCGATGCGGCTCGGTCTGTCGGCCACCTGGCCGGTGAAAGAGGCCCGGCCGGCGAAGCGTCTTCCCTACTCGAAAGGAACCCGCGATGACTACGACCCTCCCCGACTCGAGGGGCCGATACGGGGAGTTCGGGGGCCGTTACGCCCCCGAGATTCTCGTGCCCGCACTGGAGAGGCTCGATGAGGCGGCGACGAGACTCATGGCCGATCCGGGATTCATCGAGCGGTTCGAGGCCGAGCTCGCCACTTGGGTGGGCCGGCCCACCGCCCTCACCCATGCCGTTCGCCTGAGCCGGGAATGGGGAGGCGACATCTGGCTGAAACGCGAGGACCTGGCCCACACGGGGGCTCACAAGATCAACAACGCAGTCGGTCAGGCCATGTTGGCCAACGAGATGGGAGCAGAGCGTGTCATTGCCGAGACCGGTGCCGGCCAACACGGTGTGGCTTCCGCGGCGGCCTGCGCACGAGTCGGCCTGGATTGCACCGTCTACATGGGGACGGTGGACATCGAGCGCCAAGCGCCGAATGTCGAGCGGATGCGGCTTCTAGGCGCAAAGGTCGAGCCCGTCTCGACCGGGGACGCCACTCTCCGCGCCGCCATCAACGAGGCGATGCGCGACTGGGTGGCCAGGCCCGAGACCACCTACTACCTGCTCGGGTCCGCCGTCGGGCCTCACCCCTACCCGTGGCTGGTGCGCCAGCTCCAGTCGGTCATCGGGAGAGAAGCGCGCTCTCAGATCATCGAGGCGGCGGGGCGACTGCCTGATGTGGCCATCGCCTGTGTCGGTGGCGGGTCGAACGCCATAGGTCTCTTCCACCCCCTGCTCGACGACCCGGTCGCTCTCGTGGGGATCGAGGCCGGTGGGAAGTCGATGAAGTTGGGGGAGAACGCGGCGACCATCGGACGGGGCAGCCCTGGGGTGCTCCACGGGAGCTACTCATATCTCCTCCAGGACTTGGACGGTCAGGTCCAGGAGACACATTCGGTCTCGGCCGGTTTGGACTATCCCGGAGTCGGACCGGAGCACTCTTGGCTGGCCGAGTCGGGTAGAGCGGTGTATGAGAGCGCTACTGACGACGAGGCACTCTCCGCCCTGTACGACCTGGGCCGTCTCGAGGGGATCTTGCCCGCTCTCGAGTCGAGTCATGCTTTGGTCGGAGCGCGCCGTTGGTTGGAGAAGAACCCCGGGTCGACGGTGTTGGTGGGTCTGTCGGGTCGTGGCGACAAAGACATCGATATCCTGCGGGACCTGGCCAGATGAGCTCACTCGCTTTCTCTCGGGCCGACGCCTTGGAAGAGCGTTTGCGGGACGGGTCGGGGATGGTGGTGCCCTATCTCACCGGCGGCTTCCCGACCATGGGCCGATTCGGGGAGGCCCTTGGGGCCCTTGCCCATGATTCTGCGGCGATCGAGGTGGGCATCCCGTTCTCTGACCCGATGGCGGACGGTGCCACTATCCAAGAGTCGAGCCGAGTCGCCCTGGAGCAGGGTGCGTCGCTGGACTCGATCCTGGCCGAGATCGAATCCGCCGGACCGTTGGCTGCCGAGTTGGTGATCATGAGTTACCTCAACCCTTTGCTCGCCTACGGCTATTCGAGGCTCCTTCCCAGACTGGCCGCGGCCGGGGTCGCCGCCCTGGTGGTTCCCGACCTACCCCTCGAAGAGTCCGATGAGTTGTCCTCCGCTGCCGCCGAGGTGGGCATCGGACTGGTTCAATTGGTGAGCCCGGTCACCGATCCGCAACGTTTGCGCAACCTCGGAAAGGCTTCCCGGGGATTTACTTACGCGGTGACCATGACCGGCACCACCGGCGGTAGCGTGGGGACCGGTGATACGGTGGCTGCCTACCTGGAGAACGTGCGCGCCGAGTCCCGGGCCCCGGTGCTGGCCGGGTTCGGTGTGAGAACCCGCGAGCAGGTTCGATCCCTGGCACCCCACTGCGACGGTGTCATCGTGGGAAGCGCCCTCGTCGAGGTGCTTGCCGCTGGAGACGACCCCGTGCGTTTCGTTGAAGAGTTGAAAACGTGATCGCCACGCTCTCGGGTCAGTGCACCCTGGCCGAGAAAGCGGCCATTCTCAGATTCATTGAGGCCCACGGCCTCCGGGCCCATGTCGGTGAAGCGGGTGCGACCACCCTGGTGAGCATCATCGGTGATCCTGAGCCCGGGATCGCCGAGGTGATTCGTGCTTTGCCGGGTGTCGAGTCGGTCAGTCTCGATGCGCCGCGCTACCCGTTCGTGGCCCGAGAGGCTCGGACCCATCCCAGCACGGTGAGGGTCGGCTCTGTCACCATCGGTGGTACAGGCGTGGCGGTGATCGCCGGTCCCTGCTCCGTCGAGTCAGAGGATCAGCTTCTCACGATCGCTCGCCACGTCAGCAAGGAGGGAGCCGTCTTGCTGCGAGGCGGAGCCTTCAAGCCACGGACCTCTCCCTACAGCTTCCAGGGATTGGGCGAGGAGGGTCTCGAGCTCCTGGCCATGGCTCGGGAAGAGACCGGGTTGGGAGTGGTCTCCGAGGTCGTTGCCCCCGAGGACATACCCTTGATGAACAAACACGTGGACATGCTCCAGGTGGGAAGCAGGAACATGCAGAATTTCCGCCTCCTTTCCGCAGTAGGGGAGCAACCACAACCGGTCCTCTTGAAGCGAGGCCTGATGTCGACCATCGAAGAGATGCTCCTGGCGGCCGAGTACATAGTCGCGGCGGGCAACCCGAGAGTCGTTCTGTGTGAGCGCGGGATTCGCTCCTTCGAGACGGCCACCCGTGGCACCCTCGACATCAGTGCAGTCCCGGTGCTCAAGGAGAGATCACATCTGCCGGTGATCGTCGACCCGAGCCACGCCGCCGGGAAGCGGTCGCTTGTGCCCAGTCTGGCGGCGGCCGGCGTGGCGGCGGGCGCGGACGGCTTGCTGATAGAGGTGCACCACAGACCGGACGAGGCGCTGAGCGACGGCCCTCAGAGCCTCACCCTCGAAGGGTTCACGTCCACGATGGAGACGGTCGGTCGGATAGCCGATGCCCTGGGTCGGTCGTTGCTGACCATGTGAGAGGACCGGCCCATTGGACCGGTCCTCTTGAGCCGCGAATGGAGAGAGCGTCACATGCTCGAGCCGCCCTGACTCTCCTTGAACATTTCGCCAATGGCCGCCACACTGCCCAGGACACCGGAGGTGTCGAGAGGCAGGAAGATCTTGGTCGCCTGCCCGTCGGCGACCCCCTGGAGGGCCTCGAGATAGCGGATGGCGATGAGATCCGGTGTGGGGTCACCATTGTGTATGGCTGCGAATACCCGCTCGATGGCCTGGCCTTCACCTTCGGCCACGGTGAGTTTCTGGTACTTCTCCGCGTCGGCGACTCTCTTGATCGCCTCGGCCTGACCGTCGGCCTCGAGCACCTGGCTCTCCTTGACACCCTCCGCCCTGAGGATGGCGGCTCTCTTCAAGCCCTCGGCCTCGGTGACCGCCGCCCGGCGATCGCGTTCGGCCTTCATCTGGCGGTGCATGGCGTCGGTGACGTCCACTGGCGGCTCGATCCTCTGGATCTCAACCCTGACCACCCGGACGCCCCATTTGTCGGTGGCGTCGTCGAGGATCTGCCGGAGCTTGGCGTTGATCACCTCGCGAGAGGTGAGCGCCGAGTCCAGATCGAGGTCACCCACGACGTTTCTCAGGTTGGTCTGCGCCAGCTTGGTCACAGCAAGGATGAAATTCCCCACGTTGTACTGGAGCTTCACCGGATCGGTCGCCTCGTAGTAGATGACCGCATCCACCGTGACCACCACGTTGTCCTTGGTGATCACTTCCTGTGGCGGCACGTCGATGACCTGCTCACGCATGTCGACCTTGGTCAGCCGCTTGACGAAGGGCAGCACCCATCGCAGGCCGGAGTCGACCGTGCGCTGGTACCGACCGAGAAACTCGATCAGCCCCTTCTCAAACGGGCGGACCACCCTGAATCCGGCGGCGGCGATGAGTATCAGCGCCAACGCCAAGACTGCGAACAGGATGATTACTGGTTCCATGTTCTTTCCTTTCTCTACTCCTGTTTCCTACCTCTGCTCAAACTTGCTCGAGCGGCTCGACCACGAGCCTCGTTCCTCGCACTTCGGTAACCACGACACGGGTCCCCTGCTCGATCTTCTGGGAAGCCATGGCCCTCCACTCCTCCTGGAGAATGCGGACCATCCCGCCGTCGGTGTGCGGATCGATCGTCTGGAGCACCTGGCCGATCTCGCCAACCCAGCGATTAGCGCCGACCTTGGGCTGGGCTGCCTCATCCTGTCGCGTGATGAAGCGACGCAGATAGGCGAGGGACACCACCGACACCCCGAAGAACACCAGCCACTGTGCCAGCACACCGGCGCCGGCCCAGGCGAGCACTGCTGCCGCACCGGCCCCGATTGCAAATGGGAGCAAGAAGAAGCCCGCGGTGAATATCTCGCCGATGGCCATCACCACGGCGAAGATCGTCCACATCCAGCGCCAAATCTCGTTGTCCACGTCGCTACCTCCTTGTCCGCCGACGGCCACAGCAGCGATCACTGCGGCAATCCCGATTCCGTAATAGACCATCTCTCGTCTGGTTTGTCGATTGACCGTTGCCGTTCCTGCCTGCACTTCCTGCCAGCTTGCGGTGCCGGGACGACGATTCCTGAACGACGCGGCCCAACTCTCGGCGAACTGGGCCGGATCTTCACCAACCACGTCTGAGACAACGCGACCGTCGCCCTGGGCCTCGATCAAGTGTTGATCGAGCTCAGCTCGCATCTCCGCGATCGCCGATCGAGGCACCCCGGTCTCGCGCCAGTAGCGCTCGATGTGCTCGACGACATCCCGATTGTCAGTCACGGTCATCTCCCTTTAGGACTTCGTCCACCGAATCTCGGAACGACACCCAGTCGTGCCGCCATTGCTCGAGGGCGGAACGGCCCCGTTCCGACATCCGGTAGTACTTCCGGGCCGGGCCCTCACTGCTCTGCACCAGATAGCTCTCGATCATGACCTGCTTCTGAAGCCGGGAGAGGAGGGGATATATCGATCCCTCGCTGGCGAGGTGAAGCCCCCGCCCTCTCAGCTTGTTGACCATCTCATAACCGTACGACGGCTCCTCATCGATGATCGACAAGAGACACATGTCGAGAACACCGTGCAGGAGCTGTGTCGCTCGATCCTGCCCGGTACTCCTAGGTACCATGTGATACAGGCTACCAGGCAGCGCAGGGAAGTCAACGAGACAAGTGAGCCCTGGTGGCTTGCCGGTGTGGGCTTTCGCGATCGACTCAGCGACTCAGGGAGTCCCTGATGTCCCGAAGCAGGATGATCTCCTCTGAGGGGCTTTCGGGTGCGGGCTCCTCGGCCGGCTCTTGCATGCGGTTGTACGCCTTGACCACCAGGAACATGACGAATGCGACGATCACGAAGTTGATGAGGGCCGCCAAGAAGGCTCCGATGCGGATGTCGGAGACCACCCAGGCGTTGAGGTCCTGAATCGAGAATATCTTGGCGATTATCGGGCTGATGATGTCGTCGGTGAGGCTGGTGACCACCGCGGCGAACGCCACGCCCATGACGAAGCCGACCGCGATGTCGATCAGGCTCCCCCGGTTGATGAAGTCTCTGAATTCCTTGATCATCCGCACTCCCGATCGGCTCGTCGACGCGTGACTCTAGAACCAAAGGCCCGAAGCCGATGATTGAGAGAAGCCGAATTCGGGATTCGGTCTCCCGGCATCATCAGCGAATGAGAACAGCATGATGACCCCCACCCTGACCCTCATCATCACGGCACTGACGTTCGCCCCAATAGCCGCCCCGAGCGTTACTCAACACAGTGCGAGTGAACAGAGTGCAGACGATGAGCCGGGCGTGACCTTGGCCTTCACCGGAGACGTGTTGATCCATGGGGGTCTCAGCCGGGTGGCGGCCGGCTACGGGCAGCCATACGACTTTCGACCGATGCTCCAGCCGATGAGCGCTCTGATCTCCAGTGCGGACCTCGCCATCTGCCATCTCGAGGTGCCGCTGTCGCCGGACGACAGCCATCTCTCCAGCTATCCGCGATTCAATGCCCCACGCCAGGTTGCCGACGCCCTGGCATATGCCGGATTCGATGGATGCTCCACAGCCTCCAACCATGCTTACGACGCCGGTCAAAACGGTGTGCTCGGCACCATCGAGGTCCTGACAGACGCCGATCTCGGTCATGCCGGCACCGCCGTTGGATCGACGACGGGATGGAAGGCCACCGTGTACGACTTGGGGCGGCTTCGGGTGGCCCACATCGCCGCGACCTATTGGCTCAATGGCCTCCAGCTGCCCGACGCCTCACCCTGGCTGGTCCAGAGCCTCGATGTCGATGAGGTGCTGGGGGTTGCCGCTGCCGCAAGGGCGAACGGAGCGGACCTCGTGGTGGTATCGATGCACTGCTGCGTCGAGTATCGCTCGACACCAACACCCGCTCAAGAGGAGATGGCCCACCAATTGATCGACTCGCCATACGTCGACTTGGTGGTGGGGCATCATTCCCATGTGGTTGGGCCCGTCGAGAAGGTCGGGTCCGAGTACATCCTCTATGGCTTGGGCAACTTCCTCTCCGGCCAGCGCCAGACTCCGTATCTCTCCGACGGGGTCATCGTGTTCGCCACCGCCAGGCCTGAGCGCGGTCGATGGGTGTTCACCGGGGTGGAGGCGGTGCCCACCTATGTGGAACGAGGCACCTTCAAGGTGCGAAGGGCCGAGCCGGGCTCCGACTCATATCACCGGACGATGAGTGCTCTCGGCGCAATGGGCGAGCCTGTTCCCGAGTATCGGCAGCCCTCGACTCTCTATGAGAGTGGTCGCCTGATCTGAGTCAGAAGGGCTGAGGGCCGAGCCCGACCAGGCGGGCGACCGCTTTCTCACCGTTGACCTCGTGTGGCGTGAGCTGGGCGCGTCCCTTTCCATTTCCCGGGATCTCGATCTCGACGACCAATGCCTTACCGGCGACCGCGGTTCCTCGCAAGGTCTCGAGGCTTCCTCGCCAGGTGCCCATCTCGGGGTCCGTCAGCAAGGTCGCCGACCCGGTGGTCAGCAGGATCCCGTCACCGCCGAGGATCCTCACCGGGCCTTGCCATGAATCTGCCATCAGTCCGGGTCCCCCATGTAGATCTTGTTTACCTGTGATCTGAGCACGATCTCATGTCGATATGACCGATGCACCTCGGCAAGTCTCTGCTCCATCTGGTCCTCGAGGTCTTCCATCCGGTCCCGGAGCCTGTCCAGCTTCCGCTTCAGCGTTCGATTCTCCTCCTGTAATGCCAGGACTCGCCTGACCCCTTCCAGGTTGAGGCCCTGGCTGGTCAACTCTTGTATCAGTTGGAGGCGCTCGATGTCCTCCTGCGAGTAGCGACGCGTGCCACCTGGGGTCCGGAATGGCTCCAACAACCCTTTTCGCTCGTATATCCGCAGAGTCTGAGGGTGCATCCCGGCCAGCTCGGCGGCCACCGAGATCACAAAGACGGCCCGGCTCGTATCGCTCATGACATCACCATCATCTCAGATGAGACCTCACATCCTCGGTCTCGAGCTCAGCCAGGTTTTCCAGGAGCTGCTGCTCCTCCTTGGAGACCTTGGAGGGGACCGCTACCTGGACGGTGACCAAGAGGTCGCCGGTACGGCCGCGATCCGGCGTGACACCCTTCCCGCGCACCCGGAAGGTCTTCCCGGACGGGGTCCCGGCGGGCACCTTCAGCTTGACGCCCCCATTGAGGGTCGGAACCTCGAGCTTGGTGCCCAAGACCGCCTCGCTGTAGGTGATAGGCACGGTGAGCGTCAGGTCGGTCCCCTTCCGGCCGAAAGTGCGGCTCGGGGCCACACGGACCTTCACCAGCAGGTCTCCGGGGGGACCGCTGTTGCGGCCCGGGGCTCCCTTGCCTCTTATCCGTAGGGTATTGCCGTCCTGAACACCTGCAGGGATCCTCACTTTGATCTGGCGATCGCGGGTCTCGTAGCCACTACCGCGGCAGACTTTGCAGGGGGTCTCGATCAACCGCCCGGAGCCTCCACATTGCGGGCAAGGTTGGGAGAACGAGAAGAACCCCTGGTTGGATGCCACCATCCCCCGCCCGTCGCAGGTGGGGCAGGTGGTGACGGATGTGCCCGGCTCCGCTCCACTCCCGTGACAGTGGCTACATGTGGTCGCACCACGCACCGTCACCGCGGTTGTCAGGCCTTTGACCGAGTCGTCGAAGCCGATGGTCAATTCTGCCTGGGTGTCGGCACCCCGGGCTGCTGCCTGGGTGCGCCCACCGGAGCCGAATCCGAACAGGTCACCGATCCCACCCAGACCTCCAAGCAGGTCGGACAGGTCCTCGACCCTCACTTGCTGGCCTCGGAATCCTCCAAATCCACCGCCCGGCGCTCCCTGACCGGCGAAGCCACCGGATCCGGCCAGGCGACGCACCTGGTCGTATTCCTTCCGCTGCTCGACGTTGCTCAAGGTGGCATAGGCCTCGGAGATCTCCTTGAATTTCTCCTCCGCAGCCTTGTCACCCTGGTTGGCATCGGGATGATGGATTTGCGCCAGCTTTCGGTATGCCTTCTTGATCTCCTCGGGAGTGGCGTCGGAGCCGACACCGAGGATCTTGTAGAAGTCCTTGTCCAGCCAGTCTCGATTCACTGTCTCTCTTCCAACATCACCATGGCGGGCCGAATCACCCGATCACGAAGCTTGTAGCCCCGTCGAAGCTCCTCGGAAACCACCAGGTCGGTCTTGCCGGCCGGTGCCCCGACCGGCTCGTGGATCTCGGGGTCGAACGACTCGCCGATCGACGGGACCACCTGCAGGCCCTCGCTCTCCAGAGCCTTCAGAAGTTGCTCCCTGGTGTTGATCATCCCGCTGAGGAGCGATCGCTCAGCGTCTGTAGCGGGTGTGGCGTTCAGCGCGGCATCGAAGGAATCGAGCACTGGCATCAACTCACGCACGACCCGCTCGGCGGCGCGATCGGTGATGGTTGCCTGCTCGCGCGTTGTGCGCTTCCGGTAGTTGTCGAAATCGGCAGCGACGCGGCGAAGGTCGTCGAGATAGCTGACCGCCTCGGACTGGGCCGTGTCCAACTCCGAGCGCAAGAGCCTTATCGCCTCGTCCTTGTCCTCGGGCAGCTCCAATCTCGCACCGTGACTGTCGATCCCGGTGGCGACTATCTCCGCGTCTACGGTCTCAGGCTTCTGGTCGGTCATCTTCGAGTCGCTCTCCGTGTGGGGGTGATGAGGTCGAGGTTCATTCCTCGTCCTCATCCTCCACGATCTCGGCTTCGACCACGTCGTCGTCGTCGTCCGACTCGGAATCTCCACTCGCCTGAGCCGCTTGCTGGGAAGCCTGCTCATAGAGACGGGTGGCCATGGCTTGACTGGCCTGTACCAGGCTGTCCATCCGGGTCCGGATCTCCTGGGTCTCCGCCGACTCATCGGCCAAAGTCTCATTGAGCGAGGCGAGCTCGGACTCGACCGAGGACTTCTCCTCGTCGGTCATGTTGTCCGCCTGCTCCTGAAGCAGCTTGTCGGTTTGATGGGCGAGCTGGTCGGCCTGATTCCGGGTCTCCACGGCTTCCTTCTTCCGGGCATCCTCCTCGGCGTACGCCTCGGCGTCCTTGACCATCCGATCGATGTCATCCTGTGCCAGGGCGGAGCCTCCGGTGATAGTCATCGCCTGCTCCTTGCTCGTGGCCAGGTCTTTGGCGTTGACGTTCACGATCCCGTTGGCATCGATGTCGAATGCGACTTCGATCTGCGGCACACCCATCGGCGCCGGCGGGATCCCGGTGAGACGGAACTTTCCGAGGCTCTTGTTGTCATTCGCCATCGCCCGCTCACCCTGGAGGACGTGGATCTCGACCTCGGGCTGATTGTTCTCGGCAGTGGTGAACGTCTCGGACCGCTTGGTCGGGATGGTCGTGTTGCGCTCGATCATCCGCGTCATGACGCCACCCTTGGTCTCGATGCCGAGGGTGAGAGGAGTCACGTCGAGCAGGAGGATGTCCTTGACATCACCTTTGAGCACTCCCGCCTGAATGGCGGCGCCTGCGGCGACGACCTCGTCGGGATTCACTCCCCGGTGGGGATCCTTCTTGGTCAGTTCCTTGACCAGGTCCTGCACCGCCGGCATGCGGGTCGATCCGCCTACGAGCACTATGTGGTCGATGTCACTGACCGGGATGCCCGAGTCCTTGAGTGCCTGCTCGAAGGGACGGCGTGTCCGCTCCAGCAGATCCTCGGTGAGCTTCTGGAACTCCGATCGAGTCAGCTTGCGCTGCAGGTGGAGTGGGCCTGAAGAGGTTGCGGTGATGAACGGGAGGTTGACCTCGGTCTCCGCCACGGTGGACAATTCGATCTTCGCCTTCTCCGCGGCCTCCTTGAGACGCTGGAGGGCCATCTTGTCCTGGGAGAGGTCGACCCCGTGGTCGTTCTTGAAACCCTCCACCAGCCAGTCGATGACCTTCTGGTCCCAATCGTCGCCACCCAGGTGGGTGTCACCAGAGGTCGACTTGACTTCGAAGACCCCGTCGCCGATCTCCAGGACGGACACATCGAAGGTACCGCCACCGAGGTCGAAAACCAGGATCGTCCGGTCGGTCTCCTTGTCGAGACCGTATGCAAGAGACGCTGCGGTGGGCTCATTGATTATTCTGAGCACGTTGAGACCGGCAATCGCACCGGCCTCCTTGGTCGCCTGGCGTTGGGCGTCGTTGAAGTAGGCGGGGACGGTGATGACCGCGTCGACGACCTTGTCACCGAGGTAGGACTCCGCGTCCCGCTTCAGCTTCATCAAGATCCGCGCCGAGATCTCCTGGGCGGTCAGCTTCTTGCCATCGATCTCGATGGTCCAGTCCGTGCCCATGTGGCGCTTCACCGAGCGGACCGTCTGATCGGGGTTGGTGATGGCTTGGCGCTTGGCGACCTCTCCGACCAGGACCTCGCCGTCTTTGAACGAGACGACCGATGGGGTGGTGCGACCGCCCTCGGCGTTGGCGACGATGGTCGGATCGCCCCCCTCGAGCACTGCGATCACGCTGTTGGTGGTACCCAGATCGATACCTACTGCACGTGGCATTATCAGTTTTCCTCCGAATCAAGTGTGAGTCTTACTGGATGCTACAACCTGAGTCGGGTAGTGTCATATTTCCGATTTCTCGGAAGCTGGCGAATCAGCTGAGCGACTTGATGTATTCGACCAGGTCGTTTATCTCGTCCTCGGTGAGCTGGTCGGAATATGTGGTGGGCATGACCGGGTCGAATCCGGCCACGACCTGGGAACGAGGGTCGACGATCGAATTGAACAGGTAGGCGTCGTCTGCGATCACCGACTCGCCTGACTCCAACGGCCGGCTGGCACCGGCCAGCCCTTTCCATGTCGGTCCCGTGCCCTGGGTGCCATCGATGTTGTGACACGCCTGACAACCCGTGTTGGCGGCCACTGTGGCTCCACGAGCTGCGGCCTCGGTGTCGAAGGCGACTGTGGGCGTCGTCCCAGGGGTCTCCCCGGACACGCTCTCTCCGGTGAACAGCCACAGCCCGAGCCCGAGGATCAGTGTGAGTCCAAGGGCCAATGCCCCTTCTGCCCAACTTCTCATTGAGGGTGAACCGTAGACATGAGAGGGCTCAATCCTATGGTTTGGGGCCGATGACGCGGCTGACGAGACGACAGCTCATCACTGCGAGATGGGCCTCCAACTCACCTGGGGCCATTGCCGGGCCCCCAGTCCACGCCAGGTCCTCCTGGGCGTTGGACCGACCGCCAAAGGGGGATCTACACGAAGAGGATGTTCGGTTCCTCCTCGTCCACCACACGGCATCGGCGAATGGCCACACCGCGGCCGAAGTGCCCGCAATCCTCCGCGGCATCTTCGACTTCCACACCAGCGCCGAGAAGGGGTGGAACGACATTGCATACAACTTCCTCATCGACTCCGAGGGAGGGATCTGGGAGGGTCGCCATGGAAGCCTCAGCGGAGCGGTTGCCGGCGATGCGACCGGCGGCAATCAAGGATTCAGCCAGTTGGTCTGCCTCATCGGCGACTACAACGTGGCTATCCCATCAGACGCATCGCTTGCGTCTCTTGTGGCCACGCTTGCCTGGTTGGCTGAACGTCATGACATCGACACCCGCCCGAGCGCAACGACGAGTTTTGTCAGCCGGGGCTCGAACCTGTGGCCTGAGGGCACCACGGTGACCACTCCGACCATCACGGGGCATCGGACCATGAGCAAGACGAGTTGTCCTGGGGACAACCTCTTCAGCTACGTCGAGGACGGCTTGATGGCCGAGGTGACGAGTGAGCGCTCCGTCATGGCCACGACCATCACCACGCATGCGCGGGCCCCGGAGTCGTCGACTGTGCGCGCCCCGGTCGCAATCGAGAGCCTCGATCCGGTGCCAACAACGTCCACAACGACCACAATGCCCGGGACACCGCCCCCGACGGGCTCACCGCTGCTGCGATTGGCGGCAGCCCTGGCCCTGGTGGTGACCGGAGCCGCGGTGTGGAGAGCTAGGAGGATGAAGGGACAGTGATATGGAAACACTCGATGTCTTGATGCTGATACTTCGCCTGTGGGTGGGTTTTGTGATGGTGATGCATGGCGTCAACCATGCCCGCAGCCTGGAGGGAACGGCACGATGGCTGGCCTCGAAGGGATTCGGCGCACCGGATCTCAATGCACGTCTCTCGGCTCTTTCCGAGATCGGCCTCGGGGCCTTGTTGATCGCCGGTTTCCTCACACCACTCGCCGCCGCCGGAGTCGCCGCCACCATGCTGGTCGCCTTTTGGTCCGTCCACCGGTTCTCAGGGTTCTTCAACTTCAAGAGACCAGACGAGGGCTTCGAATACGTGGCCACGGTGGCCGTGGTGGCGCTGGTAATTGCCGTCGCTGGGCCTGGGACGGTGTCGATCGACGCCAGCACTGGATGGTTCGACACCCTCAACGGCTGGCTCGGAGCCCTGATTTATGCAGCCGGCCTTGCAGCGGGCGTGGGTCAGCTGATCACCTTCTGGCGCCGCCCGTCTCAAGGCGAGGCCATGTGAGCGGACTGGAAGCCCTTCCTTCGGAATTCGCCGAGACCAGGGATGCGCTGCATCAGATCGCCTTCTTTGCCTTGAGCCCGGCGCAATACCGGGCAGTCGGGCGAATGGGTCTGCGTGCGACGCCGGGTGGTTTCGGGACGCAGCATTTCGATGAGGTGGTTGATCGTGTGGAAGGGACCTTGTTGGTTCAGGAGAAGGGTGAAACCGTGGCGTCGGCCACGATCACCACGGTCCGTGACGCCGCCCGGTTCTTCGGCGGCGAGTTCCAGGTCGATTGGTTCACCGATTTCCGTGACCCACTCGAGCCGTTCGACCCCGATCGGCCCGTCCATGTGACCGAGTCCGCCTCCATGGCCCTGGCTCGGTGGTTCGGGTTCGCCTTCGACACGCTTGGATCGTTGGGCGGGGGAAGGAGGGAGAGCGAGCAAGTGAGCGAGGTCCAACTCTGGCCGGAGCACTTCGACCCGGCTCTGGAGATGGGGGAATCGGGTTCCGGTCAACGGGCCAGCTATGGCTGCTCACCGGGGGACCGGAATCATCCGCACCCCTATCTCTACGTGGCTGCATGGGGTGAGATCGATCGGGGCGTTCGCTACTGGAACGATGGGGGCTTCAACGGCGCCAGCTTCGGCTACGACGACCTGCGAGCAACTTCTGACCCTGCTGCGACTGCCCTCGAATTCTTCGAAGAGGGATATCGGCTACTGAGTGCCGACTGAGACCAGAGACCGCACCAGTCCCTTTGCCGCCGCTCGCACCATCCTGATGGTGTCTTCGTAACCCTCCGTCGGCCCCCCCCATGGGTCGGGGATCTCATCCTCGGCGGCGTCGGGGTCGTAGGTCCGGAAAAGCCGCACCTTTGCCATGGCTTCCTTGGTCGGCGCCAAGGCATTCAAGTCCCGCAAAATGGTCCGATCCATGGCCAGGATCACGTCGAACCTGTCGAAGTCGGTTGGGTTGACCAGCCTTGCCTTCCCCTCGATGCGGAGACCTGCCCGGGCGCCGGCAGCCACAGATTCGGAAAAGGGCGAGTCGCCCACGTGCCACGCTCCGGTGCCGGCGGAGTCGACCTCCAAGGTGATCCCCAGCTCGTCGGCCGCTTCGAGAATGGCCGCCTGGGCGGCCGGCGATCGGCAGATGTTGCCCGCGCAAACGGCGAGAATCCTCACGACACCTCTTCGGCGAGACGCTCTTTGGCCATCTCGACATAGACCGGATCCGTGTCGAAGCCTATGTAGTGGCGACCGCTGCGCCGAGCGGCCACCGCCGAGGTGCCCGATCCGATGAAGGGATCGAGCACGAGGTCCTGGCGATAGGTGTACAACTCGATGAGACGCTGGGGAAGCGCGACCGGGAAAGGAGCGGGATGCCCGATCTTCCGGGCGCTCTCAGATGGGATTTCCCACACATCGAGGGTGGCTTCGAGGAACTCCTCGGTCTCGATCGTTGCCTCGTGCGGCAAGCCCTCGATCTCACGACGAGCTTTCTTGACTGCCCGGTCGAACCGGCCTTTGGAGGCAATGACGACTCTTTCGGTGACGTCGCGGAGAACTGGGTTCTGCGGCGAGCGATACGAGCCCCAAGCGCAACTGCCGCCGGCACCACGGGCCTTTTGCCAGATGATCTCGCCACGCATCAACATGCCCAGATCATCCTGGAGCACCGAGATGATGTCCGCCGACAATGACCGATAGGGTTTTCTCCCCAGGTTGGCCACATTGACCGCCATCCGGCCTCCTGGCTCGAGCTTGCGAAGACACACAGCCAGCACATCCCGGAGCATCTCCAAGTATTCGACATAGGACGAAGGCACGTGACCGGCGGCCAGGTCGGTCTCGTATTCCTTCCCGGCGAAATAGGGTGGCGATGTGACCACCAGGGCAACAGAGCGGTCGGCTACCTGCTCGTCGGCGATTTGGCGGGCGTCGCCCACGAAGATCTCGTCGAGTGCGATGGGGGAGGCGACTCGCTCGTCCGGAGAGACAACGGGAGGGGAGAAACGCTCGTAGAACGGCGTGGAGTCATGAGACTCCCTTCGCCCGGACCCGAACTGTGATGTCGCTGTTGCCGTTCGTCGCCGCACCATGGCCATGGAAGTTACCCACAGGTGCGCCGGTATCCGTGGATCGGGCCGGTCAGAGGTATGCTTGCAGTTGCAAGCAGATGCTTTCTCCATGATATGACCAGTCAGCACCCCACCGTGGTTCGGATCCGGCTTCTCGACGAGACCGAGGCCGATTTGAGGCCCATCGGCCCCGAAGACCGTCCCTTGCTGGCAGAGGGTCTGGAGCACATGTCAGAAGAGAGCCGATTTGCCCGATTTGGGTCGGGAATATCCCATCTGACCGGCGCCGAGCTCAGTTACCTCACCGAATTGGACCTGGTCAACCATGTCGCCTGGGGTGCTCTCATCGGCGGGCAGCCGGCCGGTGTGGGCAGGTTCATCGTCTCCGAGCAGGCCGGATGCGCCGAGATCGCGATCGCGGTGGTCGATCGTTTTCAGAGACGTGGCCTGGGGCGAGCCTTGTTCGATGCCCTGGTCGCCTCGGCCAGGGAAAATGGCGTCGAGACGCTCTGTTTCTCGATCGCGCCATCGAATCGAAGCGTGATGCGCATGATCCGAGGGGTCGACGTGACCCTGGATGAGGCCGAAGGCATGGTGACCGGCCGAATCGCGGTCGAAGAGGTCGGCCCGGTCGATCGAGAAGAGGAGTATGTCCGTCTTCTGGTCGAACATCGAGATCGGGCGGGCGAGCCCGTCGACGGTGACTCGCCCCCAACCAGCTACTCCGAGCCGTCGGGCTCCAGCTCCAACGACGCCGAGTTGATGCAATAGCGAAGACCAGTTGGCCGGGGGCCGTCGTCGAACAGATGACCCAAATGTCCGCCGCAATTGGCGCATTTGACTTCGGTCCTCATCATTCCAAACGACTGGTCACGCGATTCCTCGATCTTCTCGGGGTCGAGGGCGTCATAGAAGCTGGGCCAACCCGAATGGGACTCGTATTTGGTGTCGCTGGAGAAGAGCTCGGCCCCGCAGCCGGCACACTTGTAGGTACCGGCCTGCTTGGAGTCCCAGTACTTGCCGGTGAAGGCCCTCTCTGTGCCCGCCTGGCGGAGCACTTGATATTGCTCCGGTGTGAGCTGGTCTCGCCACTCCTGCTCGCTCGTGGGCATCTCGGTCTTCTGTGTCTCGGTCATCACTCGACTCCTTTCAGTGACTGATTCAGCATCATCAGGTCACCCATTGTTCCCACTGACGGATAAATGCTGGAGCAAACGCTCGACGAAGACGGTCTGAGCCTGGTTCAGCTTGGTCGAGGCCTGTTCGGGGGAAAACCACTCGACTCTGTCGATCTCGGGATAGCTACGCCCGCCCAAGACGAATGTTCCGGGCTCGAGGGTGGTTGGGTCGTATTCGCCGGCCACCGCCCACGCCACCACTCGCTTCCTCGACTTGAGGATCGTCTCCCCCAGGGGGATCCAGGGCGGTTCTGGGGCCGCCCATCCCGTCTCCTCCTCGAACTCCCGGGCCGCAGCCTCCTGGTCGGCCTCACCCGGCTCGACCATGCCCTTGACGATCGACCACCAGCCATCGTCTCTCCTGGAGAAGTAGGGCCCGCCAGGATGGGCCAGAAGCAACTCCAAGGCTCTGGTTTGTCGGTATGGGAGAAGACCCGCGGATCTCAACACCACCGACATTACGCTGAGCGAGGTGACTGCCATCCAGGCAACCGGCGAGGCGCCGGTCGGCGTCGTCCTTCCTCTCCCCATTTTCAGGCTATTGCCCGGAGAGGGGTTGGGGCCTGGCTTGAGACGTCTTGGCATCGCCGAGATCGACACCGCCATCGCCGGCTTCTACGACGGCGAGGAGGTCTTTGGCGAGGCGGTCCACTCTGCTCGAAAGTCGATGAAGCGGATAAGGGCCCTCTTGCGGCTCATCCGCTACGAAATCGGCGAGCGTGCCTACCGATTCGAGAATGTCTGGATGCGAGACACAGCTCGTCTCATCGCCCCGGTGCGAGATGCGGCCGTCGCGGTGAACGCAGTCGAGGAGATGGGCCGGATGTACGCCCCCATGCTGGCCGATGGAGCCTTCGAGGACCTGGAAGACAAGCTGCTTGTTCGTCGCGATCGCATTGAGGAGCGCGCCATGGAGGATCCGGGTCTGATCCCCGTGGTGGTCGCCAACCTCGAACGGGCGCGCGCCCGTTTCGAGTCCTGGCCGACCGATCCGGACGCCCGGGAGATATACGGGTCAGGCATACGCGAAACCTATGACTCGGTCAGCGTGGGACTGGTGGCGACCTATCGCAGAGGTCGACGAGAGATGGTGACCGCCTATCGCTCGCCAACCCCGGTGCATTTCCACCTCTGGCGAAAACGCTCCAAATACCTCAAACACCAGTTCGAGATCCTGACACGGATATGGCCCGAGATGATGATCGGGATGTCGATCACACTCGACCGGGTGTCCGAGTTGTTGGGTAAGGACCATGATCTCGCCGAGCTCCTGCAATTGGTATCCGATCGGCCCGACCTGTGCCCCAACCCGCTGGAGCGATCGCTGCTCAGCGCACTGGCTCAGCAGCATCGCTCAGACCTGGAGACCGCCTCGAGGATCCTTGGCCGGAGAGTCTTCGCCGAGCACCCGAATGCCCTCGATCACCGGCTGAGCGCCTATTGGGAGTCGTTGGAGATGGCTCGCAATGCCGTGCTGCCGTCGCTCATAGCCTGACCCGATCCAATCTCGGGGTGAGCCCCTCCTTTCGGGAATCCAAGAGGTCTGATCCCGGTTGCCCATCTTGAAGTCCATCCCCCTCGAGGTGTTTTTCGATGAGCGACCAGGGAAGAGTGCGCGTCGAGCGCTGCCACAAGTGGATCCGGGTCATGCTGGCCGGCGAGCTGGTGGCCGACACGAGGTCTGCCCTCATGGTCTGGGAGGTCCCTTACTACCCGACTTACTACTTCCCGGCCACCGATGTCCGAACCGACCTGTTGGTGGAGACGGGTGAGACTCAGAGATCTCCAAGTCGCGGTGAAGCGACCCTTCTCACGGTGAAGGCGGGTGAGGCCGAGGGCTCGGCCTACGTCTATCGGGAGCCAAAGATAGAGCAGTTGGCCGATCACTACGCCTTGGTCTGGAAGACGATGGACCACTGGTTCGAAGAGGACACGGAGGTCTATGTCCACGCCAGAGATCCCTACACCCGAATCGACATCCTGCCCTCCAGCCGACAGGTCCGAGTGGAGATCGATGGGGAGATCGTTGCCGAGAGCGATCACGCCTCTCTCCTGTTCGAGACTGGCCTTCCCACCCGTTACTACCTGCCGAAGGTCGACGTTCGCATGGACATGTTCCGGCCCACCGACAAGGCGACACATTGCCCATACAAGGGCTCGGCGCGCTATTGGTCGACAACGATCAACGGACAGCCTTACGAGAACATCTTGTGGGGCTACGACACCCCGCTCCCGGAGTCACAGAAGGCGGCTGGGATGGTGGCGTTCTACAACGAGAAGGTCGACATCTACGTCGACGGTGCCCTATCGGAGAGGCCCAAGACCAAGTTCTCCTGACCCTTCGGAGACGGCGTCATGGGATCGGACTTGGCTGATCAGCAATGGCGACGGCACGGATTCAGTCTGGCCGCGGGACCATCCACTGGCCCTCGGAGGTCGATTCTGCCAAAGAATATTTGGCCAACACGGCCAGCTCGAACTCCGGGTAGCGACGTTTCGCCATCTCCCGCAGGTCGTCTCTGAGGAACAGGCCCTCAACCGGCTCGTCGACGAGGCTTCTTGTCACCTCTCGCCAAAGATGTTCATTCCAAAACTCGGGTGACCAGCCGTTGATGGCAATCCCCTGATCCGCTTTCAGCAAATAGAGCACGAGGGGGTCCCCGAGTACATATAGCCGAGCGCCCTTGTCGAAGTGGACGTCTTTGATGATCTCCCTCGCCCGCCTGGTGTTGGAGGCCCACGTGAGATCCGGAGCTGTGAACCCATCGAAGTGCGTCATTTTGAACCACGCCTTCGCCCCGAACGGGACAACAGCCAGTGTCGCGATGATCGCAACGATGGCCGCAACGCGACCCCTGTGGTCGAAAAGGTCGTCGAGGCCCTGCAATGCGAGCATGCCCAGCGGAGCCGCCAACATGAAGAAGAGGTAGGACCACCACAATTGGAGGAGAACTACCACGAGGGCCGCAACGCAGGCGGCGATCGTCAATTCGGTCAGGCGTCGGCCCCGGCCGCTTGGGCGGATCACGTGCCAGGCGGCGAGAACAACCAAGGTGGCATACGAGGAAGCGAAGCCAAAGGCCGATGAGACCAACCTGGATGGCGAGCGCGGCTGGGCTTGGAGCATTTGGGGTGGGTATTCGAACCAGGTGTAGCGAAGGACGTCGAGTAGTCCGTGGGCACCTGCCCAGATGCCCACGGCCAACAGAGGCATTATCGAGCCGATTGCAAAAGGAACGATCAGACCTCTGACCGTCACGGCCCAGTTCTCATCGTCGCGTATCCACAGGTAGATCGACACGGCCAGGACTAGCAGCGGCACGATTCCTGCCAGCATCTTGAACACCACGATCAGGCCGGCGAGCGAGCCGGCCGCGAAGGTGGCTCTAGGTGTTGCTCTGCGGCCCGGTCGGCCGGCCAGGAGGAGCACCATTCCTGCCAACAGCGGGCTGATCAGCGTTTCGACTTGGGTCAGTTCGTTCGTGTCGGCAACCAGGAAGTACCAGGCAGCTCCCGCCAGCGGGAAGAGAGCTGCGATCCAGGCACGCTTGAGGTGAGGGCGAATCCCGATGGCGAGAAGGGCTGACGCGAGAATCCAAAACGCTGCGTCGAGTAGGTGAGCTCCGATCTGATCGGGCGAAAACCGCCCTGCCAGCTGATAGAACCAGAATATCCCTGGTTGTTTCACATCCCAGATCTGGCGATACAGGGTCGCCCCTTCGTTCATCATCCGGGCAAAGACCGTGAAGAGCGCTTGGTCTCCCATGAATGGAATCGGGATCATCAGCGATGCTGCGAGCGCTGAAACGGTGGTCGTGGCGGTGAGCAGCCACGCAAATCTCGCCTTGGTGCCCGGCCGGACCGACATGCGACTCCTCCCCACGGTCAGGCTAGACGTCGACCCCATAGGTATCGATACGGGCCTCATTTGGGCCCGAGCCGGTCAGTCGATCTCCATCGCCAGTTCGATGATGTTGAAGGCGGCACCCTGGGGGTCGGAGACCCTGGCGATGATGCCGACTCCCTCCGCCTCCCTGGGCTCCCGCACCACAGTTCCGCCACCCTCATTGGTTGTCTTGATCGCAGCGGGCATGCTTTCCACGGCGAAGTACACGTTCCAGTGGTTGGGGATGTCTGGTCTAGGTTTGTTCCCCCCGCCCGCCACCTCGCGGCCGTTGACACGGAACATCGTGTAGTCACCCTCCTTTTCTGCCACGAATCCGAAGACACCTTCATAGAAGGGCGCGATGGCGTCGATGTCCTCGGTGATCAGCTCGTTCCAGTTCAACCCGCCGTGCTCGTTGACGATCGCCGCGCCGAAATGCTCGCCGGCTTGCCAGATTCCGAATACCGCCCCGGTCGGGTCGGTGGCGATTGCCAACCGGCCGGCATCCATGACATCTGAGGGCGTCATCATCAGCCCTCCGCCAAACTCCTCGATCCTGGCCGCGGCCCGGTCGACGTCATCGACGGCGAAGTAGCTGGCCCAAAACGGCTCGCCCTTCCCCTGGACGGGCCTGATACCCGCGGCGACGTGCCCATTGCAAAGCGCCATGGTGTAGGACACCGAGTCGAGTTCCTGGTCCCGGTACTCCCAGCCGAACAGCCCGGCGTAGAAGCTCTTGGCCCCGCCTACATCAGTGGTCCCGAGATCGACCCAGGATGGGGTGCCCTCGGCATAGCCCTCTCTCATCGGCATCTGCGCATCTCCCGGATCGGTGACATGGAAGTTACGCCGCAGCCACGGGCTTCATGTCGCCGCCCGGGCTAGGTTCGCGGTCTCGCGTCGAGATGGAGTGGAGACATGTGTCATGACGGTGATTCGCACCCGCCGATCGAAACCGGCCCGTCGGGTGTGAGAATCGAGGAAGACCTGACCCTTACGGCGGCCGACGGCAACCGTCTCGCCTCCCATCTGGCGGTGGCCAATGACGGTGTTGGGCCTGCGGTGGTGATCCTGCCCGACGTCCGGGGCCTTCATCACTTCTATGAGGAGCTCGCAGTGAGGTTCGCCGAGCACGGGTACGACGCCCTCGCCATCGACTACTTCGGCAGAACCGCTGGGGTCGGCAAGAGGGACGAATCCTTTCCCTACAAGGAGCATGTTCCACTAACCACACTCGAGGGTGTGGCGGCCGACACACGGGCAGCGGTGGCCCGATTGCGCGAGGAACGCCCAGATCGCGCCATATTCACGGTTGGATTCTGTTTCGGCGGGAGCAGCTCATGGCATCAGGCCGCCGAGGGTCATGGCCTTGCCGGGGCCGTTGGCTTCTATGGCAATCCCAAGCGCCCGCCGGTTGGGCCGATCGAGCGTGTCACCGAATTCGAGTGCCCGGTTCTAGGGCTGATGGGCGGGGAGGACCCGAGCATCCCGGTGGAGGTGGTCGATGAGTACCGCCGGGCGTTGTCTGATGCCGGTGTCGACGCCGAGCTGATCGTCTATCCCGGCGCACCTCATTCCTTTTTCGATCGCAAGCAGGCGGACCATGGGGACGCCGCCGCCGACGCGTGGAGAAGAATCCTCGACTTCATGGCCCGCAACGGCTGATGCCTAGAGCTGCCCCGAGTCGGGCGCGGTGTCGAATGACCCCATATATGCCGGGTCGTCGTAGCGCCGCAGAGAGAACGCATTCGCATACTCCGGTAGGGGCTGTCCTCCGACGTGGCCGACCAGCAGGTCGGCGGCTCCGGCGGCAACCATGATCCCAAATCCGGAAAGCCCGACGATCAAGTAGTGCCCATCGGGCCCGGCCGGGCCGATCAACGGGCGGTTCTCTGGAGTCTTGGTGTAGTAGCCACCATCCACGGTGCTCTGTGGGAGCCGGTCGGCATAGGCAGAGAGACCGGGGACCATCGTGGCCAGGCCGCGCATCACCACTTCGGGGTAGAGGAGGTCTTCGGGAAGCGGCCATGTCGGTTCCCTGACGTCGTCGTGGTATTCCCATAGGGCGAGGAGATACGGGGAGTCGGCCCCACCCTCGGGACGCCCGTGACAGAAGATGGGCAGTTGGCCGACGAGATCACTACGCCCTTCCTGTGTCAATCCTTCCCGTTCCCCGTCGCTCCACTCCAGACTCTGGGGATCACTCCAGATGAACATCGGCGCATCACGAGGCACCACTCCGAGGTGTTCCCGATACGCGACCTTCAGGTGGACTTCGGAGAACAAAGGCAGGTCCAGCCCGACCATGGCACCAACCTTCACAGCCAGCGGGCCGGCCGCATTTACCACGATATGGCTGGAGATCGCAGAGCCGTCGGACAGTCCCACACCGGTGACGGCCCCCCGAGTCACATCGATGCCGGTCACCTCCTTCGTGAGGACCTCGGTCCCTTGGGAGCGAGCACGCTCCAACATCCAGGATCCAAGCTGTTGTGCGCTCAACCAACCGGCCCGTCTCACATGGATGGCCCCCACTGCCTTCTCGGTGATGAAGGGGAAGCGAGTTGTCACCTCGCCCGGGCCGACCAAGATATCCGCTCCTTCGGGGGCACCGGCATGGCCCTCGCGGGGGGATGGCCGATATGGGATCGGACCCGGGTGAAATCGAACCGGCCCTGCTCCCAGTGTCGAGGTGTGATGGGCATCCACCACCATCTGTTGAAACCTCTGTTCATCACCTGTCACGAACAGGTAGCCGCGACGGTTGAGGCCGAAGGCGTTCCCGGACTGGGCTGCCAGCCTCTCGAGGATGTCGATGGAGCGATTCATCAGCCCGATCATCGGCTGATTCGGCCACCAGTTCCGATAGCACTCCGTGGATTTGTCGGAGGTGAGGGTAAGCGGTGGCCGGGGGTCGATCAGGGCAACACTGTCGATCCCCGGGAGCGAACCGAGGCTGTGTGCGACGCTCACTCCAGCGATCCCGGCGCCGATCACGACGGCATCGAACTGGCGGCTCACCTCAAGCGGAGAGATGCTCGCGGACTCTCGATGCGATGGCAGCGCCGGAGAATCCGAACCGCTCGGCCAACGCTGCATCCGGGGCAGATGCGCCGAAACGGTCCATCCCGATCATGAGCCCGTCAGAGCCGACCATCCGTTCCCATCCGAAGGTCGAGGCCGCCTCGACCGAAACACGTGGGGCGTCGCCCAGCACTTCGTCCCGGTAGGCACGGTCCTGCAGCTCGAACAGCTCCCAGCAGGGGATGCTGGCGACGGCGGCGGATATCCCGTTGTTCCCCAGGATCGCCGCGGCCTCGAGGGCAATGTGAACCTCCGAGCCGGTTGCCAGGAGTGTCACATCCTCGCCGATACGAACCAGATACCCCCCTCTGCTGACTCCGATGCGGTTGGCCTCGAGCGTGGGAACGTCCTGTCTGGTCAAGACGAGGGCGCTCGGCCCGTTGGTCCTGTTCAAGGCGATCTCCCAGCAGGCCACGGTCTCGTTTGCATCGGCCGGCCGCAAGACCCAGAGCCCTGGCATGGCGCGGAGCGACGCGAGGTGCTCGATCGGCTGATGGGTGGGCCCATCCTCACCGAGGAAGATCGAATCGTGAGTCCAGACCCATATCGAAGGAGCCTCCATGAGAGCGGACAGGCGCACCGCCGGCCGCATGTAGTCGCTGAAGACGAAAAAGGTTGCCCCGTATGGCCTGAGGCCCCCATGGACCGCCATGCCGTTGACCGCAGCTCCCATGGCGTGCTCTCGGATCCCAAACGGGATGTCCCTGGCGGCGGGGTCTTCTGGGGAGAACAGCCTGGATTTGTCTATGACCGTTTTTGTCGAAGCCACGAGGTCTGCGGCGCCACCGATGAAACCGGGGACCTTTTCGGCGATCTCAAAGAACAGCTTTCCCGAAGAGGACCTGGTCGCCATCTCCGAGCCGACCTCAAAACCGGGACCATCGAGAGAGATCTGGCTCCGATCGTGTAGGGCGTGCCACAGCTCCGACTGTTCGCCCGATGCTCCATCGAGACGCACCTGCCAGTCGGCCCTGGCCTGTCTCCCACGTCTCATCGCCTTTGTGAAGAACTCGTACACAGCCGGGTCGACGTTGAAGGATGGCGCGGTTGGATACCCCATCGCCTCCTTGGTGAGCCTGACCTCCTCCTCGCCCAGGGGGGATCCATGAGCTGCGGCGGTGTCGTGGGCATGAGGGGCGCCGTTGGCGATATGGGTGTGACAGACGATCAGAGACGGCCGGTCCTCTACGCCGACGGCCGCTTCGATGCTCTCGGCAATCGCTTCACGGTCATGTCCGTCGACTTCGAGCGTGTGCCAACCCTGTGCGCCGAAGCGGGCGGGCACGTCTTCTTTGAACGTGATGTCCGTGGATCCATCGATCGAGATGTTGTTGTCGTCGTAGAGATAGATGAGACGACCCAGCCCAAATCGCCCTGCCAGCGATCCTGCTTCGGCACTGACGCCCTCCATCAGGTCCCCGTCGGAGACGAACCCAAAGGTGAAATGGTCGACCAGGTCCCTGCCCATACGGGCGCGCAGATGTGTTTCGGCAATCGCCATCCCAACGCCGCCGGCGAAGCCCTGCCCGAGCGGTCCGGTAGTCATCTCGATCCCGAGGCCGTGGTTGATCTCGGGATGCCCGGCGGTATGGCTGTCCAGCTGTCTGAATCGCTCGAGCTCTTCGAGGGCGAGTGGGAATCCGGACAGATGCAGCAGCGAGTAGAGCAACATCGAGCCGTGACCGTTGGAGAGAATGAATCGGTCCCGGTCGGGCCAATCCGGCGTGTCCGGGTCGACCTTGAGGTAGCGGCTCCAGAGGACCACCGCGATGTCGGCCATCCCCATCGGCATGCCGGGGTGGCCGCTGTTTGCCTTCTGCACGGCGTCCATCGCCAGTGCCTTGATCGTGTTTACCGCGAGTTGTTCTGTTTCGGTTCCCATTCGGGGCGAGGGTACCCGCCGTCGCTGCCGCCCAATCAATCAGCTACTGCGGGGGCGAGGTTCTCAATAGCCCCCGAAGAGGGGGACGGTCTATTCGTCGAACGGGACCGGCATCATCTGATACAACTCGATGGAGAACCCGCCGTTGGCGTCGCTCAGGTAAGGATGCCCGTCTGTCAGCTTGGCGGCCTCCTCCAGATCCTCGGCTTCGATGATCGAGTATCCACTCAGGGCGACCGGGACCGCGGTTCCGCCGTCGTCGATCACTGAAAGCCCTGGTCCGAATGGCGTTCCGACATCGACGAGAGAGATGCCAACTCTCCCCATCCAAGACGCCCACTTCTCCATGACCGCAGCGGCGTTCTCTTCGGTCATGTCGGCGGTGTCCGTGGCCTCGCCCTTGTAGATCATCATGAATCGTGGCATGGTTGTCCTTCTCGAGCTAATTTAGTTGCAACTATAGCAAGGCATCGACCTAGTTCAATAACGACTAAAATAGACGGAGTGGTCATGGACGTTCTGCAGGTCATCGCTGAACCGAACCGAAGACAGATCCTCGGGCTCATCTGGGAACGGGAACTACCGGTGACCGACATCGCGTCGCACTTCGATGTGACGCTCGGCGCGGTATCGCAACACCTGGCCGTTCTCCGCAAGCATTCCCTCGTTAGCGTTCGCAAGGACGGGAATCGGCGTCTCTATCGCGCCGACCAGGATGTGCTGGCGCCCTTCCGCGGCATGCTCGAGACCATGTGGGCCGAATGGCTGGAGGGCCTCGCCGCGGAAGTCGAGCAGTCGCAGGGAAATCCCCAATGACAGAGATCGTTGTGAGACAGAGAATCGAGGCTTCGCCGTCCACCGTCTATCGCTACCTGACCGAGTCAGGCGAATGGAGTAAGTGGCAGGGTGAGAAGGCGGTCGTAGACCCTTGGCCGGGTGGCATCTTCTCGATGACGATGAGCAATGGGATGACGGCGCGAGGTCAATTCGTCGAGCTCGTCGCCGACCGGCGGGTGGTCTTCACGTGGGGCTGGGTAGATCGGCCCGGGATACCACCTGGGTCGACCACGGTCGACATCGAGCTGATTGCTGAGGGCCAGGGCACTCTGGTGGTCTTGACCCATCGGTCCGTGCCCGAGGATGAGGCCGATCTTCAGAAGTTGGGGTGGAGGCACTACCTACCCCGCCTTGCCATCGTGGCGCGGGGCGACTCACCGGGACCAGACACAGGTCCCGGGTGAGCCAGGTCGCGTCTTGGGCGTCCCTCACGCCGGCCGGCAGATCTGACAGGGCCTGAATCCAGCCGATCGAGCTGCGCCTGCCGAAGAGAAGTCCACGATGTTCGCCTCCTTGGAGCGCCGCAGGGCGTGACATGTCGGGTGACAGAAGATCCCGGTCGACGAGTTTCCCTGGACGCGGACCCGATGGGTGGCCAGCTCCTCGAGGTGCCGGGGATCCACGCCCTCGTGGTCGAGCAACTCCCACTTGTTGTGAGGCCCGCCGAGTGAGTACTCACCGATCCTGCCGTCGGCCCTGACCACACGATGACAGGGGATGATCAGGGGGATCGGGTTTCGTGCCATTGTCGAGCCGACTGCCCTGGTCGCTCCCGGGTGGTCGACTTCCTTGGCCAGCCACCCATATGGGCGAACTTCGCCCCTTGGGATCGAGGCGGCGGTGGTCAGAACGACAGCTTGAAAGGGAGTCACCGATCGAAGGTCGACCGGGATCCGACCGGGAGTCCCGGCCTCGATGGCCTCGTCGATGTGCTGTCTCCACGCCGATGGGGGCTCGGCGGGGAGGAGGCGACGGCCATGTCTGGCCAAGAACCTCTCTTCGAATCGGTCATCGGCGAGATCGACGGCGGACACACCGCTTGGGTTGAACGCCACCATGACCCGGCCCACGTGCGACTCGTGATACTCGTATCCATCGACGAGCCCCGTGCCGAGGGCGACCCCTTCGGAAATCCCGCCGGGCAGATCGCCGACCAAACCGGACAGTTGGCTTTCGATGCTCATGATTCCTGCTCCATCACTCTCTTCAGCTTGTCCAAACCCCTGTGTATGTCTGCCTTGACCGTTCCCTCCGGGCGCCCGGTGATCGTCGAGATCTCGGCAATCCCAAGGCCCACGACATGGCGCAGCGTCACGGCGGTCCGCTGAGGACCGCTCAGCTGGGAGAACCGATGGTCCCAGGCAATCACATCCGGGCTCTCGGGGTCGGTGGAGCCGTGGTCGCCCATCTCGACATAGGTCGGGCGTCTCGACCTGGCACGCAAGTGGTTCCGCCCCAGATTCAAGGCGATGGTCCAAAGCCACGCCGACAACTTGAGCTCGGTGAAGCGATTCCGGTCGAATTCGATCATTGCCCGATAGGCTCGGATGAAGGTTTCCTGGGTCAGGTCCTCTGCTTCCTGATGATTTCCGCACAGTCGGCGCAGGCCCCAATAGATGCCAGGGCCCGACTCTCGAACGAGATCAGGGAAGGCCGCGTCGAGGTCAACCGACAAAGACTCGGTGAGGATTTCCATCATTGAGAAGAACACCGAGCAAACAGATCCGGTTGCATCGCGGACTCCGTACTTAGATAGGAATGATGGACGCCATGGAGATCGAGAGGACGTTGAGCGCCGCTGAGCAGGCGGTGGCCGATCACCAGCCCATCGCCCCCACCGGATTCTGGAAGGCGGTGGCCGAGGTCAAACGCGATCCGACCCTCGTCGATGGGTTTGCCGACCGTATCGCCCGGATCGACCGCGCCGCGTTCAGGCAATGGGCCGTGCTGGCCGTCCCTCTGTGGCTGGGGTCGGTGCTCGCCGTCGGGGCCACCTTGATCGGGTTGGTCCTGGTCGCCTGGGCCTACTCCCTCGATGGTCTGGCGGCGGCGGTTGCCTTCCTGGTCGGGCTGGGAGTTGTCCTGGTCACCACTCACGGTTTGGGTCATCTCGTTGTCGGCACGTTGTTGGGAATCAGATTCACCCACTGGTTCGTCGGCACGCCAAAGCAGCCACAACCAGGAGTTAAGGTCGACTATGAGACCTATCTCCGGGCTCCGGCCAGGGATCGGGCATGGATGCATGCCTCAGGGGCCATCGTCAGCAAGGTCATTCCCTTTGCCTTCATCGGGGCGGCAGTCGCTGCGAACCTGGGCTCTTGGGTCGTCATCCTTCTCATCGTGCTCGGCATCGGGATGGTGGTGACCGATGTTGCCTGGTCCACCAAGGCCTCGGACTGGAAGAAATTCAAGCGAGAGATGAGCTTTGCTCATGCCGACCCTTGATCCTCCAGCGTGGGGATCGAGCCGTCGCTGCGGTGCATCTCCTCATGGGTGACGAGCAGGTCATCGAAACCGGGTGGATGCTCGACATCGATTCCGATCAGGTGGCGCGTTACCGGCCCATTTGATCGGTCGAAGCGGCGCGCCCGCGCCAATAGGGCGGCAGAGACATCGTCAATGCGTCGATGTTGGGCTAGATGGTCCTCCCAGGAGCCGAGGGCGAAGAGCTCTGTGAGTCGTCGTGGGTCGGACACATTTCGCAGGAGTCTCCAGCGATATGCGCCCGTGCGCAGCCGCACGAGACGGACCTCATTCATGACGGTGGTGAATTCGTCGAAATCCGACTCGTCGATTTGCCATGTGTTCAATACCAGGACGGGGCTTCCCTCTGGAGTGTTGTCGTGAACCGGTTCGGGTCGATCGGCAGAGAACTCGGGTGACTCGACATCGGTCAGCGGCGGGACATGGAATCGGGGCGAGAGTATGCCCAGCAGTGTCGATCCCGAGCAGAGGATGACCATCGACATGCCAGTTCCCACGGCATCGGCCAGGATCCCGGACAGGATGGCGCCGATCGGAAGGATTCCGCCAAAGGCAAGGCTGTACATCGACATGGCCCTTCCCCGGATCCACTCCGGCGACATCAGCTGGGCGGAAGCATTCAGATTGGTCAGGGTCAGGACCCAAAACACACCGCATAGGAACATGAAGACCCCGGCGAGGATGACCGAAGGCGAGAGGCCGACGCCGATCCCTGCCAATCCAAAGCCAGTGATAGTCAACATTTGAGAGCGGCTCCGAAAAACGGCGAGAAACCGCTGCCGTGTGAATGCGCCGACCAAAGCCCCGGCACCCATGGCTCCCAGCAGGAGGCCAAGGGTGCCGGCATCTCCCCCGAGTGTCTCGGCATGCCCCGGAAGGACGGATTGGACCACCGAGGATGTGATCGCGAAGAATGACACCAGGAGCAGAAGTCGGCGGAACACCGGCGTGAATCGGGTGTATCGGAGTCCGAGGGCGATGGCGGAGGAGATGGAGGCCGCTTGACGCTCGGGGACGGCCAGGGTCTTTCCGACCATCAGCAGAGCCGCGATCACGAAGCCGTAGGTGATTGCGTTGACCCCGAAGCCCAGGGCCGGGCCAACCGTGGCCACCAGGATTCCGCCGATGGCGGGGCCTACTGCCCTGGCCACGTTGAAGGCTGCCGACTGGAGGGCTACTGCAGAGGCGATCATCCCGCGGGGGACCAGGTCGGGGAGTAGGGCGTTCCACGCGGGCAGATTGAGGGCCACCCCCACGCCGAGCATCAGGCCGAGGGCGAGGAGGAGACCAGGGCTGATCAGATCGGTCGCGGTGAGAACGGCCATCGCCAGGGCCGAGACACCCATGATCGACTGGGCGGCGAGCATCAGCTTGGCCCGGTCGAACATGTCGGCCAGGGCCCCGGCGGTGAGAGCCAGGAAGAGCAATGGAAGTGTCGATGAGGCGACCATGAGACCCACCCAGGTGTTTGACCCGGTCAGCTGCAGCATCAGCCACGATCCGGCCACGCTCTGGATGAATGTGCCCACCGCGGACAGCACAGACGAGATCCAAATCGTGCGAAATGAGTCGTAGCGAAGGGGTGCGACCGCCGAGGTCATCTAAGGAGGGTAGAGCCGTTAGTTTCGGGTCGTGACACGTGACTTCGCCTACTTCATCTCCGGGCAGGAGGGACCGGGGCCGGGTGTCCTCTTGCTCCACTCCTTCTGGGGTCTCACTCCGTCGGTGAAGGGTTTGGCCGACGATTTGTCCGATAGGGGGTACACCGTTCTGGCCCCGGACATCAACTTCGGCGAGTTGCCTGCTTCCCAGCAGGAAGGGCTCGATCATCTGGGGAGGGCAGACCCCAACCGTCTCGCCTCACTGGTGCTCTCTTCGACCAAGCTCCTGCATGACAGGTCGCGTGCAGGCCCCGTTGGCATCGTGGGTTTCGGGATGGGTGGCTCCCTTGGCCTCTGGGCCTCGGTGAGGGCGGCTGATTTGGTCTCTGCGGCGGTCTCGTACTACGGAAGCCAGCAGATCGACTTTGTCGGATCCAACTCCTCGTATCTGATCCATCTCGCGGAGGAGGACGAATATGTCACGAGCGACGAGTCGGCGTTCATGGAGGCCACCATGCGTCTCGAGAACCTGTCGGTCGAGGTCGTCCGGTACCACGACACCCGTCACGGCTTTGCCGAGCCCGATGGCGATACCTTCGACCCGGATGCTTCTGATCGCGCTTGGGAGAAGACGGTTCGGTTCCTGGGGAAACATCTACTGGGCTAAGACGACCGCGTCACCGACCGACACCTCGCCCGGTTCCAGGACCCGGGCGTAGAGTCTCGACCACCCAGGATGGTCGGTCTGGGACATCCGGTTGAAGTCACGCTCGAGAAACCAACCGGCGTTCTTGACGCATGGTGACGTGTAGCCGGTCACCTCGATTTCGATCGTCTCGCCGATCTTCAGTCGGGACCCTGGCACGACAGCCTCCCAGTCGAGGCCACTCAGCGTCAGGTTGTCACCTGCCGACCCCGGCTCGATTGGGTGGCCTTCCTCTCGAAGAGCATGGATCACCTCGAGCGAATACAGGCAAATGGCCTGCTCCGGATGGCCATGATGCACTCGGTCTGCCTGCTCATCTCCCACCAAGCCGCTGGCGTCGACCATGGCCGTGGGAACGGGCAGCTTGGGCACTCCGCCCGGGGAGACATTGATCCGGTGAACGACCGCCACTGGCCACAGGTTAGATGCAGAAACCAGCGCCCTGATTGGGCGACCGGTCACTAGATTCGAGAGCCGTTTCCAGCGAGGAGTGAGTCGGCGGCCATGACTGAGTACGAGTTCTGATGCCGAAACGGGCTGCCATATCCTCCGGGATCATCCTCATGGGAGCACTCTGACGACCCTGCGCCCGCCCCATCTGCCGTCGGGTCTGCTCAAGGATCTCGAAGACAGGGTCGCGGTCTTTTCGGGTGGCGCCGCGATCCCGATCATGGCTCCCTTCACCGAGGAGCAGATCGGCTCGACACCCCAGGCAACGGTGCCCGACGTGATCAGTGCCGTCGCAAAGGCACGCCGCGCACACGAGAGCTGGGGGCGAGCTCCAATCCGGGACCGGGCTCGCGTCCTGAGCCGCTTCCACGATCTCCTTCTCGATCGAGCAGAAATCGCCATGGATCTCATCCAGCTGGAGGGCGGGAAGGCGCGTGTCGCCGCTTTCGAGGAGGTGTTCGACACGGTGGCAACCACCAGGTACTACCTTCACACCGGTCCCAAGCAACTCCGTCGCAAGCGCCGGGCGGTCTCGTTTCCAGGGTCGACGACGACCTGGGAGTATCGCCACCCGGTCGGTGTGGTCGGCAGCATCGTCCCGTGGAATTTCCCCTTCACTCTTGCGATCTCGGACATCATTCCCGCTCTTCTCGCCGGGAACGCCGTGATCATCAAGCCGGATGAGACAACCCCGTACTCGGCCCTCTACGGCGTGGCGTTGCTCGAAGAGGCGGGGCTCCCAGATGGAGTGGCGCAAGTGATAACCGGGGACGGCGAGTTGATCGGGCCCGACCTGATCGACCGGGTCGACTTCATCGCCTTCACCGGCTCGACCCCGGTGGGTCGTCTCGTCGCTGAACGCGCTGGGAAGAGGCTGATTGGCACGTCTGTCGAATTGGGCGGCAAGAACGCAGCCATCGTTCTCGCCGACGCTGACCTGGGGGTGACGATCCCCGGTGTCATACGCGGTGTCTTCGCCAACGGGGGACAGTTGTGTATCTCGGCTGAGAGGATCTACGTCGAGCGGGCCATCGCTGAGCGCTTCACCGGTCAGCTGGTTGCCGCTGTCAGGGAGATGGAGCTGTCAGCCGAGTTCGATTTTGGGGGATTGATGAGCTCCCAAGCAACCCGCCGTCATCTGGAGATGGTCACGTCTCATGTGGAAGACGCAGTGGCGAATGGGGCCACGCTGCTCACGGGTGGCAAGCCCCGGCCCGATGTCGGGCCATTGTTCTATGAGCCCACGCTCATCACCGACGTGGATGAAACCATGACACTCTGCCGGTCGGAGACCTTCGGCCCGGTGGCCACGATCTATCCAGTCGAGGACACGGAGGAGGCGATTCGGCACGCCAACGACTCGGATTACGGTCTCAACTTCAGTGTGTGGACCTCCAACCGCTCCCGCGGCGTGGAAATCGCCACTCGACTCGAGGCGGGGACGGTCGGCGTCAACGACGGATATGCCGCCACCTGGTCAAGCTATGACGCCCCACTTGGCGGCATGAAGGCCTCCGGCATTTCCCGGAGGCATGCCGCGGTCGGCATCCTCAAGTTCACTGAGGCCCAGACGGTGTCTGTCCAACGATGGATCCCGGCATTTGCCCCAATGCTGGGCATGGGTTATCCGCGATTTCAGAGATTCCTCAGCACCGCGCTGAAGGCGTTGAAGCGCCTGCCCTTCTACAAGTGAGCGACCTTTCGGCTGGACCCGGCCTGCGATCAGGGCTCGGACATCTCGGTCAGATCAGCTTCCAACATCTCTCGATCTTCCGGGTCGTCGATTTCGGCCAACAACTCCCTGGCAGCTTCGAGATGCGCTGTGAATGTCTCGATATCGTCTACATCGGCGGCTGAGCGGGCAATCGCCTCATGAGCGAACCCGGTTACGAACGGGTCGAGGCCGTTGTCGATGCAGACGGCCAATGAGCGCTCGCCGAATCGTCGTGCCAGGTCCGCATAGCCCAGGACCGCCGCCACCCGGGACACTTGCCAGTCCGCGATCGCCCTGTTCTTGGCGTCGCCGACCTGGTACCAGTGATAACGCTGGGCAAAGGTCGAGGCCAGCATCTCCTCCTCGTCTTGACGTGTCAGCTCGTCGAGGTCGAGCAGGCTCCAGGTCTGATTGAAGGCCATCGGGGCAAACGTGCGATGCCACGCGGCGACATCGTGGCTCGTGGGGCTCTCGATCGGGTCCGTCATCTTCTACCTCTCCTCTGGGTTGGGAAACCAGCGAAGGCTCTCTGCAGCAGGCCCGAGGTCGGGTGTCCGCTCGGATGTCTCGATGTCCTGTCCAAGGACTTCGCGGGCCTCGTCCAAATAGCGATCCAGGTCCGCGATGGGGGCCGTGAGAGGCGCCGCCAGACCGGAATCGGACGCGAATGAGAGGTCGGTCAACGACGCAGGTGGCTTTGGAAGCCCGTCGCGATGACGCCAAACCGCGGTGGCCGGGTCGTAGGCATAGCGGGGGAGGAGGCGCCAGCCCTGGTCGGCCACCATGTTCACCGCATCGATGATGTACTCGAATTCGCGTTCATCGATGAAGTAATTGAAGTTGACCCGAACCCATCCCGGCTTGACCACCTCGCACCCGGTGGCGACGGCCGTTTCGAGACGTGCTGTGGTGTCGTTGTCGATTCCGAGAAGCCGGTGCCCGTAGGGCCCTGCGCAAGAGCATCCGCCCCGCGCCTGGATCCCGAATAGGTCGTTGAGAGCGGCCACGACGAAATTGTGGTGAAGCGTGCGATGCTCGCGGCGCACCACGAAGCTGACGATCGAGAGCCGATCGGCATCGGGGTTACCCAAGATCTCGATGTTGGGATTGGCCGACCATGCCGCAATGGCCCTGCGGATGTAGCCGTGCTCGAGGGCTCTGATGCGGTCCACCCCCACTTCGGCCTTCAGCTTGAAGGCAAGGCCCGCTCGAATCGAACCGATGATGGCAGGGGTCCCGCCCTCCTCACGGTGCTCCGGGTCCCGGATGTAGCTGTGACGTTGCTGTGTCACATACTGGACCGTGCCTCCACCCGGCACCGATGGTACCGAGTTCTGGAGCAGGTCCCTGCGGGCGACCAGGATCCCTGGTGTGCCTGGTCCGCCGATCAACTTGTGTGGGGAGATGAATATGGCGTCCTTGTAGTCGCCGTCGCGGCCAGTGGCCGATCGCATCTCGACGTCGACATACGGAGCGGAGGCGGCGAAGTCCCAGAAGGAGAGGGCACCATGTGCGTGGAGGAGCCGGGAGATGGCAGAGGTGTCGGAGATGATCCCGGTGACGTTGGAAGCTGCCGAGAACGAGCCGATCCTCATCGGCCGGGCCGAGTACTCAGCCAGCCTCGACTCCAGCTCGGCAAGATCGATGTGCCCGTCGGCATCTTCCTTGATCTCGACCACATCGGCGATCGACTCCCGCCAGGGCAGCTCATTCGAATGGTGCTCGAAGGGGCCGACAAAGACAACCGGCCGCTGGTCCGGCGGGATGGCTTCTTCGAGATCGAAGTGCTGGTCGAGCTCTCGTGGAATTCGAATGCCGAGTATCGCGATGAGACGATCTACCGCTCCCGTGGACCCACTCCCGGCAAAAATCACGGCATGCTCGGCCTTGGAGGCTCCGACGCACTCACGAATGATGCCGCGTGCTTCCTCGCGAAACCTGGTGGTCTGCAGCCCGGTGCCGGAGGTCTCGGTGTGCGTGTTCGCATAGAGGGGGAGGACCTGCTCCAGGATGAAGTCTTCGATGATGGAAAGAGATCGGCCCGACGCGGTGTAGTCGGCGTATGTCACCCGACGCAGCCCAAAGGGCGTCATCACCGCAGTGTCCTTGCCAATCACCGAATTCCTGATCTTCTCGATGAGACCCAATTCGGTGGCCCCTTCCGGCTTCCTAGTGTTCACGCCAAACCCGTGGACACACTTTAGGAAACAGATGAGCGATGAGACCACTGTTTTGGTGGGTGACGAGCCTGTGCGGATTTCGAGCCCCGGCCGGGTCGTGTTTCCACGGCAGGGCTGGACCAAGCTCGATGTGGTCCAACACTTCGTGACGGTGTCGGCGGGCGCCCTGCGCGGTATCAGGGGTCGGCCCACCATGTTGAAGCGGTTCATGGGAACCATCGACGAGCCCCCTATCTACCACAAGCGCGCCGGCAGGGGCACACCTTTCGAGACCGTCCAAATCCGGTTTCCCTCGCAGCGTCCGGGGATCATGAACGTCCCGCGCACCGAAGCCGACGTCATCCGCCTCGTCCAGCTGGGGTGCCTTGACTTCCATCCTTGGCCGGTCCGGGCCGAAGACATCGATCATCCCGATGAGCTCCGCCTCGACTTCGACCCAACACCCGAGGTGGGTTTCGCTCAGGTGAGGGAAGCTGCCCTGGGGGCGCGGGAGCTTCTCGAGGAGGTAGGCCTGATCGGATGGCCCAAGACATCGGGCAGCAGGGGGATTCACGTCTACGTCCGAATCGAGCCCCTTTGGGACTTCTTCCAGACGCGTCGCGCCGTGCTCGCGCTTGCGCGTGAATTGGAGAGGAGAATGGACGGGCTGGTGACCACCAAGTGGTGGAAGGAGGAGAGGCAAGGCGTCTTCATCGACTACAACCAGAACGCCCGTGACAAGACTGTCTCCTCCGCATATGGCTTGCGGCCCACCGGATTCATATCGGCTCCGGTCACGTGGGACGAGCTTCCGGAAATCGCAATCGAGGACTTCCCCCTCGGCTCGTTCTCCGACCGGTGGGATGCGGTCGGAGATTTGACAGCAGGAATCGATGAGTCACCAGGTCGAATCGACACCCTTATGGAATGGGTGGCGAGGGATCAGGACGCCGGGATCGGAGACGCTCCCTGGCCACCTCACTATCCGAAGATGCCGGACGAGCCCCCACGGGTCCAGCCGTCCAAGCAAAAACGTCCGGACGAGGCCTACTGACCTCTTCAAAGCGTTTCTCGTTGCTCGGACACCGACTCATAGGGCGTCGCGCCTGCGCAGGGCCCAGGTGAGCACGGCCAATCCCACTACGGCAACAGAGATCAGCTTGAGGACACCACCCCCGACACCGGGTGTGACCGGCCCCAGGCTGTCGGTTGCGACCGGGCCAAGGGTGTCGGCGAGCCCGGCGTAGATGGATAGCGAGATTCGCCAGATCGAGAACTGGGCCAGTCCTGTCACGACATTGGCGAGGATCGTCTCGATCACCAGGATGTAACCCAGCCCGACCAGCAACGACCGTGGCACCAGATATCCCAATGGGACGAAGATCGCCGCATACCCGACGGCGGCGCCGACGAACAGGGTGAGTGCGGGAGCGGCGACCGATGGGGCGGCTCCGAGAGCAAGGGTGGCGAGCAGAGTCGCGACCCATCCGCCGATGCCGATGACCAGTGCCGCCGCGGTGCCGGCAGCGATCGACTGCGCCGCCATGACGGCCCGTGACATGGGTCGCATGTAGATGTAGGGAAGCGTCCCGCTGTCACGTTCGTCCCGCAGCGTGGCCGCAGTCAAGATCAATGCGGCGATGGCGTAGGTGTACCCGACCGAGGACACGATGTCGCTGTATTGCGCCGGAAGATCCTCTTTTGCCGCATCGAAGCCTGCGAGCCAGAGAACCAGCCCGGGAACGGACGAAAGTGCCAGGAGCCCGATCAAGCGCCCTCGGCTCAGAATCCGGCGAAAGAGGTGGATTGCGAGGGTCATCAGCGACCTTCGACCAGGTAGCGGAACACGGACTCGAGCGACTCGTCGACGGGCTCGACTTTGCTGAGCCCTATCTCGTGCTGGGTCGCAATGACGGGAAGGTCCCTCGCCAACGCACCTGCATCGGAAGTCTCGATGTGGACGGTGTCGCCGTCGAGCTGGACTCCGAGAATCCCAGGAGTGACGATCAACGCGGCAGCCAGGCGGCGCGGGTCATTGGTGTCCACATATACCCGACGGGGCTTGTCCGTCATGGCCTCGCGGATGGTGGCAACGTCCCCCACCGCAGCCAAGCGGCCATCGACCATGGCCACCACACGATCTGAGACCCTCTCCACCTCGGTCAGCACGTGAGAGGAGACGAGAACCGTGCGGCCCTCGTTCCCCAACGACTTGAACAATGAGATCAGCTGAGCGCGTTGCACGGGGTCGGCGCCGTTGAGCGGCTCATCGAGGAGGAGGATCTCCGGCTCGGAGACCAGGGCTGATGCCACCTTGGCCCGCTGTCTCATTCCCTTGGAGAATCCTCCCAAGGCGCGGTCGGCCGAATCGAGTAGACCCACGGTCTCCAGGACCTGCTCAGTGCGATCGCGAGGATGGTCGATCTTGCTCAGGCGTGCCGCCAGCAAGATGAACTCGCGGCCGGTGAGCCTGTCGTACACGGACTCGTCCTCTGGCACCAGGGCGATCCGCCGATAGATATCGGTGTGCGCCCTGGGATCGACCCCAAGGATCCTCACCGTGCCCTGGGAGGGGCGCTGGAGACCGGCCATGACCCTCAGCAAGGTCGTCTTGCCGGCGCCATTTGGTCCGAGAAGGCCTGTGACACCTGGTCTGAAGCCGACGGTCACCTCGCTGACCGCGACCTTCAACCCAAACCATTTGGATAGCTCGTTGACAGTGATCGTGTAGGTCATGCCAGTTTCTTGTACCGCCGTTTCACAAACCAAAGCGCGATCACAAACAACGCGACTATGACGATCACCGAAGCCCAGACCTCGAACCCGGCTTGCTCGGCCGGGTATTCGACGGTGTCCTTGAACAGATAGTCCCTGATGATCCTTGGATGCTGATCCAGGGCCAACAGGGAGACATATCGCGCACCGGGGAAGCTGGCCTCGGCCACCCGGGATGCGATGCCACCCCCGGCAGTGAGCAGGCCGAGGAACGATGCCGCCGCTATCCCGGTGCGATCGATGACGGCAGACAAACCGAAGATCAAGGCTCCGTGCAGGGCCACAAAGGCGGCCGTGGTCACGGGGACTTTCCACAGGATGTCGATGTTGTCCCCGAGATAGGGGATGAAGCCCTCGGTGGCGATCAGGGCGAGGCCCAGGTGCAGCAGCAATTGGGGAACTATGTAGATCGCACCGACCACCGTCGCGAATGCCCCCACCTTCGAGGTCAGGTAGCCGCCGACGGTCAGAGGTCTCGAGAAATAGACCGAGAGGACTCCTTTGGTGCGATCGGGTATGAGCAGCTGCGGTCCGGCGAAAGCGATGAACAGCAGCGATATGCCCGAGTAGAAGTCGAACAGCTCGCCGTAGGTTGGCGCTTGCTGTTGCAGACCCTCCTGGATGTTCCCTATCGCCCAGTAGATCCCGATGAAGACTGCGGCGGCAATGAGGGCAATCGACAGCAGGGTCCAAGGAAAGATCTTGAATCTCGCCTTGCGACCCAGACCCAGGACACGTCGTATCCCATCTCGGAAGACTGCGCGGCGGGCACCTCTTGGGCCTAAACGCGGTCCGTCATAGGTGCGGTAGCCGCGGTCGAAGATGACCTGTTCGGTCATTGCGTCTCCTTCGCCATGAACAAGTCCTCCAGTGAGGTGTGACCCCGGACCATCCTCACCAAGCCGGTGCCGACTCGGGCGGCCGCGTCGACGACGGTCTTCTCGATCGCCTCGTCTCCCGGGCCGACAACGAGACGGTGCCCATCGAGGGTGACGTCAAAGCCCTGGCTGCGGATCTGATCGGCGAGTTGGTCGACTTTGTCGAGGACCTCGACGAGGACGGTTCCGAGTGTCTCGAAACCCTCCAGAGGACCCGAGCGGAGGAGATCGCCGGCGTCGAGCATCACCACCCAATCACAGGTTTGCTCGATGTCGGTGAGAACGTGGGAGGAGATGATCACGTTGATGTCGAAGGTCGCCAAACGACCGATCAGCTGAAGCATCTGCTGGCGTCCCTCGGGGTCCAGGCCCGAGGCGGGCTCGTCGAGTAGGAGCAGGTCGGGATCGTGGACGATGGCCTGGGCCAGCTTCACCCGCTGCTGCATCCCGGTCGAGAAGTCGCCCAGGAATCGGAACCTCTCCTCTTCCAAGCCAACGAGGAAGAGGGTCTCCGATGAACGGCGGCGCGCTTCGCTGGCAGGGAGGCCGGCCAATTGGGCGGCGTACGAGACGAAGTCTGCCGCAGTCTGGTCCTTGGGCAGACAGTCGCCTTCCGGCATGTAGCCGATCTGGGCCCGGACCGACAGGGGATCCTTCTGAGGGTCATAGCCGAGGACGGTCATGCTGCCCGAGGTTGGGTGGAGCAGACCCAGGGTCAAGCGAAGCAGAGTGGTCTTGCCGGCTCCGTTGGCTCCGACCAGGCCGGTGACCCCGGCCGGTATGTCCAAGTCGAGCTCTTTCAGCGCGACGACATCCCCGTAGTCGTGTGTCAACGCCCTCGTGGTCAGTATCGAGGTCATCGTGAGCATTCCGGCATCAAGTCTGAACTACCTCCCGGAACCCGGGGCCCATGGGTCGTACAAGTTGAGACATGTCACAGGCCCTGGCGTCCTTGTCGGGTCGCCAGCGGTGGAACCTGGTGGCGTGACGGAATCGCTCGCCTTCGAGCTGGTCGTAGCTGACTTCGACGACTACCCCCGGCTTGACCGCAGTCCACGATAGGTCTTTGCCGGCCGACCATCGGCTTTGCCCTCCGGGCGCCCGTGCCTCGGCCCCAAAGGAGTCGTCGGCTGTCAGTTCCCGGAATCTCTCGAAGATCTCGACCCGATCCACATCGGGGAAGCCGCTGCAATGACCGATGAAATGAAGTTCGCCATTCTCGTCATAGAGCCCAAGTAACAGCGATCCGATCTTTCCACCGTCCTTGTGCTCCCGGAACCCACCGACCACGCAGTCGACAGTTCGACGATGTTTGATCTTGATCATGGCGCGCTTCCCATGCTGGTAGGCGAGGTCCGGGTCTTTGGCGATGATGCCGTCGCACCCGGCAGACTCGAAATCGTCAAACCAGGCACGTGCCTGAGCCGGGTCCCCGGTTTGCGGCGTGAGATGCCAGGGCTGGTTCAGGCCTCTGGCCAGAGCCTCGAGCTGATCGCGTCTCGTGGCGAATGGGAGTTCGCGCAGGTCCTCGCCTTTCAGCGCGAGCAAGTCGAAGGCGATCAACTCGGCCGGCGTCGAGCGAGAGAGCATCTCCACTCTGGACTTGGCAGGGTGGATACGTTGCTGAAGGGAGTCGAAATCGGTGACTCCATCGACGACGACCACGATCTCGCCGTCGACCACGGTTCCATCCGGGAGTTGGCCCAAGGCCGATTCCAGCTCCGGGAAATAGCGAAGCAGCGGCCTTCTATTGCGCGAGTCGATCTGATTGACAGGCGATGACCATGACAGAGATCTGAACCCGTCCCACTTCGGCTCGTACAGATAGTCGCCCTTGGGCCAAGTCTCCGAGGTCTTCGCCTCCATTGTCTCCACCGGGGGCGGGAACGGGTGACTCACCGGGGCGAGTGTATGCGGCGATACCCTGGACCCCGTGATCGAGAAGCTCCTCAATCGTTTGCCGGCCTGGTTGAGGTCGCCGGTGTCGATTTTGCTTTCGGCAGCCCAGGCCTTTGGGCATGACCGGGTCGGGCGCATGGCGGCGGCCATCTCCTATCGATCAGTGTTCGCCCTGGCCCCCCTCCTCATCATTGCGGTCTCGATCGCCGGGCTCGTTCTCGGCGGGTCTGAGGAGGCGACCAGCCGTCTCCTGGACGGGGTCAGGTCCCTGGCCGGCTCCGACATCGCCTCCACATTCTCGGACCTGATCGAATCGGCGAGCAAAACCGCCAACACCGCCGCCGTCCTTGGCGGCGTGCTTCTGCTGTGGACGGCCTCCAGTCTGTTCCTCGAGGTACAGATGGATCTCAATGACATCTTCGAGGTGCCCCAGGAGAGGATCTCGGGCCTATGGGCCACGATTCGCAAACGCGGATTGGCCTTCATCTGGGCATTGGGATTGGGTCTCGTAGTCGTGGCGATCCTGATCGTGAACAGCCTGTGGCGATTTCTCGGGGACCTTCTCCCGAACGACCTGGGCACTCTCCACGATGTGATCACCTTCCTCAGCCCAGTGGTCTCAATTGTCCTACTTCCCTTGGTATTCGCCCTTATCTTCCAGACGATGACCGCGATCAGGATTCCATGGCGGGCGATATGGACGGGAGGGCTCTTCACGTCGGTCGTTTTCGTGGGATCGTCTTATCTGATCGGGCTCTACTTCGAGAGGGTGGGGGCGAAGACCGCGGTGGGATTTGCGACGTCTTTCGTCGTCGTGATCTTCCTCGCATACCTCTTGTCCACTGTCTTCCTCTTCGGGGCCGAGGTAACCAAGGTCCATGCCGAGAGAATCGAGTCACAAGATGAACCAGACCGAGGGCGCCATCTCAACGATGACCCACAGGTCCTCGTGTCCGAGCCACCCCGAACCTTGCCACAGACGGCACTGGCGGCCTTCGTCGTCGGCTTGGTGGTCGGATGGCGTCGGAAGAATCGTTGAGGCCGGGCCCACTGTGAATTGGCGTCAGACTCCAATAACCTCGGGACGATGTCAGTTGACATAGCCGGATTCGTCACCGACCTCAAGGAACATGCGACAGAGCATGGCTTCCATGTCCACGACGAGCGCCACTTCGTGGAGACCTACTCCTTGCGTCAGTCCTGGGAGGTGGATCTTCACCCCGAGGCCGGTTGCGGTGGTCCGATCGACCTCCATGTCGCCCTGGACGTCGATCCAAAGGTGATCCTCAACCTTCGCGAGCAATTGGATCAGATGGACGCCGATTTCGAAGAGCCAGAGGACATCTATCACCTCGATCTCTTCTTCAATTGGGCCGTCCCACCACTGCACAGTCCCCCCGACCTTCTGGTGTTGGCAACCGACCTCGCTGGTGTGGGTGGTCTGGGCCTGCCGGTGGAAGTGTCTGCGATCGACTCCTATGGGGCTGTGACGGACGCACCCGAGCGTCGGCTCACCATTACAGGCAAGTCCTCGGTGAGCCTGGTGGACGTTCTCATGGGCAGGGAACAGCTCTGCGAAGTCTTGGACCGCTCACACGACGTGAGCGAGTATCTCCTGGCTCGGGTGGGTGGTTGGATGGAGCTTCCCAGTTGATCAGAGGAAGAGGCTGATCAGAGCCCAAATGCCCAAGCCGCCGGTGACGGCGACCAGGGCATAGAAACCCACCATGGTCTTGACACCGGGCTTGGGCCCTTCGCGGATATCGACGGTGTCGGAGGTGTTGGCCCGCGCACCGTTGCTGCTGGCCGTGCCCGAAACCACGTCGATCCTGGTGGGTGCGATTCCACGCGCAAATCCACCCGGGTCGTCGGGGTGAAATGGGATCGAGTCATCGGCGGCCTCTATGACGAAAGTGCCGGAGCCGAGGTCGATGATCGAATACTCCCCGATCGGCCACTCACCGATGGCGACCTCGCCCGCAACCAGACGTATCCGCTCATCGTCGAGACCGACGATGACCGGCACATTGGTCTCATTCAGCTCTGCCACCCCGGGAAAAGTCGTCATGTCACCAAAGCCCCCACTTCTGCCAACCACACCTTAGATCGGAGATGCCGTCCCACAATCCATGATCTTGCGCGCTCTGAACCCAAGTTTGCCACGGGAGGAGAAAAGGCGAGGCGGCAGGGCGCTCTTTGGATAGGATCGCCCCGGCTCGCCACGCCCGGCCAGGACCGGGCGACGGCTCGGGCCTTTTCGCGGTCGACGAGAAAGGGAGAGATGCCTTGAGAAACTTGCTCCTCGCCATACATGTCCTGTCGGTGGCGGCCTGGTTTGGTGGCGGCCTCAGCGGCACGTTCATCTCATCGAGATTGGTGAACCGGGGAGGTGCGATCGCGGTGGCATCGATGAAGGCGTCTCAAGCCATGGGCACCCGCTTCTTCACTCCCGCCGCCATTCTCACACTTCTCTCGGGGATCGGTCTCGTCATGTCGAGTGATGGGGCTTATGGGTTCGGGAGCCTCTTCGTGATCCTGGGACTGACCGTGTTCGTGCTCAGTGCGGTCGGCAATTCGGTATATGGCGGCTCACGGGAGACACGGGCGTTGGAGGCATTCGAGTCGGGCGATGACGCCGCGGGCAAGGCAGCCATCGGTTCGCTCTGGGGCTTCAACCTCGTCGAGATCTTTCTCTTGGCCGCGGTGGTGGTGGCCATGGTCTACCGCTGGGGAGCCTGACCGGTCGAACGGGTCACGCTCAGCCGGCCTCCTCACTGCTGAGCTCCGCCCACGGGGTGCGGAACCCGTCACGCAGATTTACGAGAAACGGTCTCCAGTCCTTTCTCAGAACCCAGAGGGCGCTGAGGATGAAGACCACGGCGACACCTTCCCGAGCGTGGATCGACATCCGCTCCGTCAGATGTCCCAACTCGGCCAGCCCTGATTCGGCAAGTTGGGCGCAGAAGAGGGCCAGCATCGTCCATGCCTCGCCACGACTAACCGTTCGACTGGAGATGATGGCTACTGCAAAGACCGATTGAGCCGCGGTCACCAGGAGCTCCACCCGCTGCACATCGTCGAGCGGCAATCCATGGAGCACCCCGGCGAAGATCGAGAACACGATCGGGAGGGTTCCGACCAGCAGGGTCCACTGATTCACCTTTGAGGAGAGCAGCGCCCCCAGCCCGGTTCGACTGGCAAGTCGCCAGGCGAACAGTGTGGCCACCAGGAGCTCTGGGGCCTCGGACGCGGTGGGCGCTATCCATTTGACCAGCAGGAACTCGCTGACCCCGATTTGCTCCCCGACATGGATGATCGACTCGGCAAAAGGCTCGGCGCACGCCAGGATCACAGCTGCAGCGACCACGAACATCGTGTAGTTGATCACCCGTCGTAGCCGGGTCGGTAGCCCACCTATGAATGCGGATGGCCCTACTAGATGAGGCTCCTCCGGTGGTGCGCCGGTCAGCCGGCGAAGGTAGAAGACATAGATGGTCACGAGGACCAACGCATCGAATGGGGTCAGGGTCTGCTTGAGGAACAGCGTCATGCCATACAACGATGCGAGTGTCAGATAGGCGATGTCGACCGTCTGGCCCCGGCCGAGACGGATTGCCCTGGCAGTGGTGCCTTCTGCTTCTCGCGGGCTGCTCTTTTTTCGCCTGACACGCCATGTGCCGATCAGGATCACCGCCGGCCAGCCCAGCCCGATCAGAAGCTGATTGCCACCCGTCATGTTGGCAAGAGCTAGCCGCGCGTATCGTGTTGCAGCACCGGTGGTTGCGAACTCAGAGCCCGCTTTGGCGGTGAAGACGAAGTCGACCGCATACTCGGGCAGGATGGCGATGAGTGCCAGGAGGGCAAGGGCGAGACCGGCGGCTATGTCCAATTGCACCACCTCTGCGGCCCAGGAGAGCATGAAGGCTGCCCCGACTATGGCCAGGCCGAAGAGGAAGGCTCCGAGAATCGGGTCAACCGCCGCGCCGGTCAAACGGAGAAAGAGACCCGGGACCGTCACGCCCAGAGCCACGGCGATGAGGGAGATCTGGCGGGCGTCGTGTCCTGGGGGTGTGTCCATGGGGTGCGGGATTGTAAGGCCCGCGACAGATCACGCCGGTTGGAAGCCCCCCGATCGGGGGGCTAGTTGAACACTCTCCGACAAGACCACGCCTGCCAGTAGAAGAGGCCGAGCTGTTCGTAGCGTCCGGCCAGCCACGCAGCCGAGCCGATGTTCGGCTCGGCGTCGAAGACGCTGGCACCCGGGAACCCGGCCGCCGGGGCTGTGCTCGCCCAGGTGGACGGGAGGAATTGGAACAAGCCCGAAGCCCCGGAATAGGGGTTGTAGGCGTTCGGGTCCCCTCCACTCTCACATTGCAGGATGGCGAGGGCCTCGTCTACGCGATTGCCGGGGAAGTACTGCTTGACCAGACCACGCCATTGCTCGACTCCCGGTGGGAAATTCCAACTGCCGTCAGCACTCGCGGTGGTCGTGGTCGTGGCCGACGGCGCCGTCGTCGAGGGGGTCGTCGATGCAGCGGTTGTGGTGGTGGTAGCCACAGTCGAGGTCGTCGTCCCGTCCCCGGTCGGCGCCGTGGTCGTGGTGGTTGTGCCGCCAGATCGGCTGTCCTCCCGTTGCCGCTCGGCTTCTCGCGCCCGGGCCGTGTCGACCGCGCTCAACGTCTCTCGATATGTTGCGTCGGCAACGTTGGCGTCTCTCATTGCCTGGGCGACGGCGGCATCGGCCGTCTCGTAGAGACCGGTCAGGTGTTCCATCTCGGCGTCCATCTCGGCCTTGACATCGGCGAGCTGTTTCTCCTGGGTCAGGTACTCGGATTGAAGGTCCTTGAGCACCTTTCGCTTGACGATCAGCTGGTCGACCGCGGCCTGGCCGGCATTGACGACATCCCCCATGACCTGGCCGGCCACCAGGGCCCGCTCGACATTGGTGGAGTTGACCAAAGTGACTCCCGGAGCGGCCACCGCCGTCATATACGCGTCGACGGCCTGTACCTCGATGTCGGCCTGTATCCCACTCAGTTCGGCGTCGGCAAAGCCAATTTGTGATCCGAGCTTGTCCACCCCGACAGCAACCGTGGTCAACCGGGCTGACAAGTCGTTCACTTTGGTGATGCTCGCGGCCAGCTCCGCCTCGACCTCCGCTCGGTTGGCGACGGCATCGTCGACCAAGCCCGATGCAGCTTCGGCCCGCTTGGCGGCGTCGTCGGCCTTCTGCTCGGCCTCGTTCACGCTCTGGGCGAACGCGAGAGGACCGCCGACCGTCATATTCACGACGGTGACAGCGAGGAGTAACGCGACGGGGATGGTGCGCAGCGCACGCATGAGTGCAGGCTGAGGGTACCCAACCGCAGTTGTCAGCGGAAGTGCGAGAGGACGTCTCGTTCGGGTACGGTCCCGACGATGTCGCAGATGAGGGTGTCTTCTGAAAGCCCCTTCGAGAGCCGCTACGGCTTCAGTCGAGCGGTTCGCGTCGGGAATTGGGTGGTAGTGGCCGGTACCGCTCCGATCTGGCCGGATGGGACGGTCGACCCGGACCCCGTTGCCCAGACCTCTCGCTGTCTCGAGATCATGCTGAGCGCCCTGGCCGACGCCGGTGGAAAGCCAGATGACGTCATCCGCACTCGAATGTTCATCACCGATCCATCGATCGCAGATGAGGTCGGTGAGGCGCATGGGGCTGTCTTCGCAGGGATTAGACCGGCAGCCACCATGGTTGTAGTAGCCGGCTTGCTAGACCCACGATGGAAGGTCGAGATGGAGCTTGATGCCCTCTTAACCGACTGATCGGTTCAATCACCCCAGGAGGTCGACAAATGTTTGGACACAAGAAGACCGAGGTTCCGGCACCCGAGTCCGCGCTGCCCGGGCGCTCGATGCCGGTCGAGGTGCCGGCGGCCCATTTCGTCAATGGCAACCCATTGACCGGGCCGTTCCCTGCGGACACCGAGACAGCCGTCTTCGGCATGGGTTGTTTTTGGGGCGCAGAGCGGCGGTTTTGGAAGCTGGACGGCGTATATACGACTTCGGTCGGTTACGCCGGGGGTTACACGCCAAACCCGAGCTATGAAGAGGTCTGCACTGGGCGCACCGGGCACACCGAGGCGGTGATGGTCGTCTACCGGCCGGAACAGATCTCCTATGACGAGCTCCTGAAGGTCTTCTGGGAGACACACGACCCGACCCAGGGTATGCGTCAGGGAAACGACACCGGATCCCAGTATCGATCTGCCATCTACACAACTACCGACGACCAGCTCGAGATTGCCAAGCGTTCACAGGACAAGTACCAGGCGGCGTTGACTCCGCTTGGGTTTGGCGACATCACAACTGAGATATCGCCGTTGGGAGACTTCTACTACGCCGAGGACTATCACCAGCAGTACCTGGCGAAGAACCCGCACGGCTACGACTGTCATGCCAACACCGGCATCGCTTATCCCCTGGGATAGCTTCGGCTGACCTCGCGGTCAGCGTTGGACGGTGACCGATGCCGTCAGGGCCTCGTGAACCACTTCTTCGATAGGGAGGCCCACCTCGATGTCGTCGGCTACGTCGGGGGTGATACCGACCTGGCCGAAGTCGAGCCCGCCTGGCGTCAGCCATCGGGCAATGGTCAGCTTGAGAGATCCGCCGTTGGAGAGGCTGAAACGTTGCTGAACCGTGTTCTTGCCAAATGTGTTTTCACCGACCACCGTGATCCGGCCGCGCTCCTGTAGGACCCCGGTGACGACCTCACTGGCCGAGGCACTGCCTCGGTTGACCACGAACACGACTTTCACGTTCGGTGGGACGATCACGTTTCCCGATACCGGGTATGAGACGGTCGACTCGGGGCTCTGGGTCATGACAACATCCCCGTCCGGGAGGAAGAGCGAGGCGATCGCCACCGAGGTGTCGAGCAAACCGCCGGGGTTGTCCCTGAGATCGACCACGAGGGAGTCGACGCCCTGGGCGAGCTCTTGAACCAGCGCCTCCTCAAACTGCTCGTCCGCATTGTCTGAGAACAAGTTGAGTGCGATATATCCGGCATCTCCCACCACCTGGTCGACGATCACGGGGATCACCACCGCATCCCGGGTGATGGTCAAGTCGAACTGATTTCCGCCCCGTACCAGGGTCAGCGTGACGTCGGTTCCGGCCGGCCCGCGCACGGTGGCGGTGACGGTGTCGACCGTCCACCCCGTGATGTCCTCGCCGTCGACCGCAATTACCTCGTCGTCGCGTTGCAGGCCGGACTCTTCGGCAGGGCTCCCGGCGATCGTGGACACGATGAGCATTCGACAAGTGTCGGAGATCACCCCACAGAGAACGGTCTCGCCAGATGACCTGTCCTCGGCGGTCACCAGGGCGCCGATCCCCTGTATCTGGCCCTGTTGCTCCTCCTGGACCAACTGCAGCGCTTGCTGATCGAAGTAGACCGAGTTCGGATCCAACGCGTAGTTGGCCACTCCCTGGACCATGGCCTCGGCCGCCTCTACGCTGGTGTCTGCCTGCTCGAGGGCGATGTCACAAACGGGCTGGAACTCGACAGCCGGCGCGGCGCAGACCATCTCCGATCCCGAATCGGCCCCGTCGAGATCCTCGAGCCCACGACTCGCCGCGGCCGCCAAGTCGGTGTCGGAGATCTGGTCGACATAGTGCTGGCGCACCAATTGGTAGGCCTCGCAGACGATCTCGACCTCTTCTTCGGCCGGGTCGCACCCCACCATTCGCAGGGATCGCCCGGCGTCGTCGACGGTGGTGGACGTCTCATGTGATGTCGAGGTGACCGTGGTGTCGGCGCTGGTGCCCTGCCCCGCGCCTGAGCCCACCGTGCAGGCCGTCGTCAGGATGATGACGGCCAGGAAGGCTGCCAGGCGCTTGGTCCGTGGGTTGTCAGTCATGGATAGGCCAGCCGCACCAGGTCTTCGATTGACATCGATTGGGGGAGAGGAGTCGTGAAATCGGGGATGATCCCGGTTTCGGCGACGGTGGCTCCGTCCGGGCTGAGCCATCGGGCGACTGCGACATTGAACTCTCCGCCGTTACGCAGCTCGAAGGCTATCTGCGCGGCGTTCTTACCGTAGGTGGGCTCACCTATCACCTGGGCCGCCCTGCGATCACGAAGTGCTGTGGCCAGGATCTCGGCCGCCGAGGCAGTGCCACCATTGACCAGGACCTTGATCGGCAGCCCACTGGCCAACCCGCCTTCGGTTGCTTCGTAGGCGAAGTCTTGCCCGGGGCCCACGGTCTTGACGACGACGCCACCGTCGATGAACTCCGACGCCACATCGATGGCACTGGCCACGAAACCCCCGGGGTTGTCTCGCAAGTCCACCACGAGCCGGTCGACTCGGGCATCGAGCAAACTCGTCAGTCCCCGATGAACGAGGTCCGCAATGTCCTGTTCGAAGTCCGGGATTCGGATGTATCCGATGCCCTGCACCGGGACCTCGACTTCGACGGTGGGGACCGTCAATGGACTTCGCGCGATGTCGAAGGCCATTCGGTTTCCGTCGCGCTCTACCTCGATGCTGACTGTGCCGCTCTCGTCACCGGCTATCCGCGTGGCGACATCGACGAATCCGAGGCCGGCCACTTGCACCCCGTCAACCGTGACTATCTGGTCGCCTGGCATCAGCCCGAAGGTTGCCCCGGGATTGTCCTCGAGTACGAAGACGACCTCGAGGGGGCAGGTTGGGGCTATGCGAACGCAATGGGACCCGGCGGCATCCGTCGCATCGAGCAGCACCCCCACGCCGCTCACGATGCCGTTGGACCTGAAGCTTCCAACCAGCTCAGGCGGGACGTAATAGGAAAAGGGCTCCAGACCGGTGTCGCCCATCGCCAGGAGTGCGGCCTCCATGGCATCCGCCACAGGTATGGAAGACTCGGTGATTCGACTCGCCAGCTCTTCGCAAAGGGGCTGGAAGGCAGGGTCGGGGATGGCACAGATGAGGGCCCGAGGTGGGTCCTCCCTGACGTCTGTCTCGTAAGCGGAGAGACCCCCCAGCGCCGCCTCGGCGAGAGTGTTGGGATCGATGGGCCGGTCCATGTGCCACTCCTGCACCAGCTGGTAGGCCTCACACAGGGGCGAGAAACCGATCTGGGGCGTCTCGCAGTCGTCGAGCACTATCGGTATTGGCTCTTTGACCGTGGTGGTGGTCGTCGGGGGGATTGTTGGCTGTGTGGACGACGTGACCGGGCTGATGGTTGTGTCGGCTCCCGCCACGCCCCCGCACGCCACCAGGGTCGCTGCGAGAAGCGTGGCCCTGATGCGCATGGTCGCATTATCGGCAACGGAGGGCGGTTACCGTCGCGTTTGATGGGTGCCACTCGATTGCTGTTGAGGACACCGGACGGCGATCTCGTTCAGCGAGACGTGTCCGATGGCGTCTGGGCGCCGGCGGAAGGGGTAGCCGACGAGGTGATCGGCGGGGGGCTCTGGGCTCTTCCCGGCCTGACGGATGCCCATGCGCATCTGGCCCGCGAGACTCTCGACCTCAAACCGGGTGACTTCGAAGGCGCCAGGGCTCGGGCACGGACCGCACTCGAGAATGGGGTCGGGCTGGTGCTCGACAAGGGTTGGGATGATCTGACCTCGGTGGAGCTGATCGATCGAGTTCCGCAGCACGAGCGACCGGTCATGGAGGCGGCCGGCCGAATCTGCACCGTCCCGGATGGCTATTGGCCGGATTTCGGGCGGGTCATCGGGAAGGGTGAGTTCGAGCAGGCGTTGAGGAGCTCCGTGGAAGAGGGCCGCGGGTGGGTCAAGATGGTGGGGGACTGGCCGCGACGCGGGGTTGGCCCGTTGCCCAACTTCACCGAGAGTGAGCTGGAGAGAGCCGTCGAGATCGCAGAGGACGGAGGTAGTCGCGTGGCCATCCACACCATGGCGCGCGATGTGCCATCCATGGCGGTGCGCGCCGGTGTCCACTCCATCGAGCACGGGTTGTTCCTCACCGACGACGACCTGGTGTTGCTCGGGCAACGTGCGGGCTCGTGGGTGCCGACCGTGGTCCAGGTGGAGGCTTTGATCGACCAATTCGGTCCCGACTCGTCCGGGGGTAGGTTGTTCACCGAGGGTCTGGCGAACATCACACGTCTCCTCGGCATCGCCGTCGAGAGCGGCGTCAGGATATTGACGGGGACCGACTTGGCAATCGGCACAGATCAGGTCGCGTCGGAGGCGATCCGGCTGTGGGAGTTGGGCATGACGCCTGGCCAGGTCGTCGACGCCGTCTCTTTCGCCGGCCTGACGGCGACGGGTAGGCGCACCGGGTTCGAGGTTGGCTCACCAGCCAGTGTGGTCATGTTCGATGAGAACCCGGCGACAGATCCACGGGCCTTGGCGCATCCTCGAGTTGTCCTCTGGCACGGGAGACGGTTGCGTTGACGCTCGTGCTCGCCTCTGCCTCGCCTCGCAGGTCCGAGCTGTTACGAGTGCTGGGCATCTCATTCGAGGTGAGGCCCGCAGACCTCGACGAGAGCCGACTTCCCGATGAGTCCGCCGCGGCGTATGTGGAACGTTTGGCTCGCGCCAAGGCCGAGTCGGGATGCGGCGTGGGTCTCACTGTTGTTGCAGCGGACACCACGGTGGTGCACGAAGGCCGTCAACTGGGCAAGCCGGCCCATCCCGAGGAGGCCCGCGCCATGCTCAGACGTCTCCAAGGCGATGTCCACGAGGTATTCACAGGTGTCGCCGTGGCAGCCTGGGACGCCGGGCCGATCGTTAGATCTGAGGTCGATCTTGCCATGGTCGAGTTCTTGCCCCTGACCGAGGACGAGATCGCCGACTACGTCGACACAGGCGAGCCCATGGACAAGGCCGGGTCGTATGCGTTGCAAGGTCGAGGCGGGCTCTACATCCGGAGTGTCACCGGGAGCCCCTTCACGGTGATCGGCCTCCCCATCCACTTGCTACCCCGGCTGTTTTTGGCCGTGGGCCAGGACCTTCGGGTCTTTCAATCGTGAGCAGCCGTTAACTTGCCCATATGAATCGGGTCGCCTGGATCCTTGCTGGCCTCTTTGTCGTCCTCGTCGTCGTCCTCATCTTCATGCTGGGCGACAACGGAACAGGAGACACAACCACATCTTCTTCCTCCGCAACATCGACGTTTCCCGAGACCACGACCACTGCGGCCCAGACAACGACGACGGTTGCTGAGACCACCACCTCGCTCGAAGACACGACAACAACAGTCGCCGAGACCACGACTACCGGCCTGGAAGGCAACTGGGCCGACGACCCGGTGGTGGTCTCAGGGTTCGGGGCCCTTGGCTGGTGGGATGGGGTGAGTTGGGTTCAAGTGCAATCCGACACTGCGCTGCCATTGAGTGGAGGGGAGAGCTATCAGGTGGCGGTACTGGGTTTGGAGGCGACCACGACCGGTGGCGCACCGGAGTCGGTCTGTGAGCCCTTGGAGAACCCGGGCGTGAGTCTGGCCAATGAGCAGTTGCTGGGAGACTGGCCAGGCCCGTACGGCGTGGCGATCTCGGCCCCCTGGGACATCACCCCACATTTGGTCGAGCAGATATCCGACGATGGGACATACGCCGCATTTGCCTCACAACTGCTGTCCGAGCGCGGGTTGACGGTTCCGAATCCCGTTGTCAAGCAGTTGATTCGGGCCGACTTGGAGGGCGACGGCGTCAATGAGGTCCTGGTGGTGGCTGAGGACGTCACTCCGGGCCTGTTGGCACAGCCCGGGGACTATTCGATCGTGTTCATGCGCAAGGCGGTGGAAGGCGAGGTTCAGACGGCGGTGCTAGGCGATTCGGAGGTCGTCGATCTCGCCGAGGGCGAGACGCCGTTCGTCGAGTCGTTCTCGGTGGGAGCCGTCTCCGACCTCAATGGGGACGGCAAGATGGAGATCGTCGTGTCCTCGGCCTACTACGAAGGCCTGGGCGTGCAGGTCTGGGAGTATGTGAACGACGATTTGGGTCCGGTCATACAGATCGGGCAGGGGTGTGGCGTCTGATGGACAACCCCTTTGCCGACAGGCCCACCTTTGTCGGCCACACCGGCATCGAGCTGACTGACGCCTCATCGGAGTCATGTAGCGGCACGATCGAGATCAACGAGACGCACCACCAGCCGTATGGAGTGGTTCACGGTGGCGTCTACTGCACTCTGGTCGAGACACTTGCCTCTACCGGCGCCGCATTTTGGGCGATGGAGCACGGGATGGCCGGTTGCGTCGGCGTCTCCAACCACACCGATTTCATCAGGGCAACCCGCGAGGGGACCCTTCTGGGCGTGGCGACGCCGATTCACCGAGGCCGGAGTCAGCAACTGTGGCAGGTGACCGTGACCCGGGAAGAGGACGGCAAGCTGGCGGCAAGGGGTCAGGTCCGACTCCAGAACATCCAGGACCCGGACGCTCTCTGATTCGCATGCTTCAGATCGGCCAGATGATCGTCGACCCTCCCGTGGTCCTCGCGCCAATGGCAGGCGTGACCAACGCCCCCTTCAGGCGATTGTGCCGGGAGTACGGCGCCGGGCTCTATGTATCGGAGATGATCGGTGCTCGCGGCTTGGTCGAAGGCGACCCCAAGACGAGGCAGTTGGCCAGGTTTGCACCGGACGAGAAGCCGCGCTCGATACAGCTGTACGGCACCGATCCGATCGCCTTGGGCGACGCGGTGACCTACCTGATCGAAGTGGAGCGGGTCGATCACATCGATATGAACTTCGGATGCCCGATGGGGAAGGTGACCCGTCACGGTGGCGGAGCGGCGCTCCCATGGAAGAAGGACCTGTTTCGATCGATTGTCAGGGCTGTAGTGGCCAAAGCCGGGACCGTGCCGGTCACGGTCAAGTTCCGCAAGGGCATCGACGAGGAGCACCTGACCTATTTGGAGACAGGTTTGATCGCCGAGGAGGAGGGTGCTTCGGCCGTCGCCTTGCACGCGCGAACCGCCCGACAGCTCTATTCCGGAAATGCCGATTGGGACTCGATCGCCAGACTCAAGGAGGCCGTTGTCGGGATCCCGGTTCTCGGTAATGGCGACATCTGGACGCCTGATGACGCAACCGAGATGATGGATCAGACCGGTTGTGACGGTGTTGTCATCGGTAGGGGATGTCTGGGGAGACCATGGCTCTTTCGCGATCTCGCAGACGTCATGAGAGGGCGGGATCCCCAACCACCACCTGATCTGGGATCAGTTGCCGGGATCATGATTCGACATGCCACCTTGCTCGCAGATCACTTCGGCGAACGTGTCGGGATGGTCCTCTTCAGGAAGCATCCAACGTGGTATCTGAAAGGATTCCCCGTCGGCCCGATGGTTCGGGACGCTCTATCTCGCGTTGAGCGCCTCGACCAACTACGGGAGAACCTTGGCACCCTGGACCCAGGCATTCCGTATCCAGAGTCTGCCGATCGCATGGTTCGGGGTCACTCGCATGGTCCGAGACCGGTACGCCTTCCTCACGGCTTCTTGGATCATCGCCAGGGTGATCGGCTCGGCCGTGGCGCCGAGCAGGTGGTCAGCGGAGGCTGAGCCCGGCCGCCGCGGTCAGGAAGAGATGGGCCATGGCGTCGAGTGTCAGGCCGTCGACATCGGCTGACGCATCGACTTCGACCAAATCCATCGCACGCACCTTGGGGTGACGGGCGCACAGCTCTACCCCCCTTGCCAGTTGGCGAATCGTCATGCCACCGGGCCGGGCACCAGGGCAACCCGGCGCCAGTGCGCGGTCGAGCACGTCGACGTCGACGTCGACGTAGATCGCATCACAGCGTCGCGCCAACGACTCCAACGCCTTCGTCACGATCGATTCGATGCCGTCACGCTCGATGTCTCTCATGGTCTCGACCACGATCCCCTGTTCCAAGCAGTAGTCCCGATACACGGCCGAGTTCGCAAAGGAGTGGATCCCGATCTGTATGACGTTCTCTCCGGGGAGGCCGTCCTCCTCGATCAGGCCCCTGATCGGGGTCCCGTTCGCCGGCCCCAATTCGAGGGTGCGGACGTCGTGATGTGCGTCGAACGTGATGACGCCCACCCTCTGTAGCGGGGCCGGCATGGCCTTCACCAAAGGGCGGGTGATCGCGTTGTCGCCACCGAGGAAGAGCACGAGGGGGGTTGGGTCGAGTCGGGAGGCCCGGTCGACCACCTCGGCCGGCATTTGGTTCATGTCGAGAGTCGAGACCGGCCAATTCCCTTCGTCCCGCACCCGGAGGCCTGAGAAATCTGCCTCGAGCTCACCATGAAACGTGGAAAACCGGTCGAGACGGTTGCGCAGCTCGAACGGGGTCAGGTCTGCCCGTGATCGTGTCAGCGAGGCAGTGGAGGAAGGGACCCCAACAACCAGCAACTGGGGGTCGGGGCTCTCTTGGGCGAGCCAAACATCCGCGCGAGGCCAGTGAGGATCGAGGATCGGCATCGAGGCCAGGCTATTCGAGTGGCGCTGGCGATCAATCGCCATCCCATCGGAATGGGACTCATGGCCCTATCCACCTCGGGGCCCTTGGCGCACACTCGAACCGACGGCCTGGTTTCAGGATCGTCGACAGAGGAAGGAGGTGATCTTCGTGACAACTCTTCTTGAGCGGCCAAAGGCGGAGGTCACCCGAATGCCGCGACGGTCCCCGATCGTTGAATGGACGCTGGGGATCGTCGGTTTGCTAGCTGCCGGTGTGGGCGCGTGGATGTACTACGTGCCAGCCGACTGGTTCTTGGGCGGGCTCGTTGAGGGCTGGTACCTCGGCATGTTCGTCGGAGCCGGGATCTTGCTGGCGACCGCATTCGGGCTCTTCGCCCGAACCATGCTGAAAGAGGATCATGGCTGGACAGCACGTGTGACCTCAATCACACTCTTTGCTGTTTTGGCCCTGGCCGGAGCCGTGACATTCGGCTTGATCTGGATCATCTGATAGGCATGCGTGGGAGGTCGGGGTCTCGTGCAAACGGGAGCCTCGACCTCCTTTCGCGTGGTAGTGATTGATTTCACCGGCAACCGAGCGGTTCTCGGCGCGGCCCTGGGTCTACCGACAGGGGCGATCTCCTCGGACGGAGCCCTGGCTGTTCAAGCACCACGATCGGGGCATTGGCGGGTGCCAAGGTCACAGCATCGGTATGTCGATGTGGCGGTCTCTCGCCACCTGCTTGGCCTTGTCGTAGCCGGCGTCGGCATGTCGCATCACGCCGGTCCCGGGGTCGTTGGTGAGCACTCTTTCCACTCGGAAGGCAGCTTGCGTGGTTCCGTCGGCCACCACCTGGGCCCCGGCATGGATCGAGTTCCCGATACCGACACCGCCACCATGATGGACCGCCACCCAGGCGGCTCCGGACGACACGTTGAGCATCGCATTGAGAATGGGCCAGTCCGCCACTGCGTCCGAGCCGTCGGCCATCGCCTCGGTCTCACGGTAGGGCGAGGCGACCGACCCGGAGTCCAGGTGATCGCGGCCGATCACGATGGGGGCACTCACCTGTCCTGACGCCACCAGCTCGTTGAAGAGCAGCCCCGCACGATGCCGCTCGCCGTATGAGAGCCAGCAGATACGGGCGGGCAGCCCCTGAAACTGAACGCGATCTGAGGCGAGGCGAAGCCACCTCTGGAGTGGCCCGTTGTCCGGGAACAGATCGGCCAGGGCCCGGTCGGTGGTGGCGATGTCCGTCGGGTCGCCGCTCAACGCCACCCAGCGGAAGGGTCCCGATCCCTCGCAGAACAGGGGCCTGATGTAGGCGGGGACAAACCCCGGGTACTCGAAGGCGTCGGCAAAACCAGCTGTCATAGCTTCACCTCTCAGGTTGTTCCCGTAGTCGAAAGTCTCGATCCCGGCCCGGTGAAACCCGACCATCGCCTCACATTGGGCTGCCATCGACTCTCTAGAGGACTTGATGTAGGTGTCGGGGTCGTCGACACGCAATTCGGCGGCCTCCACCGGGGTGAATCCGATCGGCACGTACCCGTACAAGGGGTCGTGGGCAGACGTCTGGTCCGTGACGATGTCGACCGCAACGCCCTCGGCGAGAAGCTGGGGGAAGATCTCGGCGGCATTGCCCAACACGCCGATGGAAACCGGCTCCCTTTTTGCCTTGGCCTCGAGTGCGCGCCGGACGGCCTTCCCGACGTCGGTGTAGCTCTCGTCCAGATATTGGGTCTCCAACCGCCTCTCGATCCGGTGGGGGTCGACTTCGACGCAAAGGGCAACACCACCGTTCATGGTGATGGCAAGCGGCTGGGCGCCACCCATGCCCCCAAGGCCGGCGGTGAGCGTGAGAGTGCCCGCCAATGTTCCACCGAACCTCTGCTCGGCGATGGTGGCGAAGGTTTGGAACGTCCCCTGAAGGATCCCTTGGGTGCCGATGTAGATCCACGATCCCGCGGTCATTTGCCCGTACATCATCAGGCCCTCGGCCTCGAGTTTCCAGAAGTGGTCGAGTGTCGCCCACCTCGGCACGAGGAGGCTGTTGGCGATCAATACCCGCGGCGCCATCTCATGGGTCTTGAACACGCCGACCGGCTTGCCCGACTGGACCAGGAGGGTCTCGTCGTTGGAAAGCCGTTCCAGGGTGCGCACTATCGCCTCGAGGCTCTCCAGGTTGCGCGCCGCTTTCCCCCTGCCCCCGTAGACGATCAGTCGCTCCGGATCTTCGGCGACGTCGGGGTCGAGGTTGTTGAGAAGACAACGCAGCACGCCTTCTTGAAGCCACCCTTTGGTGTTCAGCGTCGATCCGTGTGGCGCGTGGAGGGGAAAAGTGAGATCGATCATGGCGGCGAGCCTATCGGCGTTGTGCAGTCTCCCACCGTGGTGGTGGTTGGTTGCACGCGGTGTGCTACTTCCTGAGGAGCCCGTCGAGACGTTTCGAGGCGATGGTGGCCCCGATGAGGCCCATGATGAGCAGGAAGGCGACATGGCCCAGGACGCTCCAGTCGAATATGCCCAGGGCAAAGGCCCGGAGAAGCTCGGTGCCGTGATACAGGGGTGAGATTCGGGCGATCTGTTGGATGACAGGCGGGTAGACGTCGAGCGGGTAGAAGGTGGCTGAGAAGAGGAACAACGGCATCGTGACCAGGGACACCAGATCGAAGTCCTGCCACGAGCGCATATAGGTGCAGGCGGCCAGACCGCAGGACCCGAAGGCGAACCCGATCAAGACGGCGGCGGGGAGGGTCATGATCGCCCACCAATTGGTAGTCAGACCCATGGCCACCATGACGATGAGAAACGCAATCGAGTACAGGGCGCCTCGAAGGAGCGCCCATCCGATCTCGCCGATGGCGATGTCCCGCGGGGTCATGGGGGTGGTCAGAATCCCCTCGTAGGTGTTCCCGAACTTCAGTTTGAAGAAGATGTTGAAGGTGGTCTCCAGGACGGAGCCATTCATTGCCGAGGCCGCCATCAGCGCCGGCGCGACGAACGCCGTATAGCGCACCGGCGCCCCACCCGGTCCGGTCACGTCCCCGACCAGCGCCCCGATCCCGATGCCGATCGAGAAGAGATAGAAGACAGGTTCGAAGAAACCGGTGACGATGATCTTCCACAGACGTCGGTAGACCAGGTAGTTGCGCTCCCAGATCCGCTGGGCGCGAAATGGGGTCATGCGCCCCATCGGTGTCAGCCGGGTTGGCGCGGAAACACTCATGGCTTGAGCCTCGTACTGAGCCATCGGGCGGACAGGAAGAGCCCCAAGGCCCACATGGCCCCGAGATAGAGCAGGTGCACCCAAATCGGAATGGAGGTGACGACCGACTCATCCACATTGGGCAAGGCGATCTTGCGGACCAGCTCGACACCATGAAAGAGCGGTGTGACGTAAGCAACCCCCTGCAGGAAGTTGGGTAGCTGGCTGATCGGGAAAAAGGTTCCCGAGAACAGGAAGAGGGGGATGATCCCGAATCGGAACATGGTGGAGAGACTGGTCTCGTCTTCTCTAGTCACGGTGAAGGCGGTGACGGCGGCTTGGAAGGCGAGGCCGGTGAGCACACCAGGCGGGACGGCCAACAATGCCGGTCCCAAATCCATGGCGCCGAAGAGAACGGCAATCACCGCAAAGACCACCAGCATGAAGGTGAGTCTGATCGCACCCCAGATCGAGCGTCCGATCACGATGTCTGCCGGCTCGATCGGAGTGGTGATCGCCCCGTGGTAGTCCTTGCGCCATTTGATGCCGGCCATCACCGGGAAGGCGCCATCACCGGCTCCACTCTGCATGGCAGTTGCTGCCATCAGACCAGTGGCCACGAAGGCAAGGTAGGGGACGGCGAGCGCCCCGCTTCCGCTCGAATCCACCAACGTGCCCAGACTCAGGCCCATTGCTGTCAGGAAGAGGATCGGGTTGACGAAACTGGAGATGACCGTGCCTCGCCAGGTCCGGCGATAGGCGATGATCTCGGACTCCACGATCCGAAGGGGCCGGGCCAGGGCGGTCATCAGTCGATCAACCTTCTTCCGGTGAGGCGGAGGAAGACGTCTTCCAATGTCGACCTCCGCACGAGCACCTGCTCAGGATGGATGCCCCGCTCGGTCATCTTCTCCTGGGTGGCGTCGGCGTCGTCGGTGTAGAGGATGATCCGGTCCGCCAGAATCTCGGTGCGGTTGGCGACACCTTCCAGTCTGGGGCCCGCTTGGTCGATCTCCCCGTCGGCGAAGCGAATTTCCACCACCTCGCGCGGGGCGTGATCTTCGATCAGCTTCCGGGGTGAGCCTTCGGCCACGATCTTGCCCCCGTCCATGACGACCAGCCGGTCGCAAAGCTGTTCGGCCTCGTCCATGTAGTGGGTGGTGATGATCAGCGTCGCTCCTTGCTGTTTGAGCCGATAGAGGCGGTCCCAGAGCACATGTCGGGCCTGGGGGTCGAGACCGGTGGTGGGCTCGTCCAGGATCACGAGATCCGGATCGTTGATCAGGGCGCGGGCGATTGTCAGCCGTCTCTTCATGCCCCCGGAGAGCGAGTCGACTTTGGCGTCGTGGCGATCCGAGAGCTGTGCGAAGTCGAGCAGCTCATCGATGCGTCGTCGAATGGTCTCACGATCCATGTCGTGGTAACGCCCGTAGACATAGAGGTTCTCCGCCACCGTCAGCTCGAGGTCGAGATTGTCCTCCTGGGGGATGACTCCCAACTTCTGTCGGATGGCACGCCCCTGGGTCGTGGGGTCGAGCCCGAAGACGGACAGGTTTCCCTCGGTGATCGGGCTCACCGTCGTGATCATCTTCATCGTGGAGGTCTTGCCCGCTCCGTTGGGGCCGAGAAAGCCAAAGGCCTCACCCTTGGCGATGTCGAAGTCGATGGCGTCGACTGCGGTGAAGTCACCGAATTTCTTGGTCAGGCCTCGCGCCTGGACTAGACCTTCATTCATGCGAGCCTCGACGGTAGCGGCGCTTTGTGACACGCTGTCCGGGGTTTATCGACATGAGACGCGATGACACCGGTCACCGCGCCGGCCGAACTAGTAGCGATCGCGCCTGACCAGTGAATCGGCCTCTTTCCGACCCCCGAATCGAGCTGGCTGAGCATCTTCGGTGGGGTATCCGAGGGCCACCGCGTATCGGACCACTGCCCCAGCTGGGGCGCCGAGGAACTCGCGGGCGTCGGCAGAGCGGTGGAGCGTTATCGGGCACGAGGCGACTCCGATGGCTTTGGCAGCCAGCATCATGTTCTGAGCCGCCCGGCCGATGTCGAACATGTTCCCGCCTTCTTCCTGCACGAGCACGACCGTGGCCGCCGAGTCGCGCACAGGTGTGGTGAAGTCACCGTGCTCGGCCAGACCGGCTAATCGATCACCCGTGACGATGACGAAAGCCCAGTCCTGGCGGTTCTTGGAGCTCCCTGTCCAGCGACCTGCTTCGAGAATTGCATCGAGGTCCTGGTCGGAGAGGCTGCGATCTCGATACTGGCGGATGGCGCGAAGGCCGAGGACGAAGTCGTAACAGTCGGGCATGCTCGCAGGTTAGGAACCGGTGGCTGCTTTCGGGTAGAGGATCATCTGGGTGCAGCGGTACAGGGCAATGGTCTTGCCGGTTGCCTCAGCGGTGACGATCACATCCCATACTTGGGTGCTCCGGCCGTCATGGGTCAATGTCGCATCGGCGATCAGGGCTCCCTCCAGCAATGTTCCGAGATGATTGGTCTTCTGCTCGATGGTGGTGAACCCGATCGCTTTGGGAGGCAGCGACGCCACGCACCCGTAACCTGCAGCGGTGTCGGCCAGGGCCACTACCGAAGCCGCATGCAGATATCCATTTGAGGCGAGGTGCTTCTCTGTCACCACCATGCGCATCTGTGTGGAGCCGTGTCTCAACACGATGACCTCGATGCCGAGGAGCCCGGGGAGTCTCGACTCACCGAGCCTCTCCAGGAAGACGGACAGCTCGGCCAGGTCCTCGGGGAACTCAGGTGTCTGTGGCATGGTCGGGGGACCCTACCGGTAACGTCCCGGGCGTGACTCGCTCTGTCGTCTTGTCTGGTGATCGTTGGAGAATCGGCCCGAGCCGATTCACGAATCCGTCGTGGGAGATCCGCGCTCACAGCCCAGCCGAGGTCATCCCCGCGCTGAGGGCGGTGGAGGCGGCAGCAGCGTCGGGCGCTTGGGTGGCCGGCTACGTCTCCTATCAGGCCGCTCCGGGTCTCGACCCCCGATTGAAGGTCCCGGGTGGGGGAAGAGAGCGTGTGGCGTTGGTTTGGTTCGGCGTGTTCGATGGGCCGGCCCCGGCTGAGTCGACGCGATCCGATGGCTTCACGTTGGGCCGTTGGCGGGCGGGCATGACCCGCGAAGAGCATGCCTCGAAGGTGGACATCATCCGCGATGAGATTGCCGCCGGCCAGACATATCAGGTGAACCTCACTTTTTCCATGACGTGCGACTTCGAGGGGGAGCCCGAGGCCCTTCTTGGCGCGCTAACCCGCACCCAGCCCGACAGTCACGCGGCCCTCATCGACCTAGGCGGTGCCCAGATCCTCTCTGTCTCGCCCGAGCTGTTCCTTCAGAGGACCGGGACCACCGTTACCACGAAGCCAATGAAGGGGACCGGCAGGCGCGGTCGCTGGACGGCCGAGGACCAATTGATGAGGCAGCAGTTGATTGCATCCGAGAAGGAACGGGCGGGCAACGTGATGATCGTCGATATGCTCCGAAACGACTTGGGAAAGGTCGCCGTCACTGGATCGGTGACCGTGCCGGAGTTGTTCAGCGCCGAGCTCCATCCCACGGTATGGCAGCTCACGTCGACGGTGGAGGCACAAGTCGGTGGCGGCGTCGGCCTCACCGAGCTCTTCCGAGCCGTCTTCCCATCAGGCTCCGTCACAGGTGCGCCAAAAGAGTCGACCATGGAGCTGATTGCCCGCCTCGAGGATGTGCCACGGGACGTCTACTGCGGCGCCGTGGGGTATGTGGAGCCGGGTGCGGAACGCTTCGAGTTCTCGGTGGCGATACGGACCGGGCTCGTATCAGGACATCGCTTCACCTACCACGTCGGAGGTGGCATCACCTTCGACTCAGTGGCGGATTCGGAATATGAGGAATGCCTGTGGAAGGCGCTGGTCGTGACTCAGCATCTTCCCGCCCCGTCGCTGATCGAGACCATGCGGTACACGCCTGACCTGGGGATTCCCCTCCTCGATCGGCACATAGCGCGGTTGGCCGGGTCGGCCCGGTATTGGGGGATCGAATTGGATCTTTCCGCGCTCGGCGACGCCTTTTCGGCCATCGAAGGCCCCGCCGAGCTGAAGGTGCGTGTCCTCCTCCGCCCCGACGGTGCGATCGAGGTCACCTCGGAGCCACTTCCGACCTGGGACGAGCCAGTGTCGCTGATGGTCTCTCCTGTCAGGGTCGATGCGACGGACCCGTACTGGTACCACAAGTTGGCCGACCGGTCCCGGTACCCGGTCAGCGACGATCAGACCGAGCTGTTGATGGCCAATTACGACGGCGAGCTGACGGAGACCAACAGGTCCAACCTCATGGCACACGTCGAGGGCAGATGGATCACCCCTCCAATCGGCTCGGGGTGTCTTCCCGGTGTCGCGCGTCTCTTAGCGTTGGAGACCATGGACATCGTCGAAGAAACTCTGACCGTCGAGGATCTCCTGGCGGCAGACGAGTTGGCGGTCACGAACGCCGTTCGCGGTTGGAGGAAAGCCGTCCTGATCAGATAGGTTGGGCCGGTCCAAGTCGACTGGAGCCACTTCATGCCCACACCACACATATCCGCCGAGCGGGGAGATTTCGCCCCTTCGGTGTTGCTGCCGGGCGACCCCCTCCGGGCCAAGCACATAGCCGAGAACTTCCTCGATGACGTCAGGCGGGTCAACTCGGTCCGCAACATGTTGGGCTACACGGGTAGCTATCAAGGAAGCGCCGTGTCGGTGATGGGCACTGGGATGGGCATCCCTTCGGCTTCGATCTATGCGACCGAGTTGATCTCGGAGTTCGGCGTGCAACGTCTCATACGTGTCGGATCGTGTGGCGGGATCCTCCCCACTGTCGAGGTGCGTGACGTCATCCTCGCCATCGGTGCGTGCACCGACTCCGGGGTCAATCGAGTGCGGTACGGGGGTTACGACTTCGCCGCCACCGCCGATTTCGATCTGCTGAGGGCAGCGGCAGCGGCAGCGGCAGCCAAGGGCATTTCGGTGAAAGTCGGCAATGTTCACTCGGCCGATCTCTTCTACAACCCCGACCCGGAAGCTTTCGACCGGATGGAGGCGATGGGTGTGCTGGCCGTGGAGATGGAGGCGGCGGGGCTCTACGGCGTCGCCGCGGAGAAGGGAGGGCGCGCCCTGACCATTGCCACGGTCTCCGACCATGTCAGGACCGGGGCATCAACGAGCTCGGAAGAGCGGGAGCAGACCTTCAACGAGATGGTCGAGATCGCACTGGAGACCGTCAGGATCGACGAGAGCTAGTGCTGTGTCCATGGCCGTTGGCTTACATTTGTTAACAATCTCCGGTCGCTGTCCCTTACAGGTTTCGAACGATTCGCCGGTTCACTCCACTGAGTGAGGACCCTGAGTCCTCATCGACTGAAGCCAATGTGACCAAAGAGGTGGGCAGATGCGATCTGCTTGCTGGCAAGTGATGAATTCGATTCAACTGGACACTGAGGGTGATCCCTCCCCGCATGGTCCACCGAGGTCTGCCCCAGGCCCCTAGAGGTCACACCCGGGAATCATGACGCTCCCCAGGGCGTCAACGGGGCCGATGAGTTGCAAACGGGCTCGTTTTCAAGATCTAACAGCGACTTTGGAGAAGGAATCATGCGCTTAATACGGTTGTCGGCTGCCGCTGCCCTGATGGTGGCGAGTCTCGCGTTGCCGGCACTTGCACAAGAGACGACACCTACCGCGATGTCGATCACCACCCCCTACACGGGCGTATCGGTGAGGCCGGGCGACTCCGCTGTGTTCAGCGTCGACGTCGCGGGGCCTCCCGGCGACACGGTCGGGCTCGAGGCGACAGGGCTTCCCGATGGGTGGACCGCTCAGATCCGGGGCGGCGGCTTCGTGGTCAGCGAGGTCCAAGTCGGCTCCACCGGTGACATCAAAGTCGACTTGAGCGTCGACGTCCCCGAAGACGCCGCGGAAGGAAGCTACGCGATGTCGTTGAAAGCGACGGATGCATCCGGGACCGACACGCTCGATCTTTCCATCACGGTGGCACAGGAAGCCGGCGGGGCAGTCACACTGTCGACCGACTTCCCTGCATTGAGAGGGGCGTCTGACTCCACCTTCAGCTTCAACCTCGATCTGGACAACGGGACTCCCCAGGACATCCAGTTCGGCCTCAGCGCCGACGCCCCCGCCGGCTGGCAGACCGATGTCAAGCCTTCTGGCGAGGCGAAGGCCTCCAGCCTCCAGGTGGCCGCAGGCGGGACCGGGCACTTCACCGTCGACGTCGACCCGCCGGACACCGAGGCCGCAGGCACATACACCATCGTTGCAAGGGCCGAGGGCTCGGGTCAGTCGGTCGAAGCAGAGCTGTCGGTGGAGATAACCGGGACTTACGACATTCAGTTCACCACCGAGAGCCAGGTGCTCAACATGGATGTGAGGGCTGGTGAGCCAACCGACCTCCCCATGGTCGTGGTGAACAGCGGGACTGCGCCCCTCGAGGCGGTGAACATCACGGTCACTCCGCCGAGAGGCTGGACGGTCGTCTTCGATCCAGCGGGTCTCGATGTGGTTCAGCCCGGTGAGTCGGTGCCGGTCACGGCAAGCGTCACACCAGCGGACAACGCCATCAACGGTGACTATGTCCTGACCTTCCTGGCAAGCACACCGGAGGCCAGGTCCAGCACGGATGTGCGGGCGACGGTGAAGACCTCGGCCGTATGGGGTGTGGTCGGGATCGGCGTCATCGTCCTCGCCCTTGCCGGCCTCTCGCTCGTCTTCCGACAGTTCGGGCGTCGGTGACCGATCGTGGCTGAGACGCTCATCGATGTCAGGGGCCTGGTCAAGACATACGGCGACAAGGCCGCGGTGGGAGGCATCGATCTCAAGGTCCACAGGGGTGAGATATTCGGGCTGCTCGGTCCCAACGGGGCCGGCAAGACGACCACGATCCTCGCGCTCTTGGGGCTGACAACGCCGACGAAGGGGAGGGTGAGAGTCTGCGGGTTGGACCCGGCCCGCGAGGCTCTGACGGTCAAACGGCGCGTTGGCTATCTGCCTGATGCCGTTGGCTTCTATGAAGACCTCACCGGGCGTCAGAATCTCCGATACACCGCCAAATTGAGCGAGCTCGATCCGGTTGCGGCCGAAAACCGCATCGATGAGCTTCTCGAGATCGTCGGCCTGGTCGGTCCCGGAGACCAGCGGGTGGGCACCTATTCACGTGGCATGCGACAGCGTCTCGGCGTGGCGGACACCTTGATCAAGGACCCCGATGTGGTGATCCTCGACGAGCCGACCGCGTCGATTGATCCCGAGGGTGTGGTTGAGATCCTGGCGCTCATCTCACGACTCGGTCATCAGGAGGACAGGGCAGTGCTTCTCTCCAGTCACATGCTCAACCAGGTGCAGGCCGTGTGCGACCGTGTCGGGATCTTCGTCAACGGAAAGATCGTGGCCCAAGGGACACCTGACGAGTTGGGATCTTCGCTGCAAGGCGGCGGTGCAACGTACGAGATTCGAGTCGACGCCACCGAGGAGCAGCTGAGTGATGCCCTGAGGGGCCTCACCGGTCCCAATCGAGTCGCCTCGATAGAGCCGTCCGGGAACGGCCGGTGGCGGATCGTGATGCCCGAGCATGACATCTCAGGGGTGGTCCGTGCGCTGGTGGAGGCCAATCTCGCGGTGCGTCAGATCAGGGACCTCGGCTCCAACCTCGACGCGATCTATCACCAGTACTTCGTGGACAAGGAGGAGGTGGGCACATGACCGCCCAGACAGCAGCGTCGAACCAGAGGTGGGTCCGTCGGCGACCCGGGTGGGGTGTGGTGGCCCGGAAGGAATTCACGGATCATCTCCTCTCGGCGAGATTCGTGGCCCTTCTCTTCATCCTCGGGCTGGTGGCAGTGGGGACGGTATTCGCCGCTGCGACCTCGCTCCGGGGCGTCGCACAGGACGCATCGAACAGCGGGGCGAGCCTCTTTCTGAAGCTGTTCACGGTCCAAGCCGATCCAGTCCCGTTTTCGTTCATGACGTTCCTGGGATTCCTCACGCCGATACTGGGCATTGCCTATGGCTTCGATGCTGTGTCGGGCGAACGGTCGCAGGGCACGTTGCCCAGGCTGGTGAGCCAACCCATACACAGGGACGATGTGATCAACGGCAAGTTCGTGGCCGGGCTGTCCGTTATCAGCGTCATCCTGGTGGTCATCGCCACCATCGTCGCAGGGGTCGGGATCGTGACCTTGGGTGTCGTGCCGTCGGCTGGTGACGTGTCTCGCTTGCTGGTGTGGCTCATTGGGACGATTGCGTACGTCGGGGTGTGGCTGGCATTGGCCACGCTCACCTCGGTCCTGTTGCGAAGTGCGGCCACGTCGGCCATCGTTGCCATCGGCATCTGGCTGCTGCTCACGCTCTTTGGTGGCCTCCTCGCCCAGCTGGCGGCGGGGATCATCTCCCCGGTAGATGCCGCCGATCCCGCTTCGACGCTCAACAATGCCCAAACGGAGTTGGCTGTGTCCAGGGTGTCCCCGGTGGTCCTCTATGACGACACCTCAACTGCCATGTTGATTCCCGAGGTGAGAACCTTGGGCTTCGTCACGTACGACCAGATCGATCGTGCCCTGGCCACGCCCCTGTCCATCGATCAGAGCCTCTCGCTGGTATGGCCCCAGCTGGTGGGCCTCGTCGCGGTGACGGTCGTGTTGTTCGCCGTCGCCTACATCCAATTCATGAGACAGGAGATCCGCGCCTAGCCCACCTCGTACTGCACGCGGACTGCCTTGGCCAGGATCGGCCTCAGATGCTCCTGAACCAGCGCCCGATGGGCCGGATGGGAGTTGTAGGCGCGCCAGTCGTCTTCTGAGTCGAAATCGGCCACCAGGGCCATGTCGAAATTCGCCTCGCCCAGGCCAAGATCGAGCCCAGGCTCATAGCGGCGGATGAAATCAATCTCGGCGGGCATGCGTTCCAGTGCCTCGAGGAGAGACCGGATTTGGTTTGCTTCGGCTTCCTCGTTGAACTTCATCATGAGGGTGTGGCGAAAGATGCTCATGGGCTCGAAGTCAAACAGATCCAGGCATATCGTGTGCGCCCATGAATTTCGATCGGGCCGTCGCACGACGTGCCATCCTCGATGCGCTGCCTCTTTTCGTGCCGGCTCTCCCTTTTGGCCTCGTGATCGGGCTGGCGATATCGGAGTCCGGGATCAACGCCTTGGTGGGCTGGTCCAGCTCTTGGATCATCTTTGGTGGAGCGGCACAGTTGACTCTCATCTCCCTCCTCGGTGCGGGGGCGGCCGTGGCCGCCGCCATAGCGGCAGGGCTGGTGGTCAACGCTCGCCATCTGATGTACTCGGCGGCTCTCGCCCCGACATTCCAACGCCAGCCCGGGTGGTTCCGATGGTTGGGCCCGTACGTCCTCATAGATCAACTCTTCGCTCTTGCCTCGGTCCGCCTCGAGGATGATCCCGACACCTTCCGCACCTACTTCCTGGCTGCCGGACTCACCTTCTGGTCCATGTGGCAAGCCACCACCGCCATCGGCCTCGCCATCGGGCCCGTCGTGCCAGATGGATGGAACCTCGAGTTTGCGGTCCCGATCCTCTTCATTGGATTGCTGGTGCTGGGCATCGACCGATGGCCCAAGGTCGTGGCAGCTCTCGTCGGGGCCACAGTCACATATCTGACGGCCGGCTTGCCCAACCGGGGCGGGCTGTTGGTAGGCGCTCTTGTCGGGATCATTGCCGGCGCCACGGCCCATAGGTTCCGTCGTGACTGAGCTCCTGGCAGTGCTGGCGGTCGGTTTGGGCACCTACTTCAGCCGTTCGATCTTCATCCTCATCCTGGCCAACCGGAGGATCCCCGACTCGGTCTTGGTGGCTCTCCAATTCGTGGCGCCGGCAGTGCTGGCGTCACTGGTGGTCGCGCTGCTCATCGACGACTCGGGAAAGGTTGCGATCGGGATTCCCGAGTTGTCCGCTTTTGTCGTCGGCGGCGTGGTGGCATATCGCACCCGAAGTCACATCTGGACGCTCTTTGCCGGCATGGCCGCCTATTGGCTCATTCGCAACTTCCGCTGAAATCTGTAACTCGATTCGCATAGGTTTGGTCAGAGATGCGACGTCAACCGACGTCGAGCGAATTGGGAGGAGATATGACCGACACGGTCGAGCGAAAGAGCCCCAGCGGGCCGGAAGGGTCGGTTCTCGACTCTTTCTTCAAACTCACCGAGCGGGGCACCAGCGTCGGGACAGAGGTCCGCGCCGGTGTCACCACTTTCCTGGTGATGGCATACATCATCCTGGTCAACCCGAGCATCCTTTCCGCCACAGGGCTCGATCCTGGCGCCGTTGCGGCCGGCACGGCTCTCGTGGCCGGCCTTCTCAGCATCCTCATGGGTCTGGTCGCCAACTATCCCTTGGCGATGGCCGCCGGGCTCGGGATCAACGCCGCGGTCGCCTTCGGGCTGGTCCTCGGCGACGGTCTGACGCCTGAGGGTGCGATGGGTGTGATCGTGCTCGAGGGCCTGATAGTGGCCGCCCTCGTGCTGGTCGGGCTCCGCGAGGCGATCATGAATGCCGTTCCCCTCAGCTTGAAGCGGGCGATCGGTGTCGGGATCGGCCTGTTCATCCTCTTCATCGGTTTCGTCGATGGGGGGTTGATCGGGATTCCCGAAGGAGGAGCCGTCCCTGTTGAGTTCATCTTCCCCAACACCAACGGCGCATGGCTGACATTGATCGGGTTGTTGATCGTCGTCGTCCTGTACGTGAGAAAGGTGCCGGGAGCATTGGTCATAAGCATCCTCGTCACCGCGGCCCTGAGTCTGATCCTGGGGATCACCACGTTCCCGGACACGTTCACCGCGACCCCCAGCTTTGACACATTGGGGGCATTCGACCTTGGCAATGTGTTCACGCAACTCGGGTTCGTGGCTGCAGCCTTGACCATATTCAGCTTCATGCTGACCGACTTCTTCGACACGATCGGGACGGCCACCGCCATCGTCGAGCAAGCCGGATTGACCGAGGATGACGGGACGATCCCCGGTGTGGGCAAGCTGCTGTTCATCGACTCCATCGGTGCGGCGGCCGGCGGTGCGGCGGGAGTCAGCTCAAACACGAGCTATATCGAGAGTGCGGCAGGAGTCGCTGAAGGCGGGCGAACCGGGCTCACCTCGGTAGTGGTGGGCATCTTGTTCCTGGTGGCGATATTCCTGTCACCGGTGGCCCAGATCATCCCATTCGAGGCGACGGCTCCGGTACTGATCCTGGTCGGGTTCTTGATGAGCGGATTGATCAAGGGCATCAATTTCGATGACGTCGAAGAGGGCTTCCCAGCCCTGCTGACCATCGTTCTCATGCCGTTGACCTTCAGCATCACCGTAGGGATCGGCGCCGGCTTCATCATGTATGTGCTGATCAAGGTGGTGAAAGGCAAGCTGTCAGAGGTACATCCGCTCATGTGGCTGGTCGCCGCCGCATTTGTCGTCTATTTCGGTCAAGCGGTTCTCAACCAGGCCATCTCCGGATAGAAGAGCTTCGTTCGAGGTGAAAGGCCCCGGCCACACGGTCGGGGCTCTTTCATTTGCCGCGTTGCTTCTTGCGGCTTCTCAGATCGCACGCATCCGATTGCCACGCGTGTTGTGCTCCACCTCGGCCAGGTCGAGAGCCTCCAAGACCGGGGGGATGTAGTTGCCCACCCTCCCGCGGAGCCCTTTCTTCAGGCCGTACCAGCCGCCGATTGGGTTCTCCGGTGAGCGCGCCCACGCCTCGACGGTGCCATCGGCTGCGGGCTTTTGCTCGTCGGCGTTGCCGAGGGGCATCCAATCTCCTTGGTCGACCAACCAACGGTGGAGATCGTCGATGATCCTCAGGTCGTAGTGCAGGATCGTCTTCCCGACGGTGCAGACGAGGATGGGAGGATCGTTCTCCACGTTCTTGTACATCGCGATCTCCGAGCCAAGACTCGGGGTCTTGAGGATCCAGGGATCTTTGAAAGTGCCCGAGCCTGTGAAAGGTGCCTTTGACATTTCATCCTCTCGATCTGCTAAGTCGGTAACCGTATTGTTACGGTAGCAAGGTGGAAATCGCTCATGACCCGTTCGGCGCCCTGGCGGATGCGCATCGCCGCGCCATCGTCGAGGCATTGGCGCAGGGCGAGCACTCCGTCAAGGAGATCGCCGATGAGCTACCGATAAGCCGCCCGGCCGTCTCACGTCACCTCAGACTTCTGAAGCAGGCGGGTCTGGTCACCGATCGGCCCGAGGGCACACGACGTATCTACAGCCTCCAACGCGACGGCGTGGATGCCGTTCACGAGTACATGAGGCGTGTGTGGGGAGAGGCTGCGACCCGGTACAAGCTGGTCACGGAGAACCTGGAAGAACAAGCCTGATGGAGCCGATCGTGGTCGACTTCGACGTCGCCGCCACCCCTGAGCATGCTTTCGACGTGTGGACTTCTCGAACCTCCATTTGGTGGCCGCGATCGCACACGTGGGGCGACGCAGCCGATCTCTCCATCGTGTTCGAGCCGCATGTCGGTGGCCGGATCTATGAACGTGATCCAGATGGCACCGAACACGATTGGGGCGAGGTGACCGTCTGGGAGCCGCCGAATCGTCTCGAGTGCCTATGGCATCTCTTCGTAGATCGGAGTGACGCAACGCGCATCACGGTCACTTTTGACGAGACTGAGACGGGGACCCATGTGCGTCTGGTACAGGCGGGATTCGAGAAGCTCGGAGACCGGCGAGTGGAGCGGAGGAGACGGACCGAGTCGGCCTGGGCGGAGCTGACGGCGCGATATCAGGAGATCGCAGAAAGCTGACCCGTCGGGCCTCCCATCGGCCTCTTCGGAAGCCCGGGCTCGACAGACTTCATCGGAGTGGGGCGTTTCACCCGGGCGGCCGCCTCGATCCTCTACCGTCACATGTTGGTTCTGAAGACTGGAGAAGAATGCGGATTGGCATCCTCACCGGAGGCGGTGACGTTCCCGGCCTCAACGCATGCATCAAGGCGGTGGTGACCAGGGTTGCCGACCATGGTCACGATGTGGTCGGGATTCGACGTGGTTGGGGAGGCCTTTCCTCGCTCGATCCCGAAGACGACGCTTCGGTCGCAGACAACCTCATACCACTCGATATCCAATACGTGAGAAAGATCGATCGGACCGGGGGGACCTTCCTACACACATCGAGGACCAATCCTGGACGGATGAAGACCGGCGAGGTCCCGGTGTTCCTCCAGGACACGATTGAAGGGTCAGAACCCCACGACCTGACCGGGCACGTCCTGGAAGTGCTCGACAAGTCGAAGATCGATGTCCTCGTCCCGATCGGCGGCGACGACACCCTCTCCTATGGCTTGCGTCTTCATCAGGAGGGGTTCCCAGTGATCGCCATCCCGAAGACCATGGACAACGATGTCCACGGAACCGACTACTGCATTGGGTTCTCCACCGCCGTGTCCAGAGGGGTCCAGTTCATCCACAACCTTCGAACAGCAGCTGGGTCGCATGAGCGGATAGCGATTGTCGAGCTGTTTGGCCGCTACTCGGGCGAGACCTCACTGATCACGGCATATCTCGCCGGCATCGACCGGGCCGTTATCCCGGAGGTCCCCTTCGACATGGACAAGCTGTCGGAGTTCCTGGTGCATGATCGCCAGCTCAACCCCTCTGGCTACTCGATGCTCACGGTCTCCGAGGGAGCCTCGATCGAAGGTGACATGGTCCTCTCTGGGGATGCCGATGCATATGGGCATCGGAAACTGGGTGGGGTCGGCGCACTCATCGGAGAGCTGATCAAAGAGAGAACCGGCCAGGACATCCTCTACCAACAGGTCGGCTACCTGATGCGGTCGGGCGCCCCCGACTCACTCGACCTGATGGTCGCCACCAACTATGCAGTGACCGCCGCCGACCTGGCAATGGAAGGGAGTCACGGTCGCATGGTCGCCCTTCGTGGCGGCACCTACACCCATGTCCCGATCGATGTGACCAGCGAGGGCGTGAAGCGGGTCGACGTCGACGAGCTCTACGACGTCGAGAACTATCGGCCAAAGGTGCGTCACGTTCTCGGCAAGCCGATGTTCCTCTACTGAGCCGACGTCACTCGAGTCTGGCGGCCTCCTCGGGGATTGCCTCTTTGGTGACCTCCGAGCCGTCGACCCGGAGGAACGACCAATCGGGTTTCTCCGTTTCGGCGGGAGTCGCTTCCTCGACCTGAATCACCCTGATCTCGGGTCCCATGTCCATTTCTCTTCTCTCTCCTTCCAGTCCTCCAGATACTGATCGGTGCCACCCGAGACGCTCGCGTTCGGGCTGGCGGCCAGTGTGCCCTGCGGCTCGGTGAACAAGGCCCCGATCTGCTCGGGATCATCGGTGGCCAGTATCGACTCGTCCTTTCTCGCCACGATTGCCCTCACCTGAGCGTTGGCGCCCCGGTAGCCATGCTCGTGCTCGATGACCTTGCCCGTCAGGGCCACGACCCCGACGGCGAAGCCAGGCTCGTCACCGATCCCCAGCTCCTTGCGCAACACGTCGAGCCTCTTGGCTGCGTAGATCCCGCAAGAGGGTGGACCACACCGCCGCATCGAGTGGGGGATGTCTTCCCCCGGGACGCGGTTCAGGCAGTGAGATGAGAGCTCGGGGCCGGCCCAGCGCACCTTGGCGCCGTGAAGCCCGGCGTCGTCGATCGCCCACAGCCTGAAACCCAGGATCGGTGTCGGCGACCAGACCTCCCCCATGCTCGACTTGACTCGACTCAGGATGTCCTCGACGAGCAGCTTGGCGGTCCGGTTGCTGCCTGAGACCTCGCCCTCGATCGCTGTCAACTCGTGGCGTGTCTTCCCGAGTTGAGCCTCGAGCTCGGCCTCCCGGCGCCGCAGCGCGTGCGCACGTGCCCTTCTTCTATCCAAAGACCGTTGCAGGCTGGTCACCCGGCCCAGTTGGTCGTCGATGTCGTATCGCTCCTGATAGATGGCGAGCTGCTCCCACGGATCGGGGAACGTCGATGACCACGCCATTCGCCGATGCTAGGCCGTCGAACAGGTGTTCGCCAGGGGGAAAGGCAGATCTGTGGAAGGAATCGGGCGGAAGGGGCCTCAGAGGCTCACCGATACCTGTTGCGTCGCCGATACCCTGCCTCGGGTGACATCTGGTCGCCGGTTGGTGCCTTTGATCTTGATGTTGGCGGCGTGTGGCGCCGGGGCCGATCCAACGACCACCACCGTGACGATGGGCTCGGTGGGCACGACCACGCCGACCACCGTGGGGGCCATCGCCACTCTGGCCGACGTCACGACCACCACGACCGAGGGCGTCGGCGAAACCACCCCCACCGGCTCAAACAGCCTCGATGGTGCGCTCATCGTGCTCGACCCGGGGCACAACGGTCTGAATTGGGCTCATCCCGGTGAGATCAACGAGGTCGTCGATATCGGGACCGGGACCAAGGCCTGCAACACGACGGGTACTACTACCGCCGACGGTTACCCGGAGGCAGAATTCACCTGGGAGTTGGCGGGCTCGACACGTGATCGGTTGGAGGATCTCGGTGCAACGGTGATTCTCACCCGAGGAGACAATGAAGGCTGGGGCCCGTGCATCACGGAGAGGGCCGCGATCGGGAATCGAGCCCACGCCGACGCGGTGGTGTCGATCCACGCCGATGGCGGCCCGTCTGACGGAAGAGGTTTCCATGTCATCTATCCCAAGGTGATCCCCGGCCTGACCGACGACATCGCCGATGAGTCGGCCCTGCTGGCTACCGCCATTCATGACGCCTTTCTGGAGACGGAGATGCCCGTAGCCGACTACGTGGGGAAGGACGGGTACACCGTGCGTGACGATCTGGGTGGCCTCACCCTCTCGGACGTCCCGGTCGTCTTTCTGGAGGCCGGGAACATGAGGAACACCGTCGACGCCGGCCTGTTGGCAGGCTCCACCTCGCGGGAGGAGATGGCCAAGGCGATCGTGGCCGGTCTGATCGAGTTTCTGAGTCGATGAGGCGTCGTCATGCTCGATCTGACCCGCATCAGGGCTCACCTATGCATATCTTGGTGGTGTCAACCGAGCACTGAGCTGGAGGTCCCAATGCCGATCATCTCACGTGGCTTCAGCGGCAAGAGACGCGATGCGGATCCCAGCCGGGTGCCACCGGGCCAATACGTCACCAACGACTTCCCTGTTCTCTCGGCGGGCCCAACTCCACGCACTCGGCCGGACCAATGGAGTTTCGAGGTCAGGGGCATGGGTGGCTCAGAGCATCGAAGTTGGAGCTGGGACGAGTTCCAGCAGCTGCCCCAAGAGGACATCCGGGTCGACATCCACTGCGTCACCAAGTGGTCCAAGCTGGATACCAACTGGAGGGGCGTCTCGGTCGACACGCTGCTCGATGGCAACGACACCGGCGCCGCTTTCATAATGGCCTTCAGCGACGGCGGGTACACCACAAACCTCCCGCTCGCCGATGTCACCGACGGCAAGGCGTGGGTTGCTCACACGTATGAGGGAGAGCCCCTTGCCTCCGAGCATGGCGGCCCGGCCAGGCTCCTGGTCCCACATCTCTACTTCTGGAAGAGCGCCAAGTGGGTTCGCGGCATCGATCTGCTTCGCGAGGACCAGCCAGGGTTCTGGGAGCGGTACGGATATCACAACCTGGGTGACCCGTGGCGGGAGCAGCGATATTGGGGCGACTGAGCTGGCTGACGGCCACGGTCGTCGAGAAGTATCCCGAGACGGAGCGAGTCTCCTCGATCGTCTTCGAATGTCCCATGTGGGAGAACCACCTGGCCGGCCAGCACGTGGATATTCGACTGACAGCGGAGGACGGGTACCAGGCCCAACGCAGCTACTCGATTGCCTCCGCTCCGGAGGACGATCACCTGATGTTGACCGTGGAGAGACTGGCCGACGGCGAGATCTCGCCCTATCTGGTGGATGAGCTCCGTGTTGGCGACCAGGTCGAGATGAGAGGTCCGATCGGAGGCTATTTCGTTTGGGAGCCGAACCTTGGTGGCCCGTTGCTGATGATCGCCGGGGGCTCGGGCGTGGTGCCCTTCAGATCGATGCTTCGTCATCGCGTGCTTGCCGGTAGTGAAGCTCCAGCCAAGCTCTTGTATTCGTCTCGTACCCTGGACGACGTCATCTATCGTGACGAGCTGTCTTCATTGGATCGGGAGGAAGGGATCGACGTCCGATTGACCCTGACCCGTGGTCATCCCGATGACTGGGGCGGTTACCACCGTCGTGTCGACCGTGAGATGCTCGCCGAGTTCGGATGGCCGGTTTCCGATCATCCGATGACCTATGTCTGCGGGCCGACAGGGTTCGTCGAGGCTGCAGCCACTCACGTCGTCGAGTCGGGCCACGATGCGATGTCGGTGAAGACCGAGCGATTTGGGCCGACGGGAACATGAGCCGTCGACGCAGCCACCTCGTCGACGACGCTTAACCTCTGCAGATGGTCATCGCCGAGGATCCAGGCGCCGGGTTGCGGCAAGTCGACTTCGATCGGGTGGGTCCGGCGATAGGCACCAGACTTCCGCCTGTGGCGTTGCCCGACCAGAGCGGGTCGGTGGTGGATCTCGAGGAGTTCCGTGCCGGCCGACCGGCGATGCTGGTGGTTTATCGCAGCGCCGGCTGGTGACCATGGTGCAAGATGCAACTGGTCGAGTTGCAACGGAGCGTGGCCACCGACCCGGGAGTGGCCTTGGCGGGGATCTCGTATGACCCGGTACCCGTCCTGGCCGATTTCTCTGAGGCCAATGGCATCGAATTCCCGCTCCTCTCCGATGTTGGGAGCCTGATCATGGATGAGCTCGGCATGCTCAGCGATGTGACCGACGAGGATCTTCGATACTGGGGATTCGAGAAAGGCGAGCGTCATGCCGGGCTTCCCTTCCCGGGTGTCATCCTCCTCGATCGTCATGGCGTCGTGACCGACAAACGCTTCGAGCGCTCGCACCGAAACCGGATGTCGGGGCCGCTTCTCCTGGGGGCGCTTGGCCGGGAGCCGTCCGCGTCAGACGGCGTAGTTGATCAGGCGGCCGTGTCAGGTCTAGCTGTCAGGGCCCGGGTCACAGAGAAAGCCGTCTTCCCCAATCAGGTGTTTCGCATCGCGGTCGACCTCGTGGTCGAGGATGGTCGTCATCTCTACGTCGATCCGTGTCCTCCGGGCTACCAGGTGCTGCACATAGCCTTGGAGGGGCCGGATGGTGTCTTTTGGGACCCTGCACCAATCCCAGAGGGCCATTCGATGAAGATCGACTCGTTGGGTGAGACGTTTCAGGTGCTGGATGGTGCTATCGCCACCTCCATCGATGCCCACATCCATGAGTCGGTGGAAGACGCCGAGCTGACGGTGGTGGTCGATTTCCAGACCTGTGACGAAATGAGCTGCGACATCCCCGCCCGGGTGAGACTGCGTCTTCCCCTCGTGCTCCTGCCCAAGATATAGCGGGATCGGCCAACTCAGCACTCAGGTAGGTCAGCTGCAGCCGGTGGTGTCTCCGCAGGTGAGGCACACGTAGCAACTGCCGTTGCGGATGGTCATGTGGCCGCAGTTGGAGCACACCGGGGCATCTCCCATGTTCTCCTTGAGTGCGGTGTCGACCATCGCCGAGCTTCCCGCTGCCACGGTCACTGTTTCTTCGACCTTCACCGCCGTGCCTCCGCCGTTCCCGGCGGCATGGCCGTTTGGTGAGTCGACGAAGTCAGCTGCGGCGCGGACGGCGTCGAGGTCGCTCTCGGCGGCCGCGTCGGTCAAGTCCAGTTGGACACCAGCTTCGACCGCAATCCCCGAGGCGGGCTCCGGCAGCTCCATCTCCCGGTTGGGCGGCACCTGGGCCAGCTCGTCGCGCCTCAGGTACTCGACTCCCAGTGCGCGGAACACGTAGTCCACGATGGAGTTGGCCATCTTGATGTTCGTGTGCCCTTCGACCATGCCTCTCGGCTCGAAGGTCTGGAAGGTGAATGTGTCCACGAACTCCTCCAGGGGCACGCCATATTGGAGGCCTTTGGAGACGGCGATGGCAAAGCAGGAGAGGATCCCCTTGAGAGTCGCCCCCTCCTTGGCGAGGTCGATGAAGATCTCACCCAGCGTGCCGTCGTCGTACTCCCCGGTGCGCAGGAACACCTTGTGCCCGCCGATCCTTGCCTCCTGGTTGTAACCGTTGCGTCGAGCGGGAAGCAGAAACCTCGGTGGCTTCATACCTTGGGCATAGGCCTGGGTCGGGGATATCCCCGCCGGCAGGTTGCCCCAGTGGATGGCCTTCTCGGCCTCGACGGCCTTGGTGAGGGCGGACGTCTCATCTTCGCTGTCTTCGCCCTCGTCGGCTGTCGAGTTGAGCGGCTGGGCCGCCTTCGACCCGTCGCGATACAGCGCCATCGCTTTGAGCCCGAGCTCCCAGGACATCCGATATGCCCCCTCGATGTCCTCGACGGTCACTTCCTGGGGCATGTTGATCGTCTTTGAAATGGCCCCGGAAATGAATGGCTGGGCCGCGGCCATCATCTTGATGTGTCCATTGTGGTGGATGAAGCGAGTCCCGTACTTGCCGTTCTTGTTGGCGGTGTCGAATACCACGAGGTGTTCGCTGGCGACATACGGGGCACCCTCGATCGTCTGACGGCCGCAGATGTGATCGTTGGCCTCGGCGATCTCGCTGGTGCTGAAGCCGAGTGCGCGAAGCAGGTTGAAGTCCCAGCCGGTGTATTCGTCGATGCCAAAGCCGAGCCGCTGCAACGTGGCTTCTCCGAATGTGAACACGTTGAAGGCGTGTCTCAACTCGAACACTGCGGGGAGTGCCTTCTCGACAGCATCGAGATCGGCGTCATCGAATCCCTTCGCCTCGAGCGTCTCACGGTTGATGTGTGGGGCGCCTTCGAGGGAGCTGGTCCCCACGATGTATTCGACTACTTCCTTGATCTGCCCCGGTGTGTAGCCGAGACGGGTCAGCGCCGGCGCCACCGACTGGTTGGCGATCTTGAAGTACCCGCCGCCGGCCAGCTTCTTGAACTTGACCAGAGCGAAGTCGGGCTCCACTCCGGTGGTGTCGCAGTCCATCAGGAGGCCGATGGTCCCGGTCGGGGCCAACACCGTTGCCTGTGCGTTGCGGAATCCGTGAGCCTCACCCCGCTCTAGGGCGAGATCCCACGACGTCCTGGCCGCCTCCAACAGGTCTGCGTCGCACAGCCCGGAGTCGACCCCCATCACCTTGTGTGACACATCCTCGAAGTCGTGCTGGTCGTACGCAGCGCGACGGTGATTCCGGATCACCCTGAGCATGGCCTCCCGGTTCTCCGAGAACTTGGGGAAGGGGCCGGTGACCTCGGCGATCTCGGCCGAGGTGGCATAGGAGTGCCCGGTGAGGATCGCAGTCAGTGCGCCGGCCATGGCACGGCCCTCGTCCGAGTCGTAGGCGATCCCCTGCCGCATCAGCAACGAGCCGAGGTTGGCGTATCCGAGACCGAGGGTTCGATAGTCATAAGAGCCCTGGGCTATCTCCCGGGACGGGAAATGGGCCATGGCGACCGAGATTTCGAGGACGATGGTCCACAGCCGAATGGCATGACGGTACCCCTCGATGTCGAACGTGCCATGTTCGTCGTCGTAGAACCGGACGAGGTTGAGGGAAGCGAGGTTGCATGCCGTGTCGTCGAGGAACATGTACTCAGAACACGGGTTTGAGGCGCGTATCCGTCCTCCAGCCGGGCTGGTGTGCCACTGGTTGATCGTGGTGTCGAATTGGAGCCCTGGGTCTGCACAAGCCCATGCCGCCTCGGCAACCCTCGTCCACAGGTCTCGCGCCTTGATGGTCTTGCGGACGGTGCCGTCGGTCCTGTTGATCAACTGCCAATCGCCGTCGGCTAGGACTGCTTGCACGAATTCATTGGTGATCCTGACAGAGTTGTTCGAGTTCTGACCCGAAACCGTGGCATAGGCGTCCCCGTTGAAATCGGCGGGGAGGCCACCGTGACTGATCAGCACGCGAGCCTTGTCCTCTTCGACCTTCTTCCAATCGGTGAAGGTCTCGATGTCGGGATGGTCGACGTCGAGGATCACCATCTTGGCTGCCCGGCGCGTGGTTCCTCCCGACTTGATGGCTCCAGCGGCCCGATCGCCGATCTTGAGGAACGACATCACCCCGGACGACTTGCCCCCTCCGGAGAGACGCTCGTTCTCGGCCCGGATCTGGGAGAAGTTGGAGCCTGCCCCGGAACCGAACTTGAAGATCCTGGCCTCTCGCACCCAAAGGTCCATGATTCCACCCGGGTTGACCAAGTCGTCCTTGACACTGAGGATGAAGCAGGCGTGGGGAGAGGGGCGGCTGTACGAATCCGGGGAGGCTTTCAGCTCTTCGTCCTCACCATCGACGTACCAGAAGCCCTGGGCGGGGCCGGTCAGCCCGTATGCCCAATTCAGCCCTGTGTTGAACCATTGGGGGGAGTTGGGGGCCGCCATCTGGCGGGCCAGCATGTAGCGAAGCTCACCCTCGAACGCATCCGCGTCCTCCTTGGTGGCGAAGTAGCCCTCCTTTTCGCCCCAGTCCCGCCAGGTCCCGGCCAAACGGTTGAACACCTGCCTCGCTGAGCGCTCCGGCCCGAGCACGGGTTGCCCCGAGGCGTCGAATAGCTGCTCGCCTTGCTCGTCGAACTGAGGGACGCCTGCTTTGCGGAAATACTTGGAGACCATGATGTCTGCAGCTACCTGGCTCCACGATGCCGGAATCTCGGCGTCGGTCATCTCGAAGACGGTCGAGCCATCCGGGTTGGTGATGCGAGAGTCTCGGCGGGACCACTCGACCTTGTCGTAGGGGTCAGTGCCTGCCTCGGTGAAGCGACGGTTGATCCGCAGGCCTTTGCTCATGAATAGTGCCTCCTCCGCACTGCTGCGCTCCGAACATCGGTCGGGCGCTTGTCCATTTGTCACTCCCACCACAAGATGTTGTGGTCGAGGGGAAGCCGACCACGATATCTTGTATGGACTTCAACACTGTAATTACACGCGTGTCAGAGGTCAAGGAGCAGTTTTCCACAGGTTGTCGTGGGCGTTGAGAGCGCGAAAACTCACACTGTCACAGGGAAGTGAGCCGACGGATCCCGATGAGCCGGGCAATCTCGACGAACCATAAATCGTCCTACCCGGTTGTCGCCAGCCGAGGGGCTGAAGACTTTTCGCGAGCAGGTCCGTCAGTCTCAGGTTGTGGCCCGGACTGTCTGGTCAGGTGAGCTGGTATTGACAAACCTATGATACATAGGTATCTTCCTATGAAGGATAGACAAGGAGACGCGATGACTGCAAGGATCAGACAAGCGGAGCTGGCGCATGACGATACGGGAGGGAGAGGCCATCTTCTCGTCCTGGTTCCCGGGGCGGGCGACGTGCGGAGCGAGTATCGCTTCCTGGTCGACCGGCTGGCGCAGTCCGGCTATCGAGTCGTCACGGTCGATCTTCTCGGTCATGGCGATTCCCCAATCGCCGCGGAGTACACGGTGCGGAGCACCGCAGACGCCATGATCGACCTGATCGAGGGCATCGATGCGGGCCCTGCCACCGTGATCTCCGCGTCCTTCGCCCCCGCCGCAGCCGTCTGCGCCGCCCACGACCGCCCTGATTTGGTCGACTCGTTGGTGTCTATCAGCCCTCACTTCTACGCCGACCCATCGTTGGGCGGAACCCTGCAACGGTGGGCGATCAGCCTTCTCCTCCGCGGGCCCTGGGCCGCCGGGCTTTGGGCCAGGCTCTACGCCGGCTGGTACAAAGGCTCCCCGCCTGCCGATCTCGACCGCCACATCGCCACTCTTCGGTCGATGATGGCCGATCCGGACCGGAGAAGGGCGGTCCGTGAGACGTTGGTGGCGGGCAGGGAAGGAGTGGCCGAGTGCATGGACGGCATCGACATCCCGACCCTGACTGTCTTCGGCTCGTCCGACGACCATTTCCCCGACCCCGAGAGGGAGGCGAAGTCGGTGGCAGAGAGCCTGGGTGGGACCTATCTGTTGGTGCCGGGCGCAGGGCACTACCCACAAGTCGAGCAGCCCGTCATGGTTGCGGACGCCATCCTCGCCTTTCTCGGAGACCTCGGCTGATGCCGCGGGCCGGTCTGAACGTGGACGTGATCACAGAAACCGCCGCCCGCCTCGTGGATAAAGAGGGGCCATCGGCACTCACCGTGGCCCGGGTGGCCCAGGAACTCGGGGTGCGGGCACCGTCGCTATACAGTCATCTCGACGGTCTGGCCGGTCTCACCCGCGCCGTTGCACTCGAGGGCTTGGGCCAGCTGGCCGAGTCGTGCCGGTCCGCGTCGATGGGAAGATCGGGGCAGGACGCATTGGCGGCTCTGGCCCATGCCTATCGGGCCTGGGCGGTGGAACACCCCGGTGTCTACCCATTCACTCAGGTGGCGAGACCATCCGACAAAGAGCATGGTGAGATCGCGGCCAGAGTGCTGGAGCCACTTTTCGTCATCCTCGAGTCCTTCGGCCTGCACGGTGACGAGATCATCCACGCCGCTCGGTTCGTGCGCTCCATGCTGCACGGTTTCTCGCAACTGGAGGCTCAGCACGGATTCGCCCTCGACGTAGAAGTCGACCAGAGTTTCGAATGGATGCTCGACAGGCTCGGTCGAGCCCTGACGACACCGAGCCAGGAGTCAGCGAAATCTGGCTAGGGCGCCTTTGTCACCTCATAGAGCTCCCACTCATCGGGGACACCCCTGAGGCGATGCCTTCCTCTTTCGTTGAAATCGATTCCCGAGCCCAAGACGAGGTCCTTGACCGTTGCCGAGACAAGGACCGATCCGGGGTCGGCCCGGGTCATGACCCGGTTGGCGAGATGCACGGCCAGGCCACCGACCTGATCTCCCCCCAACTCGATCTCGCCCGTGTGCAGCCCGGCCCTGGTCTCGATTCCAAGCCCCCGCACCTCCTCCACGATCCGGGTTGCACATGTGACGGCCCGCGCCGGGCCGTCGAACAGTGCCAGGAACCCGTCGCCGGTGTGGTTTACCTCTTTGCCGCGGTAGCGCCGGAGATTGTCTCGAACGATGTCGTCGTGGGATTGGCGCAGGTGGATCCATGCGGCATCACCGATTCTCGCCGCGGTCTCCGTCGAGCCTGCGATGTCGGTGAAGAGGACAGTGCTGAGCACACGGTCGAGCACCGGCTCAACCCGGCTTCCCGTGATGAACTGCTGGACATGGTCGAGGACGGTTTCGAAATCACCGGCCTGAAACGGGTATGTGTCCGCTCCCTCGAGCTCGACATATCGGGCATCCGGGATGTGCTCGGCGAGATAGCGGCTGAAGGTGGGGCGGTGATGCCTCGCGTCCCTGCGGGCCAGGACCAGGGTTGGGCTGTGGATGGACGGAAGCACCGATCGAACGTCGAGGTCGGTGACCCAGCGGTACATGGTGGCGGCGGCGCCACGGGGCATGGAAAGTCGTTGGTATCGCCGATACCAGTCCTTGAAGCGAGGATCATTGCCCACGCTCGGCGCGGTCAGTTGAAGTATTTCCGCAGTCACCCCCCAGTGCTCCTCATAGAGGTCGGTCAGCTTCTGGACCGTCTCCTCCGGCATACCAATTGAATAGTCATCATCCCGTTTCCACCTGGCGAATGTGTTGACCAGGACCAGCGAGGTCACTCTGTCCGGATGGCTGGCCGCGAACACCTGGGCGATGGGACCTCCTTCGGCGTCGCCGATCACGGCGACACGGTCGATCCCAGCAGCGTCGAGTCCGACCCTGGCGTCGTCCATCCACTGCTCCACCGTGGGGAGAGAGTTGAGTGGTACCGGGTCGGATACGCCGGTGCCGCGCTTGTCCACGACCACCACGCGAGCGAAGGAGGCCAGCCGGGTCAGGTAGCGGGCCATGGCGGGCTGCTCCCACATGACATCGAGGTTCTGCAGCCAGGTGGTGATGAAGAGGACATTGACCGGGCCTTCGCCGAAGACCTGATAGGCAATGTATCCGGCATCACCGTGGGCGTAACGTGTCTCCGGCGGCTGATCCACCCAGCGAGGATAAGCCAGGTTGGCCCAACGGCGCGACCCGCCGGTGGTCGACTGGCCGGGATGCGCTGAGCACAACGAAAGGCCAACAAGTGGCTCGCGCGCCATCGACTGCAAGTGAGATAGAGGCGGCCACCGTTGGCTCGGTGGCTCCGTTCAGTGGGCACATCGAACTCCACGACTACGACCAGGGTTGGCTTCACCTTTTCGAGAGCGAGGCCGATCGGCTGAGGTCGATCCTCGACAGTGGAGTGGTTCGGTTGGAGCATGTGGGATCGACCGCGGTCCCCGGGCTCGCCGCCAAACCAATCATCGACATGGTCTTGGTGGTTGTCGACTCCTCGGACGAGGACTCCTACCTGGCGGACCTGGAGAAGGCTGGATATCTGCTCCAGATCAGGGAGCCCGACTGGTTCGAGCACCGCGTCTTCAAAGGCCCCGCCGCAAACATCAACTTGCATGTCTTCTTGGTCGGCTGTCCCGAGATCGAACGAATGCTCTTGTTCCGCGACTGGCTGCGGTCCAACGATGAAGATCGTCTCATGTATGAGAGTGTCAAGAGAGACCTTGCCACTCGAGACTGCGCCCATGTCCAGAATTATGCGGACGCCAAGAACGACATCGTCGATGAGATCGTCTCCCGCGCCCGGGCCTCCGGGTCATAGGGCAGTCCAGGCCAACCTGACCGCTGCGAGCACGAGGATGGCCAGGACGAGACGATTGAAGGCGACCGAGTTCAACCGCGGCCCGACTCGCATCCCCCCGACCATGGCTATCACCATTGGCACCACCGCAATGGCGGATGCGATCATTCGTTGCCGGTCGTAGGCGCCGAGAAGTGACAGTGAGGCCACCTGGACGATGCCGAGGATCTGGAAGGGGAGTGTTATCGCCAGGACGAAGGCGTCACGGCTCAGGTCGAGGGAGTGAACGAAGGTGGCGATCACAGGCCCGGACACCCCGGTTCCGCCCTGGAAGACACCGCCGACCAGTCCGATGGCCGGGCTCAGTCGTCTCCCCCAGACGTCACTCAGCCGGAAGTTTGGGCTGACCAGGGTCCATGCCACATAGGCGAACACGATCGCCGCGAGGCCGAGACTGGCCCAGCGGTCGTCGAGGTTCACCAGCACCCAGCTGCCGAGGGCCGTGCCGGCTATCCCCGTGATGATCAAGGGCACGAGAATCGGCTTCACCCTCGGGAAGGCAGTCCGGCCTTGCCAGACGAGCATCGTGTTGGCGATGAGATTTGGTATCGCGATCACCGTAACTGCGAACTCGAGGCCGACAACGCCGGCCAGTACGGGGATGATGAGGAGCGGCCCGCCCAAGCCGAGAATCCCCTTCAGGTAGTAAGCCACCATCACGGTCACCAGAATGACGGTTAGGTCCCAGCCGCTCATCGTGTCCCGATCGAAGAGGTGAGGGTGGTCAGATAGCCGCCTGATCCCACCAGTAACGGAGCATCAGGGCAGCCTCGGCGCCTGCGTCGTCGGGCCAGTAATGCCCGGCATGTCGAAGGACGTATGTCCTCCGATTGCTGAGGATCGATTCCCAGCGGCGCTTCTCAGTCCCCCGGAACGCCGGATCTTGGTCGGCCCAGAACAACAAGGCGGGCCTGTCGGCGATTTCGGGTAGCCGTCCTTCGATCGAACCGAGGAAATCGGCCGAGCCGGTCAACTCCCTGGGGAACACCCGGATCGGGAATCGCGATTCCTGATCGGGGAACGGCCCGCGCCACATCGCCATCTCATCTCCGGTGGGGCTCCGTCGTCGCATCGCCCTTCGCACGAAGACGTTGACGAAGACGTTGGCCCGGTCGACGAGGAACTCCCCGGTTCGACCTTCGCCCAGTGCCGCCGAGAATCTCTGGGTGGCAGTGTCGCTTCGCGGCCACGCCCAGGTGTTGCCGAGAACCAGGCCCCGGACTCTGTCGAGGCGGTCGAGGCTCGCTGCGAGGCCAATGGGGCCGCCCCAGTCGTGCATCACGGGTGTGAAACCGTCGAGGCCGAGTGCGTCTATCAGTTTGCCCACGACGTCAGCGTGCTCGGCCGGGGTGAAACCGTATCCTTTCGGTGCGCTCGACAACCCGAACCCCGGATAGTCGACCGCGACGCAGCGAAATCGGTCGCTCAGGTACGGCACCATGCGTCGGTAGAGGAAGCTCCACGTCGGGTTCCCGTGCAGCATGAGCAGCGTAGGCCCTTCTCCCTCGTCGAGATAGTGGACTCGGGCGCCGTCGACCTCCTCCCAATGACTCTCGAATGGGTACTGGTCCGCGAGAAACCAGTCGGGACGTTGCACCTGCCCCACGGTAGTTGGACGCAATCCTGGGGCGGTCATCGGAGACGCGCGAAGGGGGGCCTGCCAATGGCCCCCATTCCCTGTCCGGTGTGGTCAGCCCCTGTTTTCGTTTCTTCCCAAGGATCCGACCACGACGGCCAGACCCAGCACCAGCAGGGCGACCGGGCCCACGTAGCGAAGATCGGCGATCTTCAGGCTCCAGACGTCCAGGCCTTCCAGGAAGAACATGATGCCGATGGTCAAGTAGATGATCCCTGCGAACAAGGTTCCTCTATGCAGTCTCATCGTTCCACCTCCACGTTTCCGGCTGCCACATCGAGATTGAGCGTCAGGGTGACGTCGGCCGACTCGAAGTCATCGCTTCGGTAGGTGCGACTCACCGATAGGCCTTCACTCTGCTGACCGAGGAGATCGATTTGGCCGGCACCCACGGCAGCATCGATGAGAACCGGGACATCGGGCGGCAGCACGATGGTCAGGTCGCCCGCTCCGACCGTGATCCCAAGGTTGGCGGACTCGGTCATGACCAAATCGCTCAGGTCCAGGTTCAGCTCGCCAACCCCGACGTCATAGCGCGAAGCCAGTGTCGTTTGCTCCGTCACCCGAATGTTGCGTTGGCCGATGCCGCCATGAAAGGCGTCGGTTGGAGCGGCAGCCACGGCCAGCGCTGCGATCGTCACGAAGACCCCGGCGACCACCAGACCGGTATGCGGCCCCTCGAACGCCCCGATTATCAGGGCAAGGCCGATGACCGCCAGGATTGCCGGCAGGATCGCATCGGCCTGAACTTGGGCGAGGTCTGTCGCATCCAGGAGCCATAGCCCGCCTACCACAATGAGCAGCGCGCCCATCACCATCGACCCGTAGGGCCGTCTCCGCGGTGCGACGGGTGTCTCACTCTCGGGTCTTTCAAGCAATTCAGTTGTGCTCATGGCGACCTCCGAGCAAAAGGATCCCTGCCCCGGTGGCTATCACGGCCAATGGCCACGCCACCCGGTCGAACCAGGGAACCAGGTTGTTGAGGAGCAGCACCGAGCCCACTCCGATCAGGATCACCCCGGCAACCAGAGGGCCTCGATTGTCGAAGCTGCCCGGATGCCGTTCGATGCTCTCGCCCGGCTTTGCTTCCGGGATGGACAGCCACGCGATCAGATAGATCAGGATTCCCGCGCCGCCCCCAAGGGTCAGGACCACGAAACCCAACCTGAACCAGATCGGGTCGGTCTTGAAATATTGGCCCAACCCGCCACAGATGCCGGCGATCACCCGGTCCTCGGTGCTCCTACGGAGGCGCACCGGCGCCGTGCTCTCGTCCACCATGGGGGGGCCTGTGTCCAGCTGTGTCATGTCAGCCTCCTTGCGCGCAGCATCGAGCCTGGACGGGCAAGCGGCTAGTGCCGAAAGACTCTTCATCGAGAGCCGATCGGAACGCCTCAAGTTGGCCGTCTTTCGAGCCGATCTCGTGGTGGGGCCACGAGCTGGGGCGGTCGGGTGGAGATGGAACAGCTCAACGAATCGAGAGGGTTCAGACTCCTTGCGACAGCGGGGATGTTGCTGGCGCTTGCCCTGGGGTTCGTGCCGGAGGCGACAGCTGCCGTCTCTGAGTCCGGGTTCGAGCAATGTCTCTTCGCTGAGGTAAATCAAAGCCGGGTGGCCGCGGGAGTCGAGCCCTTGGTGTTTGCCCCCGAGTTGGCTTTCCAGGTTCGGGGTTTCTCGGAGAAGATGGCAACCGAGGGGAACCTCCGGCACATGACCGACTCGGAGCGCCTGCCGATCCTCCCCGGCAACTGGAGCAGTTGGGGTGAGAACGTGTATGCCGCCTCCGGCTCCTACGCAAGCTCCTGTGAGCAGGCCCACCAGAGTTTCATGGGATCGCCACCTCATCGGGCGAACATCCTCGGGGCGAGCCTCCGATACGCCGCGATCGGTGTGCACATCGGTCACGGCGGAACCTGGGTCACCGAGCTGTTCTTCAACGCACCTGGATACCACCCGGCCGGCGAGGGGGCGTTTTGGGATGATGATGGCTCCGTTTTCGAGTCGGCTATCGAGAGGTTGGCCGCGGCGGGTGTCACCAATGGGTGCAATCCGCCTTCGAATGACCGTTTCTGTCCTGACTCCTATGTGACCCGTGGCCAGATGGCCGCCTTCTTCGGTCGGGCATTGGGTCTGACCGATGGCGGTTCGGTCGATTTCGTCGATGATGATGGCTCGGTTTTCGAGTCGGCTATCGAGAGGTTGGCCGCGGCGGGTGTCACCAATGGGTGCAATCCGCCTTCGAATGACCGTTTCTGCCCTGACTCCTATGTGACCCGTGGCCAGATGGCCGCCTTCATCGGTCGGGCATTGGGTCTGACCGATGGCGGTTCGGTCGATTTCGTCGATGATGATGGCTCGGTTTTCGAGTCGGCTATCGAGAGGTTGGCCGCGGCGGGTGTCACCAATGGGTGCAATCCGCCTTCGAATGACCGTTTCTGCCCTGACTCCTATGTGACCCGTGGCCAGATGGCCGCCTTCTTGGTGAGAGCCTTCGGCATCTGATCGGCGTGGCCTCTGGCGCCCCACCCCACCGGAATCTCTGACTCGATTTAGCTCAAATCGGAACAGGCCTCGTCGAAGCTGGCCATGTCGGGCCTGTTCCGGTGGGCAATCGAGGAATGCCGCTTCCCCCACTGGTCAGCGTGCGGGATGGTCCCACGGTTGCTCGGGGTGGTCGAGAGAGATGGTCCACCTGTGCAGGAAGAACTGGACCAGGGGGCCAATCGCCAGTGCAAAGACGATGGTGCCGATCCCGAAGGTGCCACCCAAGATCCATCCCAGTGCCAGAACGCCGATCTCCAGCACCGAGCGGGTCAGGCGAATCGAGGGGCCCTTTTTGGCTATGCCCGTCATCAGACCGTCCCTGGGCCCTGGTCCGAGGCCGGCCCCGATGTAGAGGCCGGAGGCGACAGCGATGGAAAGAACGCCAATGAGCATCATGCCGATGGCGGCGATGGAAGAGCCGGCTGTTGGAATAACCGCAGCAGTTGCATCGATCATCACGCCGATGATCAGCGCGTTGAGGAGCGTTCCGAGACCGTAGGGCTCCCTGAGAGGAAGCCACAGCGAGAGCACTCCGACCGACACGATGATCGACCACAGCCCGACGGACAACCCGAACCGGTTGGCCAGTCCCTGGTGGAGCACGTCCCAAGGCGGCAACCCCAGATCGGACTGGAGCATCAGCCCGATGCCGATCCCGAACAGGACGAGACCCAACACGAGCTGGCTGAGACGACGGGCAAGACGCTCACCGGTCACCGGGATGAGATATTCGGTCATTTGGTGTGGATCGATTCGGCTGGCTTGCGCTGGGCAAGGTAAACGCCGACTGATACGAGGACCATTCCGATGATGTCGAGAGGGCCGGGCAACTCGTCGAGGAAGATCCAGGCCAAAAGGGCGATTTGGACGAGCATTGTGTTGTTGATCGCCGACGACTCGGTGGCCGACAGGTGTTGCAAGCTGCGATTCCACAGGGTGAATGCGAGGGCTGTGTTCACCACGGCGAGCCAGCCGATTAGGACCCATCCCCCGGGTGTCACACGTGGCAGTCCCTCGACCACGATGCCGATCACCAGCAAGACCACCGCCCCTGACCCCATGCTCACAGCAGTCACCACGAGGGGGGAATGTCGAAGTCCTCGATTCACTCGGCGTCCCATCAATGCCGCGGCCGCGTTGGCTGCCAGGCCGACGCCAGACGCGAGCATCCCCGCAGTCGTGAACCCGATGTCTCCTGAGAAGTAGGTCGCTGCCCCAATCACGATCACCCCGGCAGCGATCACTTGTCGACGGCTGGGCTGCTCTCCCAAGGTTGCTGCCGAGGCCATAGCCACTATCAGCGGGGTGAGGGACAACACCAGGCTGGACGTCGCTGCCGGCTGATTTGCGATGGCAACGAACTGCGCCCCTTGGGCGGCCGTGACGAAGACAAGGCCAAGCAGTGTGAGCGCCACCCACTCCTTGCGGCTCAGGGAGCGAACTTGGTGACGGGCGCGGCCATTGGAAGAGACGAGCCCGATGAGCACCATCGATGCCGTGCCATAGCGAAGTCCGGCAAAGAGGATGGGCGGGAGTCGCTCGTCTTCCAGGCCCCATCTGATGAGCACCCATGACGAGGACCACAGCATGGTCACGAAAAGGGCCAGGATCAGTGCTCGGGTGTGCACCTGGCGGGGCTTGGACATCGATCTCTCCTTGTCGGCACGCGCAGAAGTCGTGTCGACTTGTCCCCTCGAGGGTTTTGTCCAGTGAGGTGCGAGCCCTGTTGTGGGCCTTCTGTGGCGCTCGGACCAGACACCGAATGAACGGCCGGAACCCTAGCCACCCTTGGGTCGGCGCCGGAAAGGATAGATGTCTCGATGTTTGTGCCACGCCACGCGCTCTCGGGGCAATACCCTCAGAGCATGGATGCGCCGACGGTTCAACTGGTCGTGACATGTCTCGTTGACGCCCTTGCCCCGCATGTCGGCCGGGCGACGGTGGCGGTCCTCGAAGCCGTCGGCTGCGATGTCGAATTCCCCGAGGGTCAGACATGCTGTGGCCAGCCGGCCTTCAACGTGGGTCTCACCGACGACGCCCGCCTGATGGCTGAGCAAACCCTGAACGCCTTGACCGGGACTGTGGGGCCCATCGTTCTCCCCTCCGGTTCATGCGCGTTGATGATGTCTCGCCACTATCCCGAGCTATTCGATGGAACCGACCGAGAGGCCGAGGCAATCGAGGTGGCGGGGAGGGTGAGGGAGCTGACTCAGTACCTGGTCGAGGATCTCGGAATCGAGTCGGATCCCGATTGCGACGGCTGTGTCATTGCATACCACCACTCCTGTCACGGTCTGAGGGGGCTGGGGCTGAAATCGCAGGCGGACCATCTGTTGGCGAAGTCAGAAACGGTGCCACTCGAGGGCTCAGAGGAGTGTTGTGGCTTTGGCGGGCTCTTCGCCGTGGAGATGCCTGCGGTCTCGGGAGCGATCATGGAGGCCAAACTCGATCGTGTGGAGGCTTCAGGTGCCAATACCCTGGTTGGTGGTGACGTTTCCTGCCTCATACACATGGAGGGCGGCCTACGTCGGCGCGGATCTCCTATACAGGTGAAACACATTGCCGAGATCCTGTCTGGCCAACGGGATGAGTAGGGAGCCTGTCACCTTCGTGGAGAGGTCGAACCGCCTGGTCGGCACCCATGAGGCGAAAGCGGTGGATCGGGGGATGCGTCTCATGACCTCCGCTCGGGCCAACGCCTTCGAAGAGTTGACGATCGGAGAGGAGCTTCGAGATCGAGCGCGTGCCGTGAGGTTGGGCGCACTATCGGAACTCGACGTTCTCCTCGGTCGATTCGCCGACCGACTGACCGAAGCGGGTGGCAACGTTCATTTTGCCTCAGACGCCCTCGAGGCCAATCGGATCGTGGGCGGGATCCTGGCCGGCCGTGACGCCAACCTGGTGGTCAAGTCCAAGTCGATGGTCTCCGAGGAGATCGAGCTCAATCCCCATCTGGGCCGACAGGGGGTCGAAGTGGTCGAGACCGATCTCGGGGAGTTCATCGTCCAACTGGCCGGAGACACGCCGAGTCACATCATCGCCCCTGTCCTCCACATGACACGGGAGGACGTCGGTGCCCTGTTTGCCGCCAAGCTCGGTGTCGAGGAGACACACGACCCGGCCCAATTGAACGCGATCGCCCGAGCACATCTGCGAGAGCAATTCCTGCGAGCCGATGCGGGCATCTCGGGTGTGAACATGGCAATCGCAGAGTCGGGCTCGATCGTCTTGGTGACCAACGAGGGCAACGGGAGGCTGACCACCACCGCTCCACGATTACATATCGCGCTGATGGGGATGGAGCGCATCGTTCCCACCTGGGAGGATGCGGCTGTGATACTCGAGGTCCTTGCCCGATCGGCGACCGGGCAGCGACTCTCGGTCTACACAAACGTAATCACCGGCCCGCGGCACCCGGCCGACCCCGACGGGCCGGACGAGGTGCATGTGGTGATCATCGACAACGGGCGCTCCGACGTGCTCGGTGGTGAGACTGCCGAGATCCTCGCCTGTATCAGATGCGGTGCCTGCTTGAACGTCTGCCCTGTCTTTCGCACCGTTGGGGGTCATGCGTATGGGACCGTCTACTCGGGCCCGGTGGGCTCGATCGTCACCCCGGGGCTGCAGGGGATGGAGCCATGGTGGGAGCTGCCCTTTGCATCCACCCTCTGTGGGGCCTGTGAAGAGGTGTGCCCGGTCCGGATCCAGATCCCCGCGATGTTGCTCGGCCTGCGTCGTCGTGCCGCCGACGAGGGCCGGCTACCGGCGTGGCTGGAAAAGGGGATGGGGAGATATGCCAAGACCGCTGCGGAGCCGCGGCGCTGGGCGACGGCCAAGCGCTGGGCATCGAGGCTGACGGGGCTCATCTCGAGTGGGGGCTGGATTCGGAGGCTCCCCGGGCCTGGCAGAAGTTGGACCAAATACCGCGACTTTCCGCGTCCGGCGCGTCAGTCCTTCTCGCAGTGGTGGAGGTTGCGTCGTGGATCGTGACACCTTTATCGGGCGAGTTTCGATGGCGTTGACCTCTACACGTCTTCCCTTGCCGGCACCGATCCTCGAATTCCTCCCCCAGATGGAGTCCGTCGACCTGGTCGAGTTGTTCAGGTCCAGGGCGGAATCGGTTGATGCCCGGGTTCACGGTCCGGTGGCCCGCCACCTGGTCCCCGGCGTCGTCACCGACATCCTCGCCTCGACCGAGTCAAGGAGCTTCATGGCTTGGGACCAGCTTCCCGTGCCGGGTGTCACCTCGGCGCTTGGGACAGCCGGCTGGGAGCGGGTCGACCATCTCGTGTCGCCCGAGGGCCGTCTCGAGCATCAGATCGGATACGCCCGCCTGGCCCTGGGGGTCACGGGCGCCGATGCCGGTCTGGCGGAGTCGGGCTCGGTGGTCATGAGCCATGGGCCGGGGCGGCCCCGGATGGCGAGTCTGATCCCCGATACCCATTTGGTGATACTCGATTCGGCGTTGATCACCCGCACATTGAGTCACTGGGCATCGAAAAACCCAGATTCGGTCCGGTCGACCGCCAATCTGGTGGTCGTCACCGGTCCCAGCCGGACCGGAGACATAGAGCTGCAACTGAACCTGGGTGTACATGGGCCGAGAAATGTCCACATCGTGATGTTCAAGTGAGCGGGCTGAGGCCGCCGCCGAAAGAGGAGAAACCCGGCGGCGTCGTGCTCCGCATCTTCGGTCTGGTCCTGTTGGTAGTCATTGCCGGCACTGTGATCTACTCGGCAGTGACCCAGCAGCGTCTCGAGTTGATCGAGGACACGACCATCTCCCAACTCGAGCTCGGATCCATCGTCGAAGTCGATGGGATCGAGTTGAACGTGGTCAGGGAAGGTGAGGGCACCGTGCCCCTGGTTCTCCTGCATGACTTCGACGTTGCCGGGGGAGCCCTATGGGACTCCGTGGCCGCGCGGCTGAACGACGACTTCGACATCGCCCGAGTCGATCTCCCTGGCTTCGGCCTCAGCCAGAGATTCCCTGACGAGGGACCGCCGCACACGGTGGCAGCGATGGCAGAGATCATGTCCGGTCTCCTGGCGCAAACGTTCGACCAGCCTGCGGTCATCGCGGGTGTCGGCCTGGGCGGAGGGGTCGCGGCCGAGATGGCTGTGACGTACCCCGATCAGGTGGCGGCGTTGGTGATGGTTGACGTGGATTTCTATCGAGATGACGGATGGGCCGAGTTCGCCGAGAAGCTTCCCTGGCTGGGTCGGGCAGCCACATTCACATTCGATTCGGGCGGCAATCTCGGGGCGTCGCGCTGGGCCCCGAATTGCGGTGATGAGGGAGGGTGGTGCCCAACCGCCACGCAAGTGCAGGCTCGGGACTTGGCAGAGTTCGATTGTCGACACGACCGACTCGCTTCGGGCTTTTCGCCGCACGCCCAGAGCCTCCCTGGTCCCCTCCAAGCTCAATGAGATCACGGCTCCCACCTACTACCTCTGGAGTCAATCGGGCGACGTTCCCCGTCAATCCGTAGACAAGGTCCAAAAGGCGATCCCGGACGCTCAGTTCGAGGTGGTTGCCGACGCCTGGAAGGCTCATCTCGACGCGCCCGACACCGTCGCCGAGGCCATCCGCTCGATGGCCCCCTGAGAAAGCCCGCACACCAATGGTGACTTAAGTCCCACTTGTTGTGGCCGTCGTGCCCTTGTTGGCGCTGTCTCCCCGCCCGACGATTCAATTGTGACGCAGGCCAAAGGCTTGCACGGGCCAAAGGAGATCTAATGAAACGTCTGGTGGTGCTCGGTTCGGGCACAGCCGGGACGACGATGGTCAACAAGCTCCGCCCACGACTTGTCGAGAGACGAGTGGGAAGTTGTCGTCATCGATCAGGAGCCAATCCACTACTACCAGCCGGGCTACTTGTTCATACCTTTCGGCATGTACCAGCCGGATCAGATCGTCAAGTCAAAAGAGAGGTTCATCCCCGAGGGTGTGGATTTGATGATCGGCGAGATCGACCGGGTCTATCCGGACGACAATCGCGTCGTCCTCGCCGACGGAACCGAAATCGGCTACGACATCCTTGTCATCGCCACAGGCACGACACCGAGACCGGATGAGACGGCCGGGATGAATGGCGAGGAGTGGCGCAAGAGCGTCTTCGACTTCTACACATACGAGGGCGCCAACGCTTTGGCCGAGAAGCTGCGCACATGGGATGGCGGGCGTCTCGTGGTCCACATCACCGAGATGCCCATCAAGTGCCCGGTGGCCCCCCTCGAATTCACTTTCCTCGCGGACAGCTACTTCAAAGACAAAGGCATGCGGGACCGGGTGGAGATCACCTACGTCACTCCATTGGACGGCGCGTTCACCAAGCCGGTTGCGTCCCAGATGCTCGGGGGGATGCTGGAGAGCCGCAAGATCGCGCTCGAAGCGGATTTCTACATCGAGTCGGTCGACAACGAGGCCAAGTCGATCGTGTCCTATGACGAGCGGGTAATCCCGTTCGACCTGTTGGTCACGATCCCGCTCAACATGGGTGCCGACTTCATTGCCCGCAGTGGCATGGGCAACGAGTTGAACTACGTGCCCGTGGACCATGGGACCTTCCAGTCGCCGAAATGGGAAAACGTGTTCGCGATCGGCGATGCGGCTGACCTCCCGACTTCGAAGGCCGGCTCCGTGGCCCACTTCGCGGTGGAGATCTTCACCGAGAACTTCCTCCAGTTCATTCGGGGTGAGGAGATGAGCCATGCCTTCGATGGCCACTCCAACTGCTTCATCGAGTCGGGCGATGGCAAGGGGATGATGATCGATTTCAACTACGAGACGCAGCCGCTCCCGGGGAAGTACCCATTGCCCGGAGTTGGCCCCTTCTCCTTGTTGGAGGAGACCGAGATCAACCACTTCGGAAAACTGATGTTCAAATGGGTCTATTGGAACGCGCTGCTCCCTGGGCGTGAGCTTCCCATACCGGCTCTGATGTCGATGGCAGGGAAGAAGGAGGTGACGCCATGACCGATCTCGCCACATTGTCTGTGGAGGATCGGCTTGCGGAGATCGAGGAGCAGATGAGGTTTCTGGTCGACGAGGCAAGATCCCGTGATCTTGCTCGAGAGTCCGTCTCGGACCTCGCTGCGGATCTCAGCCCGATTGCGCGCCAGGGCATGGAGACCATGACCAGCCTCCTCGGAGCGGCTGAAACGAAGGGCTACATCGATTTCGCCCAGAGCGGAATGGGCGTGGTCGATCGCGTGGTCACGTCCTTCACCAGTGAGGATGTGGAGGCCCTGGGCGACAACATCGTCCTGATCCTGCAAACGATCAAGGAGATGACCCAGCCCGAGGTCATGCAAATGCTCCAGTCCACCTTCCACAACGTTCAGGTTCAGGATGAGGTGATTCTGGATCCGCCCGGGCTCTTTGCGCTGTTGTGGCAGATACGAAAGCCGGATGCCCGGCGTGGACTTGCCCGCTTGCTCGCAGGCCTGCAATCGATGGGACAGATTTTGGAAGACACCAGCTCGAGAAAGGAGGCCTGGCAATGAGCCTGGCCACAATCGCAGGTCATGACGTGCATGTTGATGAAGAGGGCTTCATGACCGAATACGACGAATGGGACGAGGACCTGGCCAAATCTATGGCGGCCAACATCGGCATCGATCTGACTGACGCCCACTGGAAGGCGATTCGCTATCTGCGTGACGACTTCAAGACCGAAGGCGAGACACCGACGTTGCGTCGGGTGAGCACCAACGCGGAGATCCCCACCAAGGATCTGTTCCAGCTGTTTCCCAAGAAACCCGCCAAGAAGATGGCATACATCGCAGGTCTGCCCAAGCCGGCCGGCTGCGTCTGAGAAAGGGTGTTGGACATGACAACGACAATGGAAGCCCCGGTGCCGGTCTTCGACGACGACGCCGAAGGTCGAAAGCTGGCGATCATCTGCTCCAAGGGCTCACTGGATATGGCCTACCCCGGATTGGTGTTGGCCAACGCCGCTCTGGGCGAGGGGATCGAGACACATCTCTTCTTCACCTTCTGGGGATTCGACATGATCAACAAGGAGACGATGGGGCATCTCAAGTTCACTCCTGTGGGCAACCCTGCAACGCACATGCCGCCCATGCTGATGGGCCTGCCGGGGATGACGGCTTTTGCCACCCACATGATGAAGAAGCAGATCGAAGGGATCGACATCCCGGACGTCCCCGAGTTCCTCGAGTTGATCACCGACGCCGGCGGTCATCTCTGGGCGTGCCGCATGTCGGCAGACATGATGCACATTGATGAGGAACAACTGTATGACCGTGTCGAGGGGATCATCAGCGCATCTGACTTCATGGAGATCTCGGATGGTGCGCAGACGATATTCATCTGAGTGAGTGTGCCGTCGGGGCGCGCGGCGTCCCAGACGCTCAGGGCCGGATCAGAACCTTGCCCGTGGTCTTGCGTCCCTCCAATGCCCGATGTGCCCCGGCGGCCTCCTCCAACGGAAACTCTGCTCCAATCCGCACATTCAGCTGGCCGGCTTCGATCCAATGAAACAACTGGGAAGTGCGGGCCAGCAGCTCGTCTCTCGTCCTCATGTAGTGAGCCATCGTCGGTCTCGTGAGGAAGAGCGATCCCTTCTGAGAGAGGAGCAGCGGTGAGATCTCGGGGACCGGTCCCGATGCGTTGCCAAACGTCACCATCATCCCTCGGGGCGTGAGCAGGTCGAGCCCCTCGAGGAAGGTGTCGGCCCCGACGCCGTCGTAGACCACATTCAACGGTTTGGGACCGGCGATGCTCTCGACCTCGTCACCAAAACTGGTCTTTGTGTAGATGATGACGTGATCCGACCCAGCGTCCTGACTGAGTTGGGCCTTTTCATCGGTGCCGACGGTGGTGAACACCTCTGCCCCGCGAATCTTTGCGATCTGGGTGAGAAGGAGGCCGACACCACCCGCTCCCGCATGTATCAGGCACCGGTCGTCCGAAGAGAGTGGATATGTGTCAGTGGCCAGATAGTGGGCCGTGATGCCCTGAAGGAGGACGGCTGCGACCAGGCGGGTGTCGAGCCCGTCGGGGACGGGTATCGCCTTGTCGGCCGGGATGATGTGCTTTTGCGCGTACGAGCCGAGGACATTGACCCAGCCGACCTTGTCACCGATGGTGAAGTCGGTAACACCACTCCCGATCGCCACCACCACCCCTGCGCCTTCGAGACCCGGGGTGAAAGGGAGAGCCATCTGATAGAGACCGGTCCGCTGGTAGGTGTCGATGAAGTTGAGCCCGGCGGCATCGACTTCCACAAGGAGATCCCCGGCACCGGGGCTCGGCTCGGGGACTTCGGCGACCACAAGGTTGTCCGGGTCACCTTGCTCGGAAACCACCACCGCCTTCATCCCTGTTCCACCTTCCATCCTCGAGATCGGAGCTCGTCGGCGAGCAGCTGATCGGTCAAGTGGGACAAGTCGGGCGGTCCGGCGTCCATGCCCAAACAGCGCTCGACCGGGTCTCGCAGGGTTCTTGCCCACGCCTTGCCCCGCGTTTCGGCCTCCAGGCTGATGGTGCCGTCGCCGTTGATCAGATAGACATGCGCCGTTATCTGCGGGTTGGACCGTGACCCACGCTCTCCATAGACCAAGAGGACGCCGCCCATCGGGACGTCCTGGATTCCGCCGGTGGCAACGAACGGCCCTTCGTACGCCCAGCCGGAGGCCTTGGAGCTGTCGACCGATTCCACGATCTTTGCCCAATTCTTGTGCCTCTCATCACCCACCATCGGGACGTTGACCGGCACCAGCACCCGATCCGACATGTGGCGAGCGTAAACCAAGAATGGGGAGAGCCGCGAAGCTGGGTGGATACGCTTTACCCTGAGCTCATGGCCAAACTTCGGCTCTTCGCCAATTTGCGTGAGATCGCAGGCGCCTCGCGTGTCGAGGTCTCTTCCGACACGGTCGGCGGAATCATCGATGCCGCAGCGGAGAAGTTCGGGCCGGACTTCCGGCGTGGTGTGGAGTCCTCACGCATCTGGATCAACGGCGAGACAGCGTCCCTCGAGGACTCGGTGGGCGATGAGGACGAGGTGGTCTTGATCCCGCCGGTCTCCGGGGGAGGCCAACCTGTGGCGGCGATATCTGCAGTCGACCTGGTGGGTCTGGCTCCCCTGGTTGTGGCCGCACTCGCCGTCCTCGCGAATTTTCAGAGTCAGGAGATCTGGGCTGCGACCCTCGTGGCCATGGCCGCGGTGTGGGCGGTGGATCTCGAATCGGTGATGAGCTCGAGAAGCCGGGTCTTCGGTGGTTTGGCCGTCGTGGCCAGCGCTGCCATGTCTGCCATGGCGGCCCATGTGCTCGGTGGCGCCGGTTACGCCCTTTCCGTCGGGTTGGCGGTCGCTGTTGGCTTCGGGTGGGCCGTGGCATTTCCCAAGTATCGGCGAGTGGATGTGTTCAGCCCGACTGTGATGGTGTCCCTGTTTGCAGGTCTCGCCACGGCCTCGCTGGTGCTCTCGCGCTCGGCGCACTCGCCTCAGTCGCAGGCGGTGGACGTCTTCTTGGCAGCTGTCATCACCGGGATCCTTCTCGGTGCCGTCGCCGAGCGCATGCCTGCGTTCCCCCTGGTCGATCCGTTCACCGTCACCGCCATCGGGACGATCCTCGGGGCGGTCGGGGCCGCCCTGCTCTGGGATCTCGACGTGGTGGACTACCTGCTGGTTGGGATCGGCTTGGCAGTCGCTCTCGTCGCGGGTCGTGGCCTCTCCTCGATGTTGCGTCTGGGTCGGGTGGCTCTGACCGAGCGCTCTCCAGGCATGCTCGTCTGCATCGACGGTGTCGCCCTTGCCGCAGCGCTCCTCTACCCCCTGGTGGTGATGGTCTTCTAGCCTCCGAACCACGGCGGCTCGAATTCCTGTACCGAGCGAGGAACTACTGCAAACCGTGGGCAGTGGTTACTCTTTCCCCCGATGCCTGCCACGAGAAAACAGGTACGCGTCGCGGTCTTCGTCACTTTGATCGGGCTATTGGTGCCACTCTTCCCGCTCACCGGCCAGGCTGTGACCAAAACACAAGTTGAAGAGGCTTGTGCCGACTCGCGCGCCCAACTCGACGCATACCGTTCCGCTCAGGACGGCTTTACTCAGGCCGCGGAGAACTACGAGGTCTCCGTGGCGAACGTAGACAAGGTCGAGCGAAAACAACAGGCCGTCGAAGGCTCGGTCACCAGCCACTCCGAGGAGCTCGATGCATTGCAGGCGCAGATCGAGGAGCAGGCCGTCGAGTTGTACATGCGGGGAGGATTCTCCAACCCGGGCGTGATCCTGTCGGCTTCCTCGGTGGACGAGTTCATGACCTCGTCCGAATTCCTCAGCGCGGCCACCACTGGTGGCCAGGCCTCCATAGACGAGCTCATCGCAGCTCGCGGCGAGCTGAACCGGTTCCAGGGTGACCTCGAGGAGACACATACCGAGTTGGAGCAGGTGCAGGCGGACAAGCTGGATGCGATGGACCAACAGCAGTCGGCGATGGAGGAAGAACAGGCGGCCTATGCCAAGCTGTCGGGGCGTTGCAAGGATCTCACCACCAAGTACGACGCGGAACAGGCCGAGATAAAGGCGCGTGCGCGACAGAGGGCAGCCGGCTCCCTGCAAGTGGGATCGTTCATTTGCCCGTTCACACGCGGGCGCACCTCGTTCATAGATTCGTGGGGATACCCGCGGTCCGGTGGCCGCACGCACAAGGGCAATGACCTGATGGCGGCTTACGGGGAGCCCATGTACGCAGTGGCGAGCGGGACGGTGTCCATCAGGAACGGTGGATTGGGTGGCAAGATCATTTGGCTCACCGCCGGCAATGGCGTGGCCTACTACTACGCCCACCTTTCGGACTGGAACGTCTCCTCCGGGGCTCGCGTGAGCCAAGGTCAGACCATCGGCTTCAATGGCGACACCGGCAACGCCAAGGGCGGGCCTCCCCATCTCCATTTCGAGATTCATCCCGGCGGCCGCGGGTCGTCGGCCGTTCCGCCCTACGCCACTCTCGCCGCAGCGTGCAAGTAACCTGCTCCTGGTGACAGAGAACCGCCGCCGCATCGACGTCGTCCTCGAGCCCGAGTATCTAGAGGATCTCGAGGGCATCGATCTCGACGAGTTGAGGAAGAGGCGGGTTACCGCCGAAGACGTCGAATCCCAGATCTCCTACTACCGAAGGCTCTTGCACGGGCGCATGGATCTCCTCAATTTCGAGATGCGCCGGAGGAGCGGGGAGGAAGAGCGATCATTGCTTGACGCCCTGCCTGAGATTCTCGCGGCCGGGATGATCCTGGGGAAAGAGCCGAATCTCCGCCACATAGACACCATGCCGCCAATCCCGACCACCACCGGGAGGCGTCTCATCGACAAGATCATGGAAGACGGCGTGCTCACCCAGTTGCCTGAGCTGACCGACGACGAGGTGGGGGAGGCCATCGAGCGGCTGCGTGAGGTCGAGAGCCAGCTTTCTGTGCAGAGACGTCAGCTCCACTCGGTCATCGATGCCCTCCAGGATGAGATCATCACTCGGTACCGCAGCCAGCAAGGCGAGTCCCAGCCGACGGCTTGAGCCTGCTCGTCGCCAAGATCCGCTCGGGATTGGTGGAAACGACCCATCACGGTGCCTTGGCGATCGTCTCGCCGGATGGAAGCCTGCTAGCGGCGACGGGTGAGATCGATCGCCCCTTCTTCCTCCGCTCCGCAGCCAAACCGTTCCAGGCTGCAGTAGCCCAGCGCATTGGGGGGGCCATGGCGCCGCTCCAGCTCGCATTGGCCGCCGCATCGCACGACGGGCACCCGGCTCATGTCGCGCTGGTCGGGTCGATGTTGGCCAAGGCCGAACTGGGCGAGGGAGATCTCCAGTGCCCGCCCGCTTGGCCCTCGTCGGCGTTTGAGACACGCCGGTTGTCCCGCGCCGGGCACGTGAGCCCCAGGTCGGCATGGCACAACTGCTCCGGGAAGCATGCGTCGTGGCTGCTCACCTCGCGTCTACAGGGCTGGCCGACCGAGACCTATCTAGACCCGGAGCACCCGCTTCAGAGGGCAATCTTCGAGACGGTCTCCGAGCTGGGCGGCGTTTCGGCCGGGCCCGTTGGGGTAGACGGCTGTGGTGCTCCGGTGTTGCGAACCACTGTCCGCGCCATGGCCTCGTTGTTCGCAGCGCTGGGCAACAGCCAGGATCTATCCGAGGTCTACACGGCGATGCACAGGTATCCGGCGATGACCTCGGGATCGCAGAACGGTGATGCTGTGATCGCCGCCTCTTCGAATGTGGTGGCCAAACGGGGTGCCGAGGGTTGTCTCGGCGTCGCGGTGCACGGGGGACCCGGGATTGCGGTCAAGTCCTGGGACGGGCTCGAGGCAGTGGCGGTCTCCGCCATGGCTGCGACATTGGCCGCGATTACACCCGGTTCATCCTATGTATCCCAGCGACTCGCCGACCTGAGCCGACAGCCTGTTTTTGGCGGCGGTGGCCAGGTTGGCTTCTTGGAGCCACGCGTGGAGCTGCAATGGTCGTGACCTGGATTCGCACAATCTGAGAATCGACTCTCCGAGCGAGCCCGCTGCGCAGGTTTGAGATCCCGCAGGGATTGGTACCAACCTGAGCAGATTTTCGACCATCTGGAGACAGGACCGGCGATGACCGCCATGGCAACACGAGAGATCCCCGAAACTGCCGAAATGATCGTTCTGGAGCTCGCAGCCGAGCCGACCTCGGCAGCGATGGCAAGGGCTTTCCTGAAAGAGCACGCAAGGCTTGACGGCATGCGCCACGCCGAAGCCGCATTGTTGGTCACCGAGCTCATATGCAACGTGATGAAGCACTCACCTGACACCGACGAAGTTGTCATCTCGGTCCAGCAGGATCGCGCTCGCGGGCTGGTGGTGAGTGTTTCTCACCCTTATCCAGGGCCGCTGAACGAGCCGAGCTTCGGCGTTGGCTTCTTGTTCCTCGATCGATTGGCCAAGGACTGGGGTCATCACCATGACGGTGAGAATCTCGTGGTCTGGTTCGTGCTCCGCTCACCGGGCACCGTCACCATCCCGCCGGAGGTCTCTGACGACGAGCTCCTCCTGAGAATGGCGGAGGACCCGGCTTCCTGCTCAGACGAGCTCTTGCGTCGTCATCAGGACCTGGCGGCGTCGATTGCCCGTCGATATAGGGGCAGGGGAGTCGACGATGAAGATCTCCTTCAGGTGGCCAATATGGCCCTCCTCAAGGCCATCCAGCGTTATGACTCCTCGCTGGGAATGATTCGCCCATACGCCGCAGCCACCATCTCGGGTGAGCTCAAACGCCTCCTCAGGGACAAGGGATGGTCGGTGAGAGTGCCGCGACCCGTGAAAGAGCTGTCACTCCGAGTCGCCACGGCGTCTGAAGAGCTGGCTCAACGGCTCAATCGACCCGCAGAGGCCAGCGAGATCGCGGCACACCTCGAGGTGAGCGAGCTACAGGTCGTCGAGGCCATGGAGGCGCTCATGGCGTACACCTCGAGCTCGATCAACAAGCCTTCCTCGGACTCCACCGTGGCTTTGATGGACCGCGTCCGAAGGGATGACGTCGGGCTGGTGACAGCTGACGACCGCGTGGTCGTAGAGCAGGCGATAGCTCAATTGGGGGAACGGGAGCGGAGGCTGCTCGACTTCAGATTCAACGAGGACATGACTCAGTCCGAGATCGCGCGTGAGCTGGGGATCTCACAGATGCACGTGTCGAGACTCCTCTCCACTGCGCTGGAGGACCTCGGGCGGTTGATCGGCGTTGAAGAAGACTCGAGCTGAACGTCACCCGGCTCCGGGCCGGCCATCAGCATCAAGACCCACGTCCCTGAAACCCGGCTTGGTGGTGTATAGGTTCGGCCATGTGAATCGCGAGACCGACTTGAAAAACGGGATTGAATTCGAGTCGCCGGCCGATGATGGCCCGAGGCCCGGATCGGTGTGGGCGTGGCCAGAACGACATGGGCCGTTCGGGATGCCCGCTCTCTTTGCCCTGGTCGTGGTGTCATATGGCTTCGGCTCAAAACTGGCTCTGCAGCTCATCGAGGCATCTGGCCTGCAAGGTGTCCTGTTCATCCCGGCCGGGATCACGGTCGCCTTTCTCCTGCGTGTTCCCCGGAGGCTCTGGTGGATCGTGCTCGCGGCTGCGGGTTTGACCGAGTTCGTCATGGATGTGGGCAGCGGCCTGACATCGATTCAGGCCGCGGGTTTCGCGTCGGCAAATCTGGCCGAGCCTCTCTTGGGTGCGGCGGTCGTCACAGCCGCTTGCGGCGTGTTGGATCTGGCCCGGCGTCGTCACGTTCTGTGGTTCATCTTCGGGGCGGTCCTGGTCGGTCCTGTCCTGGGGGCGGCTATCGGCGCCGGGGCAGACTGGATGTTTGGTGGCGACGACTGGCTGACCACTTTTGGCCAGTGGTGGCTCGGAGATGCCCTGGGCGTCATCCTGGTCGGCAGTTCCATCTTGGCCTGGGGATCCGGCCCCGACAGACGCTCGCTGCTGTCCGGTTGGGGTGCGGTCCTCGTCGTGGGATCAGTCGCGTTGACCATAGCGGTGTTCAGCTGGACCGATCTTCCCATCGTCTTCTCAGTGCTCGTCGGCGTAGTGGGCGCTGGTGTCGTCTTTGGGGTCAGGGCGGTGGCCATGACCGCTCTCGCCATCGCACTGACGATTGCCATCCGATTGACCGTGGAGGGAGAGCCGTTGATCATCGGGTTGTCTCCAGCAGCGGCCCTGGTCCTGATCAAGATGCAGATGGTCACCTTTACGCTTGCCGGCCTGCTGATAGCCGCGGAGTCACACGAGAGGGAGCTGGCCACCTCGCTTGCAGCGAGGGCGGCACTCGAATCGGAGTCGTTGGAGCGAGAGCGAAAGGAGCATCACGATCTTGCCATCCAACTGCAACGGGGGATGCTGCCGGATCGGTTGATTTCGCGACCCGGGCTTGACATCGCGGCGCGCTATGGAGCCGCCAGCGATGCGCTCGAGGTCGGTGGCGACTGGTACGACACGATCCAATTGAGGGACGGCCGCATCGGTGTGGTTGTAGGCGACATCGTCGGGCACGGCATCGAAGCCATGATCTCCATGGGCCGCCTCCGAACGGCCCTCGCGGCTCTCGCCATTCACAACGACGAGCCTTCCTCGCTGCTCACCGAGTTGGACGCGTTCGTGGGCGGGCCGGACGGCACCGGGTACGCGACTGTCTTCTACGCCATCGTGGATCTTGATCGGGAAATTGTTGAATACGCGTCGGCCGGTCATCCCCCTGGTCTGGTGGTGTCTCCAGACGGTAGGACCACCTGGCTCGACCAGGGTCAGACCGAGCCCTTGGTGGGAGAGCCATCTGCCCGCCACCACGCATCGGCACGACTCGAGCGGGGTGGCACGCTCGTCCTCTATACCGACGGGCTGGTCGAGCGGCGGGGCGAGTCCCTCGGCGAGGGGCTTGCCCGCCTCGACGAGCTGATGTCGGAGCTTGTGGGTCGACGACCGGACGAGATCTGCGAGGGATTGTTCGAAGAGCTGGCTCCCGGCTCCACACGGGACGACGATGTCGTCGTGCTGGTGATGAAAAGCGCGATGGACCCTCACGAGTATTACGAATCATTTCATGCGGTTCCGAGTGAGATGCGAAGTATTCGCTCATCGCTTCGCTCCTGGATGTCGATGCGAGCAATCCCGGACACCGTGGGCGACGACGTGCTGCTCGCGGTTGGGGAGGCCACGTCCAACTCGGCTCGTCACGCCTACCTCGGTGCCATGATCAGCGACGTCACGGTGCGAGTGACACTGATAGATGACGTTCTCAATGTCGAGGTCAGGGATAGCGGCAAATGGCGTGGGCCGGAAGACCACCACTCGCCGGGGCTTGGCTCGGATATCATCGCTGCGCTGACCGAAGGCCTTCGCGTCGAGCGAACCGGGCACGGCACTTTGGTGGCCTTCCGGATGCCGGTCCGTCCCACCGGGGGAGAAGATCTTCCTTCCGCTTCACCCTTGCGATCGTGACTTGATAGAGTGCGGCGCGCAGCTCCTCTGGACCTCGGGAGTTGCCACCGGAATACGATTCGGTATGCAACTCACAAGAGAAGAGATGAAAGCGGACAAATCCTCAGAGGACCTCCTGACCGTACGAAACGAGCCCCTGGGTGAAGACGCGCTCATTGTCCGCTTCACCGGGGAGATCGACCTGTCTTCGGCTCACATATTGGCCACTCAGCTGGGTGAGCTCGCGCAACAGAGTCGTAAGGACGTGATCCTCGACGCGACCGAGGTTACGTTCATGGACTCAACCGGGTTGCACGCTCTGGTGGAAGGAAAGCGAGCACTGCACGAGAGCGGAAAGGTCATCTACCTCGTCCCGTCTTCCCAGGTGCGTCGCGTCCTCGAGCTCGTGTTTCCCGACCCATTGTTCGCCCACAGGATGGGCTCGCTCGATGAGGCCCTCGCTGTCATCGAGAAGGAAATGGCCTGACCGAGACGAGGTTGGCTCCTAGGGGAGATTAGGCGGGGCTCGGGCCGAGTCTGTGACCACCCTCACCCCCCCAGCGGTGAACGTTTTGACTGTTGACGTGAGCTAAAGAGGGACACAGCCAGCCGTCGGCATGGGGAACGGGTCATTCCGAGCCTATCCGATCAATAATCAGGTTTCGACACCTGGGTCGCGGGGGTATCGAAAGCGTATCTCAAGCGAACAGGATTTGATCAATGCTCAAGACTCCAGTTCCCAGTATTGCTCCGGTGCGTGTGGGGATCGTGTCGACGTTCCCCCCGACCCGGTGTGGTATCGGCCGTTTCTCACGATCTCTCGTCGACTCCCTAAGTGGAGCCGATCCATCGCTGGATATCGGGATCGTGCGGATCAGGACCGAACATTCGCCCGAACCGGCCCGCAGCGACGTGGTCTTGGAGATCGACCCCACCAATTCGCTGGCGGTGCGGTCCGCCACCCGCCACCTCAACACGTGTGATCTTTGCCTGGTGCAACATGAGTTCGGGATCTACGGGCCTGATGACGGATCCTCGATCATCGATCTGGTCGAGGCATTGGATATTCCAGTCGTCGTGGTCTTGCACACGGTTCTGGACAGCCCGACGGCCCGGCAGAGGTCAATCATCGAAACACTTGGGGCCAATGGCACTCTCGTGGTCTTGTGCGACTATGCGGCGCAGATCCTGCGGGAGCGATACACCATCCCTGGCGGGGCGATTCGGGTGATTCGACACGGAGCCCAATGGTCGGCCCAGCCCCCTAATCACCAACCTCGGACCCAGTTGATCACCTGGGGCCTGCTCGGGCCGGGCAAGGGACTCGAGAGATCGATCGAAGCCGTAGCCCTCCTCCGCGATATCGACCCCCCGATCAGATACCGCATAGTGGGTGGCACCCATCCGGCGGTGGCCCACCGGCATGGCCACGGCTACCGCCTCGACCTTCAGGAATTGGTGGCGGATCTCCAAGTTGGCCATATGGTCGACTTCGTCGATCGCTACGTCAGTGACCAAGAGCTCTTCGACTCAGTCCGACGGTCCGACATAGTGGTGGTCCCCTACGACAACAGAGATCAGGTTTCTTCGGGAGTCATCACCGAAGCCGTCGGCATGGGGCGTCCGGTGGTTGCGACGCGTTTCCCCTACTCCGAAGAGATGCTCGGCTCGGGTGCAGGGATCGTGGTCGACCACAGCGCGGCTGCGTTGGCCGATGCGATACGAAGATTGGTGGAAGACCCGATGACCTACCTGGCGGCGGCACGCGATGCCACCCGGCTATCGGCCGAGCTCAGCTGGCCCGCGGTTGCCAACCAGTATGCACGGCTGATCCACCGCCTGGCGCCCACTTACGCGACCGCATGACGTGCCATTGCCGGAGACATCGATCCGGCTTCCCCGAGCCTACGGACTCCTATCGGTGAACAGATCGGGGGTGAGCTCGCCGGAGATGATCTGAGCTGCGATGTCACTGAGCCGGATGTTGGTAGAACGCGCATAGTCCCGGATTCGCTCGAAAGCTGTGTTGACATCGAGTTTGGTTCGCTCGGCGATGATCCCCTTTGCCTGCTCGATCGACACCCTCGTGTCCAGCGCAGACTGCAATTGGTCGATGACTTCCCTTGCGTCCCCCACGATGCGGTCCTGGAGGATGGCGATCGTCGCCAGGTCTGCCAGGGTCTGGGCGGCCATCACATCTCGCTCGGTCGCCTCGCCTGGCGAAGAGCGGAAGAGGTTGAGGGATCCGAGCACACCCTTGCGGAACCGCATCGGAACGGCAACCACCGAGTCGAAGCCGGCCGCCGTTGCCTCTTGGGCAAACTCGGGCCACTTCGCCCGAGCCTCGTCGCTGTCCAGTGGGCCGGTTCGCACGGGCTCGCCCGAGCTGTATGCGTCGAGGCAGGGGCCTTCCCTCGACTGGAGCTGAAGGAGCTCCACATGGAGGGCGGAGTGGTGGGTGGTGGCAGCGATGCCGAGTTTTCCCTCCTTGTCCACGAGCAACAGGCCCGCCTCGTCTGCGTCGGCAAGCTCGACGCAGGCATCGACCAACCGATGGAACAGCTCCGTGACGTCGAATCCAGATACGAGCGTGTCCGCGAATGACGCAAGGGTTTTTACGAGGGGCTGGTCGCTGGCGGACATTGGTCGAGTTTAGGGAGGCAGGATCTTCGGCCCACATGCTCGAGCTCGAACGGTTGGGCCAGTTACTCTCCTATCTCCCACGAGGATGGGAGTCGGCGCCTGACGATGAGAGAGGTCCTGGAGAGGTGCATCGAGAGGTGGGTCGAGGATCCTGACTCCAGTGTTGAATACGCCGAGGAGTTGGAAGGTCGCTGGGCCGTGCGGGTGCGGCAGCAGACGCGGGACGCCACCACGGTCTGGTTCGAGGTCGGGGAGCGCAGTCTGCGATACGAGGCCTATGTCCTGCCTCTACCGGAGCATCCCGGCGATGTCACGAGCCAGGCCCTGGCGAGGAATGCGCGATCGTGGAGAGCCTTCTTCTCCCTCGATGGCAGGGGCGGCCTTGTCTTGCGCGGCCGTCTCCCCGAGCACTCCGTGACGCCTCTGGAGCTCGACCTGGTCCTGGGTGAGATCTATGAGGCGATCGAAGTCAGCTTCCGGCCCCTGCTCCGCGCGTCGAGGGAGAAGCGCGAAAATTCGGCTTAGAAACTTGTGAACACACCCCTGTGGACAAACCCTGTGGAAAACGCCGATTCCTGTTGGTAACGACCTCTCTTCATCAAGCGATCACGGAGATGACGATGGGGTGCATTTGTTTACGTTATTTTGCGTCAGACACGAGGCTGTTGTAACGGACGCGGCCGACACGTACATTCGGCCCTGCAAACGCCCGAGAGGCAGATCAGAGCAGCGTCCGTTCGGGGAAGTGCGGAGGAGGCTCTGAGAGGTCACTCGGGCGCTTGTCAATCATGGCAGAGCTGGTAGTAGCGGCCCGCCTCGATGCAAGCGTTTCCCGGTGTCACGGCTCTGTCGGGTGGGACGATCAGGGTCGTGGTCGTAGTGGGAGGCAGAGTGGTGGTGGTCGTGGCGGCCGGGGCGGTTCGTGCCGGTGACGAGCTCTTTGACCCACTGGTCGCCACCGTGGTGGTGGGGCTGGCGGGCGGAGGCTCTGCGGAGGTCGACCCTTTCTTCATGAACACCACGGTGACGTACAGGTATCCGCCACTGCTGTCGGTGCCGATGCCGACATAGTTGTAGTCGCCCAGGATGTTCTTCTTGTGGCCGGCCGAGTTCATGAACGCCTCCTGCAACGACGACACGCTTTGGCCGCGCCCGACGTTCTCCCCGATCTTGTCCCACCCGGTGCCCCCGGCGGCTCTCAGCTCTGCCTCGGATGAGTGGAAGATCCCGCCTGCGGCGATCATGTCGGCGGTGTGGCTCCTGGCGTGTGAGCGAAGCCCACCATCGATCTGAAGAGGGCCAAGACCAGCCGCGGAACGGCTTGCGTTGATCTTGACCAGGAATTCGCCTTCGGTGCCGGAGTCGGCATTTGCGGTGACGCCTACGACGGAGAGTGCCAGTGTGGCCACCGTCACCAGCAAAAGCCAACGCCTCTTCCCCAACATATGGGGTATATCGGCGCCACTCCGGGTGGCCTTGAGCTAGGTGGCTGGGTCTTTGGACCCCTCTACCTGCAGTGTTTCTTTGCCGAAAGCCATATCGTGTTGACCACTCACGGTGGCCGCGTCCCGGTGATTTCGGGAAAGCCCCGGAAGTCGACCGGTAGCCCTCAAATACCGAACATCACTTCCCGGAGGCTGATCACACTGGCTTCCATCGTTTCGGGGTTGATTCGCATGGAACCGAGCCTCAAACCCTTCATGCCCTCACCGGCATTGGTCATGACCCTCAAGCCGTCGTCTTCATGGACCAGCACTCCGAGGCCGCGACACCCCCCGCCCTCGTCCTGGACACCGACGAGGACGTCGTCGAGTCGTCCCAGGTTCAGCCCCATGGGCAGCGTTGGCGCGAACACCGTCGGTCTGACCTTCCAACGCTCGAGTGGCGGTGCGAGCGCCTTGGCGAACCCCTCCATCCTCTTGTGGGCCCGCTCATCGGGCGAGATCGGGAGGACATTGGGATCGGTGGGGGCCAGATGGACTTCCAGGCCGAGGAAACGGCGAAGCATCCCTACCACCGGCTCCATCTCACCGCCACGCTGAAGTGCAACCACGATGTCGGGCCGACACAGCTCGGCCTTGTGATACTTGAGCGTCTCACCGGCCACTCCCGTGACCACGGCCGTCGTGTCGAGAATGACGAGGTCGGTCATCTCCCTGGCCTTGTCGACCATCGCTGCCGTGGCCACCACCTGTTGGAGGACGAGTCGAGCCGGGGTGATCGTCCCCACGAAATGCAGGCGATCGGGCTCGGAGACTCGTTCGAGGTCCTCAGGTTGCCTCAATACCTTGAGCCCGACACATGCCGGCGGCCCAACGGTCGAGTTCCCGACATCGGCATCGACCAGGGCCACCGATCTCCCGGCGGCCAGGGCGAGCTTCGCCGCCTGGATGGCCAGGGTGGTCTTTCCGGTGTCGACACTCCCCATGAGCATGGCCACGTGGCCCCGAGAGATCTCCCTGGCAATGGCTTCGTGGCTGGTGTCGGTCATCGCGGCAATATAGGTCCGGGCCGGTCGATGTCCTGCGGCGCCGGTCTACTGTGCCGGCAGATCACCAGAGGGTCGTCATGACCAATCCAATCAGTTTCCTCTCCGACTTCGGTCATTCGGATGAGTTCGTCGGGGTGGTCCACGGCGTTCTGGCCAAGTTGGCGCCCGACTCCCGGGTCATCGATGTGAGTCACTCGATACCGCGCGGGGATATCCGTGCCGCGGCACTGGCCATGACCCGTGCCATCCAATACCTGCCCGAAGGGGTCGCTTTGGTCGTGGTCGACCCGGGAGTGGGCTCTGATCGCCGCGCCCTGGCGGTCGAGACGGACTGGGGCATCTTCGTCGGCCCGGACAATGGCGTCCTGTCACCTCCCGTCGCCATGATGGGCGGTGCCAGGAGGATTTTCTCCATAGAGAGCCCGGAGGCACGAATCCCATCGCCGGGCGAGACCTTCCACGGCAGGGACGTCTTCGCACCGGCAGCCGCGGTCCTGGCATCGGGTGAGGCAACCATCGAAGAGCTTGGTCCGGCGGTGGCGCCCGACTCCGTGACTCCTTTGCTCCTCCCTCTGGCCGAGGTCGGCGACGGCAGAGTGGTGGGGGAGGCCTGGTGGGTGGACCACTTTGGCAATGTCCAGACCAACATCGCCCCGGACGAGGTCGAGGGCCTGGGTCATCACCCGGGGTCGGTGATCACGGTGAGGATAGGCGCCACGATTCATTCGCTCCCCTGGGTGGTCGCCTACGCCGATGTCGAGGCCGGTGAGCCGCTCATCCATGTCGACTCGAGTGGTCTGATGGCGATTGCCATCCGCGAAGGGGCGGCCGATAGGGACCTGGCGCTGGGTGTGGGAACCGCGGTCACCCTCATGGGGAAAGCATCGAAGCCAGCTGGATGATTCCGGCTATGGCGATGGCCACGAGGAGGATCAACAAGATGATGGCGGTGGCCGGTCGCAAGACAATCGCGATCCTATATCCATGTCGAGCTGGGACTAAATGCCAGGGCTCAAATGTCGAGGCCCCTCAAATGAGGGGCCCCGACTACATGAAGGAGAGTTCCGTCACCGTGGGGCGGGCTGGGAGGCTATCCGTTCACACCTTGGACGAACGTGCCCATGGCATGAGGGGGACGGTTTGCCCTCCTTCCTGCATGCGCACCAATTATCGACCACTCTGGGTGGTTACTTGAGCAATTCAGTGGTCAAGTTTCTGGTTCGGCCGGGGTGCCATCTCTGCGACGCGGTGAGACCGGTGGTCGTCGAGGAAACGGCTCGACGGGGTCTGCCCCTGGTTGAGATCGACATCGACCAAGACGATGACCTGCTCAGGGATTACGGGCTTCGAATCCCTGTTGTCTTGTCACCGGGTGGCCGGGTGCTGGCGGAGGCGAGAATCGACCGACGTCGTCTTCGACGCAGCCTCAGACGAGTTGGCTAGCGGCTAACTGTTGGAGCCCAACTCGGCCGACGCACCGGGTGCGGTCGTCGTCGTGGTGTCGCCACTCGATCCATCGCCGGGGGCGGGGGCGCCCGGTTCGGCGGGCGGTTGGGCCAGACCACAATCGATCAGGGTCTGGTTGGGGTCGGCGCCGCCGAATCGAACCCGCTCGAAGGCGACCACCGAGGCAATCTGATCGGCCGACAGAGTCGTTCCAAACGTCGGCATGACACCGCCACCACCGACCGGCTTGCCACTGTCACCGTAGCTGGACCGGCCGGCCTCTCGGAAGCCGTTCGTGCCGAGGGTGACCCACTCCTCGTGGTCGGCGCACGACCCAAAGGTGGTGAGCACACCGGTGAGAGCCGGGCCGACCCCGCCCCCGCCGGTGGGCCCATGACATCCGGCGCAGTTCCCCGGTGCGGCGTTGTACAAGGCTTCACCGTCGGCGAGGAAATTGGCGCCACCACCGCCCGTGCCCGATCCGGTGAAGGCCGAGCCATCGCAGTTGACGATGTCGCCCGTGATGACGTCCGCCTTCAACTCCGTCGCATCACCGCAAGATCCGGTTGCCGATCCACCCAGGGCGAACAGGGCAAAAGCAGGAATGATCAAAAACACGGCCGCAAGCCATCGCGGGACGGCGAAGTTCGTCCGCTCTCGGATCCCGGCAGTGGGGACCGTGACGACCTCGGGGAGCGCGGCCGCTTCTGCAGCGGTCACAGTCGCCGGCGCCGGCGACCGGCTCACCACTCCAGGAGCTCCCCCTACAGCGGGCTCGACCGCCGGCTCTTTCTCCAGTGGCGCATCTTTGGTTGCGGACACGGGTTCCGGTGCCGGGGACGGTGTCTCGGGCGTAGCCTCAGATGTGGGCTCGGCCGGCGCCGTAGAGGCGACAACCGAGTCTCCTCCGGCCCACGCGGAGAGAACGTCGTCGACGCCCATGCCCGTCTCTGCGGCACGCGCCGCGGCCGATCTCTGGACAATCGCCTCGGGGACACCGAGGGCAGCGGCCGCCGCGGCACTCAGGTCGCTCACGATGAGCTCCCCTGTTGCGAGTCGGCTGGGGAGAGGGTCACCGATTCAGACAGATAGGCGACGAGGTTGGCGAGATCCTCATCGGAGAGGCTCAGGGCGGGATGACCGCCCGATCCGCCGACGATTGCGCCGAGTTGGTCCGCCGTGAGGCGCGCTCCCACATTGGACAGGTCAGGGCCAAACCGTCTCGACCCCAGTATCTGGTTGGAGTCATTGAGTGTCACCGCACCAAGGCCGACATCCGCGGTCACCGGTCTCACCATCTGAGTGTGACATGAGACACAGCCAACGTTGGCGAAGACCTCACGGCCTCGGGTGGCGGAGTCGCTGAACGAAACGGCACTGGTTCGCGCTCCCGGGTTTTCGGTTTGCTGTGATGGCCCGATCAGGCCCACCAGCAACATGGCCACGAAAAGCACTCCGGCTCCGAGGAATGTCAGCATGGGGTTGTCTTTCACACCGACCAACACCGGCGGGCGCGCCGCGCCGGTCGTCGTGACCGCAACGGGTATCGGCGGCGGCGGCTCCGTCACTTGGGTGGTCGGCTCCGAAGTCGGCTCCGCCGGAGGCGTGACAGGAGGGTTGGCTGCAGGCTCTTCGGTGCTCTCTTTGGTCGCTTCCGACACAACGGGGACAGGGGACGTTGTGGGTGCCGAGCCGCCGCCGGCCCACAAGGCCAGGACCTCGTCCACCGACATGCCGGTCTCAGTCGCCCGGGCCTGAGCCGATCTCTCCACGATGGCCTCGGGGACTCCCAGCGCCTGCGCGGCCGCCGTCAAGTCACTCATCGGCGGCGCCTTCCTCAGCCTCCACCAGGATCTCCTGTGGCACCGGTCGCCCGGTCGTGACCGTTCCAACCACTGTGGAGACATAGGCGAGTTGACCCAGAAATGCGACGACGCCGAAACCGAACGCCACAAGCATCAGTGGTTCCACCGCGCCGGCGCCGGCCGCCCAGCCATCGGCGTTGTCTACGTATGCCGCGCTGTTCGAGCCGGCGATCCACGAGTATCCACTCACCAGCCCGGCAGCCATCATGGTGGCAAGGACGCCGACGACCCCGATGACCGTAAGGCGGTTGAACGAGTTGGGACGATCCATCGAGCGCATCTCCCTCCCCGTGACTCGGGGTAGCGCCTCGAAGGTCAAACCGGCGATGAGCAGAGAGCCGACCCCAAACAGAGCGGTGTAGTCGATGCCCTCCCAGAATGCGGTCAAGGCCGCAGCCGATCCCACCGAGGGGAAGGACGCGATCGAGGCGAGCACCGCCACACCCACACCCATGTACAGGCCTATGACACCAGAGACCACCCCCGGTCTGTCCCTGAGATCTTCCCAGTGCCCTTGAAGGGTGATGGTGACGTTCGTGGCGTTCGCCAGCGCTCCGATCGGGAAGGCCAGTCCAAGCGCTGCCGCGACGCCGTCGACCCAACCCGGGCCAGGTCCGAACATCAGTTGGGATATCCCCCACCAGGCCCCTGCAAACCCGAGCGACCAGAGTCCGACTGTCGCCAACGGTCGGGATGCCAGTGCAACGTCGACTTCCTTGACCACCGTGTAATAGAAGAGCCCGGATCCAAGTGCGAACACGACCATGGTCACGAACCCAGCAGAGAAAAAGAGGTCCGTGTAGGTCTGCCCCAGCGAAGACACGAACGGGAGGTCACCGGCGAAATAGGTCGCATAGAGGAGAGGTAGCCAGGTGACACCACCGATGACGAACCACAACGAAACGAAGCTGCGGGTCTCTTCCCGCTTGCGGATGGTCATCAGCGTGATCACCGCGGGGATGAAGAGCAGCACGGCCATTGGGATGTGAAGCCACCAGGGAAGGCCGAGGGGCTGTCGACCCGAGCCGAAGCCGAGGAAGATCGCCAGCGCGTCCAACAGCACCATCACGGATATGAGAAGTAGCCCTCCGAGGGCGAGCTCCTTTCGCCAGAGTCGGGCTCCGGTGAGACGAGGGACCACGTAATAGACGCCGCCGATCAGGGAAATGGCAATGAACCCGAGCATCACCACCACGTTTGCCATCGACTCCGCCCGCCCGAAACTGATCGGTGAGATGTCGGCGAACCTCAGCGCGAACAGTGCGAGCAGCTCGAGAGCTCCGGCCAGGCCCAGGAACAGGGCACCTATCAGGAAGTGGGCGGCGACGACTCGGTCCTCGTCGGCGCCACCTCCAAGAAGGGCTCTCATGTCAGCTGTCTGGGTTGCGGCCACCGGTTTCCTCGTTCGGGAACGCGACGGCGGGAGCATAACTACTTCCGGGATGGGTGCCGCTTTGGGTCTACCGTGGCGCGGCGCCCCCGCACAGGTTCTATGTGGAGTCCGTCATTGTGGTAGAAACTTCATGACAGCCATATGCCATCTGCTCCCCAATACCAGATATGTACCGACTGGCCGATCTGAGCGACGCCCGGCGCAAGAGCATCGGATACGGATTGCTCAGCCTCGGCTTTGTCGCGCTGGTCGTTGGTGTCATCTGGATCCACTGGTCCAGTCTTCCCCACGACGTGGATGGTGGTTTCTTCGGCTGGATCCCCCGCGGTTCGTTTTGGAAAGCCCTTGGATACCTGATTTCTGGGGCCTCATCGCAGATGCTGGTCGGCGGAGCGTTGATGACCTGGGTCCTCAACCAAAGGATGACATGGGCCCGAGCCGTCTTCGCGGCGTTCGTCACATGGATCGAGTTGGTGTTGATCTTCGGGATGATCCCCTCCGAATGGCTCAGCTTTGCCCAGACCGATCTCGACTGGTCATCGCAGCGGGTCCTGCTGACGGTCCCGCCGTTCCTGGTTTTGGGCAATGACGTGGACATCTCCTACGGGGTGATCAAGGACTCCATCAATATGGGCTATCACATCGTGATGCTCGCTGGAGCGGCCCTTTTGACCCTCCAGATTCAGAAGATGAAGTCGGGCCGTCCCGCGTCGGCCGAGAAGCCTGAGCGCAAGTCGCCCTACGGCCGCCCGCTTCTCAAAGGTGGCTCCTGATGCCCAAGGGCGTTGTCGACGAGATCCCGCCGATCAGGGACGACTACCAGCTGGCCCTGGTCGAGGGTGACTATTTCACGGACAAGCTCCGGCCGAAGCAGTTTCTCCACATCGACCAGTCCGAGTGCATCCTTTGTGAGGGATGTGTCGACATCTGCCCCTGGAAATGCATCCACTATCTGTCGCTCGATGCCATCACCGAGAGCATCAATGTCGACCATCCAGAGGACGACCCTCAGAACTATGGGTTCTTCATCGTCGATGAGGACGAGTGCACCCGTTGTCAGCTTTGTATCGACCGTTGCCCCACCGGTGTCATATCGTTGGGCAAGTTCGAAGGCTCACTCGCAGACCAGGCCGGCGAGCTCGGTTTGGACAAACGCCCGTGGGACTTCGACACTGGGCAGCGTGACTTCAAGAACGGCTACTCATATGGGATGCGCTGGTAGGAGGCGGGTTGGCTAACGGAAACGGCAAGACGGGTCTCCTGGACCGAGTCAAGGAGACCAGCGAGAAGCTGTGGGGCTCACAGCTGGCGGAGTCGATTCTCCGCCCGGGCTCACCATTCAAGAAGGGCTATTCGGACAGCCCGAGGAATCGCTCCTACGTCGTGATGAACAATGTCCTCTATCACCTGCACCCGGTGAAGGTGAAGAGACACGGGGTCAGGCTGTCGTACACCCTCTGCCTCGGAGGTTTGAGCTTCTTCCTCTTCATCCTCCTGACCATCACCGGCATCTTCCTGATGTTCTATTACACGCCGTCTGCCAGCAGCGCCTACAAGGACATCGAAGCCCTTTCCACCAGTGTGGCGTTCGGGTCCCTGGTGAGGAACATGCACCGGTGGGGCGCGCACCTGATGGTGCTATCCGTGTTCCTGCACATGAGCCGAGTGTTCTATCACGGCGCCTACAAGCCGCCACGCGAGTTCAACTGGGTCGTCGGGGTGGTGCTCCTCTTCCTCACGCTGCTCCTCTCGTTCTCGGGTTACTTGCTCCCCTGGGATCAGTTGGCCCTTTGGGCTGTCACCGTCGGCACCAACATGGCCGGGTTTGTTCCAGTGGTGGGGGCGCAGGTCAAATTCGCCTTGCTGGCAGGTGTCGAGGTCTCGGGGGCCTCCCTCCTCCGGTTCTATGTGCTGCATGTGCTCGCCCTGCCTTTCATCCTCGTTATCTTCCTCGCCGTCCATTTCTGGAGGGTGCGCAAGGACGGCGGAATCTCAGGCCCGCTGTGATGAGGAGCGTTCGATGACTGAAATCCCGGAGAGTCTGCTGAGAAGATCGGCCGAGGCCAAGGCCAAGGCGTTGGGAATACCTGTCGAGCAAGTCCTCGCCGAGATGAAGGGCGAGGCGCCACCGACACCACCTCCGTCGGCCAAGGAAGAGCTCGAGCCTGCGGCCGCCGAGGAGACCATCGAAGAGGCCCTCGAGGATCTCGAGGACGAGCCGGAGCCAGTTGAAGAGACGCCTACCGACGAGGCTCCGATCGGAGACGTCGAGGTCGAGGTGACGGCCGAGCCCGAGGTGTCACCGGCTCCACCGACGGAGGCTCCCGAATTGACTGAGCCAGTGCCCGAACCGGTTCCGGCCGCCGTGGCAACGGCAGTCGAGGACCGTCCGTCCCCTTCGGGCAACGGATCAGGGAATGGCAAGGTGGCATCGGTGGTGAGCCCCCGTCCCGTCGTGCCACCGAAGGGCACGCCCGAGGGTGTGCGGACCCAGCGTCTGCTCACCGTCGTCAAGGCCCGGGCCATACAGAACGTGAAGGCCGAGCCGGCCGACAAGGTCAACACCTGGCCCCACTTGATGTTGATGGAGTTTGGTGCGTTGCTCGCCATCACGGGGCTGCTGGTGATCATGGCGGTGGTGATCCACTCACCGTTGCTCGACCCGGCCAACTTCAACGCCACTCCCAATCCGTCCAAGGCACCCTGGTATTTCCTCGGCCTCCAGGAATTGCTGTCCTATTTCGACCCCCAGATCGCGGGTGTGATGGTGCCAACCATCACCGGGATGATCGGTTTCATGATGATCCCCTTCATCGACAAGAACCCTTCTACTCGGCCCAGTGATCGCAAGTTCGCCATTGCGCTCTACTCGGTCTTCCTCGCCGGGGCGGCGACGCTCACGATGTTCGGTGTGCTGTTTCGTGGGCGCGGGTTCAACTTCTCCTATCCGTGGAAGGACGGGGTCTTCTTCGACGATCTGAAGGATTGGGTCAATTTCGAATGACGGTCACCAGCATTGCCCTCATCGGCGTTGCAGTCGTCGCGATCTTTGGCGCGATCGGGGCGTTCACAGTTGCATACAGACGGTCGCAAGCTGTCGACAAGCCCGAGCCGACGGCCGGTGTCTCGTCAGAGACTCTCAAGGCGGATCGATCCATGGCAGGGGTCACTGTGGCGCCCCCCGTCGTCGCTTCCGAGCCGGAGTCGGTCATGGCCGAGGACGAGCCGACCCCGACGATCGAAGACCATCAGCCGGACTCGGCAATACAGATCGTCGAGTCACAGCGAATCGTGGAGGTGTCACCTGAGGAGGGCGGTGTCACCCGACGTCAGTTCTTCAACAGGGCCCTAACCGCCACGTTCGGGTCCTTCCTGGCCATCCAGGGCCTCTACTACCTCGCCTTCTTCTGGCCCAAGCTGACAGGCGGCTTTGGCGCGGACATCGACGCCGGCGCCGTGTCGGACCTCCAAACTCAGGTCTACGCCTCGGACGGTTCGGTCTTGCCCCTTTTCATACCGGAGGCCAAGGCCTACCTCGTCCCGGCCCCGGCCAAGCTGTCTGACCAATTCGCCGGTAAGAACGTGGAAGCCGAGGGTCTGATGGCACTATTCCAACGGTGCGTCCACCTCGGATGCAGGGTTCCGTGGTGTGCCACGTCCAAGGGTTTCGAGTGCCCATGTCATGGCTCCAAATACGACTCTATCGGTGAGTACTTCGCCGGCCCGGCGCCACGAAATCTGGACAGATTCCAGATCGAGATACAAGGCTCCAACTTGGTGATCAAGACCGGCACGATCATTCAGACCCCACGAGCACCCGAGCGCACTGTTGAGTACCCGCAGGGGCCGAGCTGCATCGGCGCGGCGTGAGGCGCCCAACATGACCGCGAATTTGATCACAGTCATTGCTGTGGTGGCGGCGATCGCTTGGCTTGGGACTCTGTTCGTGTCTGCCATCAGAAACCGTCGCGGGGAGGAAATCGCCTCCAACCTCCGCCCCGGCATCACCGATGAGGAGATGGAGACGAAACGTCTCGAAGGAGGGCAGAAGGCCGCGATCGCCTTCTCTGCGTTCCTGGCTATCTCCCTCCCGTTGTATTTCCTCAACGAGCCGGCTCGCCAGGAGAACTTCGTCCAGGAGTTCTCCGACGCATCGGTGGCAAGGGGCGCCAAGGTCGTCGAAGAGTTCAAGTGCTTCAGCTGCCACGGTCCGGAAGGTTCTGGCGGTGTGGCCTCCTATGTGGAGAAACGCTCGGGTGTCACGGTGTCTTGGACCGCCCCCTCGATCAACGACGTCCTTCTCCGCTATGACGAGGACGAGGTCATGTTTTGGGTCACGTACGGCCGTGGCAACACCCCGATGCCCGCATGGGGGCTGGCCGGTGGCGGTCCTCTCAACGAGGCCGAAGTCCAGGATGTGGTCAACTATCTGAAGACCATCCAGATTCCCCAGGCTCAGGCGCTCAACGAGGTCGAACCCGCCATCGACGAAGCCCTCCAAAGGCTCGAAGAGGGTGATACGACCATCGCGGCGGAGATCATCAAACAGGAGCAGGTGATCGCCGATATCCGCCAAGCGCCTGATCAATCCACCATCGCCGATGACCTGGCGGCCAGGGCAAGGGATATCTTCAATGGCGCCGATCAAGGAATCGACACCGACGCCGATGGCCTCTCGGACGTCACCGAGACGGGTCTGAGCGATCTCTCTGCAGAGGCAGTTGGAGACTTCACGGTGATCGAGCCGGTGACCATGGATCCCGCGACCGCTGATGCCGAGCTTGCCGATCAGGCGGTCGCCGCGCTGGAGGCTGCGGTGGGGACCGATCCGATCGTCACCCCGAACCTGGACAACCTCAACCAGGCGTTGGAATCAGGGAGCGTCGACCCTTCGATCGGTCTCAGCCCATTGGCCTTGGAGCAGTTGGCAGACCTCAGGGCCCAGGCCGCCGATGCCGGTGTCGAGGTGCCCGCCGAGGTGAGTGACCTGGCAAGCGCACAGGCTCTCAAGACCGCTCTCGATGACGCTGGAGCCGCCGACCCACCGATTGCCGGTGCGGCCGACCTGGCCACCGCGGTCGGAACCGCCATGGACAACGGCTCCGATCCCGACGGTGACGGCATCTCCAATGGTGCCGAAAACGCCGTAAGCGCCCAAACCGCGGCAGCCGACGCCGCCACATTCCCGCCCCAAGTGGCAAAGATAAAACTCGACCCTGCCAACCCCGAGTCTGTGGGCGGGCAAGCGGACGTCGATACGGCCAATGGGTTCGTTGGCGGCCTCGAGTCCTTGAGCACGACCCTGGCCGTTACGACCAAGAACGAGGCCAAGCTCCTCGATTCTCAAAAGGCAGGCTTGAGATTCCTCCAGGCCGCTCAAAGCGACGGTGCCTACAAGATCGACATCGCAGGTGTGGCTGCAGCCATGGGGGTAACCGAGGACGTGGCCCAGCGCGCGGTGGGTTTGTTCAACTCCAACTGCGCCCGTTGTCACACGGCCGGCTACAGCGCCGGTGTCCCGTACACCAAAGAGGCCGGATCGGGTGGGTTCGGCCCCGCCCTGTGGGATGGCCGCCCCACGGTCCAGTTCGGCCCTGCGGCGCCCCTGACCCAGGATGACCTTCTCATCCAGTTCCTGATCCGAGGCTCCGAGGCGCAGACGCCGTACGGGCTCAACGGGTTCGGCTCTGGTCGGATGCCAGCGTTCGGAGCGATTCTCAGCCAGGCGGACATCGAGCTCTTGGCCAAGTTCCTGCGTGCCGGCAACTTGGACGGGATGGGATAACCCATGATGATCTTGGCTCAAGGAGATTTCTTCCGTCAGCTCTTTCGATCGCTGTTCTCGGCCAACCTCTTTGTCACCGGGATCATCCTCACTCTGGGTGCAGTTGGCCTCTTCTACGGCTCGATCTATTTGTTCAACTACACGAATCTGGGCAAGCGCCTCGGGTTCCTGGTGAGCGGAGCGGCGGTCTTCGGGTGGTTGACCATCACATCGATGCTGTTCGTGATCTACGCGCCGCGCGGTCCCAAGCCGGCCGACATCGAGGGTCTCAACGCCTTCCAGATACGCATCATCCCGATCACCTATCTGCTGGTCGCGTTGGTGTTGTTCCTCGCATTCCTGGTCGCCTTGAACCAATACGAAGAGTCACAGGAGAAATCTTCGGCCTGACCGGCTGCTTTCAGACCCTGCTTCCGTAGTAGCTGAGTACCTGCAACTCCATCGACAGGTCGACCTGTCGAACCGAGACGTTTTCGGGCACCCGAACTCGCACCGGCGCAAAGTTGAGTATCGAGCGGATCCCCGATGCGATGAGCCGGTCGGTTACCTGTTGGGCGGCGACCGCCGGCACGGCGAGGATGGCGATCTCGAAACAGTCGCCTTTGCAGTCGCCGTCCAATCTCTCCAGATCCTGGATCTCCACTTGTCCCACGCTGGTCCCGATCTTCTTCGAATCCGTGTCGTACAACGCGACAACATCGAATCCACGTCTGCTCAGACCCGCATAGTTGGCCAAGGCGCGACCCAGGTTCCCGGCGCCGACGATGGCGACCCTCTGGCGGAAAGCGATACCGAGCTCCTGGCGGATGCGCGACCGGAGCTCACTGACCGAGTACCCGATCCCCCTCACCCCGTGGAAGTCGATGTGTGAGAGGTCGCGGCGGACGTTGGCCGCATTGGCCCCCGCCGCCGCCGCCAACTCTTCGGAGCTGACCACGTCATGGGATGCGTCGAGATCCTCCAGAAGCCGCAGGTAGCGGGGCAAACGAACCACCGTCGCCTTGGGGATCTCCGACATCGCCCGTCACGTTAAACGAGCCCCGGTCGGTATCAGATTCGAGTCGGGGCATGGGGGATGCGGGAATGTCGAATACAGGGATGCGCTATCTAACCTCGCGCCATGTCTTCCCCCTCTGTCCTGGTGGTGGGCGGTGGCCCAGCCGGGTCGGCCGCCGCCTTCTGGCTCGCCCGCGCCGGTCATGAGGTCACTCTGGTCGAGAAGAAGGAATATCCGCGAGACAAGACGTGTGGAGATGGCCTCACCCCTCGGGCAATACTCCAACTCCAGGACATGGGCTTCGACTTCGACGTCGCTCCATTCCACCGAATCACCGGGCTGCGCTCGTACGCAGGAGACGACCTGATGATCGAGCTCCCCTGGCCTCGGCACTCCCGGTTCCCCAATTGGGGCGGAGTGATGCGTCGATATGATCTCGATGGGCAGGTGGCAACCCTCGCCGAGAAGCAAGGGGTGCGGATCCTCCAAAAGACCTTGGCCTCGCCACACATCGAGGACGGTCTCCTCACCGGTGTCACTCTGACCCACGACGGTGAATCCGAGCTCGTCAACCCGGCCGTAGCCGTGATAGCCGACGGTTCGATGAACCGCTTCGGGCGTGACTTGGGCAATAGCCGGCGCAAGGACTTCCCGATGGGTCTCGCGGCCCGGGGCTATTACGAGTCTCCTCTCTCGACAGACCCATTCCTCGAGAGCCAATTGGACATGAGGGACTCTTCTGGGGCCACGATGCCCGGTTATGGCTGGGTCTTCCCGCTTGGCGATGGGACGGTCAATGTTGGGGTTGGGCTGCTTTCGACTTTCAAGCGTTGGAAGCACGTCAACACCACCCGGATGATGGCCGACTACGTGGCAACCGCACCGCGCTACTGGGGCTTCGGTGAGGAGTCGAAGTTGACCGACCCGGTGGGCGGCAAACTTACGATGTCATTCTCCAAGAGCCCGCTGGTCGGGGCCAATTGGATCACCATCGGTGATGCGGCCGGAGCGATAAATCCCTGGAACGGCGAAGGGATCTCCTATGCCTATGAGACCGGGCGAATTGCGGCGGATCATGTTGGTGACGCGCTGGGGACTGGAGATTTCGGGCTTCTGCGCCGATATCCACAGTACCTGGAGGACGAATACGGCCTCTATTACAAGATGGCGCGGATTTTTGTGAAACTGATCGGGCACCCGTCGGTCATGAGGGCGCTGGCTCACACGGGGCTCCGCAATCGCTCGCTGATGGAGTGGACCTTGAAAGTCATGGCGAATTTGCTGGACGAGGACGAGAAGCACATGGGTGAGCGCACCTACGATGCCCTGGCCTCGGTGGTACGGGCCCTGCCGACAACGTGAGACCGGAGCTTCTGATCTTCGACGTCAATCAGACGCTTCTCGACCTCTCTCCCCTCGAGATCGACTTCGAGGACGTCTTCGGCACCCCTGCCGCCATAGGTGAGTGGTTCGCCAGGATGCTGCATGGCTCACTGGTGGCCAACCAACTCGGCCAATACCGACATTTCGGAGTGATCGGTGTCGAGGCCCTCCTCTTGGTCGCCGAGCGTCGTGGTGTCAAGCTCGACGAGGCGACGGCCACCGAATTGGTCACTCGGCTCGCCATCCTCCCCGCACACCTCGACGTGATCCCCGCCCTGGAGCGACTTCTTGACGCCGGCTTCCGCACCGCTGCCCTGACCAACGGATCCACCCGGGCTGCCAATGTCCAGATCGAAAATGCCGGCCTTCATACCTTCATTCAGCGTGTGATCTCGGTCGAGGAAGTCGAGCGGTTCAAGCCCGACCCGGCCACCTATCTCTATGCAGCGCATGTGATGGATGTCGAAATAGGCGACTCGATGCTCATCGCCGCACACGACTGGGACGTCGCCGGGGCGCTGAAGGCCGGCGCTCAGGCTGCTTTCGTCAATCGCCCGGGCACCTTGTGGAGTCTTCCGAGTGCGCCCCCGCAACTCGTCGGTCGCGATCTCACCGAGATCTCCGATCAACTGATCGGATGAAGGCTCACAGGTGAGGCGCCACCTCTTCGGCTAGCTGCTCCATGACCTCGATCTGAGCGTCGTAGTCGAGTGTGGGGAAGAAGCTGCGAGCGGCGAATTCCACCGGCAACGGTGAGCGCTCCCGCAGATCGAGCAGTGTGGACACGATCTGGTCGCCGCTGCCTGCCACGGTGAACCGCCCCTCCAACCGACCACGCCTGTCTTCGGTGAGAGGAGGCGCCTGGGGAGGCGGTCCGGGTCTGTTGGCGGAAGGATCCATGTCGGTGTATTTCCAGGTCATATGCCAGACGTGGTCGCGATATCGCTCCCACGCCGTCTCGGGGCTGGCGCCTGGGAGCATCACTGAGTAGTGGACGATGCGCAGCTCCGATGGGTCTCTGCCAACTTTCTCGCATTCATCCAGGATCCACTCGGTCTGCTCGAGCAGCTGATCGGGCGAGACGTTGGCAAACAACCCGTCCGAGAGGCGGGCGGCGCGTCTGACGGCCGGCTCGGCCCCACCACCGATGAGCACGGGGATGCGACTCGTCGGCTTGGGTCGCACTGCCAGCGACGGGAATCTATAGATCTTGCCGTCGTGATGGAAGGGCTCGCCGGTCCAAGCCCTGGGCAGGATGGTGAGGATCTCCTCCATGGCGGCGCCTCGCTGGTGAATCTGGGCACCGAGGCCGGCGAACTCGATCTCGCTCCAACCCAGGCCGAGGCCAAGGGTCAGCCGCCCTTTGCTCAGGACATTGACAGTGGCCGCATCCTCGGCGAGACGCAGCGGGTGGTGCAGTGGTGCGAGCACCACACCGGTCCCGATCTCGATTCTCGATGTGACGGCAGCGATGGCCGCACTCACAACGAGGAGGGACGGCATGTACCCGTCGTCGACAAAATGATGCTCGGTGGTCCACACCGACGAGAAACCCAGACGCTCCGCTTCGGTGGCGATACGGATCGTCTCGTCATATGTCCGAGCCCAATCCTCCTCCCCAGGTTTGGTTTGTGCGCTGAGCAAGCCGAATCCCAGCCCCATTGATCACCTCCGATTGGTCAGAGTCGAGGATAGGAGGTCCTTTTGGTTCACTCGACTGGGGGGCCGGATCAAGTCGGCCGATCTCACTTGCCAACCTCGACCGGCGATTCGATGAATACCGACGACGTCAAGAGCACCGTGCAGCTTTGCGGCCAGAGATGTGACCGAGTCTCGAGACGGTACGGCCGTCGTCGTTGATTTAACCCACCTGCAAGGGCCGTCCTAAGCTCAGAACGTGACACTTGCCGACTATCTGCCGATCGGCCTCATGCTCCTGTTGGCCGGCGCGTTTGTGGCGGCGTCCCTTTTCTTTTCCCGTTTGGTGCGGCCCAATCGCCCGACGGAGGCCAAGCTCGATCCTTATGAGTGCGGGATCGTCCCCGAAATGGAGCCGGTCCAGAGATTCCCTGTGAAGTTCTATCTGGTGGCGATGTTGTTCGTCATCTTTGACATCGAGATCATCTTCCTCTTCGCCTGGGCGTCCATATTCGACAGACTCGGCTGGTATGGGGTGGCTGCCGTGTTCGTGTTCACCTTCTTCGTCGCCGAGACGCTGGCCTATGTGTGGAAGCGCGGTGCCCTCGACTGGAACGTCCATCGGCGAGCCCGCTACATGCCACTCGAGGTGAAAGAGGAGGCCGCCTAGATGGCGACCACCCCTCCAGGGAACCTGCTGATGACCACCGTGGACCGCGCCTCGAAATGGGCGCGCACCCGCTCCATGTTCCCCGCAACCTTCGGGCTGGCGTGTTGCGCCATCGAGATGATGGCAACCGGAGCTGCCCACTACGACCTGGCGAGGTTCGGCATGGAAGTGTTCCGTGCCTCACCACGACAAGCCGACCTCATGATCGTGGCCGGGAGAGTCAGTCAGAAGATGGCCCCGGTGCTCCGGCAGGTCTATGACCAGATGCCCGATCCGAAATGGGTGATCTCAATGGGGGCCTGCGCCTCCACGGGTGGGATGTTCAACAACTACGCCCTGGTTCAGGGGGTCGATCAGGTGGTGCCCGTCGACATCTACGTCCCGGGTTGCCCACCGGGCCCGCAGAGCCTCATGCACGGGATCCTCACCCTCCACGACAAGATCATGGCTGGGGAGATCGTCAATTGACCGATGAGAAATCCAAGGTCGAGGGCGGGATCGTCGAAGAGCCCCAGGTGCGTCAGCTTCCCGACAACGAGGTCTTGAGAGGCCTTCTCGGGGATTTCGAAGAGGTCCACTGGATCGACTCATTCGGCCAGGACGTGGTTCGAGTTCACAACGAGCAGTGGTTCGAATTCGCCAAGGCGGCGCGAGATGCCGGTTTCGAGGTGTGCTTGGACGTCACCGTCGTCGATTGGATGCGTCAGAGGCCTGAGCGTTTCGAGATAGTGGCCAACCTCCTCTCGATGAGCCATCGCCAGCGTCTGCGCATGAGCACCACCACGGGGCGTGAGGATCCCCGCGTCGCCTCCCTGGTCCCCATTTGGGCCGGAGCCAACTTTGCCGAGCGTGAGGCTTTCGACATGTTTGGCGTCGAATTCGATGGTCATCCTGATCTCACGCGAATCCTGATGCCCGATGATTGGGAGGGCCATCCATTGCGCAAGGACTTCGGGGTCGGGTCCGTCCCGGTGCAATTCAAGGAAAGCCATACGGTGAGTTAGATGGATGAGAGCGAGACCGTGGAAACTGTTGACGTCTGGGTGGCGGGCACAGAGGAGCCGCAGTTCAGCCCGACCGACGAGGGCGCCCAGGAGATCTCTGACCACGAGTCCGAGGCGAGGCTCAGCGAGCAATTCGGTCGCGAGGTCGATGACGACTACGTGTTTGACGACTTGTCCGATGACCAGGACGAGCGGATGATCGTGAACATGGGCCCACAACACCCGTCCACCCACGGTGTGCTACGTCTCCAGATCGAGCTCGAGGGCGAGATCATCCGGCGGACCAAGCCGATCATCGGTTATCTGCACACCGGCATGGAGAAGACGGCCGAGGAGCTCAACTTCTCACAGGGCGGGACCAATGTCACGCGTATGGACTATCTCGCCCCATTCCACAACGAGCTCTGCTACTCGCTCGCCGTTGAGCAACTCCTGGGCATCGAGGTTCCCCCGCGGGCGGCGGCCATCCGGGTCCTCCTCACCGAGCTGAACCGGGTCACTTCGCATCTGGTCGCCCTCGCCACAAATGGGATGGACATCGGCGCCCTCTCGATGTTGCTCTATGGCTTCCGGGAACGGGAGATGATCCTGGCCTTCTTCGAGAAGGCCACCGGATTGCGCATGAACCACAACTTCATCCGGCCCGGGGGCGTTGCCGCCGATCTCCCACCGGGGTGGAAGGACGACGTGGCGGCGATCCTCGAGGAGATCCCCTATCGCCTGGGGCAGTACGACGATCTGCTCCAAAACAATCCGATCTGGAACTCACGGACGCGCGGGGTCGGGGTGATCACCCCCGAGGAGGCGGTGGCGTACGGCATCACGGGCCCTCCTCTACGGGCCGCCGGTGTCGAGTGGGATCTGAGGAAGGCCTTTCCTTACAGCGGGATCGAGCGATACGAGTTCTCGGTCCCCACCGGTGAGCATGGTGACGTCTACGACCGCTACCGGGTGAGGGTCGAGGAGATCCATCAGTCGCTGGGAATCGCCGAGCAGGTGATGGACAGCATGCCGAATGGTGACTATCGCGTGGACGATCGAAAGGTAACTCCTCCACCCAGGGCGCGAATCGATCAGTCGATGGAAGCCCTGATCCATCATTTCAAGCTGTTCACCGAAGGTTTCAAGGTCCCCGCCGGTGAGGTGTACGTGGCCGTCGAGTCACCTCGCGGTGAGCTGGGGTGCTATCTGGTCTCCGACGGCAACGCCCGGCCCTATCGAATGCACACCCGGGCCCCATCCTTCGCCAACCTCCAGGGTCTCCCCATCGCCATGGCAGACTCGCTGATGGCCGACACCGTGGCCACGATCGCCTCGATGGACCCGGTCATGGGCGACGTCGACCGGTAACCAACCCTCTCCGGCGTGTAGTCGCCCACCGTGGTGGTGGCTGGTTGCACACGGTTCGATCTCAGGGCCAGCCCCGGTGGTGGAAACGGAACTCACGGACTTCCTCTGTGGTCGACGGTCCCCAGGTCATGGTGGGGACCGGGTGCTCGACTCGGGCGGCTTCCAATTCGTCGATGGTGAAATCGACCGGATCGGTGATGGGGTCGATGTCGTAGAGACCCACCGCGTTCCAGCCGAGGATCTTGGCCTTCACTCCATCGGTCAGTTTCGGATAGCCGAAGCGCTCCCTTGTCTCGGCGGGGATTTGAAAGGCGCGCAGTGCGTCTATTTGACCCTGGGGCGAGCCGTAGAAGATCGAGTCGGTGCCCCAGAGGATGTTGTCCTCGCCAAAGGCGATGAGGAGCTTTCCCAGCACGTGCGCCGCCTCGTTGGGCCGGCGAAGCAGATGCCACCAGGTCGACCCGATCTCGGCATACACGTTCTCACCGGGTCCGATCCCGGCCTTGCGCAGCGAGGTGATGAGACGGTTGACACCACGGTTGGCAGCCGCTTCGGTGTAAGGGCCTTCTCGTTGGCCAACCTCGAAGCCTGAGTGGTAGATGACGAATTTCACGTCGGGATGGGCCTTCGCCGCCGGGCCGACATCCTCGGGCGAGCCGTATCTGGTCCCATCGGACAACCCCTTGTGGATGAAGACGATCGGGACGCCCACATCGGCCACGTGATCTAGGAAGACGTTTCCGACCTGGGGAAGACTCGGGTCGTGGTCGTCCAACCACCAATGGATGTTGGTGGGGAAGTGGGTGAAGGTCTTCCAGCCCGAAATGACGTTCTCGGAGAGTGTTCGGTCCATTTCTTCGATCACAGAGTTGATGGGAGCGACCTGTGGCAGGGCCAGCGCATTGACGATCACTCTCTGATCGCCGGAGAGCGCTTGCACCACTTGTCGTGTGTCTTCCATGACGTCGGGGGGAAGCGGGCTCCCCTCGGGGAGGATCGGGAGGCCGGATAAGGCGACCATGGTGGTATCGGACCGGATGAAGATTTCCTCGAGGAAGTGATTGGTGGCAAAGCAGGCCCGGGGATCGTCCTCTTCCTCACAGTTGGCTTGGGGGAACTGTCTCCCCCAGAACCAGTCTCCCCTCGTCGATGGGTCGAGGTCGTATTCCAGGAGGTGTCCCTGAACGTCGAACACGAATTGACGCGGTCCCAGGGTGGCGCGAGCGGCGTCGGTGTCGTGTCTCGCGGTCGGGTCGAAGGGATACCACAGACCCGGTGGCACTCCCAGGGCGCGGGCGACGGTGGTGTCGATGGCGGCGAGTGACACGGCGAGGGCGCAGACAGACCGGAGGAATTGACGTCGGGAGAGACCGGTACTCCGTATGGCGCGATCGACCTCCCACCGCGCCAGCTTCTCCATCTCGACCCGAGCGGGAGTCAGCGGCTCAGGCTGGTACTCCCCATTGGAGCACTGGCCAAAGGCGATCGGCAGTCCCGGGTCCTCGTCGCGCCACGAACGCGGCATCGTCCCCTCATTCTGCCCTGTCAGCGGAGCTGGTGCAGATCTCCACTTTGGCAGGTGCTGGTTTCGCCCCTGATTGGGGGGATACCTATTCTCCGACTCGATGGATCACTGGTCGGAGGCAACCCAGGAGCGCGCCCGAGAGATCATCGCCCGATACCCGCAGAAGCGATCGGCCGTGATGCCTCTGCTCTACCTGGCGATGGCCGAAGAAGGGCGTCTCACCACTGAGGGGATGGAGGAAGTGGCCCGATGGATAGGCATCACGCCGGCCCAGGTCCAGTCGGTCGCCAGTTTCTACACGATGTACAAGCGGGAGAGGACGGGCCGGTACCTCATATCGTGTTGCACGTCCATCTCCTGCATGCTCATGGGAGGAGACGACGTGCTCCATTCCGTCGAGGACGAATCGGGTGTCCCCAATGGTGAGACCGACGAAGATGGTCTGCTCTCGGTGGAGCATGCGGAATGCATCGGCGCCTGTGGTGGTGCTCCGGCGGTTCAGGTCAATTACGAGCTGATCGAGGGCGTGACGCCGGGCAAGGCGCGTGAGCTGGTCAACTGGCTGCGAAACGCCCGACCCGAAGTGGTCAACAGCGATGAGATGCAGGGTCTGTTCGGCGGTGCCCGGAGCTTCGATTGGGCAGTGCGTGAAGAGAATGGTGCCGTTGGGCCTTATCCCGCCTTTCAGCCCCTGGGGACCGTGGGAAGCGAGACCACCGGGTGACCGACCCAATCGTCACCAAGAGGATGATGGATCATCCGGCCGACTCGCACACGCTGAGTCGTTACGAGGCCACCGGGGGATACACCCAAGCACGGCGAGCGGTTGGCATGACCCGGGACGACCTGGTCGAGTTGGTCAAGGCCAGCGGGCTCCTCGGCCGCGGAGGGGCGGCCTTCTCTGCCGGTCTGAAATGGAGTTTCCTGGCACCGGCGCGTCCCGCTTACCTGGTCGTCAACGGGGATGAGTCCGAGCCCGGCACCTTCAAAGATCGTCAGTTGCTCGAGCGAGATCCACACCAGGTGGTCGAGGGGGCGATCATCACCGCGGTAGCCAACGAGGTTCACGACGCCTTCGTCTACATTCGCGGGGAGTATGCGAAGCCGGCGCGTCGCATCCAGGCTGCCGTCGATGCCGCATATGAGAAAGGCTATCTGGGCAAGGGAATCTTCGGCTCGGACTACGACCTCGAAATGACGGTGCATCTTGGCGCCGGGGCATATATCTGTGGTGAGGAGACCGCGCTGATCAACAGTCTCGAGGGTCGGCGTGGGGAGCCCCGTCTCAAACCGCCATACTTCCCCGCAGCCAAGGGCCTCTACATGAAGCCCACCATCGTCAACAACGTTGAGACGGTCTCCAATCTCCCCCATGTCCTCAGTGTGGGCGCCGAGAAGTACAAGGCTCTCGCCCATGAAGCGGACACCGGTACCTTCATGATGTCGATCTCGGGTCATGTCCGGAAGCCGGGCAACTACGAGCTGGCCCACGGGATCACCTGGAGAGACCTGATCTATGACATCGCCGGTGGCATCAGGGAGGGCCACGAGCTGAAGACGTGGATCCCAGGCGGCGCCTCAGCCCCCTGGTTCGTCCCCGACCAGCATCTCGACCTGGAGATCACCAAAGATGCCACCGCCAAAGCCGGGTCCATGCTCGGCTCGGGTGCTGTGATCGTCATGGACGAGACGACGTGCGTCGTGCGTGCGGCCGAGAGAGTGGTCAGGTTCTTCTCCCACGAGTCGTGTGGCCAGTGCACGCCGTGCCGCGAGGGGACAACCTGGATGGAGATGATCCTCCGCAGGATCGAGGATGGCCAGGGGCGCCCGGTCGATCTCGATGTCCTCCTCGACGTGTCGGACAACATCAGCGTCGGCCTCGGCTGGCCACCGAAGATGACCACCATTTGCCCGCTGGGGCCGTCGGCGGTGTCGCCGGTCCTGGCGTTGAGAGACTATTTCCGGGACGAGGTGCGGGCCCATGTCGAGATGGGTGGCTGCCCATTGAGACCTGATCGACAGCCAACCCTCGTGGGTGCTCCGCTGCACGGCGTGTCAATCGAGGTGGGTGATCCCGATGCCTGACCCCGAGAAGGTCGGTATCACGATCGACGGCGTTGCCCATGAGGTGTCGGCAGGGTCGATGATCATCAAGGCCGCCCAGGACGAAGGCACCTACATCCCGAGGTTTTGCTGGCACGAGCGCATGGAGCCGGTCGGTATGTGCCGGATGTGCCTCGTCGAGATCGAGACTCCTCGCGGGAAGATGCTGATCACTTCCTGCACCAATCCAGTGGCTGACGGGATGGTGGTCGACACGCAGAGTGACACCGTCAAGAAGGCACAGGAGGGCGTTCTCGAGTTTCTCCTGGCAAACCACCCTCTCGACTGCCCGGTCTGTGACAAAGGCGGTGAGTGCCCGCTCCAGGACCAAGCCTTCTCCCATGGCCCGGGGGAGAGTCGCTTCGTCGAGATCAAGCGCCACTTCGAGAAGCCGATCCCGATCTCCGATCTGGTTCTGCTCGACCGGGAGCGTTGCATCCTCTGCGCCCGTTGCACCCGGTTCTCCGAGGAGATCAGCGGCGATCCTCTCATCGAGTTTCAATCCCGAGGCAACGAGACGGAGGTCAACACCTTCCCTGATCTGCCGTTCTCCTCCTACTTCTCGGGCAACACCATCCAGATATGCCCCGTCGGCGCATTGACGTCGACCATCTACCGGTTCCGTGCCAGACCATGGGATTTGCGGGTGGTGGAGAGCTCGTCGATGCACGACACGGCGCACCCCCGCGTCGCGATTCATGCCAGTCAGAATGAGATCCTTCGACTGGTGGGAGTCGACAATGACGCGACCAACCACGGTTGGCTGTCGGACAAGGACCGGTTCGGTTTTCAGTACATAGAGTCAGACCTCCGGCTGACCCAGCCCCTCGCACGTCGTGACGGAGATCTGGTTTCGGTGTCGTGGTCCGAGGCGCTGGACATGGTCTCCGATCGCATCGAGCTGATCCGGTCCGAGGACGGTGGTGATGCCTTTGGGGTGATCGGTGGGGCGCACGGCACCAACGAGGACGCCTATGCGCTCTCCAAGTTCGCCAGGGTCGTGCTCGGGACCAACAACGTCGACGCCCGGGTCGACGATGCGCTGGCCTCACACTTCCTGGCAGCCACCGTCGATCGAGGGATCATCTCCGATCTCGACGAGGCCGACACCATCCTCGTCTGGGGGCCCGATCTCAAAGAGGAGCACCCAACGCTCTACCTGCGAGCTCGCCGAGCGGCTCAAATGCTCGGCGTCAGGCTCGTGGTCGTCCACCCGCGTGGGACCGGTCTGGACGATCGCGCCACGCACAAGCTCCAGTACCGCCCGGGTGGTGGCTACGCACTCCTCCAAGAGCTGGCCGATGGCACCCATCCCGACGTCCTGGATGCGTTGAGCGCCGAGAGGGTCGTGGCACTGGTTGGCATGGCATCGTTTGCCGACGGCCCCGATCTGGCCGAGGCGGTGGCCGCGTTTGCCCGAGATCGGGCCGGGAGCGCCCGCATCATCCCTCTTGCTCGCAGGGGAAACCTGTTTGGGGCCTTGGACATGGGGCTCGCTCCTGATCTGCTCCCCGGGCGGGTCTCCTTCGATGATCAGGGTCGGGAGCGGCTCGCCGCCCACTGGGGCGGCGTCCCCCCAAGCCGAGGACGTGATACCCGTCGGATATTGGAGGCCCTCGATGCGGGGAGTATCCGGTTGCTGATGCTGGTCGGAGCCGACCCGGTTCGCGACATGCCCGATTCCCGAATCGCCTCACTTGCTCTGGAAGCAGCTGAGTATGTGGTGTCACTCGACCTGTTCCTGAACGACTCGAACCGCCATGCCGATGTGATCCTCCCGGCGGCCGCTTTTGCCGAGAAGGAGGGGACCGCCACCAACATAGAAGGGCGGGTTCAGAAGCTGAATGCCCTTTCGCCGGGACCTGGTCAGACCAGGCCCGATTGGGCGATCCTGGCCGACCTTGCCGAGCGGACCGGTCGGCCGATCGATCTCGCATCTGCGACGACGATTGCCAAGGAGATCTCCGAGACCGCCCCTGCCTACGAAGGGGTCACCTGGGATCACCTCGAATGGGATGCCAGAGACGGTGTCGTCATCCCCATGAGCGGGGAGCAGTCGCTGGCCCACATACCGGTGGCGGTCAAGGGGACGACCGCCCCCAAGGCGGCACTGACGCTCCACGTGGCCCGCACCATGTACGACGATGGGGTGATGCTGCGCCACGGCCCGATCCTGCATCGCCTCGCCCCAGGGCCGGTGGCTCATCTCAATCCCGAGGATGCCAAGCGGGCCGGGGCACAGGCCGGTCACCGGGTGAAACTGGTCACCAAGCAGGGTGAGGGCGGATTCACAGCTGTCATCGACGAGAGGACCCCACCCGGGGTGGTGTTCGTGCCCTTCAATCAGCCCGGTGCAGCCTCCCTCGGGACCGAAGCTGTCGTCAGGGTGACGACGGTGGCCAAATGAGCTGGCCCGAGTTCTTGATCATCCTTCTTCGGGTAGTGCTCACCTTTGGCCTCCTGCTGGTTGTGACGGTCATCAACGTGTGGGCGGAGCGGAAGATCGTGGCGGACATGCAGAGCCGGATCGGTCCCAATCGGGCCGGGCCCTGGGGGATTCTCCAGACCGTCGCCGACGGTCTCAAACTGTTCTTCAAGGAGTCGATCATCCCACGCAAGGTCGAGTTGGGGATGTACCTCCTCGCTCCCTTCCTGGCGGTGATCCCGGCGTTTCTGATCTTCATGATGGTCCCGTGGGGCAAGCCGTTCATGTTGGGCGACTACCCGGTGACCCTTCAGGGTGCCGATCTCAATGTCGGGCTGCTCTTCATCCTCGCCATGTCCTCGTTGGCCGTCTACGCAGTCGTTCTGGCGGGTTGGTCATCCGGGTCCAAGTACCCCCTGATCGGCGGTGTGCGGGCCACGGCGCAGGCGATCTCATACGAGGCGGCCATGGGGCTCTCGATGGTGGCCGTGGTCATGTTCTCGGCGACTCAGGGGGATGGTGGCACCCTCTCGCTTGCGGAGATCGTGAATCGACAGGCTGGCACCTGGGCCGACGCCATACCGGCATTGGAGCCGGTGCTTCGCTTCGTGCCACGTTGGAACGTCTTCCCTCAGATCGTGGCGTTTGCCATCTTCGCCATCGCCATCCTGGCCGAGACCAATCGGGCGCCGTTCGATCTGGTTGAAGCCGAGCAGGAGATCGTCGGGGGGTTTCACACCGAGTACTCGGGGATGCGGTTCGCCATGTTCTTCCTGGCCGAATACGTGAACATCTTCTCGATGTCTGCCGTGGCCGCCACCCTCTTCCTCGGGGGATGGAACGGGCCGACTTTCGAAGGCGTATTGCCCGCCTTCATCTCGGGCCTTCTCCCCATCGTCTACTTCCTGCTCAAGACGTACTTCTTGGTTTTCATGTTCTTCTGGATAAGGGCGACGCTCCCCAGGCTGCGTTACGACCAGCTCATGCAACTCGGATGGAAGAGGCTCATCCCCGGAGCGCTTGGTTGGCTCGTACTCTCCACGTTCGTTATCTCGTTTCGCCAATTCGGTGCACCCTGGAGCTGATCGATGGGCATCCTCACTGAGTTGATGAAGGGTTTGCGGGTGACCGGCGGAACCATGCTCAAGACGATCACCGGTCGTGGTGTGGTCACCACCGAGTACCCCAAGGTCCAGCGGGTGAAGCCACAGCGCTTCCATGGCCGTCACGTCCTCAATCGTTACCCCGACGGCATGGAGAAATGCATCGGTTGCGAATTGTGTGCGGGTGCCTGCCCGGCTCACTGCATATACGTCCGGGGCCAGGACAACGACGAAGGCAGTCCGACGTCGCCCGGCGAGCGCTTTGGGTTCGTCTATGAGATCAACATGCTGCGGTGCATCTTCTGTGGGCTGTGTGTCGAGGCTTGCCCAACCGAGGCGATCACGATGACCAGTCTCTTCGAGATGTCCACCACCAATCGTCAGGATGCGATCTACACCAAGGAGACTCTCCTAATGGACAGGCAGGGGAATGTCCCTCACATGTTCCCTGACGATCCACTGGCCGACATGGACGAGTTGAACACCGCCGACGGATGGCTGCGAGCCACTGCACCGGCCGGGGTGGCGGCCTATGAGGGACATCAGATGTGGCAGGGAACGCCCGGGCCGGCGAGCTGGGATCCCGAGCCTTCACAGACCGTGCGAGACGAGCGGTCCGATCCGATGGTCGACGAAGATGGTTGAGTCCTTCCTGTTCGTGATACTCGGGCTCTGCGCCTTGACCGGTGCAGTGACCGTCGTCGTGGCGCGAAATCCCGTCTACTCGGCCATGGGGCTCCTGGGCACGCTCTTCTCGGTCGCTGTCCTATATGTCGTCCAACTAGCCCATTTCGTGGCGGCCGTGCAGATCATCGTCTATGCCGGCGCTGTCATGACCTTGTTCCTTTTCGTGATCATGCTGATCGGGGTGGACAAGGCCGAGACGCGAGAGGAGCCGCTACCCAGGCAAAGACTCTGGGTCGGGTCGCTGGCCGGTCTCATCGTGGTGTTTGCGGCCGTCCTCACGCTGTTTGGTGACTTTGATTGGGTGCCCGCCGCCGTAGCGGTCATACCCGAGACGACCAACGGGACGATTCAGACCGTGGCCGAGCCGTTGTTCACCGATTGGGTGCTGGCGTTCGAGGCGACCGCCTTGCTCCTGACCATTGCCGCCGCCGGTGCCATAGTGCTCGCCCAATTCGCCCGGAAGAGATCATGAGTGTCCCGGTCGACTGGTACATGGGTCTGGCGGCAGCGTTGTTCCTCATCGGGTCTCTTGGAATCCTGCTGCGCCGAAATGCCCTGGTCATGTTCATGTGTATCGAGCTGATGCTCAATGCGGTCAATCTCACCCTCATCTCAGCGGGGCGGGCCATGAACGATGTGAACGGCCAGGTAGCCGTGTTCTTCATACTCGTGGTGGCCGCCGCTGAGGTGGTGGTCGGTCTCGCCATCATCGTCGCCATCTTCAGGAGACGCTCCACAGCCTCGGTCGACGAGCTCTCGGAGCTCAAGGGATGAGGCTCGACGCGTGACCCAGGTTGTTTGGCTCGTCATTGCCCTGCCTTTGGCTGGTGCCGTTGCGCTGCATTTCCTCGGTCGCTATCTAAAGGAGCCATGGAGCGGTTGGCTTGCCTCCGGTGCGATCGGTGGCGGTTTCGTGATCGCTCTGATTGCCGCCATCCCTTTCCTTCAGGGTGGCGAGCAGGGGCAGGTCATTCGACTCTGGGAGTGGATGCCGGCCATCGGCGCCAACCTCGAGATCCAGTGGGACCCGCTGGCCGCAGTCATGACTCTGGTGGTCACAGGTGTCGGCACATTGATCCATGTCTTCGCCATCGGGTACATGCATGGCGATGATCGGTTCCATCGGTTTTTCGCATACCTGAATCTCTTCGCCGCATCGATGCTGACGCTTGTCCTCGCCGGCAACTACGCCATGCTCTTCCTCGGGTGGGAGTTGGTGGGGCTCTGCTCCTACCTCCTCATCGGCTTCTGGTTCAACCGCACGACGGCCGCGGCCGCCGCCAAGAAGGCATTCGTGGTCAATCGCATCGGCGACTTCGGGTTCATGGTGGCCCTCATGCTGATTTTCGCGACCTTTGGCACTCTCGGCTTTGCCGGAGTCTTCGACCGCGCCGGCGCCGAGTTGAGCGGTGGAGTCGCCACCGCCATCGGTTTGTTGCTACTGGTCGGAGCGGCGGGCAAGTCGGCGCAGATCCCTCTCTATGTCTGGCTGCCTGACGCCATGGAAGGCCCCACTCCGGTTTCCGCTCTGATCCATGCCGCCACCATGGTGACTGCAGGGGTCTACGTGATCGCACGGTCGGCCGCGATATACGAGTTCGCACCCGTGGCCTCGACGGTGGTGGCGACCATCGGAGCGCTCACTGCCATCTGGGCGGCGTCGATCGCCATGGCTCAGAGAGACATCAAGAAGGTCCTCGCCTACTCGACTATCTCCCAGCTCGGCTACATGTTCATCGCGGTCGGAGCTACGGCCTACGTGGCTGGGATCTTCCATTTGATGACGCATGCTTTCTTCAAGGCGTTGCTGTTTCTCGGTGCAGGATCGGTGATCCACGCCATGAGTGACGAGCAAGACATGCACAAGATGGGTGGTCTCTTCAAGAAGATGCCTGTCACGGCTGTGACGATGGGCATAGCAACGCTCGCTATCTCGGGGATCCCGCCACTGGCCGGGTTCTGGTCGAAGGACGAGATCCTGGGTAGTGCCTTCGAGCGGGGTGGTTGGTTCTCAGTTCTCTGGGTGGTCGGCCTCATCACCGCGATGATGACCGCCTTCTACATGACTCGTCAATGGGTTCTGGTGTTTCTCGGGGAGCCGCGATGGGACGACGGCGCCCATCCACACGAGTCTCCGAAGGTGATGACAGTGCCGCTCATCGCGCTGGCCGCCCTCTCCGTCGTAGGCGGACTGGTCAACACCCCGTTCCGGACCAGCCTCGAGCATTTCCTCGAGCCCAGCTTCGAGCAGATAACCATGCAGGCGGCCCCGGAGGGGATCGGCATGTTCGTCATCCTGGCGGGCCTCTCGGTGCTGGCCGGTGTCCTCGGAGTCGCTGCGGGATATCTTGCCTATCGCAGACCGGTCGAGAAGTGGCGGGACTTCGAGGCCGGGTTGGAACCTCTATGGGGGACCTGGGAGCAGGCCTACCGGGTGGACGACTTCTATGGAGCGGCCTTCGTCGCTCCCGGTCGCAAGACTGCCGAGCTTGCTGCTTTCGGGCTCGATCTACCGGTCATCGACGGGGCCGTGAACGGTGTCGGTCGGCTGGTGAGAAATGCCGGCGAGTGGGCCCGGCCCCTTCAAACCGGCTTCGTCCGAAACTATGGCGTGCTGTTCCTGGCCGGGGCCTTGGTGGTCATCGTGTGGCTCGTCGCGGCGGGCGGATGATGTGGTTCCCATGCTGACGTGGTTGGTGCTGCTTCCGGTCATGGGGGCTCTGGTGGTTGCGTTGGTGCCGGCGCGTCGCAAAGAGTTGCACCTGCCTCTTGGGATCGCCGTGTCGGTCGTGCCCCTTGCCCTGGCCGGCTATCTGTTCTGGGTCTTCGAGCCTGCCGCGGGTTATCAGTACGTGGACCGCGCTGTTTGGTATCAGCCGTGGGGGATCAGCTGGTATCTCGGGGTGGACGGGATCTCTCTCCCGATGGTGGTGCTCACGGCATTCCTGGTCCCGATCGCCCTGGCCGCATCCACTGCCATCACCACCCGCGTGAAGGAATTCGTCGTATTCACCTTGCTGCTCGAGGCCGGTTTGATCGGTGCGTTTCTAGCTCTCGACCTCTTCGTCTTTTTCGTGTTCTTCGAGGCGATCCTGGTTCCGATGTACTTCATCATCGGGATCTGGGGTGGTGAGCGGCGGATATATGCCGCCGTCAAGTTCTTCATCTACACGGCCTTCGGCTCAGCCTTGATGTTCGCGGGGATCATCGCCCTGGCCTTCCAGCACAGTTCCCAGTTCGGAGCTCCCTCGTTTGCCTTGACCGATCTGATGAATCTCAACCTCTCGTCGGGCGCAGAGCACTGGTTGTTCGCGGCATTTGCCTTGGCGTTCGCCATAAAGGTCCCCCTTTTCCCATTCCACACCTGGCTGCCCGACGCTCACGTCGAAGCGCCGACCGCTGGATCCGTGTTGTTGGCGGCGGTCCTGTTGAAATTGGGTACCTATGGCCTTCTCCGCTTCAACCTCGCTCTCTTCCCGGACGCCGCGGTGGACGCCATCCCGATCATGGCCACGCTTGCGGTCATCGGCATCGTCTATGGAGCTGTTGTGGCCATCGTCCAGCCCGACCTGAAGAAGCTGGTCGCCTACTCATCCGTGAGCCATCTCGGTTTCATCGTCCTGGGGACGTTTGCCCTCACCTCGGGATCTCTGCAGGGTGCCGTCATCCAGAATGTGAATCACGGTTTGAGCACCGGCGCCCTCTTCTTGCTCGTGGGAATGATCTACGACCGGCGTCACACCAAAAAGATCGCCGACTTCGGTGGGCTCCAGAAGGTGATGCCCATGTACGCGGGGTTCTTCCTCTTCATGGCCTTCGCCTCGATCGGGCTGCCCGGACTCAACGGCTTTGTCGGCGAGTTCTTGGTCCTCATCGGCAGCTACCCGTCCCTGCCCGCCCTGGCGATCATCGCCGCATTCGGAGTGGTGCTCGCTGCGATATACCTGCTCTGGGCATATGAGAGGGTCTTCACCGGGGTGCCCGACAAAGAAGAGAACCGGCTGTTGAAAGATCTGGCGCCGCGTGAGATCGCATTGCTGGCTCCGATCGCCATCTTGATCGTGGTGATCGGTCTCTATCCGAAGGTCCTCCTCGACAAGATCACCCCGTCCACCGAAGCGGTTTTGACCCGGATCGAGAGCCAGACCAGCTATGTCATACCCGAGCCGGGACGTCTGACCGACGTGTACGTGGCCGAGGAGAACCCATGATCACGCCACCCGAGATCTCCTGGATCGCCATCGCACCGGATCTGGCGCTGGCCCTTGGGGCCGCGCTGGTGCTGTTGGTGGATGTCCAGTGGAAGCCGAAGCCCCGTGTCCTGGGAATGGTCAGTGGCGCGGCGCTGGCCGTCGCCGCCGGCTTCGCCATCCTCCAGTGGATCAGGGCCGGTGATGCGGTGACCGCCGGCGATCAGGGGAGCCTCCTCGCCTTCTCCGGGATGATCTCGATGGATGGCTTTGCCGTGTTCGCCCGACTCGCCCTGTTGCTGGTCGCGGCGTTGGGCCTTCTCGCCGGGTGGCGTTTCGTCCGTCTGCTGGGCCGGAGGGGGGCGGAAGCGGTGGCTTTGGTGCTTCTCGCCACGTCGGGTTTCTCCTTGATGGTGGCCTCGAACAACCTGGTCATGCTGTTCCTGGGTCTCGAGGTGGGATCGATCTCGCTATATGTGCTCGCAGGGTTGGAGCGGGACAGGTCCGAATCCGATGAGGCGGCGATCAAGTACTTCCTGCTCGGGTCATTCGCTTCGGCGATGTACATCTATGGAGTGGCATTGATATACGCCGGCACCCGACAGTTCGAGATAACCGAGATCAGACAGTTCCTCGGCGATTTCGTCATGACCAGTCCTGCAGTGGTCCTGATCGGGACCGGGCTGGTAGTCGCCGGACTCGGGTTCAAGGTCTCGGCGGCTCCGTTTCACACCTGGGCCCCCGACGTCTACCAGGGGGCCCCGGCCGGGCTGGTCGGGTACATGGCGGCCGTTGCCAAAATCGCAGGCTTTGCGGCAATCGCCCGAATCCTGCTCACGGCGCTGGGTGACCTTGACCTCAGCTGGCTTCCGGCCGTTGCCGCGATCTCGGCCCTCTCCATGCTCCTCGGGTCCGTCCTGGCCCTGGTCCAGGGAGATCTGCGGAGGATGCTGGCCTACTCGGGTGTCGCCCATGCCGGTTTCATCATGACCGGTGTGGTTGGGGGGTCCACGCAAGCCGTGTTGTTCTATGTGGCCGTCTATGCAATTCAGCTGGTCGGCGCCTTCGCCGTGGTTGCCGTGGTCAGTGGGCCTGGCTCGGCTGGGTCGTCGCTCGACCTATATCGCGGACTGGCGAAGAGAAGCCCTCTACTCGCCGGGTCATTCACCGTCCTCCTCCTTGGTATGGGCGGCCTTCCCCTGACCTCGGGTTTCGTTGCCAAATTCGGCGTGTTCTCCGATGCCTGGGCCATGGGGTACGAGTGGCTGGTCATCATGGCCGTGCTCGCGTCGGTGATCGCTTTTGCCTTCTACATCAGGGTGATCGTCCTCATGTACATGGATGAGGGGACTATCGAGACCGCTGTGTCCATCGGCGCGGCGGGCTGGGTGTTGGCAATAGCCGTCGGAACGACGATTCTCTGGGGGATCTTCCCAACGTCGCTTCTCGATCTGGCAGCCAATGCACTCCCGATATAGCCTCATCACGCTCCTGGCCCTGACCGGCTTCTTTCTTCTTGGGATGGCCGGGACCGCTCATGCCGCCGAAACGGCTTCCTCCGAGTTGGTGATCATCAGGGAGGGTGACACCAGTCCGGGCGATCTCTACGCAGCCGGTGTCAGGGTGATCGTCGAGGGCACCGTGGAGGGCGATCTGATCGCATTCGCCGCCGAGGAGGTGCAGATCAGTGGCGAAGTGACCGGGAACGTCATTGCCGTCGCCCCGTCGGTGAGAGTCTCGGGCTCGATAGGCGGCTCATTGCGATACACCGCCAACCACCTGATCGTCTCAGGCTCGGTCGGTGAAGATGCGGTCGGCGCATCGTGGAGCGCCGACCTCGACCCGGATAGTGAGGTGGGCGGTGATGTACTCGCCTGGGCAGTCGGCTTCTCTTCGTCGGGTGGCATAGGAGGCGACCTTTCAGGGACGCAGCGGAGCACCCGTTTGCGGGGCTCGGTCGGCGGCAATGTCGACATAACGGTCACCACCGTCGCGATCGATGGGCCTCTGGAAGTGGGCGGCGACCTCGGTTATCGGTCGAGCAACGAAGCGACCGGATTGACTCAGGTGACGGTAGGGGGGGTGGTGGTGCACAAGGAGCCCTTGCCGCCGAACATACGTGTGCGCGCTCTCGGTATCCTCGCCCGAATCCTCGTGGTGCTCGGTCTGACGGTGACCGCGCTGCTGGTGGCCTGGGGTTGGCCCGAACGTACCAGCGCGGCCGGCGAGAACGTGCTCCACCAACCCGTCAAGGCCTTCGGGTACGGCGCTCTTGTGATGCTTTCGCCGCTGGTGGTGGCCGCGGTGGCGGCACTGGCTTTGGGGGTGGCCCCGGCCGCGGCGAGTCTTCCGCTTCTCGCCATCTTCGTCCCCCTCGTTCTGGCCTTCTCCGGCATCGTTCTGGTCCTGTCGCTCTTGGCGGGTGTTCCCGCCTCGATGGCACTGGGCAGGGTGATCAGGTCGAGGCTGGGCCTGTACGGGTCGATCGTCCTCGGGTCGGCGGTCCTAGGGGTCGTATGGCTTCTTCCCTGGGTGAGCATTCTGGCACCCCTTCTCGCTCTTCCCGTCGGGATGGGCGGCTGGTTGCTCGGACAGTCGACGCCAAGCACGTAGTTGCCAGTTGCTAGAGACATTTCCCGGCAGGCCAAATACTCTTGTTGTGATGAAAGACCTGGTGGACCGTCGGGGCCGTCCCATCCGAGACCTGAGGATCTCGGTCACCGACCGTTGCAACTTCCGTTGCACCTACTGCATGCCGAAGGAGCTGTTCGGCAAGGACCACCAGTTCCTGCCCAAGGACGACCTGTTGTCGTTCGAGGAGATCAACACCCTGGTCACGCTGTTCACCGAGCGCGGGGTGGAGAAGATTCGGATCACCGGCGGCGAACCGCTGCTGCGCAAGGATCTCGAGAAGCTGATCGGCATGCTCAGCGCCGTCGACGGGGTGGGTGACCTCACACTGACCACCAACGCCTCGTTGCTGGTGCGCAAGGCTCGCGGTCTCGCCTCGGCCGGTCTCAATCGGGTGACGGTCAGTCTGGACGCACTCGACGATCCGACATTCCAGCAGATGAACGATGTCGGTTTCCCTGTGGGTGCGGTGCTCGAAGGCATCGAGGCGGCGGCCGAGGAGGGTCTAGGCCCGATCAAGGTCAACGCGGTGGTGAAGCGGGGTGTGAACGAGCATTCGGTCCTGGACATGGCCCGGCATTTTCGGGGAACCGGTCACATCGTCCGTTTCATCGAGTACATGGACGTCGGCACTACCAACGGATGGAGACTGGACGACGTGGTCCCCGCCGAGGAGATGATCTCTGATATCAACTCGGTCTTTCCCCTGGAGCCGATCCCGCCCAACTACCCAGGTGAGGTGGCCAACCGTTTCCGATATCTCGACGGTGCCGGCGAGGTGGGTGTGATCGCCTCGGTGACCAAACCATTCTGTGGTTCGTGCACCAGGGCGCGTCTGTCGGCAGAAGGTGTGCTCTATACCTGTCTCTTCGCCGCATCCGGCACCAATCTCAGAGATGTCATGCGACAGGGTGACGAGATCGGCCCACTGATCGACCAGGTGTGGAGCGGTCGCGACGACCGCTACTCGGAGATCCGCTCCAGCCAGACGGTCAGCATCGGGTCACGCGTCGAGATGAGCTACATCGGGGGTTAGAGGGCCGCTAGGGCCTCTGACCTGGGGAAATGCGATCAGCTCTCCCCCGCATTCCGCGAGGATTCCGCCGGAGCACCAAGCGCGGCGTCGATCGCGGCTCGGGCCCGATCCTCCGACTCGGGCATGAGATGGGCGTAGGTGCGCAGCGTGAAGCCGGGATCGTGATGGCCCAGGTACTCGGACACTGCCCGGATGCTGACCCCGCTCTCGAGGAGCACCGAGGCGTAATGGTGTCGGAGAGCGTGCATCCCGTTGTCGCGATTCCGCTCCAGCCCGGCCCCTTCTAGCGCCGGCTTCCAGGCGTTGTGAGTGAAGTAGGCACGGGTGAGGGGTCTGAGGTCCCGATTGGTGAACAGGAGGTCCGCCAGGCGTTCCTCTCCTCTCGGCTCACGCCACGGCAGCGTCACCGTTGCAGTGCCGAATCCCTGAATGTGGTCGGCCAGGGCCATGGCGACGACATGGGGTAGCGGGACCTCCCGCTCCCTGCCCCCCTTCGGTGGGGCGAGGACCACCCGGTTCTCAACGAGGCGCAGCTGTTGACGGACATGGACCACTCGTCGGAGAAAGTCGACCGCATCCAAAGTCAGGCCGAAGAGCTCCCCTTGACGAAGCCCACAGCCGGCTCCCAGCAGCGGGATGGCACGGAACTCAGCCGGGTGGCCCTCGATCACCTCGTGGACCGTCTCGACCGTCCACGGGACCACCCGCCGTCGGTCTACCCGCGGGGCCTTCACAGATGACACCGAGCACGGATTCGAGGCGATCAGGCCATCCTCAACGGCCGCTGAGAGGATGGTGGAGAGGTTGGAGAGGAGCAACCGGCAGTAAGAGGGCGCCACCTCGGTCTGGCGGCTCCTCACCCACGCCTGGACGGTGGAGGGCTTCAGATGGCGGAGCTCCACGTCCCCGATTGTCGGCAGTAGGTGCGTGCGTACCCGAGACTCCATCGTCTCCCGGGTGGTCGCATCGAAGGTCTGCGCCTCGAGCCACTGGCCGGCGAAGTCGCCGAGGGTGACCCTTCCTGCATTGGGGTCGACGTATCGTCCGGTCACCAGGTCGGCCGTCACCTGGTCGAGCCATCGTTGGGCGTCGACCTTCCGGGTGAACGTCCTGGACCTCTCCCGCCCATCAGGGTCGCGGTGGCGGGCTTGCCAGCGTCGATCGTGATCGTTCCCCCGATCCTGGATGTGTGCCATGGTCACCTCCTCGGGCGGCCGTCGCCGCTCTCCTGCGCCAACGTACAGCTCGACTCAGGCGCCTGCTCAGCTGCTGGCGTGTTGGAGCTGAGCTTGGATCCAGGTCTGGACGTCTTGCCATCGGTAGCGGACGTACTTGCCGACCCGGAACCCGAGCGGCCCTTCCCTCCGGTAGCGCCAGGCGTAGACCGTCGCCACCGGCACACCGAGGCATTCGGCAAGTTCCTCGACGGTCAGGAGCCGATCATGTGTCTCCATGCCGCTCATCGTGGGCAGTACCCTGTCATTCCACGGTCATGGCTCGGTGGCCGCGGAGTTGGAGGGTTTCGGACAGGGTCCTCGACACTCTGCTGACAGGGTTCTCCGCTCGGATCGGTGTGGTGGATCCGGTTTTCGTGTTCCATGCCTTCGACCCTGACCTGGTCCGCTTTCAACACAGTCGCAGACCGCTCGGGTGCGGCTCTGTGATCGTTTCTGCGACCGGTTTGAAACCGCCTCTGGCGACCTTTGGGGGCTGTGAGCGCCCACAATCCGCTTCCCCAGGGCCTTCCCAGAAGCCTCGATCACGTGATCGACCTCGACCGAGAGGAATCGACATCTCTCGTCAAAGTCAGTCGATGCCTCATCGCCCCCATCCACCACAGCGATCACCCACCCTGCGAGTGGACTACCGCTCGAACTCACCCACCTCGCGCACACCCTCCCCTGAAAGACACACGCACGTGCAACAAGTTGCGGTCGGTTAACTGGTTAACCGGAGAGGTGGCGTCATGGCATTAGATCGCGGCAGGTTGGCGAAGATCGACCGGAGAGTGTTCGCAGAGCTTGATCACACCGAAGGCGTCCAAGCAGTCAAGGTTCCGGTGTCTGATGCGGTTTGGTCAACCTGGCGCCGATACTGCGACGCGATGGGGCTGGCGATGGGAGATGGAGTGGCCAGGCTCATCCTCGATGAGCTCGAGACAGTCGTTGGCACAGATGGCCCCGACACCGCTGCGTTCGCCGAGCAGATATCGCGGCAGGCGGCAAAACGGAGCGCCGAACTCGACACCCGACAGGATGAGCTAGATAGCTGAGCTGCGGCTCTGAGGAGGAAGGAGGCACACCTCAGGGACTGGGAGCGAAGACTCAGAACACCACAAGGAGCCGGCCGTCAGATCCAGACCGAGGCGAAGGTGGGTCGCAACGAACGATGCCCGTGCGGCTCAGGCCTGAAGTACAAGCACTGTCAAAGGCTCCCTGGGCGCTCGGGTTAGTCGTTGGTCGGCGTCGAGTCATGCCGCGGACTTTGTTGGCAGAACCGTCCGAGATTGCTTCTGGTTATCGGGCGTTGTTGCTTGGTCTCGTTTCGCCGCGCTGTGAGAAATCTGGGTTGATGAAATGTGTTGTGGGTGCCCTTGTCGCGGTTGGTCTTGTGCTGGAGGTGTGTACGGCGTTTTGCGGACCGAAAGGAGCACCTCGGAGCTACGAGGACGGGATGGGTTGGAAACGCGGTTAGAAACCCGGAGGACCCTGCCCGATAGCGCAAAGGGTAGATGCTGGGCGGATGAAACAGTCAGCGTGACTTGGGTTCTGGAGCAAATCAGACCGATCCCGCGCCTGGCCGCAGGAGAGTGCGAGCTCTCGGCTATTTAGGCGGCTCGCTCGATCGCCGGGCCCGAGTCGTCGGCCCTGTGGCGACCGGGGGCGAAGACGGTTTCGGTTTGTGCGTTTCGGTAGGCCTGTCAGGCGAGCATTGAGAGCGGAACCCAGGACGAGATTGGCCAGAAGCTCGCCCGTGCGCGTCTGGACTCAGATAGATCTCTCGGAATTGCTCTTGGATCCCCCTTGCGCGAAGGCATGGGGGGCGCGACAATCGCGATTGCTCCAACTTCTTGGAGGTACGCGATGCTGTATCGAAGACTCGTGTTCGGAGGATTGGCAGCCTTCGTCGCCGGTTGGATCGTGGTCTTCTTGGCATCAACTGCCCTGGCGTACACCCGCGATTATGAGTGTTCGTTGCGACCTCAGGCGACGTACTACTTTGCCAACTCCGGGTTCACTGGGGCACAACCGTGGACGGCTACACTTAAGACGGACGTCCAGGTCGGCGCGACCTCATGGAATTCGTTCGAACGTCCAGACACGGGCGCCTCATATATGTCTGCGACGGAAGTGAGTTCGCCTACGTCAGGGACGCTAGATCTCTATAACGTTCCTTCGTGGAAAGGGAACTCCTGGGGAGGTACAGCTTACTGCTTCACCCTTTCGTATATTGTCTTTGACTTTGATGATACAAGTGATCCTCTGACCGCAACCGAACGCCGAGGCCTAGTGGCGCATGAATTTGGGCACGGTCATGGGATCCACCATTCGGGCGATGGCGACTCCATAATCCAGGGCCTGCGCCCAACAATGTCGACATGCAACAGCAAGACATTTCTCTACCAGAAGGCCACTCCCGACATCGATGATTGGGCAAACCTATCCCATCGGTTCTGGCACACAGAAGTAGTTGCGAATTCGAGTTTCGAGATGGGCGAAGATCCGTGGAATATCTCAGGTGGCGTGTTCGACGTCTACTCAGGTGGAGCTCAATACGGAACCTATTGGGGTCAGTTCAACAATGCCTACGGGGGGTACATATACAATTCAGCCCGCATGTGGAATCACTCGGGAAACGGGTTCCGGCCGTCAGCCTGGCTGAAGAAGGTGTCCACTTCTACCGAGGGCAACGTAAGTCTCCTGTTGCGTGCGCGACGTGTCGATGCGCCGACAACTTCCGCAAGTTGCGCAGTGGATTCATTCATAAGCAATTGGGACATAAATGCTCCAATCGTCGCGGGCTACACAACCGTGTCACAGCAGACGGTGACCCCGGGCAATAGCTTTGTTAAGTTCGTAGGTCCCTACGCCTATCCGCCATCAGGAGCAGAAGGGTATGACGCGGAACTACGGATCTATAGCTATCTCCACCCCCCTGGGAGCCCTGGGGTCTATCGCGCTCTGGCAATAGATCGAGCAGGCCCGGAATACGCGGGCTAGGAGATACAGGCATGCGAACCCGCCAGAGAATCATGCAGATTGGCGTCCTCGTACTGTGTGCGACGCTAGGAGCATCCGCCGCATTGCTCTGGGTCGCGAGGAACAAGGGCTTTGCGATATCTGAATCCAGCGGCCAGCTATCCGCACTCGTGGGAATGCCGGTCGCCTACGTGTTTGACGGGACGCTTGACAAGGTCATTGTCGAAGAAGACGTGTTTCCCGGGACATTCAGAGCAGTCGGAGTTTTCACGGTCGGCAGTGTTGTACTGGACGGCTCACAGGAGTTCGCGCTCCTCGAAGAGTCAGAGCAAGTCCAGGAAGTACCGTCGGTCAAGGCTGGATCGACCGTTCGTATCTTCCTAGACGTCGCTGGGAACCCCAACACATGGGGATTTGTCGACGGGCTTGAGTATCGCGTATGGACCAACGTGTTAGGGAATGTGACGCTCAACGAGGCTCGAGCAACTCCGTTCGTGCTCGCCGGCGCAGTGGAACTGGATTCGGACTCGTACCTTGAGTCCCCGTCAAGCCTCAACGGCCAGATCATCGGTTCCGTTGTTGCTGACTTCGACCTCAGCGCTGCGGAAGCCCTGCTTGCGCTTGCTAGCGACATGTCGACTTACAATTCTGACGGTACGAAGGGTCCCGTGCTAGAGCGATCGGAAGTTGTGGTTGCAAACGAACCGGCGCCTTCCCCCGAGGAAACACGCGACCAGCAGTGGTTAACCACCGAAGCATGGAGAAGAGGCTTCGAACCTGATGTTGCGCCGTCTGCTGTCCTTGCCGACGCAGCTGAACTCCAGGCAATTGTGATTATCGCACCAGAGCTTCTGAAGGCTTATCCAGAGGATATTGTGGGATTGCGACATTCCGGTGGCGTAGCGATGTCGGTTGCTACTGGCGTTCCCATCAGTCCTGCTTCTGTCCTCTATTATCCGACTGAGCCCTTGGAACTCTACATAGGGCCCTTCGATCTGGATGATCCGGGCTACACAATTCTTGAGTTCTCAGTAGAGGACGATGCGTCCAGCCCTGTGCTCCTGGTTGAGGTCTTTCCGGGCGACCAGGCCAGACCGGATGCAACGGTGACCTGGATCTCTTTGGAACAGGGTGCCTCCATTTTGGCAGCGAGTGCTATTGACGCTGATGAGGCAATTGCACAGTTTGACCAGCACAGCGAGACCCTCGTGGAAGAGCCTTGAGTGTGACGTCGCCCCATCTCAGGTAGGAATCAGTTCCTTTGAATAGGAATACACAAGCTGTGGTGATTTAGGTGGGATCTGTTGGAACGAGGAACCGGCTGTGGCTGTGGATAGTCGGATCTACCCTAATTGCAGGTGTGGGCGCCTACGCCTTGTGGATCGCAGCACCGTGGTGCGGCAGCGGTGATGGCGAGACGCGGTCCGCCTTAGCTATCGCCAACGAAACCGACATTCTGCTTGAGATGCGGGTTTCACATGTTGAGGTGGATCGCGCGCAATGTTCCATCTTTGTTACCGTCTCAGGGTCGGCTACAGCTCTAGTTGTTCCGAGCGGAGTCTCGATCCCACCTGTCATGGAGATCGGGTTCTTTGGTGCGCGGAGAGCGGACAGGTCAGCATTACGAGACGGATCCATATTGTTGGTGGGCTTCGATGAGAGGGCGTCCTCTGAGACGGTGACCTCGGCAGGGGTTGTCGTCAATGAGGATCGGGTCGATTGGATTGCTCCGACCTCCGGATGGGAGGTATTGCCACCAAGTCTTCCTGAGTGGTTGGCGCTAGTGACTTCCTAGGCCATCGAGCTCAGAGTGGGTGCTGGTCCGATCCCTGCTCTGTGTGCACCTCGGCGGTCTCCACCCCGATCGGACGGGGGCGCCGCTTGACCGCACATGACCGGTCTCACAAGCGCAACTGTCTGGCACAGCTGGTCACAGGTCAACCGCCAAGCAGAGTGGTGGCCAGGTGTTCGAATCACATGACGATCAACGCGTGAGCTCGGCCGAGTCGCGATGAACCATAAGAGGGGGCCTCAGCCCGGTCCTCGCGTTCCGCGGATATTCCGCGAGAGGACGGAAAACGAGGCGAAAGGACGCATGCCAATCACAAGAGTGTCACTCTTATTTCCCCAGGTCAGAGCATGTTTCCAGCACCAACGCGAAACGACGCGAACTTAGTCGTCGAGATGAGCTACATCGGCGGCTGAGGGCACGCGTGGGTACGCAAGGTGTTGGCTGAGCGAGGGGTGTCAGCAACCGAGGGCGTAGTTGACCGCCCCGCACACCTTGACCATCACCTCGTCGCCCAGGATCCCGACACGACGTGTGAGCGATGACTGGGTGACGGTGTGGAGACCGTCGCAGTTGACTACCGACTGTTGGGCCAGTCCAACGTCGCTGTCATCGAGTTCGACTTCAGCAGCCAGGCCGCGGACCGACGTCGTGATCTCGGCAACTGTGACGAGCTCGCGAACGTCGATCACTTCCGATCGGGTCAGGATCAGCACGGGTCGTTGCTTGCGGCCGACTTGTGCGAGCCAGACTTCGCCCCGCGTCACTCAGCGCCCCATGCTTCGAGTTCGCCCCAAACCGGGTCGGGCCGTTCGGGAACTCGCTCGTAAGCCGCTCGATCGGCGGCGGCCAACTGAGCGCGCACCGCGGCGGCTACTCCTTCGCGAGCGGCCGCGGAGATGTTGATGCCGAGCTGGCGAGCACGTTCGACCAACGCATCATCGATCGTGAAGGTCGTCCGAGTTGAAGCCATATTTCGATGCTAGCACAGAGTGATATCTAGCGGGCCGAACGATTTCCGTTGTCATGATTTCCGTTGTCATACTGTCGGAAGGAGCCGTTGCAGCCCTCTGTGGCCGTCCGGTCGTAGTAGTAGCTTCCCACGAGGCCGCATAAGACAAGCTGAACAACGCAGTGACTTTGCCGGGCTCCGAAGCCGACTAGTTGGCTAGCGGAGTGCGTGTCGTTGCCTCTTTGATCCTGATTCTGGCCCTCGGGGCGTGCACCACGTCGGCCAACAACGATGATTTGGAACAGGCGCGTCAACGTCTTGAGCCGACAGCGACCAACGCCGAGATCGCCGACCTCATCGAGACCTGTTTGCATGATCAGGCAGTCACGGCGTTCACGAGAACACCTGACGGAGGCTGGGACGGTTCAAACGTCAGCGAGCTGGAGATACAAGTCCTCCAAGACTGCATGGCAGCCGCCGAGAAGCGTTACCCAACACCTCCAGCACCAAAGAGCCGGGCCGAATTCGAGGTCTACTATCAACTATTGGTGCGTGAGTCGGAATGTCTAGAACAAGAAGGCTATTCCGCCGAAGTGCCGTCCTTAGACACGTTTGTCGACAGCAACGGCAACTGGACGCCGTACGACGATGTGCCATTGACACGAGAGTGGTCAGACCTCAATCAAGCTTGCCCACAAGACCCCTGGAGCTACGACGATCAAGCGGCTACCAATGATTAGAGAGTCGGAGATCCGCTCCAGCCAGACGGTCAGCATCGGGTCACGCGTCGAGATGAGCTACATCGCGGGCTGACGGCGCCGGGGCGCGTGCTCCGGAGGCCACCCGATAACCAGCCCAGATCAGGGTGACTGCCACCAGCAGCGAGATGGCGAATGCGCTGCTCTCCCCTAGGGCGAGACCGGTGCCGCCCGATGCGGCGGCGAAGGTGCCGGCGACGATGAGGAGGTTGCCCCAGACGATCCTTCGATTCTTGCTCCAGAACCGGAAGATGCTGACCACGGCCAGGATGATGAGGATGGTGGCACCCATGGCGCCGCCGATGATGGCGAACAGTCGCGGTCCGAACCCTGTGGCGAACACGTCATGGGGCACCCCGGTCTCGGGCAGCGGTTTGGCGAACGGGATCGTGGCGGTGAGGGTCGTCGAAATGGCGACGAAGGCACCGAGGGCGATGGCCATCACATGCCCCGACCGTTTGCCGACGACCAGGAACATCGACCCCAATGCCAGGAACGGGATGTTGAGCACGGCCCCGAATAGGTAGAAGGTCCGATACATCGGTCCGGTCCAGCCGATGGTGAGACCGAGGAAGAAGGCCCAGGTGGCGACGGCGAACATCGTCATGCCTGCCCCGTACGCGGCGATATGGGGCCTCGGGCGTCTCCGGTAACTGACCCAGAGGTCCCCGGCAAAGACGGTCGCCGCCAATGCGGCCAGGAGACCTAGTGCTACGTCCATGTGGGCGAAGGCTAGGACCGATGCCCAAAGGACGAGTCGAGGTCGTGTCGCTACCGGTCGACGAAGACCCCGGTCACTTTCCACTTCCTGAAGGACCCCAGGACTCTGCATGGGGGCGGTCAGGGGACGCCTCCAACTCGTTGACGTGACGCTCGTAGCGAGTGAAGCCCCGACGTGGAGAAGAACTGGCCCTCCTCTGAGATTCGGAAACAGTTCGACGATCGGTCAGGTCGACGGTTATGTCTTCGGCCGCCTCTCTTTGTAGTCGGAGTGCTCGAATCGCACGCTTGCCCTCGTGTTTGATCAAGGCAAGCAGCCGCCTGCGACGCCGGCGGCCCTTCTCCGGGTGGGTCACGTAGACAACCAGGGCACCGGTGCCAAGGGCGCCGACGGTGGTGATCTTCATGATCTCGTTCTCTCCGATCTCATCCCCACCTCGCGGGCTGGGTCCAAATGATGGGGTCCCAGCCTTCTTACCCCGCATCCGACCCTACAAAACGATCAACCGATGAGAAGTGGTATCTCCACCTCTGCCGGGTCCGGCCCACCGTGGTAGCAACGCAACCTCTTGTCGAAGCCGGGTGGGAGGATCACCCTGCCGGGAGGGGCAAGCAGCAGGTGCTCACCCAGCCTGCTCCGGGCAATGTCGGTGATCGGTGGCTCGTAGACGTCCTCGGGAAGAACCAGAGTGCCCCCGGTCTCCTCAGCCAAGGCCCGTGCCACCTCGATGTCTCCCCAAATGTGAACTCCTCGTGGGTCGCCCCCGTAGCGGAGCCGATCCCACGGCTCTCCCCTCACCAGGATCTTGTGGTCGTCGCCATACTCGATGAGCCCGTGGTCGGCGGTCCCGATGAGACAGACATCGGGGGGAAGACGGCTGGCGAGCTCTTCCCATACCCGGTTGGCCCGCGTCATCGCCTGATGGAACTCCGATGAGTCGAGCCCTGAGACGTGTCCGGCGAAATCCACCTCCCAGAAATAGGTGAAGATGAGTCGGCCGGGCACACGGGCGAGTTGGACTGTCGCGTCCACGAGGTCGGCCTCGCTCCAGGTGGCCTCGAAGCGTGCACCACGATAGAGAAGGCGGGACAGCGGGCTCGCCATGAAGGCGCCGGGTTGCACGGTGATCGGCTCGACTCCACCGTTGCGGAGACGTTCCCAGAGGTTCGGGTGGGGGAGCATCGCGGCATAGTCGTGGTCAACCGGTCGACCCGACAGATCCACCCACTTCAACGTGTTCACGACCCGCGCCAACTCCTCCAGCCACATGAGGTGGGCCACCAGGCCATGTTGGCCAGGGTTCGACGCGGTGGCCAAGCTGGCCAGTGACACCGGTGTGGTGGTGGGGAAGGGGGCACGGAGAGATCCAGCTAGGGACCCTCGCAGGCCGCTGGCGGCCCGGTGGCCCAGTTGCGCTATACCCAGTCCATCGAAGAGGACGATCACGTAGGTGGAGGCATCGGGCAGCATCGACCCAAGGTCCGCTGACAGTCGCGATGAGCCGGCGCTGCCGGTCAGACGCTGTTCGATCTCGGACACGAGAGCGGCCAGGCCGTTGCCACTGTGGGTTGGTTTGGGGTCCACTTCGGGCAGTATGACCACGCTTCGCCGAGGTGGGCAATCGGCCATCGGGCACATTCGGCGACGCGACTTCGACGTGAAAGACCCTATGCGTATACTCGCAAACGGTGGCGATTCCTCCAGCTGAGCACGCATGAGTCCATATTTCGAGAGCTATTTGACTGTCGGCGCGTTCGCGGCCCTCGGCGGTGTGCTGGTGCTGGTGATGCTCGGTATCGCTGTCCGTATTGCGGCCAACCAACCCTTCGGCCACCAAGCAGATGACCTACGAATGCGGCGTCGACCCGGTGGGCTCCGGGTGGAGCCAGACCTACGTTCGCTACTACATCTACGGCCTCCTCTTCGTCATCTTCGACGTCGAGGCCGTATTCATCTTCCCTTGGGCGATCCTCGTGGAGGGGCTTGGCTGGTTCGGTGTCGTGGAGATGTCCTTCTTCATCGCCGTCCTGATCCTGGGCCTGGTCTACGCGGTTCGCAAAGGAGTGCTCAAGTGGGAGTAGTCCAGAAGTTCGGGGCCCCGAAGCCCGTGAGTTGGCTTCTCAATTGGTCCCGGAAGTATTCACTGTGGTTGTTCCAGTTCGGCCTGGCCTGTTGCGCCATCGAGTTGATGGCCGCATCGGGGCCGCGATACGACTTCATGCGCTTCGGCATCATCCCCCTCCCTGCCTCACCACGTCAGGCGGACCTCATGGTGGTGGCGGGCACCGTGACCGACAAGATGGCACCCGCCATTCGTCGTCTCTACGACCAGATGCCCGATCCCAAGTACGTGATCTCGATGGGCTCATGCGCCAACTGCGGTGGGCCGTATTGGGATTCATATTCGGTCACCAAGGGAGTTGACCAGGTGATCCCGGTGGACGTCTACGTGCCCGGGTGCCCCCCACGTCCCGAGGCGCTGATGGACGGGATCGTCCTCCTTCAGCAAAAAATCCAGGGTGAAAACATCAAAGAGAAGTGGAACAGGCGTGACCTCGAGCCCGTCTGACGCCGAGACCACCGTCGATCCGCTTCAGGGCCTGGCCGACGAGATGGCGGCCGCGGTCGGTGGTGAGGCCCAGGTCGCCTTTGGCACCATCAAGATCCGGGTGCCCGCCGAGAATTGGTCCCAAGCCCTCGAGACGGCCCGGGACGAGGGCATGGTCTTCTTCTCCTGGCTGTCGGCGGTCGATTGGACATCGGAGGTGGCTGTTGGTGACCCGCCCGGTGAAGAAGTTGTCGAGCGGATCGAGCTCTTGGCCACGGTCGCCGATTTGAGCACCGGCAAGAGGGTCACATTCTCCACCGACCTCTCTGCAGAGGCACCGGCCATAGACAGCCTGATAGGCGTATATCGCGGCGCCGATTGGCACGAGCGCGAGGCGGCTGAGATGTTCGGGATCGTCTTCAATGGGCACCCGAACTTGAGCCATCTCTACCTGCCGGACGGCTTCATCGGTCACCCGCTCCGTAAGAGCTATCCACTGCTCAGCCGTGAGGTCAAGCCCTGGCCGGGAACCGTGGACGTCGAGGCCATGCCCGAGGCCGACGGTCCCTCCGAGACAAACCCGGAGGCATGAGCTGGTGATGGAGCAAGACCTGGTCCGACATCTGTCCGACGCTTCCGTCTCGGTCGAGCTGGAGACCGAGGACATGACCCTCAACATCGGGCCCCAGCACCCGTCGACTCACGGCGTCCTCCGTCTGGTGGCCCGTGTCGATGGGGAGCGCGCCTACGACATCTCCCCCGTCATTGGGTATATGCATCGTGGCTACGAGAAGCTGTCCGAGGTCAGGACCTATCCGCAGATCACCACCTTGGTCAACCGCATCGACTGGGTATCCGGTTACGCCAATGAGGTGCCCTTCATCGTGGCCGCTGAGAAGCTCATGGAGCTGGAGGTCCCAGAAAGGGCGCAGTACATCAGGCTGATCCTCACCGAGATGGCCCGGATCTCATCGCATCTGGTCTTCATGGCGTCTTATCCCCTCGAGCTGGGAGCAGCGACCCCACTCTTCTTCGCTCTGCGTGAGAGGGAGAGAGTCCTCGATCTCCTCGAGGGTGTCACCGGGGGCCGCTTCCATCCCAACTTCAACAGGATCGGTGGTGTCAAGCCGGCTTATGGGTCGGGCTCCAACACCCGGAAGCAGATACAAGACCTGCCGGCGGGATTCCTCGCGGAGACGCGGGACGCGATGGACAAGGTTCTGGGTGTTTGCGACGAGATCGAGGATTTGGTGGCAGGCAATGAGATCATCCTGGCCCGCACCAAGGGGATTGGCGTTCTGCCGGCGGAGGTGGCGGCCTCGTTTGGGGTGTCGGGCCCGAACTTGAGGGCGTCGGGTGTCGAATTCGACCTTCGCAAGGTCGAGCACTACCTGCCTTACGATCGGTTCGACTTCGATGTGCCCACAGGTCGGGACGGCGACTGCTGGGATCGGTGGCACGTCCGGCTCGAAGAGATAAGGCAGTCGGTCCACATCATCCAGCAGGCGATCGACACCATCCCCAGTGGGCCACTCCAGGCGAAGGTGCCCAAGGTGATCAAAGTGCCCAAGGGCGAGACCTATGTGCGCGCTGAGAATCCCAAGGGCGAGATGGGCTATTACCTGATCTCGGACGGGGGTCAAGGCCCCTATCGGCTCAAGATCCGCTCGGCCAGCTTCTCGAACATCTCCATACTTCCGTGGATCCTCGAAGGTGTCCTGGTGCCGGACATCATCGCGATCATGGGCAGTCTCGACTTCGTCCTGGGCGACGTGGACAGGTAGGCGAGTTGATGGAATTCCTCACCGACCTCTTCGCCAACTTCTGGGTGTCTCTCGCCGGCAAGGTTCTGCTGGTAGCCCTGTTGATACCGGTCATAGGACTTGTAGTCGGATTCGCCGAGCTCAAGCTCTCCGCCAAGATGCAGGCAAGAGTTGGGCCGTACTTCGCCGGCGGACGATGGGGATGGGCCCAGCTGATAGCCGATGGGGTCAAGTTCTTCCAGAAGGAAGACCTGATCCCCGCCGACGCTGATCGTCCGGCCTTCAAGCTGGCACCGATCCTGGTCCTGGTCTCAACGGTCGCCCTATTCGTGGTGATCCCTTTCGGGCCGGGGTTGATATTCCGGGATCTGTCCGTCGGGATCTTCTACGCCCTCGCCATCTCATCGCTAAGCACGATCGGCGTCCTCATGGCGGGTTGGTCATCGGCCAACAAGTACTCCCTGATGGGCGGATTGCGCGCCGCCGGACAGTTGATCGCCTATGAGCTGCCCCTGGTCCTGGCGGTGGTGGGCTCGGTGATCATGGCCGGGACCATGAGCATGAGCGGCATCGTCGAGGCCCAGATCGCGGCGGGCTATCCCTTCATCGTGACCCAATTCATCGGTTTCGGCGTATTCATGATCGCTGCCCTCGCCGAGTTGACCCGGACGCCATTCGACATGCCAATCGCCGAGTCCGAGTTGGTCATGGGCTATCTGACCGAGTACTCGGGTTTTCGGTTCCTGTTCTTCTTCCTCGCCGAGTTCGCCAACATGTTCTCGATGTCGGCCATTGCGGCCACCTTGTTCTTGGGTGGTTACTGGCTTCCCGGGATTCCGGAAGACACGTTGGCGGTCGTTGGCCCGATCATCCTGATCGCCAAAGTCTTCATCCTCGTCTTCGCCATCATCTGGTTCCGTTGGACCTTTCCCAGATTCCGCGAGGATCAACTTCAGAGTCTCGCCTGGAAATGGTTGATCCCGATCTCCCTGGCCAACATCCTGGTGACCGGCGTTTTCAAGGTGTTGCTCTGATGGCGGAGCGCAGCTTCCCCGGGAAGGGCATGGTCAAGGGCCTATTGGTGACGATCTCCACCATGTTCAAGACCATCTTGTTTCCCGGCTCTCACCTGGCAACGGTCAACTACCCCAAGGTCAAGGAGCAGCCTGTCCCCCGGGCCAGGGGTGTTATCGCCCTGGACCAGGAGGCTTGCACTGTCTGCATGCTCTGCGCCCGGAACTGCCCGGACTGGTGCATCTACATCGAGGGTCACAAAGAGGAGCAGGAACCGGCGCAACCCGGCGGCCGGATAAAGGTGCGCTCCGAGCTCGACCGCTTCGACATCGACTACGCCCTGTGCATGTACTGCGGCATCTGTGTCGAGGTTTGCCCATTCGACGCCCTGTTCTGGTCACCGGAGTATGAATACTCCGAAACCAAGATGGGCGCCATGTTGCACGACATGGACCGTCTCCAGGATTGGCTGAAGACGGTCCCCGAGGCACCGGCCCTGGAGAAGTGAGATGACGCCGTGACAATCGTTGACTGGGCCTCCGAACCTGCCAACTGGGTCTTCGTGGTGATCGGCCTGGCCGTCCTGGTCTCGGCCTTCCGGGTCGTGACCTCGCCGAACATGGTCCATGCCGCTCTCTTCCTGGTGGCGACTTTGGCAGGGACCGCCGGGCTGTTCCTGATGCTGTCCGCAGAGTTTGTGGCCTGGGTCCTGGTCCTGGTCTACATCGGAGCCGTCATCGTCCTCTTCCTCTTCGGGATCATGATCACCCGCGCTCCGACAGGTCTCGACGAGGGTCTCGACGCCGACAAGAAGATCTGGCCGGCCTTTCTATCTATTGCCACCTTCGTCGCCCTTTCCTGGGCGTCGATCGAGGCGTTTGGCTCGAGTGTGGTTGCCAACCCGGGCGAGGCCACCCCGACAGAGGTGATCGGCGAGTCATTGCTTGGTCGATTCGTGATCCCCTTCGAGGTGGTCTCCTTCGTCTTGCTGGCGGCACTGATCGGTGGGATAACCATCGCCAGACGTGACCTGAGCCCGGCCGAGGAAGAAGAGAGGGTCTCCGTCTGATGCTGGTAAATCAATTCCTGGTGTTGTCGGCGGCGCTGTTCGCCCTGGGGATCTATGGCTTGCTCGTCCGACGCAACATCGTGCTCATCTTGCTCTCCGTGGAGCTGATGTTGAACGCGGTGAACATCAATCTGGTCGCCTTCGAGGCATCTCTTCGATCCAGTCAGGCCATCGGCCAGGTCTTCGCCATCTTCGTGATCACCGTCGCCGCCGCCGAGGTGGGCATAGGGCTTGCCATCGTCTTGATGATCTTCCGCAATCGGAAGTCGGCCAACGTCAACGACCTCAACTTGATGAGGTGGTGATGGGGATGTGGATCCTTGCCCAGGAGACGACGCACGCCGTGACAGCCGGCAACGGCGGGTTTTGGGCAGACACAGCCGGGATCATGTTGGCCCTCCCCTTGGTCGCCTTCCTTCTGATCATGGCCTTTGGCAAGCGGATGCGGTATCACGGTGCGGAGCTCGCCATTGGCGCTCTGGCCATCAACTCGCTTTGGGCCCTGATCCTCTTCCTGACCAACATGACCGAAGGCGTCCTCTCGACCACCACTTTCGAGATAGCCCGCATCGGGAGTGGTCTGGTCTTCGAGCTGGGTTGGGTGGTCGACGGGCTCTCCATCATGATGTACTTCCTGGTCAGCGTGGTCGGGCTGTTTGTCTTCATATATGCGGTCGGCTACATGCACGGCGACGTCCGCGTCGAGTGGTTCTTCGCAGCCTTCTCCTTGTTTGCCGGCTCAATGCTGATCCTCGTCGGGGCGCCCAACCTGATCCAAATGATCATCGGCTGGGAGGGTGTGGGGCTCGCCTCCTACCTCCTGATCGGCTTCTACTGGGAGGACTTGGAAAACGTACGGGCCGGCAACAAGGCATTCATGGTCAACAAAGTCGCCGATGTTGGCCTCATCCTGGGGACAATCATCCTCGGGGCCTCGGTGGGCTCATTCGACTTCGCCGCTATCAACGAGGCGGCAGTGGGGGGATTGCAGGCGCTGTCAGCGGTAGCGGTTGTGGGCGGTGCGTTGCTCTTCTTCGGAGCGATGGGCAAGAGCGCTCAGTTCCCCCTGCACATTTGGCTTCCCGACGCTATGGCCGGCCCAACTCCGGTGTCTGCCTTGATGCACGCCGCCACCATGGTGACAGCAGGCGTCTACCTGATGGCCAGGACCTTTCCCCTGTTTCAGAACATGGCACAGGCCGCTCGCCCGACCATGGTGGTTATCGGCGCCATAACCCTTTTTGCCATGGGTCTTCTCGCCCTGGTCGCCGACGACATCAAGAAGGTGCTCGCCTACTCCACCGTCTCCCAGCTCGGCTACATGATGACGGCTGTGGCCGCGGGTGGATACACCGCCGGTCTCTTCCATCTCTTCACTCATGCCTTCTTCAAGGCTCTCCTCTTCCTCGGGGCCGGGTCGGTGATACATGCGGTTCACTCCAACAACATGAGCGACATGGGTGGTCTCAGGAAGTACATGCCCACCACCTACTGGACCTTTGTCGCCGGATCGCTGGCGCTTGCCGGGATCATCCCCTTCGCCGGGTTCTGGTCCAAAGACGAGATCCTCGCCACCTTGGGTGACGGTGGCTACACCGCGGTCATGTGGATCGCCATTGCCGGTGCCTTCGTCACAGCGTTCTACATGGCGCGTGCCATCGCCCTCACCTTCCACGGGGACTACAAGGGTCACGGCACGCCACACGAGTCGCCACGAGTCATGACCGGCCCTCTCGTGGCTCTCGCCATCCCCTCCATCCTCTTCGGCTTGTTCAACATCCCGGGCGTCGAGATCCCGGGAATCGGCAACTTCACCGAGTGGCTTGCCGTTCGCGTCGTCCCCATGGGAGATCATCACGCGGAGGGGATCAACTGGGGTCTGGCCGCGATAGGCCTTCTCGCCGCGGTGGGTGGTTTCGCCGCAGGTTGGCTCATCTACTCAAAGGACAGGCCCACCCAGAAGGAGAGAGACATCTTTGAGATTCCCCTCCTCTACCCGCTGCTCCGTCACAAGTACTACATCGACGACGCCGCGCTGGGGTTGGTGGCGGCGACCATGGGCCCGGTGGCCCACTTCGTCAATTGGACCAACACCTACATCATCGACGCAATCGTCAACGGCGTTGCAATGCTGATCAAGGGTCTCGGCACCTTCATCTACGCCGGTGTGGACCAGCGGGGGATCGATGGTGTCTTCAACGGTTTGTCGGCGGCAGCCGACGGCGCCGGCTCGGCTCTGCGCAAGTTGCAGACCGGGAGGGTGCAGCAATACGCGGCTTCCTTCGTGGGTGGCGCGTTGGTCTTGATTGTCCTGTTCGTCTTCGTCATATAGGAGAGGCTGAGAGCAAATGGAATGGTTGGATACCTGGGGCCTGACACTGATCGTGTTCCTGCCCCTCGCCGGCGCCCTGCTCCTTGGGTTCATGCCCAAGGAACGGGAGGACGCACTCAAGGCCACGGCATTGCTGGTGACACTGGCAGCGTTCATCCTCTCCGTGGTCGTCATCTTCCAATTCGACTTCGGGGCCGGGACCTACAACCACTACCAGTTCGAGGTCAACCGCAGTTGGATCGGGGCCATCAACGCCAACTACCACATGGGGATCGACGGGATCAGCCTTCCCATGCTCGTGCTCTCCACCTTCATGGTGGTTCTCGCCGTTGTCTACAGCTGGAACCACTGGGAGGAGCCAAAGAACCCAAAGGCGTTCCTGATCCTCATGCTGATCTTGGCCACCGGGATGAATGGGACGTTTGTCTCCCTCGACCTGGTCCTCTTTTTCATCTTCTTCGAGGTCGTGCTGCTGCCCATGTACTTCATGATCGGCATCTGGGGCGATCGCACGCCGCGAAAGATCCCCGGGTTCAGCAAGGAGATCCAGACCAGGCTCTATGCCTCTATCAAATTCTTCCTGTTCACGCTGTTCGGATCGGCCTTCATGCTGCTCGGATTCCTGGCCCTCTACTTCGAGTCCGGGAACTCCGGCCCCAGGACTTTCGACATCACCCAACTGACCAATTTGGGGGCATCGGGCGCCTTTGGCGGCCAATTCGCCTTCCTCGTCTTCGGCGCCATGTTCCTCGGCTTCGCGGTGAAGGTACCGATGTGGCCACTCCACACATGGCTCCCCGACGCCCACACGGCCGCCCCGACCGTGGGCTCGGTTCTCCTCGCAGCGGTCATGTTGAAGCTCGGCGCATACGGGTTCATCAGGATCTCACTTCCCATACTGCCCCAGGAGGCGGCGCGATGGGCCCCGGCCATCGCCATCCTGGCAGTGATAGGGATCATCTACGGATCTTTGGCCTGTCTGGCCCAGACCGACATGAAACGTCTTATCGCCTTCTCGTCGGTGGGCCACATGGGCTTCGTCATGCTCGGCATCGCCACAATGACCGACATAGGGATCAACGCCGCCATCATCGGGATGGTGGCTCACGGGCTGATCACCGGCCTTCTCTTCTTCCTGGCCGGGTCGATGTCCCATCGCTACCACACCCGCGAGATGTCGAGGCTGGGGGGCAACATCAAGCTCATGCCCATCATGGGTGGGATTCTCGCCTTCACGGCGATGGCATCACTCGGCCTTCCCGGGTTGGCAGGCTTCTGGGGTGAGTTCATGTCGCTGGTCGGCTCCTACAACCCCCTTGCCGGGCTCTCCTTGGGCGTTTTCCGCACGTCCATGGTGTTGGGTGCGGTGGGGACCGTTCTCACGGCCGGGTACATGCTGTGGATGCTGCAACAGGTCAACCTCGGTGAGCCAAAAGAAGAGTGGACAGGACACGAGTTCCACGATGTCGACAGGTTCGAGCTGACGTCCTGGGTGCCCTTGATCGTGCTGATCGTCGTCATCGGGTTCTTCCCCAAGTTCGTCTTCCATGCCACCACCGATTCGGTCAGCTCCTTGGTGAACACGGTGCTCAACTCGGACATAGTGGCTTCCCTGGGAGCGGGAGGGTGATGACCTGCCCTGACCCTGTCGGTGTGAGCGTGCCGACTCTCGACCACGATCGGATGACATGAGCTATCAGATCGACTATCTGGCGCTGGCGCCCGAACTGACGATCGTGGCAACCATGATCGTGGTCTTCGCCCTCGATCTCGCCCTGCCCCGCGCCCGCAAGTACTGGACGGCCACGGCGGCGGTGGCCGGCACCGCCCTGGCGGCGGTGCCTTTGGTGATCCTGGCCGCCGACGGGTCTGTCAGGTCGATGTTCGACGGGTCATATGTCGTGGACGACTTCGCTCTCGCTCTCAAGGCCGTGCTCATCGTGTCGGCCTACCTGGTGTTGTTGATGTCTCATCACTACATCGAGTCGGAGCGTTACTACCAGGGGGAGTACTACTTTCTCATCCTGGCTTCGGTCCTCGGCTCACTGGTCATGGCCTCGGCGCGTGACCTGATCGTCATCTTCATCGGCCTGGAGTTGACCACCGGCCCGCTTTATCTCCTCGCCGGCTGGCGGAAAGGCGATGCCAAGTCGAACGAGGCATCCATGAAGTACTTCATCCTCGGGGTGCTGTCCACTGCTTTGCTCCTCTACGGGATGTCCTTGCTCTATGGGCTCACCGGTGAGGTGAGCTTCGCCGGGCTTGCCACGGCCACCGCCGGGATGGTCGATGAGCCTGCTCTGATCATCGCGGTGCTGTTGGTGATCGCCGGGTTCGGGTTCAAGGTCTCGGCGGTGCCGTTTCACTTCTGGGCTCCCGACACCTACGAGGGCGCTCCGACGCCGGTGACCGCCTACCTGTCGGTCAACTCGAAGGCAGCTGGTTTCGTCGGGATGCTGCTCGTCATGTACCTGGCTCTGCCCGGAGCCTCCGACATCTGGGCCCCTGCCCTCTGGCTTCTAGCCGCCCTCTCGATGACCATCGGGAACCTGGCCGCCCTGAGACAAAGCAACATCGTTCGGCTTCTCGCCTACTCGTCGATCGCTCAGGCCGGTTTCATGCTCGTCCCGTTCGCCGCCGCCGCCGTGGCCGGCTCAGACCTGTCGGAGGCCTTCTCCGCCACGGTCATCTACCTGGTGATCTACGCAGTGATGAACCTCGGGGCATTTGCAGTGGTGATCGCCGGCGCGAGGAAGACCCAGTCGGGCGAGATCAGCGCCTGGGCGGGCCTGGCCCAGGCCGACACGAGGCTGGGCGTTCTCGTTGCGGTCTTCTTCTTCAGCTTGGCCGGGATTCCCCCACTGGCCGGATGGTTCGCCAAGTTCGCGATGTTCCGCTCTGTGATCATCGCCGGTGGTGCCGCCACAGTCGTCCTCGCGGCGATCGCAGCAGTGAACTCGGTTATTGCCCTCTACTACTACGCCCGCGTGGTCAAGTCGGTGTGGCTTGACGACGCCGAAGGCGAGTTCCTGCCCGATGCCGCGCTCGCCCCGGCCGGGTCGCTGCGTTTGGCGCTGGGGTTGTCACTGGTGATAACCGTCGTCATCGGCTTCTTTCCGACCATCGCAACCTTTGTGGGTGAGGCTTCCCGGGTCATCACGGCTGGGGGCTGAGCGGTTTCGACAACGCCCTGCTGGGCCCTATTCCCTCGGATCGTCGAGCCCAAGCCGATTGGCGACCTCACGAGCGGCAGCCCATGCCCCACGGTCCTGGTTGCACAAGACGATGACCGTGACATCGGGGCCGACATAGTGAGAGACCATGCTCGAGACGCCCGGATGAGCCCCTCCATGGCCGTATATGACGACTTCGTCGCTCTGCACCACCACTTCCATGCCAAGCCCGTATCCCTCCGCTCCCTCCTCGTCCCGAGTCTGTGTCGAGAGCATCTCGGAGAGCAGCTCTGGGCCCAAAAGGCCCCCGGACTGCAAGCGTTCGAGGAACCGGGAGATGTCGGTGGGTGTGGAGATGAGCCCGCCGTCGGGCATCCCTCCGGCTGGAACGCTGTAGATGTTCGATCGCCATGTCTCCGACGGCGACTCACTGGACAGATATGCGGTTGCCATGTCGTCAGGCTCGAGATCGAGCTCGAAAAAGCCCGACTCGTCCATCCCGGCCGGCATCAGGACCTCCTCGGTCGCCACCCGGGCGTAGGGCTTGTCGGTGATCCACTCGACCAGGAGCCCGATCAGGATGAAGTTGGCGTCGGAATAGGAGAACTCGCCCAGTTCGGCGATCAGCGGCAAGTCCTTGACCAGGGGGAGCAAGTCCTTGGGGCCACGCGCCCGATACACCGGCACGTGATCCCACGCCTCGAGCAGCGATGTCCAGGCATCGTCGTCCTCGTGGTAGTCATCCAGGCCAGAGGTGTGGGAGAGAAGATGCCGGAGGGTGTGCCGGTCATCGAGAGACGCGGGTCTGAGATCCGGTGGCAGAAAGCCGCTCAGGGGCCGATCGAGGTTCAGCGCTCCCTGCTCCACGAGGCGCAGCGCCGTGGTGGCTGTGATCATCTTCGTGATCGAGGCCACCTGGAACCTTGTGTCCCTCCGCAGGGGGGCCCGATGACCGCGATGTGCCCATCCGGACTGGTGCTCGAATAGCACCTCGCCGCCGGATCGAGCGAGGGCGGCGCCGCTGAACAGGCCCTTTCGTTGCTGCTGGTCCAACCAGTCGGCCAGCCCCTTGATATCGCGATTGGTCACGGTGTCGAGCGAGCCCCGCTTCGCCGGATCGACCGGAACTCGCGGTCTAGCAATGACCACAACGAGTGATCCACCCAGTTGCCGCGGATCAGGAGCTCTTCTCGCAGGATCCCCTCCTTGGTGAACCCGACCTTCTCAGCCACACGTTCCGATGCCGTGTTCCCTACCGCGATGCGAAGGGTCACCTTGTGGTACTTCATGGAGGTGAAGGCCTCGTCCAGAAGCAACTCAACAGCTTCCGTGCAGATGCCGCGAGATTGCTCGTCACTCCGGATCCAGTATCCGAATTCGGCGATCTTCCCCAGCTTCGACACCGTCCACAGCGAGATACTGCCCACATGACGGTCGGGGTTGTCGAGAAGCCTGATCGAGTAATCCCAGGCCCGTTCCTCCTTCCAGGCCTGAATTGACTCCCTGATGAACGCGGTGGTGTCGGCCGTCTCATAGTCGAGCCGCGCCCAGGGCAGCCATTGATTCAACTCAGGGAGCGAGACCCTGGTCGCCTCGTCGTAGGTGCTCACGTCGCGTCTGCTGAGCTTCTGGAGAATCAACCGGTCGGTCTCGATCGTAGGCCTGGGCACCGGTTCACATTATCGGCGGGCGTAACCTGTGGCATGAATGTGGGACAGACTCCATCTGCTGCACGAAGCCGGGCTCGACGACTCCGACGCGATGGCTGCGGTTCTCGCCCCCCTCTACGAGGACGAGGACGGTGACGTGAGGGTGATCCTCACCAAACGCCCCGACACCATGCCCACTCATGCGGGGCACATCGCATTTCCCGGGGGGAGGGCCAATCCTGATGACTCGGGCCCGGTGGCCACTGCGCTCCGTGAGACCCACGAGGAGGTGGGCATAGAGCCCGAGAGGGTGGAGGTCCTGGGGTTTCTCCCTGTCATAGACACGGTCGAGTTCAGACCGTGGGTGGTGCCTGTGGTGGGCCGAATACGGATGCCTCTCAACCTGATTCCGAGCGAACGAGAGGTGGCCAAGGTCTATACGCCTCGCCTCGCCGAGCTCGCCGACGAGTCGAGATGGTGGCATGTTCCCTGGGACGGCCGCCAGGTCTGGTATTACGACCTCGAGGGCGACACATTGTGGGGCGCCACCGCATTCATGGTCCGATCCCTGCTCGGTCTCTCATAGGTCGGCCGACCCGTCAAGTTCCGATTGTCCGCCTGCCGATCATTCCAGGGTGAGTGTGCGCGCTCCAATTGAGGCGCAACAACGCTTCCACCGCTATGTGGCAGTGTTGTTCGCCGTGACCTTCCCAGCGCTGGCGGTCCTCGAGATCGTCGGCATGGACATGAAGTCACCGCTGGCTCCGATCCGCTGGGCCAGCTACCTGGTGCTGGCCATATGGGCTGTCTGGCTTACCCAGAGGCGAGATGCAGACTCAATGCTCCTGGTTCTCACCACCATTTGGTTCTTCGGAACCCTCTCAGTCGTCGAGGGCCTGTTCCATATCGAGATATCGGCATTCGACTTCACCACCACGTTCGGGCTGATAATGATGCTCGCGGTCCTCGCCGGGACCCTGAGCTCAGGCAGCCGGGTGGTCTGGTCCGTGGCCGCAGGGGTGGCCGTGGCAGTGTGGAGTGTCACCATGGGCATCCTCGACGGGGAGAAGGCCGAGGTCGTTGCCATACGAGCGGTGACGGCATTGGCGGGTGTCGTCTTCACGACGACCCTGGTCTCGAAGTTGTATGACCAATTGTCGGAGTCCATCTCCCGATATGAAAGGGCCACGCGCCTGCAGCATGCCATCGCCACGTGCTCGGAGTCACTCTTGGTGCAGACCGACACATTTGCCATCTACGAGGCATTGAAGGCGCTTCTCGTCGCCACGGAAGCCGATTACTCCTATGTGGATCGCAACTCAGTCAGAGACGATGAGACCCACTGGGAGATCATTGCCGATGCCCATCGCAAGGCCGAGCATGCGACCGGAGGTTGGAAGAGTGGTGTCTACCGGGAGCAGTCCTCCACCTACCGGGCGTTGTCGACAGGGCGGGCGATAGCAATTCACACCGACCAGCTCACCGGTGAGGACCGGGACGAGTATGCGCGGGATGGGATTGTCACCGAGCTTTCGGTCCCGATATTCGTGGGCGAGGAGTTCCGGGGATCGATCGGCTTCGTCGAGTACACGGGTGAGCGTCAGTGGACCGAGGACGAGGTGAGCACGCTTTGGCGGGCGTCGCACATGATCGGGGCGTATTGGAGACGTCAGGACGACCAAGAACAACTGAAGGCGTCCAACGAGTCCAAGGACAAGCTGTTGGCGTCGGTGAGCCATGAGATAAGGACGCCACTCACGGCCATCGTCGGCCTGTCGGAGGAGATCGTTGCCAGCCGGACCAGTCTCGGGGCGGAGGAGCTCGACGAGTTGAACGGGATCATCGCGGTGCAGAGTCGAGAGCTCGCGGAGCTCGTCGAGGACCTGCTGGTGGCGTCGAGGGCGGAGTTTGGGAATCTCTCGATCAAGCCGCAAGACATGAATGTCATGACCGAGGTCGAGAGTGTCGTGCGCGGGATTCGAGAGTCACACCCGACCCAGAAGGTCATCGTCGTGGCTGGAGATGGGGATGTGGTGGCGTGGGCAGACCCTCTTCGATCCCGCCAGGTCATCCGCAACCTGTTGACAAACGCCATCCGATACGGCGGAAACCGGATCGCGGTGGTCGTGCGGGAAACGACCGACCTGGCCCAGGTTCTGGTCATCGACGATGGCTCGGGAGTGGGTGAGGCCGAGACGGAATTGATCTTCGAGCGCTACTACCGCAGCGACCAGTCGCCCACCCAGCCCGGATCAGTGGGGATAGGCCTGGCAGTATCCCGTCAGCTGGCGGAGATGATGGGGGGAACGCTACGATATGTGGGCGCCGACGTGGAACCTCGTTTCGAGTTGTCCCTCCCGGTCAGCGCCCCGTTGGATGTGGTTGCAACAGCAGAAGTCCCGGTGACTGCCTGACTCCCGCTTCGTGGCACCGGGCTCGCGGAAGCGTCTCAACACATAGGATTCAGGTCTTTGGGGTATGTCCACTTTGGGTGAGCAATGAGAAAACGCATCTTGGTCGGTAGTGCCATCGTGCTCTTGCTGGTGGCAGGAGTTGGTGTGGCATTTGCCTTGTCCACTTGGGGTGACGTCAAACGTGTCAGTATCGATCGAGAGGCCATCGACGCCAATGTGGGCCCCTCACCCGACTCCGGTCAAGGTAACCAGGCGTCTTCCGACGCTGGCCCTTTGGCCGCCTCGGTGGGTGGTGACGGGCTGAGTGTGACATTGTTGGTCGGGTCGGACTCCCGCGCCGACCTCACCTCCACAGAGGGTTTTGGAGATTTTCAGGGCAATCGCGCCGATGTGGTGATGGTCCTGATCAAGCCGCAGGATGGGACACACGCCCTGCTGCTGTCACTCCCGCGGGACCTGCTGGTCGATGACGTCTGCAGCGATGCCGAGCATCGGCTCAACGATGCCCTCGAAGGCTGCGGCGACACGATGAACGGGCCGACTGCCTTGACCCAGACCGTTGAGAACGTTATTGGGCAGACCATCGACCACTTTGCCCTGGTCGATCTCGCCGGTTTTCAGGAAGCGGTCGATGCCATTGGTGGCTACGAGATCTGTCTCGACAAAGCGGTGCGAGATCAAAAGGCGGATCTCGATCTCCCCAAGGGATGCACTCATGCAACCGGTGCCCAGGCACTCGCCTGGTTGAGATCGCGCCACACCCAAGAGCTGACCGACAACGGCTGGCGAACCATTCCCGGTGTCAGCGACCTGACTCGCAATGAGCGCCAGCGGAAGTTCCTCCTCGACATGATGGGGCGGATGTCCAACCTCGGCAGCCCGGCCGACATGGCGGACATCGCTCGAGTTATCGCTCCCTACGTGACCGTCGACTCGGACCTCACCCTGTTCGATGCGGTGGATCTGGCCTGGTCCATGCGCGGCCTGGGGCGAGGCACCGTCGACCAGCTGACCATCCCGGTCTCTGACGCCACCACGTCGGCTGGCGCCGCGGTTCTGGTCGCTCAAGTCGACATCGCCGACCTCGTCGCCTCTGCCCTGGCACCCGAGACTGCCGATGACGTGACCGGCGCCATGGCCGGCTGAACGACCGTCTTTGCCACAATGTCGGGGTGAGCGAGCATCGGCTTCCCCCCGGTCAGATCGAGACCAAGCGCTTCCCTATCGTGGGCGAGCGTGCACCGTCACCCGAGCTCGGTGAGACCCCCGACTGGTGCCTGGTGGTGACCGGACTGGTCAACACCGAGGTCAGCATCGGCGTTGGGGAGCTCACCTCATTTGCCACCTCGCCACTCATCTTCGACATCCATTGCGTCACTGGTTGGAGCCGCTTCGGCTCCCACTGGACCGGAGCCCCCATGGCCAGGCTCCTGGAGAGAGCGGGGCCAAGCCCTGGCGCTCGCTTCGTCTCGTTCGAGACGTACTCCACGCACGGGCATCACACATCGTTGCCACTCGAGCTGGTGATGGAGCGAAGCTGGGTGGTGCACCGATTCGAAGGGGAGCCGCTGCCGATCGAGCACGGTGGCCCGGTTCGGGTGGTGACGCCCGGTCGATACTTCTACAAGTCGCCCAAGTGGGTGCGGCGGGTAGTGCTGCTCGCCGAGGATCGAGAGGGATGGTGGGAAAGCAACTCGGCCTATCACAACAACGGAGATCCGACGTCGGGCCAAGAGCGATTCTCAACAGGCTCCATGCGCCCTGAGCAGCTGGGACGCTTCCTTGCCGCTGATAGCTACGACAAGTATCGGGGGCGGGTCTTGCTCGGAGCCGATCTCCGGGCGTGGGCTCCGTCAACCCGCCGCCTTTCCCGTCTCTACCTCAAGAATTGCGATCTCCGCGGCGTCGCCCTGCCCGACGCCGATCTGCGCAATTCCAACCTGTCGCTGAGCGACCTGTCCGGAGCCAACCTCCGTGGCGCCGATCTCTCTGGCTCCGACCTGGAGGGGGCAGACTTCTCGGGGGCCGATCTCTCGGACGCCGACCTATCGGGAACCGCCTTGTCGGCCACACGCTTCAGCGGTGCCGGAGGCGGGGCGGTCCTCACCGGAACCGACCTCTCCGGCGCATGGGGCCTCCTGGAGGACCAGGAGGCCTATGTGGCCGCGTGGCGTTGACACCCTCTCGCACCCGCCGATACTGTGCACGGCTGTGACACGAGAAAGGCGATGGAGCCGGCGCCGACACTGAGTAGCCGACAACCCGCGTCGAGATGCCGTCGGCGGCCCCGGCCACGACGGCTTTTTCATGAGATCCGGAGATGATGAGCGACAAGAGAGTTTTCTCGGGGATGCAACCCACCGGCGAGCCACACCTGGGCAATCTGGTGGGCGCCCTGGACAACTGGGTGCGCATGCAGGACGAGTACGAGACGATCTACTGCGTGGTCGATCTGCACGCAATGACGCTTCCCTACGACCCGGCTCAGCTCCGTCGCGACCGTCACGAGCTAGCGCGCATGATCTTGGCAACCGGCGTCGACCCGAAGCGATCGCTCCTCTACTACCAATCCGAGGTCCCTCAGCATCTCGAGCTCTCCTGGATACTGGGAAACCTGGTGGGTCTGGGCCAATTGGAGAGGATGACCCAGTTCAAGGAGAAGACCGATCGCTCGGGTCAGAACCTGGGTCTTCTCGCCTACCCGGTCCTGCAGGCGGCGGACATCTTGATCCACAAGGTCCATGCGGTCCCCGTGGGCGACGACCAAGCCCAGCATCTGGAGCTGACCCGCGATGTTGCCGAGCGATTCAATCATCGCTTCGGGGAAGAGTTCCCCATCCCCGAACGGATTACCCCAGAGATCGGCGCCCGGGTGATGTCGCTGACCGAACCGACTTCCAAGATGTCGAAGTCGGACCCCAGTGAGCGGTCGCGCATCTTGCTGAACGACGCGCCCGACCAGATCGTGAAGAAGATCAAGTCGGCGGTGACGGACGCCGGCACCGACGTGGCTTATGACTGGGAGAGGAAGCCAGGCATCTCCAACCTGCTGGAGTTGTTCAGTTTCTTCACCGAGCGCCCGATCGATGAGCTGGTCGTCGACTTTGCGCAAGGAGGGTATGGGGTGTTCAAAACCGCCGTGGCCGATGCCATCGTCGAGGGTCTCCGCCCCATCCAAGAGGCATACCGCTCGCTCACCGACGCCGAGGTGTCGGCGGTGATGGAGAACAGCGCCAAGATCGCCATGGAGCGCGCCGAGCGCTCCATGATCACAGTTCGTGAGAAGGTCGGGCTCGGTTAAGCCGAAACCGCTACTTGATCGATTCGAGCAGCTGCGAAGGCAGCAGCAGGATGAGCGCGGCCAGGAGATTGAAGCCGGAGTGGATGAATATCGCCGGGCCGAGACGTCCGGAACGTAGAGTCACCCAAGCCAACAGGAGCCCAACCAGGAAAAGCTGGGGGAGCACCACGGCGGCCGCGGCCAGCATGTGCGTCGGGTCGAGCCCGAGCAGGTGGAAAGCGGCGAATATGGCTGCTGTGGCCACCATGATCACCCGCCGCGAGCGGGTGCTCATTGCCTTGATCAGGACACCGCGGAAGGTCAGCTCCTCGGTCACAGGGGCAACGACCGTCGCCGTGAAGACTGCGGCCACTTTGGCTGCGGTGGTCTGAAGGCCCCCCAGCGCGGAGCCGACTTGTTGTGCCGTGTCCCCGTTGGGGAACAGCAGCGTGCTCAGTGGCAGGAAGAGGAGTGCCAGACCAAGTTGGAGGCCGACCCCGAGGAAGAGGTAGAGGAGATCGGTACCCTCGATGGCGAAACCCAGGTCCGGATTCTCTTTGGTGCGGGCCAGGAGCCACAACACCACGAGATGCCCGACGTACTGACCGATGAGCACCATCACGAGTGCCAGCTCATCACTCGAGAAAAGGCTTGCAACGGCCACGAAGGCACCGGCGCCGAGGAACCCTCCGAGGACGACCAACAAGAAATCGATGTAGGACCAGGACTTGCGCACGGGCTCGGGCAGCCTACAGATGGACCGGCGGCCGTCACTGTTACGCTGAATTGATCGTCGGCGGAGGTAGCGACAAAGTGGAAATCGACATCGGCATTGGCAAGTCGGGTCGGCAGGCATTCGGGTTCGACGACATTGCGATCGTCCCCTCCAGGAGGACACGGGATCCCGACGACGTGGACATCTCGTGGCAACTCGACGCCTTCAAGTTCGACCTCCCGATGATGGGGTCGGCAATGGACTCTGCCATCAGCCCGGCCACTGCCGTGCAGATCGGCAAGCTTGGCGGTCTTGCCGTGTTGAATCTCGAGGGCCTGTGGACACGCTATGAAGACCCCGAGCCCTATTTCGAGGAGATTGCCGAGCTCGACACCGAGAAGGCGACTCTCCGCATGCAGGAGATCTATCTCGAGCCGGTCAAACCCGATTTGATCGGCCGCCGGGTCGAAGAGATAAAGGCCGAAGGAGTCGTGACTGCCGCCTCGCTCACCCCACAGCGGGTCGGGAGCTGGGCGCCACATGCCCTGTCAGCAGGGCTGGACGTCCTGGTGATACAGGGCACGGTTGTGTCGGCAGAGCATGTTTCCAGTCGCGAGGAGCCGCTCAACCTCAAGGAGTACATCGCCAATTGCGAGGTCCCCGTCCTCGTAGGGGGTTGCGCCAGTTATTCGACGGCACTGCATCTGATGCGCACAGGCGCCGTGGGCATACTCGTTGGTGTCGGGCCTGGAGCCGCCTGTACGACCCGTGGCGTCCTTGGTGTGGGTGTCCCGCAGGCCACGGCTATCGCCGATGCGGCCGGCGCCAGGATTCGCTACCTCGATGAAACCGGGCGCTATGTCCACGTGATAGCGGACGGGGGTATGCGCACCGGTGGTGATGTGGCCAAGGCCATCGCCTGTGGGGCCGATGCCGTCATGATCGGGTCGCCACTCGCCTCGGCGAGTGAGGCGCCAGGACGTGGTTTCCATTGGGGTATGGCCACCTTCCACCCCACGCTTCCCAGGGGAGCCCGCGTCGAGGTTGGTCGCCGTGGGCCCCTTCATCAAATCCTGCTCGGTCCCGCCCATGAGAACGACGGGAAGCTGAATCTCTTTGGGGCGCTTCAGGTGTCGATGGCGACCACCGGGTACTCCGATGTAAAGGAGTTCCAGAAGGCTGAAGTGATGATCGCTCCCTCGCTGATGACCGAAGGCAAGTCGCTGCAGCGCAGTCAGCGTGTAGGGATGGGATGACCCACCCACCGGCCTCGCGCCCCTGGTCGGGGCGGCCGGACCGGCGATGAGCCCGGAGGAGCGCTCATCGGCCAGACCCGAAGAATCGGTCCTCGTTGTCGACTTCGGCGCTCAATACGCCCAGTTGATCGCTCGCCGAGTGCGGGAGGCCCATGTCCATTCTGAGATCGTCTCCAGGGAGATAACTCCCGAGGAGATCCGTGAGCGCCATCCGGTCGGCTTGATCCTGTCGGGTGGCCCCGCCTCGGTGTATGCCGAGGGCGCCTATCGGATGGACCCCGCCATCCTCGAGATGGGGATACCGGTCCTCGGCATCTGTTACGGCCATCAAGTGATGGCAGATCTCGCCGGTGGGACAGTTGCCAACAGTGAGACCGCCGAGTACGGCAACACCACCATGGAAGTCGTTGCCGACTCACTTCTCATGCAGGCACTGCCCAAAGATCAACAAGTCTGGATGTCACATCGCGACCAAGTGACCGAGGCCCCGCCGGGCTTCGTTTCCGTTGCCACGTCCATGGGGGCCAAGGTGGCAGCAATGGAGGATCGCGACCGCGCTCTGTATGGAGTCCAATTCCATCCCGAGGTAGCTCACACTCCCCATGGCGCCGACATCCTCAAGCGTTTCCTCTATGAGGTCTGTGGAGCCACACCGGGATGGACATCCCACTCCATCATCGAATGGGAGATTGCGGCCATCAGAGCCCAGGTGGGTGAGGGGCATGTGATATGTGGCCTTTCGGGCGGAGTCGACTCGGCGGTGGCGGCCGCCATAGTCCATGCCGCCGTGGGTGATCGGCTCACCTGTATCTTCGTTGACCACGGTCTGCTCAGGTCGGGTGAGGCCGAACAGGTCGAGGAGACATTCCGATCTCACTTCGAGGTGGAATTCGTCCACGTCAAGGCCGAGGATCGGTTTCTCGAGTTGCTTGCGGGGGTGGTCGATCCCGAGGAGAAGAGGAAGATCATCGGTGAGACATTCATCCGGGTCTTCGAGGAGGCGGCTTCGACGGTCGGGGATGCTCGATTCCTCGTACAGGGCACTCTCTACCCCGATGTCATCGAGTCCGGGTCATCGTCTGCAGCCACCATCAAGACCCATCACAATGTCGGCGGCCTACCCGACGACATGCAATTCGAGTTGGTGGAGCCGCTGCGCGATCTTTTCAAAGACGAGGTGAGAGCCATCGGAGAAGAGCTAGGGCTTCCCGAGGACATCGTGTGGCGTCAACCGTTCCCGGGCCCCGGGCTGGCGGTGCGCATCATCGGCGAGGTGACCAGGGACCGTCTCGCCATTCTCAGGGAGGCCGATCGGGTGGTGACCGAGGAGATTCGGCGGGCGGGACTGTACCGGGAGATCTGGCAGGCTTTCGGCGTGCTCCCCGCCGTTCGAACGGTGGGAGTCCAGGGGGACCTGCGGACCTATGCCTATCCGTTGATCGTCAGGGCGGTCACGTCAGAAGATGCGATGACGGCGGACTGGGCGAGACTTCCCTATGAGGTTCTGGAGCGGATATCGAGCCGGGTGATCAACGAGGTACCCGGTATCAATCGCGTTGCATACGACATTTCGTCCAAACCCCCTGCGACCATCGAGTGGGAGTGAGCACCTTCCCCACTTGAGCGACAAACCCAATGGCCGGGAGTGCGGTTTCATGGCGATGGATCTCCAAATCTCTTCGCCCTGGCGCAATCCGGGGCCAGGGTCGTTCGGTTCATTCAGAGGGGACGGTGGCGTGCCGATAACAACCCGACCGGCCAGGGGATTGATCCATTGGAGGACAAACCAGCGGAGTTGACGCGCATTTTCCGCGAGGAGCTCGAGGAACGCTCACGGCGTTTGGTCGCGGGTGCGCGAGCCCTGCAAGATCGTGATCTCGATGAGGCCAGGGTTCAGGACCTCATTCGGGATGCACACACGGTGAAAGGCTCGGCCAGCCTTCTCGGCTACCCGCAGATCAAGGAGGTTGCCTCACGTCTCGAGAGTCTGTGGCGCTCGGTTGGAGAGGGGACCCGGCAGTCTGCGGAGGTGATGGTGGCGATGGAGGCCAGCGCCGGCCGCTTGCTCGACTCGATGGACACCGGTGACGACTCCGAGCTGACACGCATCGCCGACCGTCTCGTTCTCTTTTCGAGCGAGGAGGGAGAGCCGGCGGAGGTGGTCCCGCTGCGACGACCGGACCCCGGCAACCTGGGTGGCCTTCTGACCTCCATCTCGGAATCTCTCCTCGGTGGCGCGACGAGAGTCGATACCTCAGACCTCTATCGCCTCATCAACCGTATCGTCGAGGTGTCCCTCGACGCCGAAGCCCTCGTCGACCTGTCCCTCATCTCGATCGAAGGCACTGATCCCTCTCTCTTCAGAAAGACCTGGCGGGGACAGCTGGAGCGCCTCTCCAACTCAGTCGGCGAGATCCAGGACCAGGCGGTCGCGCTTGCCAACGTCTCCTTTCGGGACGCCACTGCCACCTTCACTCAGTTTGTTCGGTACCTGGGACGCCGGGTGGGCAAGGACGTGCGCATCGAGTCGAGCGGCGAGGATGTGCAGATCGACAGGCAGATCGTGGACATGCTCCGCGAGCCCCTTCGTCATCTCCTCGTCAATGCCGTCGATCATGGGATCGAGCCGCCGGACCAGCGAGTCGCCATTGGCAAGAGCGCTACCGGGAGAGTGAGCATCAAGGCGCAAGTGGTCGATGACAGCGTGGAGATCTCGGTATCGGATGACGGCAGAGGCATCGACTGGGATCGCGTCGCCGAGGTGGCGACCCAGGAAAAGATCCCCTTCGTCTTCGCAGACATGAGCCCCGTCCTGTTCCGCCCAGGATTCACCACGTCTGAGGAGGTCACGGATTTCTCGGGCTCTGGTGAGGGTCTGGCCACAGTGCGCGATGCCATGGAGCGGGTCAATGGGATAGTCCGGGTCGAGTCGCCGACGGGCCAGGGGACCACGGTCACCATGACCCTCCCGCTCTCCATGGTCCTCCAGAATGTCCTGGTGGTGGCCACGGGTGATCAATTCTGGGGATTGCCGGAGGCGTCGATCGAGGCAACCATGCCCCTGAGCAATGCTCAGCTGACCGACACGGAAGTGGGTCAGTCGGTGGGATTCCTGAGCCGCGATATCCCTTGTGTTTCCCTGTCCAAGGCGGTTGGGCTGGATCCGATCCCCGATGAGTCGGAGTTGATCGTCGTCAATACGCGCTTTGGCCTCGTTGCTGTGAAGGTCAGCGAGCTGGTCGATCGGAGACGGGTGGCGGTGAAGAACCTGGGTCCCATTCTCGAGGGCTCAGGGCACGTGACCGGCGCCGCCTTGTTGGGGGGTGGTCAGGTCCTGGTGGTGTTGGACCCGAACTTCCTGGGTCTGACCGCCACACGTCGCCCCCATAGCGCAGACCATCGGCCCCGAGTGCTGGTGGTGGACGACTCCGCCGGGGTTCGACAGCTTCTCTCCGCCACCCTCAATGGCGCCGGTTTCGAGGTGGAGGTGGCGGCCAGCGCTCGAGAGGCGATGCAGGCCATGGTGGCCGATGGCTTCGAGGCGATGGTCATCGATTACTCGATGCCACGCAGCAATGGTGTCGAACTGGTGCGAACTCTGCGCGCCTCGGACGTGAGGGTGCCGATAGTCATGGTCTCGGGTGTGGCGACACAAGAGGAGAAACGGGCGGCATGGGAGGTCGGGGTCGACGCTTACCTGGACAAGTTCGACTTGAGACAGGGAGTTCTCAGCACAACCTTGCGCCGTCTAATGGGTTTCGACGAGGACGCCGGCGCCGGGTGACAGGCCGGCTGTGAGCACTAAACCCGACTCGGGCATCGGCCGATAAACCACGGGAATGCTCGATCTGCCCCAGCTCCCCGATTGGTTGATCTACCTCCTCCCGCTGGTGGGTCTGGGTGGTGTCGTCTGGGCGCTCGCCATCACCCGGCACGGACGGCAACGAGAGCGCGAGGTCCGTCGACTGTCAGAGGAGGCCCATCGCATCAAGAACGATTTCGTCGCCATGGTGAGTCACGAGCTCCGGACCCCACTGACATCGATCGCGGGTTTTGCCGACACTTTGGTCGATTCCTGGCAGGAGCTCCCTGAGTCAGAGGTCGACGAATTCCTCGGGATCATCAATAGACAGGCCGTCTATCTGGGGGATCTGGTGGAGGACGTGCTGGTCATCCCCCGCCTCGAGGCCGATCGGCTTCGCTTCAATCCCGAGCTCTTCGATCTCGGTGACCTGATCGAAGACGTGGCCAACATGGTGTTCCCCAACGGTGGGAAGAAGAGCTCGCTCATCTCCCTCCCCGACGGGGTGCGGGTCAAAGCCGACCGTAGGCGGGTCCAGCAGGTGATCAGGAACCTGATGGAGAATGCCAGGAAATACGGCGGAGATCAGATAATGGTCGAGGGGTTTGTCATGGGTGACCAATATCTGATCGTGATCTCGGACAATGGCCCGGGGGTGCCGGACCAGGAGACCCAGCGAGTGTTCGAGAACTTCGAGCAACTCTCCAAGGGCGATGCCAGGGAATCGACGGGCATCGGTCTCGGCCTTCCCATCGCCCGCCGCCTGGCCCGCGCAATGGGTGGCGAAGTCTGGTATGAGCGTCGATTCCCGACCGGCGCTCGATTCTGTTACTCGTTGCCATTGCGTCGACGCACCGTGGTCGGTGACGCAGAGTTGATCGAGCCTTTCGATGCCGACTCCACGGCCGCCGTCGAGCTCGACGACGAGACGGTTCTCACCACCTGATCACATCGTTGTGATTCAATCGGCGGCCGCCGGTACCATCGGCTCACGATGCAGGCGGAATGGTTTCTCGATGATGTGCCGGCCGAATCGCCCCTATTCGCCGATCTGAACCCCACCCAACGGGAGGCAGTGGCGGCGACGGAAGGGCCGGTGCTCGTCGTCGCCGGCGCCGGGTCCGGGAAAACCAGAGTTCTCACCTATCGGATCGCCCATCTCATCAGGGACCTCGGTGTTGCCCCGCAGTCGATTCTCGCGATCACATTCACCAACAAGGCAGCAGACGAGATGAAGGATCGTGTCGGGGCCCTGGTGGGCGGAGCGGTCCGCTCGATGTGGGTGTCGACGTTCCACTCGGCCTGCGTCCGCATCCTTCGCCGTGAGGCGTCGAGGCTCGGCTATCGATCGGGATTCTCCATCTACGACGACGCCGATTCGCTGCGACTCCTCAACCTCGTGGTCAAGGACCTCGACCTCGACACCAAGCGATTCCCGCCCAAGGCGATGAAGGCGGTGATTTCCAAGGCGAAGAACGAACTGGTCGACTACGAGTCGTTCTCCGACCAGGGCGATGGCTTCTATCACGAGCAGGTGGCCGATATCTACCGCCTGTATCAGCAACGCCTCCTGCAGGCATCTGCAATGGACTTCGACGACCTGCTGATGGTGACCGTTGAGCTTTTCGGGGCGTTTCCCGACGTCCAATCCCATTATCAGGAACGATTCAGATATGTCCTCGTGGACGAGTACCAGGACACCAATCGGGCCCAATACATGCTGGTGAAGCAGCTGACCGATAGCCATAGGAACCTCTGTGTCGTGGGTGACTCGGACCAGTCGATCTACAAATTCCGGGGCGCCGACATCCGAAACATCCGAGAATTCGAGCGCGACTACCCGGATTCGCGGATCGTCGTGCTCGAGCAGAATTACCGATCCACCGAGACGATTCTCGACGCGGCCAACTCTGTGATCGCCAACAACACCCAAAGAACCCCGAAGAGCCTCTGGTCCGACCGGGGGAAGGGGGTGCCCATCTTCAGATACGAGGCGGAGGATGAGCACGACGAGGCCGGCTATGTGGTCGATCAAGTCGAGAAGCTGAAGACGGAAGGGTTCAATCTTTCCGACATGGCGGTGTTCTATCGGACCAACGCGATGTCGCGGGTGATCGAGGATGTCTTCGTCCGCCGCGGCATCCAGTACTCGGTGGTCGGATCGGTCAAGTTCTACGACCGCAAGGAGATCAAGGACGCTGTGGCCTATTTGCGCAGCATCGTCAACCCCTCCGACGAAGTCTCCGTGAAACGCATCATCAACGAGCCGCGGCGCGGGATCGGAGACACCACAATCGCCCATCTCGATCGTTACAGCCAGGACCACAAGATCAGCTTCTTCGAGGCCATCGCCCATGTCGACCAGATTGCCCAGCTGAACGCACGAGCCCAGGCGGCCGTCGCGGAATTCGCGGCCATCATGGAGCGACTCCGCGAGGAGGCTGTGGCGGGCGGGGTGGAGGCGGCGGTTCAGGCTGTTCTCGATGTGACCGGCATGCTGGCCCGTCTGGAGTCGGAACGGACCATCGAGGCGATGGGCCGGGTGGAGAACCTGCGTGAGCTGGTCGGTGTCGCCGCCGAATTCGAGCACGGGAATGAGGGGGCAATCATCGGCGATGAAGCCTTCGATGACCTGGACAACATGCGACGCCTGGAGATCTTCCTCGAATCGACCGCCCTGGTGGCAGACATCGACGAGTGGGAGGAGGGGGCCGGTGCGGTGACCCTCATGACGCTCCACACGGCGAAGGGCCTCGAGTTCCCTGTCGTCTTCATCGTCGGCATGGAGGACGGCGTCTTCCCGCACATGCGATCCCTCGGCGACCCGGCCGAGCTGGAGGAAGAGCGAAGGCTGGCTTATGTCGGGATCACTCGCGCACAGGACCACTTGCATCTGACCTCGGCCTGGAGCCGCATGCTGTTCGGTGGCTCCAACTACAACCCCCCTTCGCGCTTCCTGGCCGAGATCCCCGATGGTCTCGTGGAGAAGGCCGGAAAGCGACAACGCCGCACCGCGTCAGAGCGAGTCGCGTCGGCGGGTCCTCGCACCGTCCTCAACGCCACAGATGTGGGGCCGGGTGACCGGGTCCGCCACGACAAGTGGGGTCTTGGAACGGTCCGTGAGATAGTGGGCAGCGGCGATCGCGCCGAAGCCGAGGTGATGTTCGACACTCAGGGTAAGAAGCGGCTTCTTCTCGCTTGGGCCCCGCTGGAGCGAGCATGAGCGACCCTGAGATCCCAACAGAGTTGTCCGCGGCGCTTGCCCGGGACGAAGGCGCTCGTTCGGCCTTTGACGCCCTGAGCCCCTCTCACCGCCGCGAGCACATCAAGTATGTGGCCGAGGGCAAGAGGCAAGAGACGAGGGAGCGACGGGCCAAGCAAACCGTGGAAGGTCTCGCCCGCTGAAAGCACGGCTGTCTTGGTGGTCTTACCAATACTCCTCGACATGGATATTGCCGACGCTCCTGCGACGGTCCAGCGTGAAGCCTCTCTCGGTCAGAAGCTCGACAACACCCACCGGCTCGGGAAAAGTCATCTCATCGTCGTTGGTCTCCGGGATTCCGATCATCGCCGGGTTTCCACAGAGGAAGACATTGGTGCACCCAGGGTCGAGACCGACCCCCAACTGTTCCAGGTCACCGTCACGGACTAGATCCTGGATGTATCGCTTGGGTGTGTCCGGCTCCCTGGTCGGGAGGGGGAGGTAGTGATAGTTGGGGTAGCGGTTGGCAAGCGCATTGTGCCGGTCAAGGTATCCAAGGTCGGCCCGTTTCCGCACCGACACGGCTGAGACGATAGGCCCGTAGTGGCCCTTGCGGAGCAGCTCGACGATCATCGCGTTGTGTGGTGCTTCCCCGGTCCCGGTGGCGAGGAAGGCAACGGTCGAGGCAGGGTCGATGACCGGGCCTAGGGTGTACCGACCTGCGACTTTCGGCCCAAGGTATATGCGATCGCCGGGTCGCTTGAGTGCCAGCCGGGGTGTCAGCCTGGGAACATTGTCCTCTGTGGGCGGCACCAGCACGATGTAGAACTCGAGTTCGTCGAGGCCGCGTTCGTCGGCCAGATATCCCGATTCGTCGAAGATGCGGGAGGAGATCGAGTAGGAGCGGCGTATGAGCCTGTCCCACCTCTTCGCGAGACCGGGGTCTTCGGCGTCATCGACCCTCTCCTCCCAATAGCCCAAGCCGAGGGATGCGTACTGCCCGGGCACAAATGAGCTTCCGCCCTGATCGGGGCGAACCCGGAGTACCCAGAGATCGGAGTGGGTCGGCTCGAAGAAGGTGATGGTGGCGTTGTAGTGCTCTTTCCTCAGCTCATCGAGGACTGCGGTGTGACGGCCGCGGCGATCGATCGAGGGTGGTCTCTGTGTGACCTCCAACTCGGGGAAGCACGCAGTCGCGATCTCCAAGCCGATGCGCCACCCGGGTGCGGTCGGGGCATTGCTGTCTTCATCGGGCTCGCCCAGGAACCAGACGCGCCCCGAATCCAGACCCGCCTTCGTCAGCCCGACGTCGGCGGGTTGCAGGGTCTCCCGTCGGGTGGCAAAGACAACGTGGTCGAATTGGAGGTCGGGTGTCCTCCGGTCGCCGAAGTAGACCATGGGATAGCCATCCGTGTCGGTTATCTGCTCTGGTGTTGATCGGTAGAGCAACGTGGCCCGGCGCTCCCGCTCCAGCTGCTTCAGGACAAAGCTGCCGGCTGGGGACAGCCGACCGGGGTCCATGCCGCCGGCAGCCAGGACCACCCTGGCCCCGGTGGCAGCTATCTGGGCTGTCAGTTCGACTGCGTGATCGGTATAACCGACGACCAGAACGTCACTTTCGGCGATGTGCTGGGGCATGCTGTCAATGTGGATCCGAGGGCTGTCGAAGACTTCGAGCGGTGGCTTCCAGTCTGTCCGGGGCCGTCGATTCGCGATCAGGCAGGCCCTGGAGCGGTAGACCTGTTTATTGGTCCGCACCACCACGACGTCACCGTCAGCGTCGATCCCGACAACCCTCTCGCCATAACCCACGTCGAGCTCATCAGGGCCGACCAGTTCTGGAAACACAACGGAGTGGCTCGACTCGATGATGCGCACCAGGCCGAGACCTGATCGCAGCGACGAGATCGCAACCGAAAGCCCGCCTGCGGTACCTCCTGCGATCACCAGGTCGTATGTGGCTCCACCGTCCTCGATCGGATTGCTTGCAGTCATCGATCGTCAACCGATGCGGGCCAGGGAACGTTCGTCAGCGACCAAGGATCCGGTGCTCGGTCGGATGCTCCCAAGACAAGGCCCTTGTCGGCGTGTTCTGACACAGGCGTGGAATGTAGACGCTTTCAGAGCGTGTACTGCTGGCCGACCTCGGGGTCGTCCAGCTCGATCTCGTCTCCGATGACGCTGGAGCACATGCGCATGTAGATGGGCCGTCCGATCGGGCTGATGATGGCGTCGTGTATCGGGATCATCCTCGGGGCCCCGACTCGGACGGCGAAGTCGATGGTCTCTCCGACCTTGGCCCAAGGAGCCGTGATCGGGAGGGCGAGGAGGTCCACCCCTTCGGGCGCGGTCCCGTAGGAGTCACCCGGATGAAAGACCCGGGAGCTCCCCGACTCGGTTATCACAAACCCGACATTTCCGATTCTGGGGATCTTCTCGTGTATCAGCGTGTGGTCGCCGCCGACGACATCGATAGTGCAATCGCCGATCTCGACCGAAGAGCTCACCTGTGCCGCGCGAGCTGCCGAGCTGGTGATCATCTCGACGACGGCCGGCTCGACCAGCACCTTTGCCTTGGGGTTTGTGGCGATGAGTGGCGTGACATTGTCCTTGTCGAAGTGATCCGAATGTTGGTGGGTGATGAGGATCGCATCGAGATCGGTGAGCCCGTGCCAGCGATCCGAGAAGCCGCCGGGGTCGATGAGCATCCGAGCGTCGGATGTCTCGAGGAGAAGGGTGGCATGGCCGAGTCGAGTGAGGATCATTTCCTCGAGTATGGCGGCTCAGACGTTGACGATCCAGGCCCCGGTGGCCCCACAAGCGTTGGCTCCGGCCATTTGGTCGAGGAAATCGAGATCGACGAACCCGCCGCCCAGCTCGATGGTGTCGCCCTCCCCAGCGATCATTTCGCCGTCGTAGTCGTAGATGGTCAGCGGAGAAGCGGTGGCTGAGTATCCGAATGGCCAGACGGGGACAGTGCGCCCGCCATCGCCTGAATCGTCGCCCGGGAAGTAGACACAGTTCAGGTCAGGATCGTGCTCAACTCGGAATTGGCCAAGGGCGAGCATTCCCCCACCGGACCTAACCCGGCTGGTCAGCAACTCGACGTCTCCCGGGACTACCGGGACCGGCTCGGGAAGGTCGGCGAGCGACGATCCCAGAATCTCCAGAAAGGGGTATAGGGCGACACGATCTCCCACGAGATCGGCAATTGCCCGGCGGGTCTGTGTGTCCAGACCTTCGACAGGGACCTCTATGCGATTTGACCTTCCTCCTACGGCATATCCGAAAGTGGCCAGCGGCAGTCCCCGGCTGTCGCGCACTCCGTTGAGCAGATCCGCTGCCTCCATCAACTCGGATTCGGAGAAGGCCGCCCCACCGGCCACGCAGACCGGCTCATCCGCCACCAGCTCGGCGATCGCGCCAGCTTGGTCGGAGACGTCGTCTCCCACGAACCAGACGGTCATGACTGCCGACTCCGGATCCCACCACATGGCGGCATAGTCGGCCCGATCGGCGACGTAGTCGGCAAGGGCCTCCGTGACCGCATCGTCAGGATTGACAGATGCGGTGCCCCTCATGTCCGGGCACAACGATGAGAAGTCAGGTTGGTCTGCAGGCGGATACTCGACTTCGACGGGATCGGAGGTTGGCACGATGGCGGCGCCGTCGTACCAACCCGTCACCTGAACCAATTTGGTCGTCGACTCGTCGGACAAAAGGCCCGAGGGCAGCTCGCCGTCGAGTTGTATGCCGGGGCATTTGCCGGTCATGCCAGGCGGGCACAATTCGACCGATCCGTCCGATCCAGCCACGGGTGTGGCGGTAATGACGACCTCAACGGATCCGGCCGGTCTCTGACGGGGAAGCTCGGTCGAGGAGGTTGGGGCGACTTGGGAGGCAGTGTCGAGACCACAGGCAGCGCATAGCATCGCAAGTGCCAATACGCCGACGCCTACCTTCATGCATCTTTTGACGTCGGAAGTGATGGGTTGGTTCCACCCCGCCGATGGTCGGATCAGGCCTGACGGACCCGGTCGAGGAGCTCGATCCAGCTCTTGGTGAACTTCTCGACGCCTTCGTCTTCCAGGACTTGGACCACCTCCTGGTAGTCGACGCCGAGGTGCTGTAATCGCGCCAGGTCCTTGTTGGCCTGTTCGATGTCGAATTCGTTGAACTCCCTGGGGCTGGGCCTTCCATGATCCTGATAGGCGTCAATGGTATCGAGTGGCATCGTGTTGACCGTGTCGGGGGCGACCAGCTCCTCGACATAAAGGAGGTCGGAGTAAGCCGGGTTCTTGGTCGAAGTCGACGCCCACAGCGGCCGTTGCAGCCTTGCGCCTTTGCCAGAGAGAAGGCCAAAACGGGTGGTGGCGAACTCCCGGAGGAAGATTCCGTATGCGGCCCGTGCGTTGGCCACTGCCGTCTTTCCTTGAAGCGAGGATGCATCTTCCGACTCCAGGGCCTCGAGACGCGGGTCGACCTCGGAATCGAAACGGGAGACGAAGAAAGAGGCCACCGAGGCAACGGCGGACAACCGGCCTCCGGCTGCGCTGAAGTCCTCGAGACCGCCGAGGTAGGCGTCGATCACCCCGCGATAGCGCTCCAACCCGAAGATCAGGGTCACGTTCACCGAAATGCCCTCTCCGATCAAGCGTCTTATCGCTGGGATCCCCTCGGCGGTGGCAGGCACTTTGACCAGCAGGTTGCGCCTGTCGATCTGCTTCACCCAGTCTCGGGCTTCCTCGATGGTCGCCTCGGTGTCTCTTGCCAAAGTGGGGGAGACCTCAACCGAGACGAATCCGTCGCGCCCTTCGGTCCGGTTGAAGACCTCGCGAAGCGTGTCGCAGGCTCGCTGGATGTCGGTGGCCATGAGACTCTTGACGATCTCCTCGTCGGGCAACCCTGCCGCCTTCACCTCAGCGAGATCAGCGTCGTAGTCGGTCGACTCGCCGATGGCCTTGGCGAAGATCGTGGGGTTCGAGGTGACACCTGTGACGGCGTCCTCCTCGATTCTCCGCTTCAACTCACCGCTGTCCAGCATGGCTCGGGAGATCTGATCCGACCAGACGGAGACGCCGGCGGCGGCGAGCCCGTGAAGATTGGAAGAGCTCATGCCCCCAGGCTAGGGGAGTTGGCATCGCATAGAATCGGGCAACGCGGCAGCGCGGGGTCTCATGATGGTGACGAAGCGGGATGATTCGGCATTGCAGGCTCTTTTATTGGCTGGGCTCAGATGAGCGTCGAGGTTGATCGTCCGCTCGAATCCCGGCAACGCCGCTCACGAGCGCCTCTGATCGGGGTCGTGCTTTTGGGCTTGGTCGCAGTCGCCACTCTCGTCTACTTCGGCAACCAGGGCTCTCGACCTCTCGACGAGCAGGAGTTGGTCGCCGACACGGTTGCGGCATGGTTTGGTGGTGATGTGGCCGAGGCGAGGCGCCTTCTGCTGTCTGTCCCGGCCGCCCGTGGGATCGACATCCCCGACGATGAGATCCGCTATCAGGGAGCCATCGGCGCGCAGGCCCGAATCGTGAGTTGTCACAAGGTCGGGTCGTTGCTCGCCTGCGACATGTCCTACTCGAACGACCTGAATGAGGCCATCGATCGTCACCCGATCGTGGTCCCAGTCAGCTTTGAGGTGAACGAAGGCCGGGTGGCCGTGATCAGCACCAATTTCAATCGGGACGACTACCCGCTCGATCCGGAGATAGACGGCAGCTTTGCCAACTTCATGTTGATCGAAGGTCTGGCAATCGAATACAACGATGTCTGTTATGCGACACCCGTGCGTGATGTCGCCTGCGCCGACTTTCAGCTGGAGCACCTCGATGATTGGGCAAAGTGGCGCTTGGCTCAGCAGTGAGGATCTCTCTGCTGACGGTTCTCGTCCTCTTTGTGATGTCGTGCTCTTCCGCCACGCCACCCGGGTACGCCTCACGGCTATTGGGTTATCCGAGACCTGAGAGCGGTGTCGAGATGGCCTATTGCGGTCTGGCGGACGATCCAGATGCTCGATCCTGTTTTTCCGATGCGGTCGCGGTCGGCCGCGCCGTCGAGATCGTGGCTGCCCATCTCACCTCAGAGGGAGATCCGGTCTATGACATCGTCAGACGTATCGGGCCGAACCTGGTGAAGGTCTACGAAGACCGGACCCAGGATCGTGAGGCCACCGCCCCTCTCCGAATCGAGATGACATGTCATTCGGTTTCCGTGGATGAGGGATCGACATCGGTGGTGGCGGGGGACTGCGATTCCGATCAGACCCCCTGGGAGCCGGTGAGATTGGAGCCGCCTCGGGATCTGTATATGCCCAAGGGGGATGTTGGCCCTGCCGGCCCCCACCCCGACCAGCAGAATTATCGATCCTGAACTACCGCACTACCCTTGCCTGCCGGCATGCCTCGAAGGATCCTCATCGCCAAGCCAGGTCTCGACGGCCACGATCGCGGGGCAAAGGTGATCGCAAGGGCTTTGCGGGACGCTGGGTTCGAGGTCATCTACTCCGGTCTACACCAGACGCCGGCCCAAATCGCAGAGACTGCGGTCCAGGAGGATGTCGATGCAGTAGGGCTCTCGTCGTTGTCCGGCGCACATCGAACCCTGTTTCCCCAGGTGGTGGAGGAGCTGCAGGAGCGTTCCGCCGGGGAAACGGTGGTGTTCGGGGGAGGTGTGATCCCCGAGGCGGATTTCCAGGACCTGCTCGATGCAGGGTTGGCAGTGATCTTCACCCCCGGAGCGCCACTGGATGAGATCACGGCATGGGTGGATGCAAATGTCCCGTCCAGGGTCTGACAAGAAGGGAACCCATTGAAGATTCACGAGTACCAGGCCAAGCGGCTCATGGCCGACAGGGGGATACCGGTCCCGCTCGGACGTCTGGCGACCACACTCGACGAGGCCGTCGTCGCAGTCCGGCCGTTGATAGATGAGTCGGGTAGTCCGGTAGTCGTGCTGAAGGCGCAGATCCACGCAGGCGGACGTGGCAAGGGGACGTTCAAGGAGCATCCCGACGTCCGTGGAGTCAATGTCATCACCGGCGGGATCAAAGGTGGGCCTGAGGCGGCGGAGGCTGAAGTCCGTGACCTTGCCTCCAAGATGCTCGGCTCGACACTCGTGACGGTGCAGACAGGTCCGGAGGGAAAGGTGGTCAACCGGGTCTATCTGGAGCAGGGGATCGACATCGAGAGGGAGCTCTATCTGGCCATCCTCCTCGACCGTGCTGTAGGTCGGAACATTGTCATGGCGTCGACGGAAGGCGGGATGGAGATCGAGAAGGTCGCCGAGGAGACCCCGGAGAAGATCCTGCGTGAAGAGATCGACCCGGCCATCGGGCTGGCCGACTTTCAGGCACGAGAGCTGGCGTTCGGGCTGGGCTTGAGCGATGAGGCAGGCAAGCATTTTGCCCCCTTCGTCAAGGCGCTGGACAAGGCGGCCACCGAGCTGGACACGGACCTGGTCGAGATAAACCCCCTGGTCGTGACCACCGATGGGAGGGTGATGGCACTCGACGGCAAGATGGCCTTTGACGACAACGCCTTGTTCCGACACCCCGACGTGGCCGCCATGCGTGATGAGAGCGAGGAAGATCCCGCCGAGCTCGAGGCCAAGAAGTCAGGTCTCAACTACATCAAGTTGGACGGGACGATCGGCTGCCTGGTCAATGGCGCCGGTCTGGCCATGGCCACCATGGACACCATCAAACACGTCGGTGCCGAGCCCGCCAATTTTCTCGACGTCGGGGGTGGCGCCGACGAGGAGCAGGTCACGACTGCCTTTCAGATCATCATGAGGGACCCGAACGTCAAGGGGATCTTCGTGAACATCTTCGGCGGCATCATGAGGTGCGACGTCATCGCCTCAGGGATCGTGGCAGCTGTGAAGAAGGTTGGTTTGCAGGTCCCGCTCGTGGTTCGGCTCGAGGGAACCAACGTCGACATGGGCAAACAGATAATCGAGGACTCGGGTCTGGATGTGATTTCGGCCGACAGTCTCAAGGACGGCGCAGAGAAGATCGTGGAGCTGGCTCGATGAGCATCCTGGTCGACAAGGGAACCAAGGTTCTGATTCAAGGTCTGGGGAAGACAGGGCAGTTCCACACCGACAAGGCAATCGCCTACGGGACGAACATGGTTGGGGCGGTTCACCCGTCGCGAGCCGGGACGACAGTTGGGTTCGAAGGCGAGACCGATCACTCCGGCGTCCCCGGCCGGGCCGACCGCTACTCGGTCGAGTTGCCCGTGTTCGCCACGGTGCGAGAGGCTGTCGCCGAGACCGGAGCCAACGCATCTGTGGTCTATGTGCCCCCGCCCTTCGCCGCCGACGCCATCATGGAGGCTGCGTCGGCCGGCATCGCCTTGGTCGTCGCCATCACCGAGGGGATACCGGTGGACGACATGGTCGAAGTCAAGCGATATCTGGCCGACAAGCCCACCCGTCTGATCGGGCCCAACTGCCCCGGCGTCATCACGCCCGGCGAGTGCAAGATCGGGATCATGCCCGGCTATATCCATCAGCGCGGCCGCATCGGTGTCGTGTCCCGGTCCGGCACGCTCACCTATGAGGCAGTGCATCAGCTCACTGCCATCGGGTTGGGCCAGACCACTGCAGTGGGCATCGGCGGTGACCCCGTCAATGGCACCAGCTTCCTCGATGTGCTTGCCATGTTCGAGGCCGACCCCGAGACGGAAGGTGTGGTGATGATCGGCGAGATAGGAGGGACGGCCGAGGAGGAGGCTGCCGACTTCGTCTCGTCGCAGATGTCCAAGCCGGTTGCCGGGTTCATTGCGGGCACGACGGCGCCTGCCGGCAAGCGCATGGGTCACGCCGGGGCAATTGTGTCCGGTGGCCGGGGCACGGCAAAGGCCAAGATTGCAGCCATGACCGAAGCCGGGATCGTGATTGCACAGACCCCGTCCGACATGGGTGAGGCGATGGTCCGTGCCCTCGGCTGAGACGCTTTCCGCGATCCGGGTGGAGGGTGACCGAATCGCTCAGCTGGCCCGACGAGACCCGGAAAGGCCGGTTCCCCAATACCCGGGTTGGACGATGGGCGATCTGGTGACACACACGGCCGCTATCCATGGCCGCACCACGCTCATATGCAACGAGTTGCCCACCGAGCGAGTCGCCTCCCCCCCGATACCCGAAGGGGCAGACCCGGTCGTTTGGTATGAGGCAACACTCGATGCGATGTTGGAGGCCCTGGCGGCCGCCGACGACTCGACGCCGGTGTGGGGATTCGTCCCGAACTGCACTCTGTCTTTCTGGGAGGACCGGATGCTGATCGAGACCGGTGTCCATCGTTGGGACGCCGAGCAGGCTTTCGGCCAGGAGCGACCCCTCCTACCACAGGTGGCTCTGGCCGGGCTCGACGAGTTCCCCTCGATGTGGCTTCCCCGGCTGGGTGACATCGAGCCGATCCGTCTGCACGCCACCGACGCCGGGCGTTTGTGGGATTACAAGCTCGGCGAGCCCACGGCAACGGTCTCCGGCACGGCGTCCGATCTCTTCCTCAGACTGATGTCCCGCCCCTCCCCGGTCGAGCTCCCGGATAGCTGGGCGAAAGCCGTCGACAGCCTGGATCCCCCTCCCAAGCGCTGATTGATCCTCGATCTGAAGCTTCGGATGTCTCACTCCCGTCGGACGAGGGCGGGCGACCGGGCTCTTGACAGATCTCGCATCGGTCGGCTCATCCAGGGTTGACGTCCAATCGGTGGTCTTCTCTGCCGATCCTGTGGTCGTGTGGTTTGTTCTAGCTGGTGGGTGAGGGTGTGGTGGTACCGGCAGAGGAGCCGGCAGTTGTGGAGGCCGGTCTGCCCGCCGTTCGCCCAGTGTTGGTCGTGGTGGATGTCACACCACCGGGCGGGCCGGTTGCATCCTTTCTTCCAGGTGCAATGCCGGTCTCTTGTGATGACCGCTCGACGTAGGGCTGCTGGTATGACTCTGGTTCTTCAACCGATGTCGATGATCTCCGAAGCTGCACCCAAGACGATCCGGCTGACCGAAGCATCGCAGGCCAGGGTTCTGACCTGGGTGACGGTCAACACTCGTCCTGGGATGGTCTCATGTGACCCTCCTGCTACTCCTTTGGAGGGCGTTGAGGTCACAAGACCAGGTTGACGTGGGGTTTCTCCCCCCCGACGGTGGGAGTGTTCGTGTGGTCGAGGTAGTAGCGGGCCAGTCTTCGAGGGCATCATGATCTCTCTCCCGAACATATGTTCGCTACCCTACAACTCCCCAACGACGAAGAACCAGAGATCCGTCAGGGATGTGTGGGGATGATTCGACTGACGCCGTTTCTGCCGGACCTGACGTAGGGTTTACAAGCTATTGCCTGGGTTCCGTCGGGTTTCGCGGCCGACTTCCAGACACCGGCCAGGGGTCTAGAACCGAGCCAGGTCCGCTTCGGCGTAGCCGACCACGGCGAGATCGGCGCGGCACACCCCGGTCAACGCCTCCACCAACTCCTCGACTCGACTGCCGGGAATGGCCACGGTCAGCTCTTCGTCACTCATGCCGGTCCGGGCCCGGGACAAGGCACATCCCATCGAGGCGGCGATGACACCATCTTGGGCGGCCCGGGGCAGGATCTGACACTGGGGTTTGCCCGACCACTCGACCTCCACGGCGTCGTTGATCTCCATCATCTGTCTTGGTGTCACCCGAAGCAGGACCACGTCGGGGACGGAGCGGCTCTCGGCGAGCGGCCCGTAGCGCACCCCGCCCGGCCGCTTGTCGAGGGTGGCGACCCCGGCAAAGGCCTCCATGGTCACCCATCCCACCTCGAGCAGGGTTCCGACATCGGTGCGGTCCAAGATGTCACCGGCATCGACGAAGCCGTGGGTGAATTGGCCGACCGAGCAGTTGCCATGGTCGGCGGCGAGCGTGTCGAAGGTGCGCTCGTGGGCGTCAGCCCAAAAGACGCAGGGAGCCGCCACCCGTCCCGACCGTCCGTCTTCGGTGGGCTCGGTCATTGGTGCGTCGTACAGGGGCACGCCCTCGGTGCGGGTTCCGTCGTGAAACGTGATGGCCACGGGTGCGTGGGCCAGACCCAGCATGTCGGTCAGTGAATCGGACAGTTCGGCAAGACTCATGTGTTCCCTTGGTCGTAGTCGTCAGGAACTTACCGCACCTTCTCGAAGCCTGTTTTGAGGTCGAGGAAGAGACCCACGACCGTCGCCCCGGGAAATCGCTCCTCGACCAGCTGCGTCGCAGCCCGCAGCTGCTCCTTCTGCTTGGCGTCGGGCACAGGGTTGCCGGCACATGTGGCGTGGGCGATGATCGCCACTTCGGACGATTGATGGGCTTGCATCGCGATACGGACGTGCTCGAGGAGGAAGTCACCGGTGTCGGTGGTCTCGCCGGCCAGGTGTCTGACCGCACCCGGGGCCGTGATGTTGTCGACGTGGCGAGCCCCGAAGCGGAGCATGACCTGATCGATGACCCGGGTTTGGATTCGGCCGTCGATACACGACACCGCCGTGGCGAATCGGCCTGTGCTCGTCATGTGTAACGATCATATTGGGCAGACCCGCCCCGAGCGGCGATTCGCCGGCCCTAGACTCGGCGCATGCAATGGGTAATCGTCCTGGCCGTCATAGCGGTCTTGGTTCTTTTCTTCGTCGTCATATACAACGGCCTCATCCAGTCACGCAATCGTGTCGACAACGCGTGGGCGCAAGTGGACGTGCAGCTGAAACGCCGCTACGACCTGATTCCAAATCTGGTCGAGACGGTCAAGGGCTATGCGTCGCATGAGCGCGAGACCTTCGAGCGCGTCACCCAGGCGAGGAGTGCAGCCCAGTCGGCGACAGGCCCTGCCGAGCAGGCTCAGGCGGAGGGATTCCTCACCCAGGCCCTGAGACAGCTCTTTGCCGTTGCCGAGGCATATCCGGAGCTGAGGGCGACGGAGAACTTCCAGAATCTGCAAAACCAGCTCTCAGAGACCGAGAACAAGATCGCGGTTTCGCGTCAGATCTACAACGACACGGTCCTCACTTACAACAACAAGGTCCAGCAGATCCCGACCAACGTCGTTGCCGCCATGACCGGCTTCAAGACCAGGGAATTCTTCGAAGCCGGGCCCGAAGCCGCAGAGGCCCCGGCCGTCGAATTCTGAGTTGCGACGCATAACTCAGGCCCTGGTCGTCCTGGTCCTGGTGCTGGGACCAGCCACGGCGGTATTGGCCAAGTCGTTTTGGATGAGCGACGCAAATGTGACGGTCGTGGTCAATGGAGACGGCTCCCTCGACGTCGACGAGGCCCTCACGTTCGACTTCTCGGGCCAATTCTCGGGGGCCTATCGGGATATCCCGCTCCGGGCGGGCGTGACCATCGGGTCGGTCCAGGTTCGTGACGAGTCCGTCGAGTACCAGTTGGGTGGTTGCACCTCGCTTGGCTGTACTTCGCCGCCGGGGACCTATGGCGTCGAGCAGAACCCGGGGTTCGTCCGCATCGTCTGGCATCACCAATCGTCCAACGAGCTGCGCACATTCCACATCTCCTATCACATGACCGGGCTCGCCATCGCCTACGACGACGTGGTCGATGTGAATCTCCGGGTTTGGGGGGATGAGTGGTCCGTGGGTCTCGATCGTCTCCAGGCGAGCATGGATCTTCCCGGTGCGCCCCAAGTGGGGGACGTCAGAGTTTGGGGTCATCCTGGTGGTGTCAATGGTGTCACCGATCTCGGAGCTGGTGATGTGGCTCCGACGCTGACCGCCACCGGCATCCCGGCCAATCAGTGGGTCGAGATGAGGGTCGTGCTTCCCGCCGACTCTCTCACATCGACGGACGGCGCCACCACGGTTGCAGGCGATGGCCTGCCCGGCATCCTCGATGAGGAGCAGCGGTTTGCCCAGGAGGACACCGACGCGGCCAACGCGTGGCGCACCGGGTTGGCCTGGGGGTCGGGTCTCGCCATAGCGATTGCCATAGGGCTAGGCGCGCTCGTCTATTTCGGCTATGGCCGTGAGCCCAGGGTGGCCTATGACCGCGAGTACGAGCAGGAGCCGCCATCCGATCTCAGCCCTGCGGAGGTAGGAGCCCTTCTCACTCAGGGAGGTGTGACGGAAAAGGAGTTCACGGCCACTCTCTTCGACCTGATCCGCCAGGGAGCGATCTCCGCCACCCCGTCACAGGTGCAGAAGAGCACCTGGGGCGGTTTGAAGACCGAGACGATCACCGACCTCGTCCTTGGCCTCACCGACAAGGAGACGGGCCTCAGAGACTTCGAGCAATCGGTGATGACAGTGGTGAGACGGGCCCTCGAGCTCGGGCCTCGGCCGCTGCATGAGTTCAGACAGGCCATCAGGGACGACGCCGCATCCAACGCCGAGACCTATCAGTCTTTTCGCAGCCGGGTCGTCAATGCGATCAAGAGGGCAGGGATGCTCGACATTTCCGGCAATGGAGTTGCTGTCTTCGCCGCGATCGCAGTCGCGGCCCTGATTTTCGGGTCGTTCTTCCTGCTTCCCAAGGTGCTTTCGCGACGGCCAGCCGGTCAAACCATCGCCGTTTTCGTGATCGTCGGGATGGTGGTTGGTGCGGTTGTTCTCTTCGTCTTCCTTGCGTTCCGGCGGGTGAGAGTCAGGAGATCCAAAGAGGGTGCGCTGGAGGCGGCGCGCTGGGATGCGTTCAAACGCTATCTGGCCGACTTCTCCCGTCTCGAGGAAGCGCCACCGATCTCGCTCGAGTTGTGGGACCGCTTCCTGATCTACGCCATCGTGTTTGGGGTGGCGGAGGAGGTCCTGCAACAAGCACGTCTCCACGCGCCACCCGACCTGGAGACGAACTCGTCCATCTATTGGTTCGGTACCTACGGCTACTCGGGCGGTCATACCGAAAATGCGTTTGCCGGGCTCAACTCCGCCCTGGCCGGCGCGTTCAGCCCGCCGTCCTCGAGTGGCGGCGGTGGGGGCTTCTCCGGTGGTGGTGGTGGTGGCGGCGGCGGTGGGGGCGGCGGCGCCTGGTAGGTCACCGGTTTAGGGGTGCCGTGTGGTCTACCGTCGCCACGCATGAGACGGCTGGCACCGCTCGTTGTCATGGTCGTGGCGCTCGTTGCCTCACCGCTGCAGGCGGTTGCCGCACCTGAGGACTTCCCCACCTACACGGGTGAGGGCTTCAAAGAGCTCTATGAGCACGCCGTCGCTCACGTGCTTCCGAACCTCGAGTCTCCACAAGGCCGCCCCGAGGTGACCGGTGACGAGACCCTCGACGATCGGATTTGGAAGATCGCTTCCGAGCGCGGGTACGTCCTGCGACCGGTGGCCTTGGGAGACCTCGCATCTGCCGACGGAGTGCCCATGCAACCTCAGGCGGCCGATGCCTGGCGTCAGCTGAAGGCTGACGCTCGCGCCAGCGGTCTTGGTTTCATCGTCTCATCTGCTTACCGCTCGCCGAAGAGCCAGAGGAGCCAGTTCCTGTCAAAGCTTCAGGGGACGAGTGACGAGGCCATTGACGCCGCCCTCACCTGGTACTCGATTCCGGGGACATCGAAACACCACAGTGGGTATGCCCTCGACTTTCGTTATCGAGATGGCACCTTCGCCGAATTCCGTGATACGCCGGACTACGCATGGCTGGCGGCGGACAACTTCTACAACGCGAAGAGGTTCGGCTTCATACCGAGCTATCCCGACGGCGTCTCCGAGCAGGGCCCGAATCCCGAGCCTTGGGAATTCGTCTGGGTCGGGGTGGACCTCATCCAGTGCGGTGTGCCTCTCGAGATCGACCCCACCCTCTTCGGGCCCCATGCGTCACAGGTCAGTGAGATCGCCGCATGCCCGGGATCAGGCGGAGTCGGCGGCCTCGGCGACGCGCTTCCACATTGGCTGCGTCGAATCTCGGCGGTCGGGGTCAGGCTCTGAGCTGGTAGAACGCCGAGAATCGGTTGCTGATCTGGTCCAACTCCTCGAATGAGCCGAATCCTGCTTGGGCGGCCATCCGGGCAGCACCCTGGCGGCCCCAGGCAGCTCCGAGCCCGGCCCCGCCTTGTGCCAGGGACTGGGTCATGCAGTGGAGGGTGCTCACGCCATACATCAGTGCGCCATGCGGGCTCAAGTTGTCCTCGAGGTTCGAGGAGAGGTTGGGCTCCATCATCAGGTAGACACCGTCGTCGGTCAATGCCTCGCGGATCCGTATCAGGGTGGCTAGTGGCTTCACGAGATCGTGGATCACGTCGAATGTCGTTATGAGGCCGAAGCGCTCAGTTTCGGGCAAGCTCTCCGCCCGGGCGCATTCATATGAGAGATTGGCCAGGCCGCCCACACGCTCCCTTGCCAGATCGATAGATCCCTCTGAGGAGTCGTAGCCGATGACCTGGCTGGCGGGAAAAGCTTCGGCCATGATCCTTGCCGCGGTCCCCGAGCCACAGCCAACGTCGGCGACCCGGATCCCTGCATGAAGGCGGTCCACCAAGCCCGGGACCGCCGGCAGCCACCGTGACGTGAGGAACACAGTCTGAGAGGGGGCGTTCGATCTCTCGATCCCTGTCACCATCCGGCCACCGAACTCCTCGAAACTCACCCCACCGCCGTGACGGGTGGCTTCGGTGACACCCTCGAGATGGCCGAGCCCGCTCGGGATCATGTCGAGAAAGCCACCCATGAAATAGGGACTGGCTTCGTCCGCGATGAAGAGGGCGTGCTCGGGGGGGAGATGGAATCGCGCGGTTTCGGGGTCGAAGTCCACGACGCCCGCTGCGGCCAGGCCCGACAGGATCTCACGAACGTAACGGTCGTCTAGCCCGGCGGCCGCTGCGATCTCCTCGGCAGTCCCGGGCCCATGCCCGCTCAGGTATCTCGCCAGACCGCTCCGATCGGCGACGGCTAGCAGCCCGATGGTGGTTGCACCCGACGCCATCTCCACGAAATGCCCGAGGAATGCTTCGATCTTTGCCCGGTCCAGGCTGCTCACTCGGCTGAAGCTAGTGGGTCTCGCCTACGACCCCGGCCCTTATCGTCTTCCAAATCAGGTTGGTCGCGGGTCGATAGGCGATGTGCGTCGGATTCGGCGAATCGAGGACGATCAGGTCGGCGGCCGCACCAGGGGCAACCAACCCATGCTCGGTCAGACCCAGCGACATGGCCCCACCCCTGGTGGCGGCAAACACCGCTTCTGCGACCGTGAGGCCCATCTGGACGACTGCCATGGAGAGCACGAGGCTCATCGACTCGAAGTAGGACGTGCCCGGGTTGCAGTCCGTGGCGAGCGAAACCGTCACGCCACGATCGAGGAGCATCCTGGCAGGTGCCTGGGGTAGGCCCAGGGAGTACGAGGCGCCTGGGACCAGGCCCGCAACCACACCGGCCGAGGCGAGGGCGTCGGCATCGGCCTGGGTGACGTGATCGAGGTGATCGGCGCTGGCCGCTCCCAATCGCGCGGCGAGCAAGGCTCCTCCGGCGTGTGAGAGCTGCTCGGCGTGGATCCGGGGTGTCAATCCGTGCTCTCGGCCCGCCAGGAGTATCCGCTCTGCTTCATCGACGTTGAAGGCTCCGTCTTCGACGAAGACATCGCAATAGTCGGCCAGACCCTGAACCGCCGGGATCATGTCGGCGATCACCATGTCCACATATCGATCCCTGCGATCCTGATACTCGGGTGGGATGGCATGAGCGCCGAGAAAGGTCGTCTTCACGGTGATTGGAAGCTCCTCGGAGATCCGTTTCGCCACCCGCAGCAACTTCAACTCGCTCTCGAGATCCAGGCCATACCCCGACTTGATCTCGATGGTTGTGCTACCACCGCGGATCATTCGAAGCACCCTCTGCGAAGCCAACTCGAACAACTCTTCGGCTGATGCTGCCCGGGTATCCAAGACCGTGGCCAGGATCCCGCCTCCCCGTGCGGCGATGTCCTGGTACGGGACACCGGCGAGCCGGCGAGCGAACTCCTCGGATCGGTCTCCGGCGAACACCAGATGGGTGTGTGAGTCGACGAAACCTGGCATGACTGCTCGTCCCTCGCAATCGATGACCTGGACGTCGTCCTCCACGGCAACAACCGATCGAGGCTCCACCTCGATGATCGATCCCCCCTCTATCTTGACCTGTGCGTCTCTGATCGGCTCGCCGACGTTGGTGGTGAGATGACCGATCCCAGTGAGGAGCAGGGCAGTCATCTATCTAAGAACTCGTCTAAGCCCTCTTGGTCGATAAACGAGGCCACCGCCTCGATTTCGTCGGTGGCTGAGCGGTCTCGATCGAGTGACGGCACTATCTCTCTGATGCGCCGGACCACCGCCGCAGTGCCGGGAGCCGGCTGTAGTGGCGAGCGAAACTCGATTCCCTGGGTGGCACAAATCAGCTCGATGGCGATCACCCGACGTGCGTTCTCCAACACAGTGAAGAGCTTTCGCCCCGCACCCCAACCCATGGACACGTGATCTTCCTGGTTTCCGGAGGTGGGGATCGTGTCGACCGATGCCGGATGGGAGAGGATCTTGTTCTCTGCCACCAATGCTGCCTGCACGTATTGGGGGATCATGTAACCGGACTCCACACCCGGGTTGTGTGCCAGGAAGGCGGGGAGGCCCCGGGACCGGGCGGGATCCAGGAGCCTGTCTGTGCGACGCTCGGCAATCGACCCCAATTCAGACACGGCTATTGCTGCGAAGTCGAGGACGAAGGCCAGGGGCTGGCCATGGAAATTGCCTCCGGATACCACCTCGCCGGTCTCAGGAAAAACGATCGGGTTGTCCACCACCGACCCAAGCTCACGGTTGAGGACGCTCTCCATGTGGTCGAGTGTGTCGCCAACTGCGCCGTGGACTTGTGGTGCGCACCGCAGGGAGTAGGCGTCCTGAACGGCATGGTCGAAGTCGTCGGCGTGACTCGCCCCAATGGGGCTTCCCTCGATGAGCTCGCTGATGCGGCGTGCCGAGGCCAGCTGACCGGGGTGTGGTCTGAGCTCGTGGATGTCATGCCGAAATGGCCGGGAGCTGCCCATCATCGCTTCGACCGTCAATGCACAAGCCACGTCGGCCGCCACCAACAGGCTTCTCGCTTGATGAAGGGCCAGCGCCCCCATCGCCGTCATACCCTCGGTGCCGTTGAGCAGCGACAGGCCCTCCTTGGTGAGAAGGGCCAGTGGCTCCAACCCTGACTCGGAGGCAGACATCACCCTCCCGCCGACTCTCACCGGGCCTTCGCCTATGAGAGCAAGAGCCATGTGGGCAAATGGTGCCAGGTCACCCGAGGCGCCCACGGAGCCCTGGGAGGGGATAACCGGGAGAATGCCCCGGTCGATCATCTCCAGAAGACGACGCACGATCACCGGCCTGACCCCCGAGTGCCCCTGTGAAAGGGTGCGGGCCCTCAACAGCAGGATCGCTCTCACCAGCTCATCGGGCAATGGCTTTCCCACCCCAGAGGCGTGTGATCGGATGAGGTTGTATTGGAGAGCCTCGGCTTGGTCCTTGCCGATGTGGGTGGAAGACAGAGCGCCAAATCCGGTGGTGATGCCGTAGACGATCTCTCCTGCTTCCAAGGTCCGCTCCACTATCTCGCGAGCCGGCCCCATCCTCCTCGGCAAATCATCGGATGCCACCGCCCTGGCCCGCCCCTTGGCCACGTCGACCACCTGGTCCGTGGTCAAAGGCCCACCGTCGATCATGATGTCGGTCACAGGCGTCACGGTACCGAGTCGATTATCGGGAAGCCGGACACCATCGATAACGTTGCAGGAACCGTATGACCGACCTAACCCCACTCCTCGCCGGGCCGGGCGCTTCCGTTGCAGTGATCGGGGCAACCGACACGCCCGGTAAGTACGGCGGAATCATCTATCGCGACCTGAAGCGGAAGGGCTACAAGGTATTTGCGGTGAATCCCGGCCGTGAGACGGTTGACGGCGACCCCTGCTGGGCGAAAGTAGGCGATCTCCCGGAGACCCCAACGATCGTCGATCTGGTGGTCCCAGCGAATCACGGCCTGAGAGTGCTGGCAGAGTGCGAGGACTCCGGGATCGAGAACATCTGGGTCCAACCCGGTGCCGAGTCACGTCAATTGTTGGAGCGGCTGGATGCCGGGCCTTTCACCTGGCTGGCAGACGCCTGCATCATGGTCAGGGCGAGGCCCCTCTCGAGCGCTTGACTCTCACCTCGGGGAAGAGTGGAGGCTCAGATCCGCTCGTCGAATAGCTCACGGGCGATGATATTCCGCTGGATCTCTGAGGTTCCCTCGTAGATGCGGGGAGCCCGGACCTCTTTGTAGAGGTGGGACAGGGCCGAGTCGTCCTCGAGACCACGAGCCCCGAGCACCTGTATGGCGGTGTCCACTGCTCTTTGCGCGGCCTCGGTGGCAAAGAGCTTGGCCATCGCCGCCTTGCCGGTGAGGGTCTCGAAGTCCCCTGCGTCATGGGCGGCCGCAGCCGAGTAGACCAAGAGCTCCGCTGCGCCGATTTCGGTCCGGACATCGGCGAGTTGGTGGGAGATGCCCTGGAAGTCGACGAGAAGGGAGCCAAAGGCGGTCCGAGTCCGGGCGTGGCTGACGGCAATCCTCAGCGCCTCTTCGGCCATACCGACCGCGAAGGCCCCGACCGAGGGGCGAAACAAATCCAGGGTCTGCATCGCCACCCGGAACCCATGGTCAACTTCCCCGAGGACGTTCTCTGACGGCACAAAGACGTGGTCGAGCTCGAGACGCCCGAGGGGGTGAGGGGAGATCATCTCTATCACCTCGCCGCCGAGCCCGTCGAGGTCGCTTGTGACCACGAAGGCGGTCACCCCCCGTGAGCCGGCCGCGGGGGTGGTTCGGGCGAAGAGCGTGTAAACGTCCGCATCGGGGGCGTTCGAGATGTACGCCTTCTCGCCTGTGATCCTGAACCCGTCTCCGTCTCGCTCGGCCACGGTTGACAACGCCGCCGCATCAGATCCCGCACCAGGCTCGGTCAAGGCGAAACCGGCCACCAGCTCGCCCGACCGGATCCCCGGCATCACGCGATCGATCAATGAAGCGCCACCGTTGAGGTGGATGGGGATGGCGCCGAGGCCCTGCACCGCGAAAGCAGTCTCTGTCTCGGTCGAGACCCGGGCCAGGCCCTGGCGGATGGCACAGAGGTCGGTGGCGGTGATCCCATCCTGGGCAAAGAGGCGATCGAACAACCCATGACCGGCGATGGCGGCAACCAGCTCTCGGTTGACCCGGCCCGGCTTCCCGTTGGATGCGATGGGCGTGAGGGCGTGTGCTAGCCGCTCGCATTCCTCCACGGTGGCGGCGGGCAACGTCATGGGTGGAACATACCGCTTCCTCAGGACAGCCGGGCCAAGTCAGCAGCCTCTCCCCGGGCCTTCACGGGTTAGCCTCGACATGTGAGCCCTTTCCGAGCGTCTGCCCCTTTCACCGAATCCTGGGAGAACTTCGACTTCGACCTCGCGGGTGGTGTTGCCACCGTCACGTTCAGCAGGCCAGAGCGTCTCAATGCCCTCACTTTCGGTGTCTATTCCGATCTGCGTGATCTAGTGACAGAGATCGAGCATCGAGGCGAGGTCAAGGTCATCGTCCTCACGGGCGAGGGGAGAGGCTTTTGCTCGGGAGGCGACGTGAACGGGATCATCGGCGAGCTCCAGGCGGCCGACATCCGCACTCTTCTCGAGTTCACCAGGATGACCGGCACCGTTGTCGAGAGGTTGCGAAGGATCCCGATCCCGGTGGTGGCGGCAGTCAACGGTGTGGCGGCCGGCGCCGGCGCCGTCCTCGCATTGGCGTCGGATCTGCGGATCCTCGCAGAGTCGGCCTCATTCCAGTTCCTGTTCACAAAGGTGGGTCTGGCCGGCGCCGACATGGGCTCCGCCTATTTGTTGCCACGCGTGGTGGGTCTGGGCCGGGCCAGTGAGCTGCTGCTCCTTGGGGAGAGCGTTGGGTCGACGCGAGCGGTCGAGATAGGACTGGCGACACGGGTGGTGCCGGATGCGGACCTCAAAGCAGAGGCGGCGGGCTTGGCAGCGCAGCTGGCGACCGGCCCGGCGCTCGCCTATGGGGCGACCAAGCTGCTCATCAGCCGCGAGCTGGACATGGACCTAGGGTCGTCCATCGAGCTCGAGGCTTTCACTCAGGCGCTTCTCATGACCAGCGAAGACCATGCCGAGTTCTATGCGGCCCTCACGGGCAAGAGACCGCCGAAATGGACGGGACGGTGAGCCGGCACCGCATGATCAACCCCTCCGGGATGCCCCCGCCGGTCGGGTTCTCCCACGGTGTCCTGGCGGCGGAGGGGCGGATCGTTCACATCGCCGGCCAAACAGGCCACCGCTCCGACCTCTCCATCGACCCCGACCTCGTCGCCCAGTTCAGGCTCGCATGTGCCGCGGTGGCCAGAGTGATCGAGGAGGCGGGAGGGTCGGCGTCCGATCTCGTCTCCCTCGTCATCTACACCACCGATGTGACCGGATATCGCAGCAGGCTCGACGAGATCGGTGAGTCGTATCGCCGGGTCTTCGGAAAACACTTCCCGGCAATGGCACTGATCGGTGTCGCCGAGTTGTTCGACCCCGCCGCATTGGTCGAGTTGGTGGGCACCGCAGTCGTGCCGATTCCCTGACCAGATCGTTCACCCGACGTAAACCGGGCTGAAACAAACACGAAACAAAGCCCGGGGAACCTTCCCTTGGCTCCGGAGGTCCCGGGGCTCCAGCGACCTGGAGGCGGCAAGGGGCATGACACTGGTTCTCAGAGGGTGGTTGAGGCAGAGACGCTTGTGGATCTCATTGGCGCTTCTGATCGTGGGGATGATCCCGACCGGGTTGGCGATGGCCCAACAGGGGCCGACTGTGGAATCGGTGGCCAGCTCGCTCGACTACGTGTGGGTGTTGGTCACGGCCTTCCTGGTCTTCCTGATGCAGGCGGGCTTCGCCCTGCTCGAAGCCGGGTCCACCAGATCCCGAAACGCCGGCTCGGTGTTCATGAAGAACCTGATGGATTTCATGATGTGTGGACTGGCATTCTGGGCCTTTGGCTTCGCCATCATGTTCGGCACCGGAAATCAGTTCTTTGGGACTGAAGGCTTCTTCCTCTCAGGCAGTTATGGCGACACCGACACCGCCCTCCTCTGGTTCTTCCAGATGGTCTTTGCAGCCACCGCGGCCACCATCGTCTCGGGCGCCATGGCCGAGAGGACCCGTCTCGACGCCTACATGGCCTATTCGTTCCTCATCTCGGCAATCGTCTACCCGGTGTACGGGCACTGGGTCTGGGGCGGTGGCTGGCTCTCCGAGATGGGGGCATGGGACTTCGCCGGATCCGGTGTGGTGCATGCCGTTGGCGGTGTCGCCGCTTTCGTGGGGGCTCGGATGGTCGGTGCCAGGAAAGGGAAGTTCGAGGCTGATGGTCGGTCGAATTCCATACCCGGCCACAACATGGGTTACATCGTCATCGGGACCATGGTGCTCTTCTTCGGGTGGTTCGGTTTCAACCCCGGTTCCACATTGAGTGGGAACGACCCCCGGATCGCCACGATCGCGGTCAACACCTTCCTGGCGGGGATCGCCGGCGGTGTGGTTGCGTATTACATCCAATTGGTCAAGACCGGCAAGGCGGACATCGCGGTCACATGCTCCGGCGTCATCGCGGGTTTGGTTGGGATAACCGCCCCGTGTGCCTTCGTCGACTACTGGGCCGCGTTGGTCATCGGCGGTGTGGCGGGTGCCCTGGTCATCTACGGGGCCGGGTTCATCGAGCGGGTGCTCAAGGTCGACGATCCGGTGTGGGCAATTGCCTGCCACGGGGTCTGCGGCCTGTGGGGACTGCTGGCTCTGGGCATCTTTGCCAATGGCGACTACCTGGATGTCTCGGGTCTGATCGACGGCGGTGTGGACACCTTCGTGGCCCAGCTGGTTTCGATGCTGGCGGTTGTGGCCTGGACCGGAGTCGTCTCCTTCATCATCTTCGGGCTCATCAAGCGGAGCATCGGCCTCCGGGTCTCCGACGCCGACGAGGACGCCGGTTTGGACGCCACCGAGTTCGCCCAGGCGGGCTACGTCGCCTGATGGCCGCAGATTTCAAGACAAGGCAAGCCAAGAGGAAAGGACAGCAGAAATGGAACTAGTTGCAATCGGAGCCTTCATCGCAATGTTCATCGTGTTCGCGGTGCTGCCCAAGCGGCTGATCAACCGCCACGAAGAAGACTGACTGGAAATAGGGCCGTGTTCGAAACGGCCCGCCGACAATCTGCATCCTTTCTGAACGACGCCATCGACGGATGGCGTCGTTTCACTTGTCCTGGCGTGACATCGAATTCAGGATCGTCGATACCTCTATAGACGCGCCCGAGCCTCCTCGATGGCGCAAAGGGCAGTGATGTGCGAGAAGTGGCTCATGGCCTGGGGAAAGTTCCCGAGCATCTCGTTTCCGACCGGGTCATATTCCTCGCTGAACAATCCGAGGTCGTTTGCGGTGTTGATGCCGAGGTCGAATGACTCTGTTGCTTTGTCGAGCCTGCCCTGACGGGCGAAACACTCGGCCAGCCAGAAGGTGCACGCCACAAATGTGCCCTCATCGCCGTCGATGCCGTCATCGGCGGTGTAACGCCGGAGCAGACCCCGATGACCCAGTGTCACCTGGATCTCGTCCGTTGTCCGGATCATCCGTTCGTCATCGAAATCGACGAATCCGACCCATGGCAGGAGAAGAAGAGCTGTGTCCAGATCACCGCTCTCGTAGGCCCTGACGAACACGCCTCGACTCTCGTCATAGCCGCGGGACTCGATACTGTGTTGCATCGCGGCTCGAGTCTCCTCCCAGCGCCCCACGGGTGCGACGACTCCAAGCTCATCAGCCAACCTGAGGCCAGAGTCGACGGCTGACCAGCACATGACCTTGGAATGGACGAAGTGCTGGGGCTCGCCACGAACCTCCCATATGCCCCGGTCGGGCTTTGTCCATCGCTCACACGCGGCATCAACGATGGTGACGAGGAACTCCCAGTAGGCCTGCGACGGAGTGACGCCGTGAAGCTGCCAGCGCCAAGCCAGGTCGAGTAAGTATCCATAGAGGTCCAGCTGGCGCTGTGGGAAGGCAGCGTTGCCGACTCGCACCGGTCTCGACCCTCGATAGCCATCCAGGAAGTCGAGTTCCACCTCAGGCAGGCGGATCTCGCCCCCGACCCCATACATCGGTTGGAGGTCATCGGCGCTTCCAGCTGCGCTTCGCTCGACGAACCCGCGAAACCGCGTTGCCTCATCCCGGAATCCGAGCTGGAGGAGGGCCCTTGCAGCGAAGGCCGAGTCGCGAACCCAGCTGTACCTGTAGTCCCAGTTGCGCACACCTCCCATCGCCTCCGGGAGACTCGTCGTGGCAGCCGCGACAAACGCGCCAGTGGGTGAGTATGAGAGCGCCTTCAGCACCACGGCCGATCGGATGGCCGCTGATCGCTGTCTTTGCGAATCTGACGATCCAGCCCAGGCGCTCCAGAAAGCAATGGTGCGCTCGACTTCTTCCCAGCCTTGGTCCAAGAGGTCACTCGGCGGATCCTCCACGATCTGATCCGGCGCCGAGTAGGTCATGCTGAGGGTGTGACGGTCCCCCTTCGTCAGCGTCGCCTGCCCCATGAGGTCGTGAGGACCGACTTGACGCAGATCGATCGAGCCCGAGAAGACCAGACCGGTTGGCCCGCCGATGGCTGTGAACACCCCGCCATCGTGTGACCTGATCCAGGGTCTGAGGGCGCCGTACTCCAGCCGAGGCGAAATGAGCACGTCGATGGAGACTCGACCCTCGACACCTTCGACGGCTCGAATCAGCCTCGGTCCGGCACTTTCAGAGCCCAGGGCCATGCAATCGATCAATCGGATCACCCCGGTGTCAGTGTGGAAGGTGGTCTCGAGGACGAGGGTGTCCTCGATGTATCTACGTTCGACCCGCGAGCTTGCCGTTGGGGACACTCGAAAAGTGCCACCGATTTCATGGTCGAGCAGGCGCCCAAAGCAGCTTCCGGAGTCTGGTCTCGGGACACAACACCAATCGATGGCTCCCGAATCAGAGACCAACGCCAAACCCTGACAGTCACCGATCAGCGCATAGTCCCTGATGGCGGGCGCATTGTCCCCTTTGAGGGCTCCGTCCATGCCTTTCACCTAGCCAATTGCCTTCTCGACCGACTCGATCAGGCGGCCGACGTCCTCGGCGTCCTGATATATGCCGAAGCCGATTCGAAGCCGGTCGGCCCGGTGATCGATGATGACGCCCATCTCGTGGAGATCGGTGTAGATCTGGCCCGCTCGTGAGGTGCGATATGTGAGGAAGTTGCCGCGGTCCAGACCCGATCCCGGGATCAGCTCGCCCGGGGCGACATCGGCTGCGAGGAATTGGGTCTGCAGGTCCCTGGCATGACGATGGATTTCTTCGGGTGTCAACCTCAGGTCCGCACACCACGACAGCACGGCTCGCAGCCGGTACACCCCCGAGGGGTCATAGGTTGCCCCGGCGAATCGCGATCCGTCCCGGGCGTACGACACCCTGGCGCCCACACCTTCCTGTAGCTGGTCGAACCCGGCATACCACCCGGTGTCCACCGGGCGCTCCCCGTACCCCGAAGGCGAATGGAGAAAGCAGACCCCCTCACCCGCCATGGCGTACTTATACCCGCCGGCGAGGAAGAAGACCCGATCCTGGATGGCCTCCAGCGAAATGGGTTTTGCCATGAAGGCGTGATAGCCGTCCAGCACCACGAATGTCCTGTTCTCCGGGACGGATGAGACCAGGCGGTCGAGGTCGGGCACGACAAAGCCAGAGTCATAGAACACCTGGCTGAGATAGATGAGGTCGTGTGCCCCGGCACGGGCTTCCCGGGTGAAACGGTCTGCGAACGTGTCGAACGGCTCGGACGGGACACGGTCGACCAGGGCCAAACCGGCTTCCTCCCATCGCAACGACTGGCGTCGGAAGGAGTGGAACTCTGCGTCGGTGGTGAGTACCCGAACCGGTGGGTCGAGACAGGAGAAGATGCGCATCAAGAGGTCGTGCGTGTTTGGGGCAAAGGTGAGGGTGGCCGGGTCGGACAGGCCGAGGATGTCCGAAATCGCAGCCTGCGTCTCGGGGATCACGGTCCCAAAGATGTGGGCCCATTTGTCATCGATGTATCGGGCTGCGTCGAGCCAGGCTTGTTGGTGGGCCTCAAAGGAGACATCGGGCCACGGGTGATGCGAGTGGGCGGCGAAATGAACACGACCCGGGCTCGACTCGAGGAACCGGGAGAAGTGGCCCTTCAGGCTCATTGCTCGAATCTGAAACGCATCGATTCCATGATGCTCTCCGGGAGTGGCGGCCGGTCAGCTCGAGGGATGAGGAAAGTGGCCAGATTGAAGAGGTCACCGAACACACGGCTCCGCTCGGCTGACTTCTCGAGGTACTTGGCCCCCGCGGAACCTCCCGTCCCGATCCGGCGGCCGATCATCCGGAGTGCCATTTGGGCGTGACGGTATCGCCACGTGGTGAATCCCTCGTCGACGTCCATCAGCAGGTCCAGGAGGCGATATGCCTCCTGCAAGGCCGGCTGGTCCCGATACAGATTGATGAACAAGGCCGCCTGGGTTGCGCGGTGAGATAGCCGCCGTCTGCCCGCCGCCTGTTGCTCGGCGTGCTTCGCCGGATCGAAGAGCGCCTCATATTGCTCCATGGTGATGTCGAAGTCCTTGACCTGGGCGGTCTTCTCGTCATCCGTCAGGTTCGGGTTCGACTCCACCACCCGCCGGTCGGCCTCGAGCCGCTGTCTCACCGCTTCCTGAAACTCCTCCCAGAAGCTGAAGTCGCCGTGATCCAGGAAAGGGGTTCTCTCCAGCCATCTCTCCACCAGGTCGAACAATGACACCGTGTGCTCGGTCGTTTCGACCAGGGCCTTGTCCTCGTCGGTGAAGCGAGAGGTATACGGAGCGCCCGCCAGAAACAACCGGCTGCCCGGAAGCAGCCCGAGTTTGTTCTCGACCATCCGGAACTGCGCCGATTGGAACCCCGATGCCGGGAAGAGATGGTCGCGAAAATCGAGGAAGTCGAGGGCGGTCATGGTCTCCAACACCGAGATCTGTTGCACCAGGAGAGCCTGGATCGCGGAGATGCGGCGAAGACGGGCAACCGCTGTCCCCATCATCGCCTCGTCCACCAGGTCTTCGCCGAAGATGGTGATCAGGTCGTCGAGCTCCCAGAGGATCTGCTTGAACCACAACTCATAGGCCTGGTGGACGATGATGAACAACATCTCGTCATGGACCGTCGCTCCGGACTTCGTGCTCTCCAGGTCTTGGGCGCCCAGGATCTTCTCCAGCTGGAGATAGTCGCCGTAGTAGAGCCCTTCTCGATCCTGCACATCAACGACGGTAATGATCGCCCGTCCGCTTTGTCTCGCTGTGCCGCCAACGGCCGTCAGGGGGAGTCGATCAACTGGGGTCGACCCAGGCCGATGACCTCGTCCACAATTCGTGGGCGAGATCATCATCGAGCGCCGTGGGTGAGGGCGTGGCCACGTGTCGTCGCTGGTAATAGAGCCCGGTCTGTCCGGCGACCTCCGGGGACGTGGCACACCAGAGCACGGTGTCCGCACCCTGTGCTGGAGTGATCAGGCTCTTTCTGACGAAAGGTTTGACCCACCGGGGGATGAGGCGAGTGTCCACGAAACCCGGGTGCACGGCATATGTCGTGAATTTCTCGGCTCTTCGCGCCAACTCCCTGGTGAAGAGCACGTTGGCCAGTTTCGACACGGCGTACTCATGGAGCCCAATCAACCGAGTGGGTCGTCGCACCCCGTCGAAGTCGATGCCATCGGCGCGATGGTGGACGGCGCTGGCCAGGGAGACGACGCGCGCTCCCGAGCTCAGCGCGGGGGCCAGACCCATGGTGAGGGCGAAATGGCCGAGGTGGTTGATCCCGAAATGGACTTCAAACCCATCGTCGGTCAGCCCCCGCCTATTGACGCCCACCCCGGCATTGTTGACCAGCAAGGCCACTTCCCGACCGGTCCCGAGAAGTGTCTCGACAGCGCCCCGAACCGAGTCGAGGGACGAAAGGTCGAGGTCGAGGTATTCGGCGGTGCCCCCGGACGACGTGATCTCGTCGATCACTTTGCCGATCTTCTGTTCCGAGCGACCCGCGCCAACCACATGAAATCCCGTGCGGGCCAGACTGAGAGTCACCTGTCTGCCGATACCGGAATTGGGGCCGGTCACCACTGCCAGAGCCAAAGCAAGACGACGGTAGCCACGGGCCGGGGATGAGTCGTACTCTCAGGCCCGTGCACATCGAAGCGCAAGATCTGATAGAGGTTCTGAGCGAGAGGGGATTTCGCATCACCAGGGCACGTCAAGCGGTTTGCGTGGTGGTCGCGGCGTCACACGACCGACATTTGACCGCTGCCGACATATATCGGTTGGCCCGCGCCCAGGCCGGAACCAGGGTCGATCGCTCGACGGTGTATCGGACGCTGGATGCCCTTCAAGAGACAGGGGTGTTGGTCCATTCACATCTCGGCCATGGCCCATCGGTGTATCACCTGGCCGATGATGCCGGTCATCAGCACCTCGTCTGCAGGATCTGCGGGGACACGCTGACGCTCCCTGAGGACGAGACCACCCGATTTGCCGAGGCGATCACTCTGGCGACGGGTTTCCGCCCGGATCTCAGCCACTTTGCATTGTCTGGTCTATGTGCCAGATGCGCGGGCGAGCACCGCGAGGGGTCGGAGCACTAACCTTATTGCGACTAGATCGCAGAAAGGCTGAAGTGCACATCCCGGATGGATTCGTCGACCTCCCCACCTCGGTTGGTGCGGCGACATTGGCAGCAGCCGGAGTCGGTGTCTCGCTGAAACGAGCAGGCCGGTACCTGCAAGACCATCGGATTGCTCTGACCGGTCTCGTCGCAGCGTTCATCTTTGCCCTTCAGATGTTGAACTTCCCAGTCGCGGCCGGCACCTCCGGGCACCTGTTGGGGGGAGCCTTGGCGGTCATACTGGTGGGTCCCTGGTTGGGCACGCTGGCAGTGACGGTGGTGCTCATGGTCCAAGCGCTCCTCTTTGCCGACGGCGGGGTCACTGCTCTCGGGCTCAACGTGGTCAACATGGCGCTGGTCACCGGTGCTGTTGGCTGGCTCGTCTTCAGGGGTCTGATGCAGGTCCTCCCCAAGAATTGGACCTCGGCGATGGTGGCGACATTCAGTGCAGGCCTCATCTCGGTGGTGGCGGCTTCTCTGGCATTTGTCGTGGAATACGCCGCAGGTGGACGTGGCGCCGCCCCGATCGGTGCTGTCTTCACCGCCATGGTTGGGACGCACTTCCTGATCGGTCTCGGCGAGGGCTTGATCTCGGCGGCAACCGTGGGAGCCGTGGCGGCGGCGCGTCCCGGAGTCATTGCCGGGACCGAGGGCCTTCTAGGCATGACAACGCCCAACACGCGTACGGTCAGGTCGGGCGTCTGGGGATTCGCAACTGTGGGTTTGGTCGTGGCGGCAGTGCTCGTCCTGGTCGTCGCCCCCCTCGCCTCGAGCCAGCCGGACGGTCTGGAGCGCCTCACGGTCGACCAGGGCATTGCCCAAGACGTCACGGACGGTGCGGTGGCCGCTTCACCCCTGGCGGGTTACAGGGTGAGCGGTGTCCAGGATGAGAATTTGGGCATCAGGGTCAGCGGGCTCCTGGGGATCGGCGTCACCTTTTTGGTAGGCCTGGGGATCGTTGGTGGCTTCGCCATGTTGCGCAAACGAAACAGGGCCTCGGTCTGAGCGGCACCGCTCACGCCCACGCCCTCTACGTTCATGGGGACACTCCCGTGCATCGTGTGCCGGCCCAGGTCAAGCTGGTGGGCCTGCTGTTGTTTGTCTTCTCTGTGGTAGCCATCCCACGCGAGGCGATCTGGGCGTATTTCCTCGCGGCTGCCCTGATGGTCGGTGTGATGGTCCTCGCCGAGTTGAGGCCGCGAACCGTGCTGCTGCGAATGACCGTCGAGACGCCGATCTTGGTCTTTGCTGCGTTGCTCCCCTTCTTCGGGCCGGCCCCGGACACCGTGATCCTTGGCATCTCGCTCTCAGTTGAAGGTTTGTGGGGCGCCTGGGCCATCGTGGGCAAGGCGACGATGGGTGTGGGAGCCTCGGTGATCCTGGCTGCAACCACGCCGATCCCGGAGCTGATCAAGGGACTGGATCGGATCCATGTCCCGCGGGTCCTCACGGCCATCATTGGCTTCATGGTCAGGTATCTCGACATCGTGGCGGGTGAGTTCGCCCGTCGCCGTGTTGCGATGGCCGCACGTGGCTACCAGGCGCGTTGGTTCTGGCAGGCCGGGCCGATGGCCGTCTCGGCCGGATCACTCTTCATCAGGTCTTTCGAGCGTGGGGAGAGACTGCATCATGCGATGGTGGCCCGGGGATACGACGGGAGAATGCCCCGATTCGGTGATCGGCCCGCCACCGGGTCCCAGTGGGCGGGGGGGCTTGCCGTGTCTGTCTGCACCATGCTCATCGCCGTGCTGTCGATGACAGTCATTCGATGAGCTCTCCTTCCCTGCAAGTCGTGGGTCTTGGATTCGCCTACCCGGACGGTTTCCGCGCCCTACGGGACGTGAACCTCCACGTTCACCCAGGCGAGCGGGTCTCATTGCTCGGGCCCAACGGTGCAGGCAAGACCACCCTCCTGCTCCACCTCAACGGGATATTGAGACCATCGGGCGGTTCGATCCAGGTGGCTGGGCTCGAGGTAACCGAGGAGAACCTCCTGGAGGTGCGCCGGCGGGTGGGTCTGGTCTTTCAAGACCCGGACGACCAACTCTTCATGCCCACCGTCGGCCAGGACGTGGCGTTTGGCCCGGCAAATCTGGGTATCGAAGGGCGGGAGCTCGAGGAGAGGGTCGACGAGGCCCTATCTGCTGTCTCGATGTCGCACAACATCGATCGCGCTCCCCATCATCTGAGCTATGGCGAGAGACGACGTGTGGCGATCGCCACCGTGCTCTCGATGAGGCCGGAGATCCTGGTCCTGGACGAGCCGACATCGAATCTCGATCCGGCCTCCCGTAGGGAGTTGATAGATCTCCTGTCCGGGCTGGAGATCACCCAGCTGATAGTCACGCACGACCTCCCTTTCGCCTTTGAACTGTGTCCGCGTTCGATGGTCATGAATGGCGGAACGATCGTCGCGGAGGGGCCGACCGAGACGATCATGGGTGACGACGAGCTAATGCGAGCCAACCGGCTCGAGCTTCCGTATCGCTTTTCGCCGGAGGCCTGAAGCCGTCCCGGCGGGCGAGGCCCCGATCTGATAGAGGCCTGACTTGGTAGCTTCGACATGTGACTTGGCCGGAGCATCTCAACATCGATGACTTCTTGCTCCGTGATCGTCTCAGGGAGGCGAAGGGATCCAGGGTGGCTCTTCGTCTGGACCGGGGCGACATCTCCTACGAGGACCTCGATTCGGCGGCGTCAGGGTTTGCCCGTGTCCTACTCGATCTGGGCGTCGAGCGGGAAGACCGCGTGTTGCTCCTGCTTCCAGATGGTCTCGAATACGTGGCGGCGCTCTTCGGCGTGCTCCGCATCGGCGCGGTCGGGGTGATGCTCAATCCGGGCCTGCCCGATCCGGCGACGGCCGGGATCGTCGACCTGGCCGAGCCGTCGGCGGTCCTGGTTGGCGACGAGTACGAGCCTTCCTTCAGGCGGGCCGTGGGCCTTGCCGCCTTCGACCCTCCCAACGTGTCGATCGTCCGGCCGGGGATGGAACTTCCCGACGGCCACGTGGACACCGTGGACACAGATGCGATGGATCCCGCCCTTTGGATCTTCTCGGGTGGGACCACCGGCCTTCCCAAGGCCGTCGTCCAAACCCATCGCTCCTTCGCCAACACGACCCGGCTCTACGGCCAGGGAACCTTGTCACTCTCTGAGGACGATGTCACCATCGCAGTCCCGAAGCTGTACTTCGGCTACGCGATGGGCTCGAACCTGTTCTTCCCGATGTCGGTGGGGGCATCGGCCGTTCTCTTCCCGGGCCCCTCGACACCGGGTGCCCTTTTCGACCGGGTCGAGAGACACCGCGCCACCGTGCTGATAAACGTCCCTTCCGCAATCAATCAGATGCTCGGTGCGGCCGATTCTGCCGTCCGTGACCTGAGCTCCCTCCGCCTGGCGACGTCGGCGGGCGAGGCACTGCCCGACACCCTGTACCGACAATGGGTCGACAGCTTCGGAGTCGAGTTGCTCGACGGGTTGGGCACTGCCGAGATGTGGCACATATTCGTGTCCAATGTCCCGGGCGGCGTTGTCCCCGGGACATTGGGTCGGGTGGTCCCCGGCTTTGAGATCAAAGCCGCCGACGACGAGGGCGTGCCGGTGGATCCGGGTGAGGTGGGTCGGCTCTGGGTGCATGGCGAATCGCTGGGTCTCGGCTATTGGCGCAACCCGGGAGCAACGGCGAAGGCCTTCAGGGCTGGTTGGTTTGCGGGCGGCGACCTGGTGTCGATCGACGCGAGCGGACTGGTCACACATCGGGGGCGCGCCGATGACGCTGTGAAGATCAAGGGCAAGTGGTTCAGGCCCCAGGAGCTCGAGTCGGTGCTCCTCGAGCATGAATGCGTCGCTGAGTGTGCGGTTGTGGCCATCGCCGACGACACGGGCCTTCTCAAGCCGGTGGCATTCGTCGTCGCTCATGACGTCACCGAGGATGACCTGAAGAGCTGGTCACTCGACAGGCTGGAGCCCTACAAACACCCCCGCCGCGTCATCTTTCTCGACGAGCTCCCCCGGACCCATCTGGGCAAGGTGGACCGTGGCGCTCTCAGGGGCTCTGCCTGACCAGAGAGGCCCCTTTCGGTTTCTGTCACAGATCGCCGTGATGCTCCGTATATGGAGCCCACCATCCTCCACGCGGATCTCGACGCCTTCTATGCATCCGTTGAGCAACTCCTCGATCCCTCTCTGCGAGGCAGGCCTGTCCTGGTGGGGACTGGCGTCGTTCTCGCCGCCTCATATGAGGCCCGCGCCTACGGGATCAGGGCGCCGATGCCGGTCCGGGAAGCAAAGGGCCTTTGCCCTGAGGCCGTGGCGGTCGAGGGCCATTTCGATCGCTATCTCGATTTCTCGGCACAGATCATGGCCATTCTCGAAGACGCCACCCCGATCATCGAGCAGATCTCGATCGACGAGGCGTTCCTGGATGTGAGCGGCTCGACTCACCTGCTCGGGTCTCCCTCGCAGATCGCGCGGGACCTGAGGCGACGGGCCAGGGATGAGGTGGGTCTTCCCCTTTCCGTTGGCATCGCCTCGACCAAGTTTCTCGCCAAGATCGGCTCGGCGAGGGCTAAACCGGACGGGCTGGTGGTTATCGAGAAGGGGTCAGAGCTCGAGTTTCTCCATCCCCTCCCTGTGGAGGCGATGTGGGGCGTAGGCCGGGTCACGGCGGCAGGCCTCCACCGACTCGGGCTGTTCACCATCGGCGACCTGGCCGACGTCCCGGTCGAGTCCCTGCGCACGAAGCTGGGATCGGTGCCCGGCGGTGCCCTTCATTCCCTCGCCTGGAACCGTGACCCGCGCCGTGTCCTTGGAGGGAGGCGAGCCGGGAGTGTCGGCAGCCAGCAGGCATTGGGCAGGGGACTGACCGACCACGATCAAATGGCCGTCGTGGTGCTCGGCCTTGCCGATCGCATCGGCCGGCGTCTTCGCAAGAAGGAGCGTGCCGGGTCGACACTCACCGTGCGGGTTCGATATCCAGGCCCACGACAAGTTTCGCGTAGCCACACACTCGGGGCGCCCACCGATTCGACAGCTGCCATCGTCGAGCTGGGCCAGGTGCTCCTGGAGAGGGCCATCGAGAACCAGACCGAACCGGTCACTCTCATCGGGTTGTCGGTGTCCAACCTGGTGACCGACGAGTGTCTCCAGCTCGAGCTACCGGTCGGTGCGGGCGGTGTTCTCGACCCGGGAAGCACGCTCGACCTGAAGCGGAGGGCACTCGACGACTCGGTGGACGGCATTCGGGAGCGTTTTGGTCGTGATCTCCTGCACAGAGGTGGGCGGCTAGTCGGCAGTGTCGTGTCAGAGGACTTCAGGCGTCTGGCCGAGCGGTCATGAGATGCCCTCCTCATCCTTCAGCCTCACCGGGCCCTTTCCCTCGGGGTGGAGCCCATCGCCGTGACGGACGAAGCTACGGATCTGGTCCATGAGCACTCCCTCATCCCCTGTGAAACGGATGGGTGAGCCAAGGCCTACCTCCTTGTTCTCATATGAGATGAATGCCGGGACGATGGGTACCTTGGCCTTTTCGGCAATCTTCACAAACCCCGATTTCCAATAGGGGACAGCCCGCCGCGTTCCTTCAGGCGATATCACGAGGATCAGCCGGTCGTTGGCGGCAAACGCATCGGCGACCTGACCGACCAGGCCACCGGGCCGGCCTCGGTCGACCGGGATCCCACCCATCCTCCTGAAGAACCAGCCGGCCGGCCATCGGAAAAGCGTGTGCTTTCCGATGTAACGCGGCGAGATGTGCCAATGGCGGATGGCGCCGAGAAAGACCACGAAATCCCAGTTGGAGGTGTGAGGCCCTCCGACGATGATCATCTTGGGGATATCGGGGACTTCCCCGACGAATTCCCATCCGCGCAGTCTGAGGTAGAGCTCGGCCAGCCATCTCATCGGCTCAACGAGCTCGCAAAGGTGCGACGCGATATCCGTCGCCGTCCACCCATACCACCGACGACGTCGTGCCGATCTCGTCGGCGATGACGGCGGCCATCTCATCGCTGACCACACCGGCATCGTCGCCCCGGTAGATGACCTGCAATCGTGCCTCACCTGGGAACAGCGTCGCCAAACGCCCGGGATGCGAGCAGATGATCGTCACGGTGAATGGCCCGACCGCCGAACGTGGACGCATCGCGCCGTCTGCTCGAATCTGGAGAAAGAGATGCCAGAAAGCGCCCCCGGAGAAGATGGTGAGTGCAAGAGGTATGCGAAGGCTCTCAGCGATCGAGTCGCCGGCACCGAGGAGAGCCCGGAAGAGGACGACGAGAGTCCCGATGAGGGCACCGGCCGCCGTCAGACCGGTGACGATCGTCATCCCGATCAGATAGATCCTCCGCTGGAGGGTCCCGACTTCCTCGGCACGCGGGGCTGCTTGAGCCTGGCGCCAGAACCACATCCAGACGCCGTAGGCGGTTAGCGCACTGAGCCCGAGTGCCACCAAGGTTCGTCCCGGGTTGCCGCCGATGAGGCGGGTGTTGAATGCCGCCACCGCCAAACCGGTCGCGGCTCCCACCAGGACTCCAAGCCCGGTGGCCGCCATCGCGTACTGATATGTCCTGGTCGACGAGGCTCGCCCAGGACCGAGCTTTCTCTGGTGATGAGCCCACGAGGCTGCGCCGATCACACCGATGCCGAGAGCAGTCGGCAAGAATCCAAAGTAGCGATCGGCTGGTCCCGAAGCGTCGAGGGGGTAGGCGATACCGTTCGCGACGACAGTGACGGCCGCCCCCAAGGCCGCATTTAGCGAGCTGACCGAGGCCAAGGCGATGTAGATGGAGCGAAATATCCCGGGCGGGCGCTTCCACGCCGGCAGCCATCGATGGGCCCAGGTGGGCAGGGCTGTCAGAGTCAGGCCGAGGGCGGCGGCCGGAAACCCGGGGTCGACAAAGACGAGGCCGCTACCGCCGGTGAGGGCGTCGTAGCCCTGCCCCAGCAGCCAATGGAGCAAACCGTACGCGCCGACGGCTAGGGCCACCAATGCCACACCGGAGCCGATCAGCCTGGGCAGCTCACCCACCTCCCCTGGTGGCGGTTCCTGATGCCCGGCGTGCCAATGGAACCCGACGATTGCCCCGTAGACCACGAGGTTGGGCCAGTCGGAGCCGGCCCAGCTCCCACTGGCCAGAGAATCGGCCACCTGAGCCGCGGCCACGAAGAAGGCGATGGAGAAGATGCCTTCGATCAGCATGAGATAGATTGGCCAGCCAGGGACGTCGGGGTCTTTCCTTCGCCGGCTCGCTTGACGTCTCCAGAGGAAGAAGGCAAGCGGAGCCGCAACCACGATTCCCGCCAGGGCAACAGCGATCTCAGTGCTTGGCCTGCCGACCAGCCGGTAGGAGTCCATGCTCGCCCGGGCCAGGCGTGCGAGCGAGAACCCGGTTACACCCACCGCCAGTGCGAGGATCAGGTAGGGGATGAGGTCCAGGCCTTCTCCTGCGTCCCTGTTTTCGTGTCTTCGCCATAAGCTCACACCGAGCAGGATGAGACCTCCGATGACGACGACGAAGACCAGGATGGCGAATACCCCGCTCATGCCTGGTCCTCGCAAGTGACGTCGTAGAAGGGCCAGGAAGGCTGGCGTATCTTCCAGCCGTTGTCACCTGGGACGAGGCTGAACCACTCCTGATACTCGGTGTAGCCGCCAACTGCATCGGTGGTCCCCTGCGAGATGCCGACCACCACGGTGGCCTGGCCGACCGTGGTCTCGACGCTGACCAGAGTGGCCGAGAAACCCGGATCGAAGCCGCCCGGGTCGGTGGTTGACGGCACACATCCCTGCTCATCCCAATACGTCGATGCTGTGTCGAAGTCGGAGCGGGCAATTGCATTCAGATATGCCTGGACCGTTCCCTCAGGAGTTTCGGTGCCTAACTCAACCGGCTTGCGCGACAGCCCGACGACGACCAGCGCCACCACTGCGAGGGCAACTGCCAGGGGTATCGCCCAGCCCGGCATCTTGCGCGAATCCATCGGCGGCATTCTCGCAGACTGTCAGAATCGGGGCGTCGAGACCGCCTTTCTAATCCTGAAGGCCGAGCGCTTTCATCCCGCCCGCCATATTGGCCACGCGGGTGAAGCCGCGCATGGCCAGATAGCCGGCGAGCTGCTGGCTCCTGCTGCCCGATCGGCACACCAGGAGCGTTGGGGCTTCCCCATCCAATTGATCGATGGATTGGAGGATCTCGCCCATCGAGATCAGAAGTGCCCCGGGAAGGGTCCCCAGCTCCCATTCCGCCGGTTCGCGGATGTCGATGACCGTTGCCTCGTTGGTGGTCACCCAATTCTCCCACCCGTGGGCAGGGACGTTCTCGAACAGCGACACTTGGCCGACCTTCCCGGTTAGACATGATGTGCGACAGCGACGGAGTGTTGACGCTGTCCCCAGATTCAAGCCGATCCCATCGGATGGGTGGCAGTACTTGGGCGACCTCGGCTCACTTGCTCCGTTGCTCCTCGATTTCGGCGCTGACCAGTCGATCGCCTCGGACACTCTTTGCTCGAGTTACGTATGGCCGGTCCCTGCCCCGCCCGGTGCTCTACGGGCGAAAGACCCCGCGACGGTCGGCGGCGTGATGATCGGCGCAACTGTTGCGCCTCTACACTGCCGCCCCGACCAGATCCTTGGCGTGGAGGCTCATCATCAGAATCGCAGTCCTTGCCTCAGGCTCGGGCACAAACCTCCAGGCAATCCTCGCCAGCTCTGAGCCTGGAATCGATGTTGCACTTCTGTTGACCGATCAGCCTGGCTGTGGCGCCCTGGAGCGGGCCCGAGCAGCAGCGATACCTGTCGAGATCGTGGATTGGGGCCTATTCCACGATCGGGCTGGCTTTTGCGCGAGACTGGCAGAGGTGGTCGGGGCGTGGCGAGTGGAGGCGCTGGTGCTCGCCGGCTTCATGCGGATCCTCACTGCCGATTTCGTCGCACTCTTCCCGAATCGGATTCTCAATATCCACCCATCGCTCTTGCCCGCCTTCCCCGGAGCCCACGCCGTCCAACAAGCCCTGGAGCACGGAGTCAAGCTGACAGGGGTTACTGTGCATTTCGTGGATGAGCGGGTTGATCACGGGCCGATCATCGCCCAGAGGGCTGTGCCGGTGCTCGACGGTGATGACGTCGAGGCCCTTCATCGTCGGATCCAGCAGGAGGAGCATGATCTCTATCCAAGAGTCGTAGGGGCATTTGCCCGGGGCGAGATCGCAGTCGATGGCCGGTTGGTGACCTGGCGATGACCATCGTTGCCGTCAAGCGGGCATTGATCAGCGTCTACGACAAGATCGGGGTGGTGGATCTCGCTCGCCGACTGCAACAGGCGGGTGTGGAGATCGTGTCCTCAGGGGGGACCGCCGCCGCCCTGGCCGACGCCGGCATCCCCGTAGTCACCGTCGAATCGGTGACGGGCGCGCCGGAGATCCTCGGTGGCCGCGTCAAGACCCTCCACCCCTCGATCCACGGTGGCATCCTCGCCCGTGTCGATGAGCCCGGTGATGTTGCCGACCTGGCCGACAACGGCATCCGGCCCTTTCAACTGGTGGTGGTGGACCTCTATCCATTTGCGGAGACCGCGGCGCGGCCAGGGGCGAGTGAGAGCGAGATCATCGAGAAGATCGATATCGGTGGGCCGACAATGATCCGGGCCGCGGCCAAGAATCATCGCTTTGTCGGCGTGGTAACCGACCGGTCCCAGTATGAGAAGGTTGCGATCGCCATCGAAGACGGTGGGCTGGATGATGCGCTCCGCAGAGATCTCGCCAACGAGGCGTTCTTTCACACAGCCGGATATGACGCAGCGATCGTCGGATGGATGGGGCATGACAGATTCATCGGGTTGCGGCGGGCGGGCGACCTCCGCTACGGGGAGAATCCGCACCAGGAGGCTGCCCTCTACGCCGAGGCTGGTCAGCCGAGTTGGTGGGCCGCGGCGACCCAGCACCAGGGCAAGGAGATGTCTTTCAACAACTACGCCGACGCCGACGCCGCTTGGAGATTGGTAAACGGCCGGTCGGGTTGTGTGGGTGTCATCAAGCACACCAACCCATGCGGAGCGGCATACGGCGACACGGTGCACGAGACCTTCCTCAGGGCATGGGAATGTGACCCAATATCGGCCTTCGGGAGCGTTGTGGCTCTAAATGGAACTCTGGATCGTCCCACCGCCTCAGCCATCGCCGAGCGATTCATCGAGGTTGTGATATGCCGCGAGATTGGTGAGGGTGCGTTGGAGATCCTGGCAAGCCGATCCAACCTGCGCGTCCTCGAGGCTCCGCCGCCACATGGGGGCGATGACGATATGAGAAGGATCGAGTCGGGCCTGCTCATCCAATCGCGGGACCGTATCGGTGAGGAAGACTGGTCGGTGGTCTCCAGGCGCCGACCCACAGAGGCAGAGTTGCAGGAGCTGAGGTTCGGGTGGATGGTGGCCATGAACACGAAGTCCAATGCGATAGTGGTGGTGAATGGCGCTGCGGCGGTTGGAGTCGGAGCGGGAGATCAATCCCGGGTCGGGGCTGCAGAGCGGGCTCTGGCTCGCGCCGGGGACCGCGCCGTCGGCGGAGTGGCGGCCTCAGACGCCTTCTTCCCATTTCGAGACGGTCTCGACGCTCTGGCGGAGGCGGGTGTTTCGGCAGTGGTGGAGCCTGGTGGATCCAGAAACGACCCGGAACTGATCGATGCGGCGAACGAGCACGATGTGGTTTTGATATTCACCGGGCAAAGACACTTCAAACACTGATGGCCGCTCGGATACTGGACGGGCGGGCTCTCGCCCACGAGGTGAAGGAGGAGGTGGCCTCCGCTGTATCCAACCTCGGCTTCCGTCCCGGGCTGGCCACCGTCCTGGTGGGTGACGATCCCGCTTCACACACCTATGTGCGGGGCAAGCGCAGGGACGCCGAAGAGGTCGGGATCGCATCGATCCACCATGAGCTCGGGGCCGACGTGTCTCAGACAGAGGTGGAGCGATTGATCACCGACCTGAGCTCCGACACTTCGGTTGACGGCATCCTGGTTCAACTGCCCCTACCGCCCGGCCTCCATTCAGAGCGGATCATCTCTCTCATCGACCCGGCCAAGGACGTCGATGGCCTGCATCCCTTCAACCTCGGCCTTCTCACCCTCGACCGGCCCGGTCTGAGACCTTGCACACCAAGCGGTATCCTCAGACTGCTCGACAAGTATCAAGTGCCCACCTCGGGAGCGCGGGCGGTCGTTGTGGGCCGGTCGTTCCTCGTGGGCAGGCCACTTGCCCTGATGCTCAACAGCCGCGGCGTAGACGCCACGGTCACCATGGCCCACTCCCGGACGGAGGATCTTCAGTCGTTGGGGCGGCAGGCAGACATCCTCGTCGCCGCTGTCGGCGTGCCCGGGCTCATCACAGCAGATCATGTCAAGCCTGGTGCGGCTGTGGTGGACGTCGGCATCACCCGAACTGAGCAAGGGTTGGCCGGAGACGTCGAGTTCGAATCCGTCGCCCAGGTCGCTGACTGGATCACGCCGGTGCCGGGGGGTGTGGGCCCGATGACACGCGCCATGCTCCTGGTCAACACACTCGAGGCGGCCCGCGCACGGCGTTGAGCACGCCATCGGTTTGCAGCGCGACTTGAGTGGGTATGGCCAATCGCCGATAAGAGATCATCCGCCCGCCGTTTCGAGGTACGCCCGCCCAGCCATGAGAGTCATACCCCGCAAGATCTCGCTCCTGGCGGCATTGCTGGTGCTCACGGTCGTTCCGGTGTTGCCGGTGCCTTCGGCCGGGGCCGCCACCAGCCCATGGCTGAACGAGGACTTCGAGGGTGGGGTCTCCGGGGTCCTCGACAACGGGTCGGGCCTGGTGGCTACCACCGCGGGCCATCAGGGCAACGGAATGGTGTCGAACATCAACACCGGACAGCACTGGGGCACGACCGGGCACTGGAACACGAAGACCCACCTGGGGAGCGAGCCCGAGGAGATGTGGCTGCGCTACTGGGTCAAGTTCCCGGTCGGATTCAAGGTGAGCTCGCCATATCGAGGGAAGCTTCCCGGGTTTGGCGGTCTGTACACATACAACTGCCTCGGTGGCAGGCCTTCGACATCCGCGGAACCGTGCTGGTCGGCGCGTATGTCCTTTTCACCGATCTACAACGGCGACGGTCTGCCAACCATCCCATATGACCCGGCAAACGTGACCCGGATCGGTTGGTACGCATACCTCCTCAACTCATCGGGCACCGGTCAGACGGGCCAAATCCTGAATTGGGACCCAAATCTCTCCACTCTCCAACACGGGAAGTGGTACTGCATCGAGGGACGGGTGAAGATGAATGGCCTGGGTCAGCAGAACGGAGTGCTCGAAGGCTACGTCGATGGTCGGCAAGCCTTCAATGCCACGAACCTGGTGTTCCGGCGCTCGACCGAGTCGCAACTCAAGGTCAAATCGCTCTGGTTCGACGTCTACTACGGAGGCACCGGGACTTCCCCGAAGAACAACTCGATCTACTTCGACTCGCTGGCGGCCGGCCCGGATCGGATCGGATGCAACGACCTCCCCGGGTCGACCGGGCGCTTCTACGACGACGACGGGTCGGTTTTCGAGAACGCCATCGAAAAGCTGGCCGCCTCCGGTATCACCGTCGGGTGCAACCCGCCCACCAACGATCGTTTCTGCCCGTCGGACTCGGTGACACGAGGGCAGATGGCCGCGTTCCTGAAGCGGGCACTGGGTGACCGCTATTCGGTGACGCTGCCCCCAGACCCTCCTTCGCCTCCCGATTTCTTCGGGGGCAGGTCATATCTCGAATACAAGACCGCGCTCTCCGTCTATTCAACCGGGGGAGCGGGGTTCGACACCTTTGGCGTGAGCTATTGGATCGACGACACGACGGGCGATCGAAATTGGCTGACGACCGGCAGTAGCGGCAATCCCAACCTTTGGGTGCCGATCCAGCTGGGGCACATCTGGGACGCAGGCGCTACCCCGAGCGTCACCATCGTGGCTCACGATTTGAACGGCCTCGCATCGGGCAAATACAGCAAACAGCTCGGAAACATGATGGCGACGTTCAAGAAGTTCACCGATCTCGGCGGCGGTCGGCGGCTCATCCTCGATGTCTTGCCCGATGCAAATGTCAAGAACATGCCGTACGGCGATGACGCAACCCGGTTCAAGACGGCATTCAGGGACATATCCAATCGGGCGAGGTCGGTGCTTGACGGCCACGTACGGATTGCATTCACTGCTCAGCGGACGATGTCATCGAATCGCTATTCGGTTGGCCAGTGGGGAACCGGCGGTTATCGGCTCTTCTGGCCCGGGTCTTCATATGTCGATGTCGCCGGTGTCAACGGCTACTCCAGCACCGGGGGCTCCAACGTCAGCGCCATCGAGTCGGCGGTCGACGAGATGTCCAATGCGGCCGGGCCCGGCGTTCCCATCGTCCTGTCGGCTGTCGGGGCCCCGGGAACGCCGAATGAGGCGGCGCAGATCGCCTACATCCAGGCCCTCGTGGATCTTGCCACCAGTCATCCCCAAGTGGTGGGGGTGCAATGGGACGATCTGCTGAAGGGAAGCCTGGATCTGAGGGTGAGTTCCTCGACTGGCCTCCAATCCGGGTTTGCCGATGCCACTCAGGCCGCTCGGGTCGGTGGCGTCGACTGGATCTTCTCCTCCAACGTCGCCCCCTGGGCGGTGGCGCGCGAGGCGGCACATCCTTTCGACGATTCAACTGCGTCTGTCTTCGCCAACGCCATCACATGGCTTGCCGCCACCGGCATCACCGAGGGATGTGGTGCCCGTCGTTTCTGTCCCGATGACAAAGTGACACGGGGCCAAATGGCCGCATTTCTGAGCCGTGCGCTCAAACTCCCGGCTCCGGCCACCCCGATCTCATTCATCGACTCCAAAGGCCATCTCTTCGAGGGCGCCATCTCGCGGCTCGCTTATGCCGGCATAACCGTTGGGTGTAACCCGCCCACGAACAACCGGTTCTGCCCCGATAACAAGGTGACCCGTGGGCAGATGGCGGCGTTCCTGGTGAGGGCAGGCCTCACCGACTGAGTGAGAAGTCCTCGGAGCCGGGAGTCTGGTTGCCGCGGCCGGCGCTGAATCAGGACGTGACCGACTCTGCTTCTTGATGGAGGACGCATCCAGGGATGGTCATTGTGAAGCATGCGCCGCCAAGTTTTTCGGAGCGGCGGTAGGAGGCCTTCCCTCCGTGCGCTTCGGCGATGGCGAGGACGATGGCGAGCCCGATCCCCATGCCGGGTGTAGTGGCATCGAGACGATGGGCTCCCCGCTCGAACCTCTCCCAGATGGCCGACTCGTGCCTCGTGGGGACACCGGGCCCATTGTCGTGCACTTCAATCACGAAGTCGTCTTCGACGATTCGCCCCTCCAAGAGGATGCGGTCGCCGCCGTAGCGGACGGCGTTGTTGAGCAGGTTGCCTATGGCTTGACGCATGCGATCGTTGTCGACCGCAATGGGCGGATCGAGGGGGAGATCCTCTTCGATCCGGGTCGTGCCGGTCTCCACGCCCCGCAGGGCATCGGTGATGATTGAGGAGGCGTATGACCTCGTGATCTCGAGTGGGACTTGACGCTGATTGCCGCGGGCGAGCATCACGAGGTCGGAGACCAAGCGGGCGATGTGACGTGCCTGGTCGGTGGCGGCCGAGATCATCTCGATGCGGGCTTCCTCCGGGAAGTCGTCGCCCTCCTCGTCGAGCAACGTCAGGTACCCGACCATTGCCGTCAAAGGCGTTCTGAGCTCATGGCTGACCGAGGCCACCAGCTCGGAGCGTTGGCTCTCGACGTGTATCCGGTTGCGATGGATCATCAGTACCTGACGGAGGAAGACGACCGCCCCGATGGTCAGCAGGGCATCGAGGAGGAGAGTTTCGTCCTCTCCCGCCGCCAAAGAGTGATATCGCACCACGAAGGTTGCAAGCAGGGCCCCAGCGAGTAGATATGGCCACATGAGGGCGAGTAGGGGTGCCTCCCGGTCGGGGAACTCCCGTTTCACCGGGGCACGGTCCACCAAGGTCGTCGACACGAGGTAGCACATGGTTGCGACCAGGAGCAGCCCGAAGCTGGGTTTGGCTTCGACGAACGAGCGACCCACGCCACTGTGGAGGAAAACGAAATCCGCCACGATCTGGACCGAGAGGCCCGAGGCCAGGAATATCAGACGTAAGTCGAGCCTGAAGTGGCTGCGTCGGATGACCAGGATCATCAGTCCTATGACTGCTGCGATGTCGACGACCGGATAGGTCATCGCGATCAGCTTCTCCCAGGTGGGTGCACTCCCGAAAGACTCGATCAACTCTCGATAGAAAGAGGTCCAGACCAGGGCAGAAAGGGCGATCGCACCCACCAGGGCATCGAGAATGGTCGGTAGCCAGCTCCGACCGTCACCATCGGCCCTGGCCAGCCGATAGAGCACGACCAGCAACATGGTGTATCCACCGAGGAAGAAGACGTCGGTGACGCCAAAAGCCTTCAGCTCGACACCCAGCTCGGTGAGCACCCCGACAACGATTACTCCCGTGGCCACCAGGAACATGCCAACGGCAAGGAAACGCCAAGCTCTCTTCTCTTTTTGCTCGAGGTTGCGAGATCGCCAGATCGCCAGCACACCTGCCGTGACGAAGCCCAGCGTCATCCCGAGGCCTCCCAGGGTATCGCCTGTCTCCGGTTTGACCCATGTCATCAACGCCGCCAGGAACAGTGCGGCGAGCAAAGGCCCGGTGACCGCCCAGCGGCTCCGGGGAGGGAGTGGCTCTGTGAGGGCCATCTCCTTGTTAACGGCAGGTTCTGGGCTCGAATTGAGCCGCCTGTCATTCCTTGGGGTAGATCCTCGTCACCGGGATTTCTGACGTGAGATCGATCTCGACATGAGTCTCTCCGGCGACGGCGAGATATTGCTCTCGGAGACAGACCAGCATGTCGTCGATCTGGGCGATGCTGTTGTACAAAGTGATAGTGAACCTGAGCCCCGCGTGACCCAACGGCACCACCGGAAACGCCGAGGCATTGAGGAAGAACCCCGCAGTCCGCATCTCTGAGAAGACCCGTGTCATCATGTCATAGTCGCCGATGTCGAGGTACCAGATCGGGGTGCGATCGAATGAGGCCAGCGGGATTCCCAGGTCTTGTGCGGTCTGGTTCACATGATCGATTCGGCTCTTGAACTCGGTCTGTCGCTCCTCCAACTCAGGCGAGAGGTGGATTTGCGTCGATGCAACGCCGGCCCCGAGGGCTGCAGGCGGTATGGGGCCGCCGAACATCAGGGGAGGGCCGCACAGCTCGACCAGGTCCGCAAGCTCGGGATCGGCCATCGCGACGATCCCCCCGGTTGCGCCGAAAGACTTGGATAGCCCGGCCGCGATGACGAGGCGCTCATGCCACCGGGCGCGGGCGAGGAACGCCCCTCGGCCATTGACCCCATCCCAACCGAAGCCGTGGGCGTCGTCGCAATACAGGTAGAGATTGGGGTGTGCCGCGAGCAGATCCATCATGTCGGTCACCGGTGTCAGGTCGCCGTGCATCGAGTAGACGCCATCGACCAACAGCCAGGTCTTGCCACGCGCCTGTGAGTCCTCAACGGCTTGCCGGGCCACCTCGACGTCGTTGTGGGCAATCGTCTTGACCGGGATTCCGCTGGCCTGGAGCAGCTGGGTCGCCGTCTGCACCGAAGCGTGGGCCACTGCGTCGACGATCACCTCGTCACCGGGCCTGATCAGGACGGGGAGTGCGGCCAGGTGGGCAAGCGTGGTGGTAGGCGCCACTACGACGCTGGCACCCATCATCTCTTCGAGCCCCTCTTTGAGGTCGCCGTAGAGCGGAAGGGCTGTGTAGGCCACCGAAGACGAATATGAGGTTCCATAGCGGTCGATGGCGTCGCGGGCCGCTTCCTTGAGGCGCTCGTCATCGCCAAGCCCGAGATATGAGCAGAGGCCAAAGTTGATGAGCCGTCGGTCGCCCAGGATGATCGAATCACCTTCGAGCACCAAGTCTTCGATCAGTTGGCGGGACATCCCGCTTGCTCGAGCCCGATCAGCGTGACGCTGAAAGAGGCGAAGCATCCTGTCACCTCGAGTCGGGCTCAGGGCCTTCTTCACCAAAATCCTCCGGCTGGTTTATGGGTCGACCATAAATGCCATGTCCCCCGGTTCCCGGTAGCTGCTCGATGGCGCCCGCTTGGCCGCCGCTAGTCTCCGTGGTCCCCACCGTCTTCAGGAGCTACCCCATGCCTAATTCGATAACAAAGCAAGCCGACGGCCTCGTGGTGCCCGATGAGACGATCATCCCCTATATCGAGGGCGACGGCATCGGTCCCGACATCTGGGCGGCGGCGGTGCGTGTGTTCGATGCCGCGGTGAAGAAGGCCTACGGGGACGGGCGTTCGATCGCATGGATGGAGGTCATGGCCGGTGAGAAGGCCTTCAACGAGACCGGGTCTTGGTTGCCGGATGAGACAGTGGCGGCATTCGAGGAGCATCTCGTGGGGATCAAAGGGCCGTTGACGACTCCGGTGGGCGGTGGGATCCGATCGCTCAACGTCGCCCTTCGTCAGACACTTGACCTCTTCGCCTGTGTGCGGCCGGTGCGATGGTTCGAAGGTGTCCCTTCTCCGGTAAAGGATCCGGGCCAAGTAGACATGGTCATCTTCCGGGAGAACACAGAGGACGTGTATGCCGGTCTCGAGGTGGCGGAAGGCACAGAGGACGCCGCCCGTTTGATCGAATTCCTGAAAGAGCAATACGGATGGGAAGTGCGCCCTGACTCCGGGGTTGGCATAAAGCCGATATCTGTCACCGGGTCGAAAAGGCTGGTTCGGTCTGCCATCGAGTATGCCCTGACCAACGATCGGCGCTCGGTCACGATCGTTCACAAGGGGAACATCATGAAGTTCACCGAGGGTGCTTTCCGCTCGTGGGGCTACGAGGTGGTGCGAGAGGAGTACCCGGACGTGGCAGTGTCATGGGAGGACTGCGGCGGTGATCCCGGCGGCAAGTTGCTGGTTCAGGATGTCATTGCCGACGCAATGCTCCAGCAGGTGCTGACCCGTCCCGCCAACTATGACATCATCGCCACGACGAACCTCAACGGCGACTACCTGTCCGATGCCCTCGCTGCCCAGGTCGGGGGTATCGGGATCGCCCCGGGGGGCAACATCAACTACGACACGGGTGTCGCGGTCTTCGAAGCGACCCATGGGACGGCACCCAAGTACGCCGGCCAGGACAAGGTCAATCCGGGGTCGATAATCCTCTCCGGCGAGATGATGTTGCGATACATGGGATGGCCAGAGGCCGCAGACCTGGTCATCAAGGGTCTGGAAGGGGCAATCAGGGCAAAGACGGTCACCTACGACTTCGCTCGCCTGACTGACGACGCCACAGAGGTCAAGACGTCCGAGTTTGGAGACGCGATCATCGGTCACATGTGAGGCGGCTTCACAAGAGAGTCGCCAAGGACCCAAGACCCTAGGACCAGGGCCGAATGGCCCTATTCGTGAGATGCATAGATCCTTAGTAATGAACTATGCAATTGGTGCTTCAAGGTCGGACGAACCTCGCTTTGGAGGCTCTCTTGCAACTCCACGAGGCTGGCGAACGGGTGTCCGGGCGCTCTCTCGCCGGGGCGATCGGGACATCCACCAGCTATCTGCCCCAGATTCTCGCTCCAATGCTCAGGTCGGGATGGATCTCATCGGAGAGAGGCCCGTCCGGTGGCTATCAACTGGTCACCCCATTGGAGGACCTGTCCCTTCTCGACCTGATCGAAGCCTACGAGGGAAGTCTCACGGGGACGACTTGTCTTCTGCGTGGTGGACCGTGCCCGGCTGACGACCGCTGTCCCTTTCATGCGGCATGGAACAACGTTGCTCGCGCCATGACCTCCGAGATGAGCGCCAGGACTGTCCTCGATGCCGTTGGATCAAAGGAAGGATCATGACCGGACCTGCTCGGGCTGCGCCAGGCACCCACACACATTGGACCATCGGGATTGTCGCTATCGTCGCCCTGTTCGTCGCGGTGGTCGCCATCTTCGTTGGCGTCGCCGTGTCGGTGCTCGGACCCAGGGACGCTTCCGCGGGCAAGTCGGTCTTGCCGGTGTTGATCCCGAAGTCACAACTTCATGACGCTCTGGGCTCCGAGGTCAATGTCTCGTATGCGCCCGAAGTTCCCCCACCATCGGGCCGTCGAAATCAAGCAATCGTCGATGTGCACTTCGAGGTTGTTGAGGGCGTCAACACCATCGGGCCTGATGGAGTCCAATATGAGACTTGGGGTTACAAGATCAACGGCAGCTCAGAGACGACAACCGGCACCCCCGGGCCGATGATTCGTGCCCGAGTCGGTGATGTGCTGCGGTTCACGATCACCAATCCCGAGACAAACACCAACCCTCACAACGTCGATTTCCACGCCGTCACGGGCCAGGGTGGCGGAGCGGCAGACACGACCGTGGTGCCCGGGGAGACCGTGACTATCGAGGCGCGGCTGCTGTATCCGGGCATGTTCCTCTACCACTGCGCCCACGGCGACGTGCCCCTGCACATAAGCCATGGCATGTACGGCGGAATCCTGGTCGACCCCGAAGACCCGCTTCCCGATGTCGACCACGAGTGGTACGTGGTGCAATCCGAGTTCTACACCACGTCGAACGAGCCTGGCCTGGTCGAGACCGATAGATCTGCCATGACTGACGAGCTTCCGACCTTTGTGGTGTTCAATGGTGCGGTGGGCGCCATAGCCGGCGACAACTCTCTACAGATGAACGTGGGCGAACGGAGTCGGATCTACTTCGTCAATGCAGGTCTGAATCTCATCTCCAGTTTCCATCCGATCGGATCCCACTGGGACACGGTCTATCGGGAGGGGGCTTTGCTCAACTCACCGGCCCGGGGCTCGCAGACAACCCTGGTCCCTGCCGGTGGTGGTGTCGTGGTTGAGATGATCGGTCAGGTTCCTTCCACGATTCTCCTCGTCGACCACGCCTTGGCCCGGACCTTCGACAAGGGGGCTCTTGGGATGATCGTGATCTCCGGTGAGCCCAACAGCGAGCTGTTCGAGGTGGTCACGCCAACTCAGCCGGATGAGACATCCACCACAATTGCCTCAGCAGCCGGTGATGTCAACGTGGACATCCTGCCCGGCTCCTGGGCCACGCAGGACATGAACAGCCCCGACGAGTTCGCTGAGAACGAGGATCCGGCGGACTTTTCGATCAACGTTCTGACGGTGAAGGCGGGTGACACGGTCACCTGGACCCAAAAGGACCCGGGCATGATCCATACCGTCACCTCCGCCGATGGCCTGTTCGACTCGGGGTTCCTCGAGGGTGGGGACACTTTCAGTTACACCTTCGACCAACCTGGCGAGTACGAATACTCCTGCACACCGCATCCGTGGATGAGGGCCAAAGTGATCGTCGAGTGAACATGCCTCCGACGGGCGTGTCACTCGATTTCGTGTCATGACGATGACGGCGTAGCTTCAGAACCATGAGCAAAGACCCTGTACGTGTCGCCGTGACCGGGGCAGCCGGTCAGATCGGATACAGCCTGCTTTTCCGGATCGCCTCGGGAGAGATGCTTGGCCCCGATCAGCCCGTCATCCTTCAAATGCTGGAGATCCCCCAGGCATTGGCGGCGTTGGACGGTGTTGGCATGGAGTTGGACGACTGCGCCTTTCCTCTACTTGCCGGCATGGTCAAGTCAGATGATCCGGAGACGGCGTTCGACTCCGCCGGGGTGGCTCTATTGGTGGGCGCCATGCCCCGCAAGGCGGGGATGGAGAGGTCGGATCTGCTTTCCGCCAATGGGGGGATCTTCACCGCGCAGGGCCGCGCCCTGGCGGCGTCGGCGTCGAGTGACGTCAAGGTCCTCGTGGTCGGGAACCCGGCCAACACCAACGCTCTCATTGCGATGAGCAACGCCGAGGGCGTCGACTCCCATCAATTCACTGCCATGACCAGGCTCGACCACAACCGTGCCATCTCGCAGTTGGCGGCGCGGGTCGGGCGCCCTGTCACAGCCGTGAAGAAAATGACCATTTGGGGCAACCACTCCGCGACCCAGTACCCCGACCTTTTCCATTGTGAAGTGGACGGCAAGCAGGCCTATCAGGTGGTGGACGATCACGAATGGGTGGATCAGGTCTTCATTCCGACGGTCGCCAAGCGGGGAGCTGCGATCATCCAAGCAAGGGGAGCTTCCTCGGCTGCTTCTGCGGCAAATGCCGCCATCCGCCATGTCCACGATTGGTGGCACGGGACACCCGAGGGAGACTGGGTCTCAACGGGTGTGGTATCGGACGGCTCCTACGGGGTCCCGAAAGGGCTCATGTCGTCGTTTCCGTGTGTCTGTCGAGATGGCCGCTGGGAGATCGTCCAGGGGTTGGAGATCGACGACTACTCGCGGGCCAAGATCGATGCGACGGTCGCCGAGCTCGAAGACGAGCGGCGGGCCGTCATCGATCTCGGCCTCATCTGAGCAATCTGGTCAGCTAAGTGGCTGACCATCCTCTCCGAACTCCATGATCGGTCGTACCTCGATCCTTCCGTGCCATGCACCCGGGATCTGTTGTGCCCATTTCAGGGCCTCATCGAGGTCGGCCACATCGAGCAGGTAGAAGCCCCCGAGCACTTCCTTGGTCTCGGCGAAGGGGCCGTCGGTGAACACCGCCTTGCCTCCCTTGCCTCCTTCGACATGGACGGTGGTGGCGGTGCTGCTGTCATGAAGCGCCTCTCCACCGGCCATCACACCGGCTGCGCCGGCGTTGGCACCGAACTCGTTGTAGTCGCTCATGACCTGCTGCCACTCCTCAGGGCTGGCGTCGCCCTCCGGGCTGTAGATCAACGCTGCATACTTGGGCATCCTTCATCCCTTCTCTAGCGGGACGCCTTTCGGGTAGATGTCGAAGCCGGGCTCGTCATTTCGACACACAAATCCCGAAATTCGAAAGTAAGTGGGGACCCTCAGTATTCGACGCTCAGTTGGGAGACGGCCGCCGCCCACTGCTGGATCGCGCTCTGATGCATCATGAGTTTGGCCAGGTTGCCTGACACTTTCAGCTTCCCGGTCATGAAGGCGGTCTGCACGTTGAGGTCTCCCTTGGAGACGGCGGTGGCAGTGTCGTAGGACTGCTTGACGGTCACGTCTGGATCTTCGACTTTGCCTATTGCCATAACCGCATTGCCGCCACTGGCGTCGAGGTAGTAGTCGACCTCGCCATCGGGGGAGTCTTCAGTGTTGAACTGAATGCTCAGGTCGGCACTCCCGATGGCGTTTTTGAAGCCCTCGTGGCTGTCGAGAGCCGAGGTGACCTCGGACGTCCACTCCTCGCTGAGAAACTTGGCCACGCATTCACTCCTTGCGCTAGTCGGGTAGGGGAAGGCTAGTAGCCGACGCCAACTTTGAGTGATTGGTCAAATCAACTTTGCGATCGAGGTCTCGATGCCTCGGGACAGCCTCGTCAGTGGGCGGCGGGGATGCCCGGGCTCCAGACCGGCGGCCCGGGCGGCCGCCTTCACGCCAGGGACACCGTGGCTTTCGACGTCTGCACTGATGGCGCTGAGCTGCGTTTGGAGGCGTCTTGCGGCCGATAGGTCGGTCTTGGCTGTTCTGAGAGTCTTCGTGACCAACTCCGGCACGTAGTTGCCCGACCCGGTGATGGCGCCATGGCACCCCACGGCCATGGCTGCGGTCAGGGCGCGAGACGCTCCCGAGTAGAGGATGAATCGAGCCGGCGTGGCGTCGATGATTGATTGGAGTCTCACCACGTCCCCGCTCGAGTCTTTCATACCGACGATGTTCTCGTGGCGGGCGAGCCTGGCCACCAGATCCACCGGCATGCTGTAGGCGGTGACGGGAGGCACCGAGTAGAGGAATACCGGCACGGTGGCGGTTTCGGCGATCTCCTTGTAGAAGTTCTCGATCGCCTCGTCCCGGCCCCGGGCCATGGTGGTGGGCGTCATCACCAGGACAGTGTCCGCACCGCCGTCGATCGCCTCCTCGACCTGGGCGAGGGCCAGGCGGGTGGATTCGGCCGCTATCCCCACCATGAAGTGGGCCTTGCGTCGACGTCCTGCCTTGACCAAGGCTCCTCTCTCGCCGGGCTCCAGATAGGGGCCTTCTCCGTTGGAGCCGCCGATCACGAAACCCTCGATGCCCCTCTCGGCGAGTATCCGCAGGTTGAACACGTGGGCTTCGACATCGATCTCACCGGAGCGAGCGAAAGGTGTGATCAGGGCCGGCATGTACTCGGGGGGAGAAATCATGCGTCGCAGCCTAGGAGCGATCGGTCATGATCCCGCCGCTCGAATCGTCAAGTGGCCGGCGGCTCCATCCTGAAGATGGCCTCGTCGGAGAAGTCGACGGTCCCGTTCCACCAAAGGAAATTGGTGATCCAGACATGCTCGAACTCGACTCGCACGCCGATCCAGTCGGCCGCGCCAGCGGTATTGACCCGGTCGGTTGGGTCCCAGTTGGTGCCCAGGTGCTCGGCGTTCCAGTTCGACCCCGAGCAGGCGACCAGAGAAGGGTCTCCCGCCACGTAGGGGCTGTAGCGGCGAGTGTATGAGGAGTTGGCCCCGGGATAGCTGCCGCTCGAGCTCGACTTGTAGATGTGGACCTCGGTGATCTCACCTGAGGTGAGAGATTGGACGGCTCCGGCAGCCGCCTCGAGGATCACACAGTCGGCGTCTCCGAAGTTGGCAGCCGAGGCGGCGACACGCCCTCCCTCTCTCGAAGAGATGGTCACCGATAGCCAGTCACGGAACACCATGCCGTACTCGAATGCGCCCAGGGCGAGCATGAGAAGGAGCCCGAAGATCAGGGAGAACTCCACCATGGTTGCGCCATGCTCGCCGTCAGCCCTGTGTCGTTGCAACAGCCTCATGTGTTGGGCACCAGACGGACCGGGTTGCCGATCACCCTCGCCGTCCAGGTGGTCCGGTCATGAGAGACATTCAGTACGGCGTTGACCTTCCAGTAGCAGTCCGAGGAGCACGTGTAGTTGGTCGGGATGTCGATCTGCATCGTGATCCACTCGCTGTTGAACTGGGCGTTTCCGCTGATCGTCGTCGGGATGCTGCAAGAGCTGCCGCTCTGCCCGTTGGTGGCGGTCCAGACGCAATTCACCGAGCCCACCCCGGGTGGCGGCGTCACGGTCATAGAGGCGTTGCCCGCACCTTCACCGGGGTCGAAGAACTCCAGCTCGAGCACCTTGCCGGCGTGGATCGGGTCGACTTCGGCGAGATAGATGGTGGCCGATCCACTGGCCCCATTGGTGAAGATCGACATGTCGTTGATGGCATAGGTCCTGGCGAAAGAGGAGGATGTCTGGCCGTTGGTGTTGGTCAGCACGGCGTAGCCGTTGTTGCCTCCGCCGTTCCCGCCGTTCTGGAGCTTGAGCACGTAGATGCCACCCTCGGCCGCCGGGGTGAACCGGCACAACCGGTACCAGCGGTTCTTGTAGGTGCTGGAGCTCGACCCGGAATTGACGGTCTGGGTGCAGCTGCCCACCTGGACGTTGTTGTTCTCCGGGATGGTGGGGGAGTCGTCGGGGGCGTAGATGGTGAAGGTGGTATCGGTGCCACCGGTGTTGCTGTAGGAGAGGCTCTCCTCGTCACCAGCCTCAGCGAAGTTGTTGCGGTCGTAAAAGCCCAGGTCCCAGATGTAGACATCAACCCAACTCTTCCCCGCCGGAACCTCGATCCCGTAGAAGTAGTAGGGGCGATAGTCGGTATTCGTGCCGTTGCAACTGCTCGACCCTGCCGTGATGCATTGAACTCCATAGGGGTCACCATGCTCCTTGGCGGTGCGTCGGCCGTTGATGGCGCCCCAGAAGTTCTGTGTGTAGCCCTCGCATTGGGAGAGTGCGCTGGAGGCCCCGCTTCCGCTTACGAGGCCGGCGGTGCTCACGGAGCTGGTATCCCCGATCCCGAAGCAGTTGGCCGGGCTCCCCAAAGGGACAGGTTTGACATATTCGGCGGTGGCGGTGCGGCTGATGTCGAAATGATTGAAGCCGAGCACTTTGAGGAAGAAGGTGGGGATGGTGGTGGAGAGAGTGACCTCCATCTTGTTGTCGGCGAGGCTTTGCCAGTCGAGGTCGTCGGGCCCGCCTCCTCCGATCGGTGAGCCGTTGACCTGACCGATGTCCCAGCCGTTGGCGTCAGCGCCGTTCACTGCCTCGGTCTCTGCTCCAGACGAATCTGAAGGGAGATACACGACACCGGCCAGAGCGGCCGAGTCGGCGGCTCTCTGCAGTCGGGCGCCATTGAGGTAGAGCCATCCCAGGTCGATGGCGAAGGCGGCTATCCCCAGAAGGAGCACCAACAAGATGGCGACGAAAGGAAGGGCCGCCCCGTTCTCGTTTGGCTCGATGCTGTCGGTGTTCGTCCGCAAATGGGTTCGTCCGCTCACTGTTCGAATACCTTTGGCTCCAGACGCGTGATGGTCGATTCGTCGATTTGGAATGAGCCTCGGAACGGGGGGAAGCCCGTAGCCCAATCATGGGTGACGATGACCCGCACGCCGATGATGTCGAGGTTCTGACTCCCCACCGTGGCTTGGCGGCTGGTAGGCGGCCACGCCGTGGAGTTGACTGTCCATCCGTCGCCGGGCACGGTCGGGACATGACACTGCTCGGGATCCCCACCGTTGTAGGTGGCGGTATTCGTCACACCCTGGGCCCCCGTTCCCTCGGCGGCCTTGTAGATCTGAATCTCGTTGAGCTTGGCCAGGTCGTGGCCAGTGGCCACGGTGCCGATGCCTATCAAGATCGAGCAGTCTGCGGTCGGGTCGTCGCCGGCCAGGGCACCGACTCGGGCGGCCTCCCGTGAGATGTAGGAAACGGTCAGGTAGTCCTTGAATGCCAAACCGATCTCGAGGGTGCCCATGATCATCAGGATCAGGATTGGGAACACCAGGGATGCCTCCACCAGGGTGGCGCCCCTCTCCCTCAGAGACCTCGGCTTGGCCGACTTCTTTTGCTCCTGGTGCACACTTGCCCTTCCGGATATGCCCAATACCCGACGTGTCGCCGGGTGCATGGTCCGCTCCAAATTCCATTGGGAACATCGGCAAAACGGCGCCGCATCTTGATGCGGAAGCAGCCGCAAGCCCATATTTGGGTCCCCCGACCCACACCCGATTTGCCCGGTCGACGTCAGTCGATCAGATGGATCGGGTTTCCAATCATGTATGCCCGCCAGGTGGTGGTGTCATTCACCGCCGAGGTGTAGACGTAGTTCATCTTCCACCAGCAGGTGGCGCAGGAATAGGTGGGTGGAAGGTCGAGCTCGAACTTGAGCCAACGCCCGTTGTACTCACCCGGAGTGACCAACTCCTGGCACGGCGAGCCGGAGGCGATGGTCTGCTGCAACGACCATGGGGCAGCGGTGTTGTTCCTCGAGTAGATCCGGCATTCACCGTTGTTGAAAACGCTCCCGCTGGGATCGACGACCTGGAGGGTTCCGTTGTTGGACGACTCGCCGGCGTCATAGAGCTCCACCACGAATGTCTTGCCGTGGTAGTAGGTGGGCACTTCGGCCAGATAGAAGGCGGTCGTGGTCCCGTTGGCGTTGTTGTAGATCGAGAAGTCACCGAGGGCGAACAACTTGGACCCGGACCCGGATGCCTTGACCGAATATCGGTTCAGACCAGCCCGATCCTGGGTGTTGCCCGGATCGACCATCTTGACCTGGAGGATGTAGATGCCGGCCCCTGATTGGCTCCAACAGGATTGACCGTCGGGTGTGTAAAGCCGTAGGTGCCGGAGCCGCCGACCGGGATCTGGGGCACAGGCGGAATCGTCGCTTCACACAACTTGGTGTTGTCGGAGACATCCAGAGGTGTCGGATCCGGTGCGTACAAGGCGACGTACATCGTTGGGCCACAGTCGCATTGGAATTGCCCCAGGCGCCAGGCTCACAACCACGATCACCGGTTCGGATGTAGTCACTGGTGGTCTGGCCCCCGGAGATGTTGTGGAAGGCGAGGTCGTTGAACTGGACCTGGAAGTTCCCTTCCACGCCGTAGAGATAGCCACCGGCTCGGGCAATCGAGTTCTGGGTGCAACCGGGGTTGTCGGTGCTCCCCACGCAATATGAGGAGTAGGCGTCACCCATGACCGTGTCGGTCCACTTGCCATGGATGTTGGCCCAGAAGTTGGACGATCTGGAACACCCCGATCTGTGTGGGGTCGCAGTTGTTGCCGAACTGGTTGTCCGGGCTCCCCAATTTGAGTGGTGGGATGAATTCAGCCACGGCAGTCCGCTCGATTGTCATGTCGTTGAATCCAAAGATGTGGAGGAAGAAGGTGGGGACGATGTCCTGGACCGTCACCTGAAGTTGGCTTGGCTCACCCGGCACGACACCCGACGTGACGGTCACATCAGGGTCGCCTGCGTCGTACCCATTCCGGTTGGCGATATCGAGGGCAGTGCTGTTGGCAGCGCCGGCATTGGTCGGCAGCCAGATCACCCCGCCGAGGGCGGCGCCATCGGCGGCGCGCTGAACACGGGCGGCGTTGAGATAGAACCAGGCCAGGTCGGAGCCGAATGCGGCCATGCCGAGCAGGAGAACCATGGACATGGCCACCAGCACCATGGCGGCACCGCGATCACTCTCTCTTGCGCGTTTGACGAGCCTTCTCATTGGGTGCCCCTGGTGTCGGGTTCGATCTGCATGACTGCGGTCTCCGTCCAGTCAACGGTGGGGAATGGGAAAAACCCGGTCACATCGGTGTGGGTGAAGGTGATCTCGACCCCTAGGACATCCAGCGACGGAGGAACGCGGTCTCGAGATGACGGAGCCCAGGGGCAACCGTTGTCGCAAACCAGCGAGTTGGCCGGATTGTCGCAGGCGAGGGCTGAATGTGGCGTGTAGTCATTGATCGAGCCGCTTATCGGGTCACCGTTGATGTCGGCCTTGAAGATGCGCACTTCTTTGAGACTGCCGAAGGTGAGGTTGCAGGCCGCTTCCTCGACCGCCTCCAGGATGAGGTCGTCGGCAGTGGTGGTCCCATCGTCGAAGTTGGCCGCCGCCGCACCGGTCCTGGCCCCCTCACGTGCCGTGTTGGTGACGGTCAGGTAGTCCACGACCAGAAATCCGACCTCGGACAGGCCGATGGCGAGAAGGATGAGCAGAGGGATGAGGATCCCGGCCTCGACAAGTGAGGCGCCGCGGTCACTGCGATGTCTCATGAGCCAAACACCTGTGGCTCGATCTGGAAGTCGGTGGCGGTGGTGAAATTGCTCGACGGCACGAATAACCCGGTCAACCATTGATGGATGAACTGGACTTCGACTCCGATCCGATCTGTGTTCGGAGCCTCCACGTCCCGGTCCTGAGGATCCCAGTTCGGGGTCGCGTAGGTCACTCGGAACGGCTCAGGGCATGGGGTCCAGTCACAACATCCGGTTAGCGTGCCACCCGAGGTGTCACTGCAGTCGCTGCCGGGTGTGTAGGTGTAGGTGGTCGATGGCCCGCTGGGTGCCTGGAAGATCCGGATGACGATGCCTGCCCCGATGCCGGCAGGGGCCATGGTGCGCTCGACGTCGCGGAGGATCTGGATGTCGGCGGTCGGGTCGTCACCGTAGGTGGCGCCGGCGCGAGCACCCTCCCGAGCCGAGTGGCTGACCGAGAGCCAGTCTTTGAAGGCGAATCCGAACTCGATGACGGCGAACAGGGTCAGGAATAGAAGGCCATACACAACGGCCGCCTCGACGATGGTCGCCCCTCGCTCGTCTCTCTTTGTCTTACTCATTGGGCCCTTGAATTGGGAGCCGACCCGTTGAGGTCGACCTGTGACGCCACTTCCCGTTACCACGCAGAGTGGCCAAACGGCTTCTCTACGTGTTCATCCTCGCTGGTAAGGATACGCCCGTTGCGAAACCATGCAAGGGGTCGATCGCACCATTAAGCCCGTCCTAGAGAGGTGTCAGCCACGCTGCGCCACCAGGCGCCGGTTCTTGAACTTCGCCTTCACGTAGTCGGCATTCATCATGGCGATGAAGTCGATCGAAATCTGCTTTGGGCACGCCTTCTCGCACTCACCGTGGTTGGTGCACGAGCCGAAGTACTGCTCCATGACCTCGACCATCGACTCGGTGCGGGACCAGCGCTGTGCCTGGCCTTGAGGTAGGAGGTTGAGGTGGCTGATCTTGGCCGAGGTGAACAGATTGGCCGCGCCGTTGGGACATGCGGCAACACAGGCTCCGCACCCGATGCAGGCAGCAGCGTCGAAGGCAGTATCCGCCACGTTCTTCGGCACCGGAATGATGTTGGCGTCGGGTGCCGACCCGGTCTCCACGCCGATATAGCCCCCGGCCTCGATGATCCGGTCGAAGGCGCTGCGATCCACGACCAGGTCCCTGACCAACGGGAAGCCGGCCGCCCTCCACGGCTCGACGGTGATCGTCGCCCCATCTTCGAACTTGCGCATGTGGAGCTGACAGGTGGCGGTGCCCATCTGCGGGCCGTGCGCCTGACCGTCGATCATCACGCCACAGGTGCCACAGATCCCTTCGCGGCAGTCATGATCGAAGGCGACGGGCTCCTCGCCTTGCTTCACCAAGCGCTCGTTGAGGACGTCGAGCATCTCGAGAAATGACATCTCAGGGGAGATGGCAGTCACCTCGTAGGTCCTGAAACCGCCCGGCTTGTCCGGGCCCTCCTGCCGCCACACCTGGAGCATCACGTTCATTTGTAGCTCCGGGTGGTCAGTGCCACATATTCGAAATCCAGCTCCTCGAGATTCAGCCTTGGCTCGGCCGGGTCGCCGGTCCACTCCCACACGGCTACGTCGGCGAACTCGTCGTCGCGACGCAACGCCTCGCCCTCTTCGGTCTGGTATTCCTCCCGGAAGTGACCGCCACAGGACTCCTCCCTGCGGAGAGCGTCGAGGCACATCACCTGGGCGAGCTCGAAGAAATCATCGACGCGACCGGCCCTCTCCAGGCTCTGGTTGAGGTTGGACGCTGTCCCGAGCACCTTGACGTCAGCCTTGAACTCGTCGTGCAGGGCCGGGATCTCCGACAACGCCTTCTGCAGGCCCTGCTCGGTGCGGGACATCCCGCACTGCTCCAGCATGATTTTGCCCAGCTCCTTGTGGAACCAGTCGACCGTTCGCGAGCCTCTGGAGTCCAAATATGACTGGACCCGAACGGTCACCTCCTGCTCCGCCTCCTCGAAGACCGAGTCACTGATGGCAACCGGGTCCTGATTGAGGAAGCCCGCCAGGTAGTCGCCGATGGTGTACGGGAGCACGAAGTACCCGTCGGCCAGCCCCTGCATCAGGGCCGAAGCCCCCAGCCGGTTGGCGCCGTGATCGGAGAAGTTGGCCTCTCCGATGGTGTAAAGACCGGGCAGAGTCGTCATCAGGTTGTAGTCAACCCAGAGACCGCCCATCGTGTAGTGGGGCGCGGGGTAGATCCGCATCGGCACCTGGTAGGGGTTCTCGTCGGTTATCCGCTCGTACATCTCGAAGAGGTTGCTGTAGCGCTCCTCGATGACAGGCTGGCCGAGACGATCGATAGCGCTCTTGAAGTCGAGATAGACCCCGTTCTTGAGCGGGCCCACTCCCTTGCCAGAGTCGACCATCCTCTTCGAAACCCTCGAGGCGACGTCGCGCGGAACCAGATTCCCGAACGCCGGGTACATGCGCTCCAGGAAGTAGTCGCGGTCCTCAGTGGGTATGTCGTTGGCTTTCCGCTTTTCGCCGACGCTCTTGGGGACCCAGATACGGCCGTCGTTTCGGAGCGACTCCGACATGAGGGTCAACTTCGACTGGAACTCGTCGGAGGCGGGGATGCAGGTCGGGTGGATCTGGGTGTAACACGGATTGGCGAACCCGGCGCCCTTCCGATGCGCTCGCCAGATGGCGCTCACATTGCACGCCATTGCATTCGTGGAAAGGAAGAAGACATTGCTGTAGCCGCCTGTGGCGAGGACAACGGCGTGCCCCGAATGACTGGTCACCGCACCGGTGATCAGGTTGCGTGCGACGATCCCTACCGCGCGTCCATCCTTGACGACCAGATCGAGCATCTCACTGCGGGTGTGGAGCTTGACCTTCCCCGCCGCCACCTGACGCGCCAGCGCCTGATAGGCGCCGAGCAGGAGTTGCTGGCCGGTCTGACCACGGGCGTAGAAGGTGCGAGACACCTGGGCACCGCCAAACGACCGATTGTCGAGATGACCGTCGTACTCGCGGGCGAAGGGGACACCCTGCGCCGTGGCTTGGTCGATGATGTTGAGCGACTCGTGGGCGAGGCGATAGACGTTGGCTTCCCGGCTCCGGTAGTCGCCACCCTTCACCGTGTCGTAGAAGAGGCGGAACACCGAGTCTCCGTCGTTCTTGTAGTTCTTGGCTGCGTTGATCCCGCCTTGTGCCGCGATGGAGTGGGCGCGACGCGGAGAGTCGTGGAAGGTGAACACCTCGACCTCATAGCCAAGCTCGGCCATGGAGGCTGCGGCAGAGGCACCGGCCAGGCCGCTGCCTATCACAAGGATCTTGAACTTGCGCTTGTTGGCGGGGTTCACAAGTTTCATGGAGAACTTGTGGTTGTCCCACTTCTGGTCGATGGGCCCTTCGGGGATCTTGGCGTCGAGGTCGAAGGTCATCGTCACTGCACCCAATTGAAGAGGACGACGAGGGGCATGATCGAATTGCCCACGGTCACCAGCACGGCCAGGCCGATGGCGAAGTAGCGGCGTGCGACGTTGAACCGAGGATGGTTGATGCCAAGGCTCTGGAACATCGACCAGGCGCCGTGATAGAGATGAAGACCAAGCAGGATCATCGCCAGCACGTAGAAGGCCGTCACCGGCGCCCTCGAGAAGGTGGCCACGAAGTTGGCATATACCTCACCGTGCTGCCAGGTCTCGGGGGCCATGGGCTGGATGCCCCAGGTCAGATCGGCCAGATGGAATACCAGGAAGGCGGCGAAGATCACGCCGCTCCAGCGCATCGTCCGGCTGGCGTAGTTGGCGGCGAGATAGGTGCGGGGGCCCTGGTAGTCCTCGGGGCGGGCCCGGTGGTTCATGATCGTCAGCGTGTATGCGGCGTGGATGTGGAGGAGGAACGCGACGATCACACCGGTCCGAAGCATCCACAAGGTCACGTACTGGGGGATGAAGGGGACGAGAAGCTGACGCAGGGCTTCTGAGTAGACGTTGATGTCGGGGATTCCGTCCACATCTGGAAGGAAGATCTTCCAGTTTCCGATCATGTGGGCAACGACGAATCCGATCAGCCCGATCCCGGTGATTGCCATCACCCATTTCTTGCCGACAGCCGAGCGATAGAAGCTGACCGGCCACGGGGCCTTTCTCTTGGCTATCGCAGTTGCCACCGATCCCATTATGGCAAGTCTGCGGAGTCGTTTCGCCGTCCGGGGGGTCATGGGAGAAACCACCGGCGCGACTTGGTGGAATGTCGTGCTCGACCTTGACGGCGCGCGCGCCTACCCGTAATGTCAAACTTGTAATTACACGTTTGTGAGGAGAACCGAGATGCAGAGCAAGCTCATCGAAGCGCTAGCCATAGGTGAGCTGTCATGGCAGGACTATGCCAATTGCCGGGGCGCCGACGCAGACTTGTTCTTTCCGGAGCGTGGTGCCTCCACCCGCAAGGCGAAGGCCATCTGCGGCGCCTGCGAGGTGAAAGGCGAGTGTCTCGACTATGCAGTCGATATGGGGGAGAAGTTCGGCATCTGGGGCGGTCTCAGCGAGCGGGAGCGCCGCCGGGTTCGTCGCGAGCGCTCGATCCGGGAACGCAAGGTCGGTTGACCGAATATTTGACCAGCCATGTCTGACGGTTCGAAGCGCAGAGATACAGCCATCGATCATCTGCGGTCGGGTTTCCTGAGGGGCGGCCAACGATCGCCTCTGCATCTCGGCCTATTGGCTCTGGGTAGGCGTCTGCTGACTCCACGACGAACATTGGCCTCGGGTTGCTCGGCGAATACTCAGATCTGACTGAGAGGGTCTTCGTTGCTCGCCGCCACACTCGCGCCACAGAATTGGCAGGCGTGGAGCCCTGGCGCCACTTTGGACCCACATGAGGGACAATCGGCCGGCTTGGGCCGGGCGACGCCGTCCATCTCGCCGTCTTTCATGTCGATCTCGTTGACCTTGGCGATCAACTGGTCAGCCGTCAAGCCTTGCTCCTCCATCAGCGCCCACATCCCTCGGACGATCATCAGGAGGCGATCCACCCGCTCATTCAGGTCTTCGATTCGACCGGTGTGAATGGTGTCCTCGGCCGCGGCGGCACTTCGGGCCAGCATCGCTGAGCGCGAAGCCGTTCCCTGGCCCATCGTGTAGCCAATGATGAAATCGAGCATTCGCCTTTATCGGACGCAGAGTCGGACGCCTCAAGTCGGCGGTTCAATACACGAGTAGGGCGGATCATATGACCCGCCCTACTCATCGATCTTGTGACTGGTGTTAGCCGGTCACTGTGATGGTGTTGACCATCCCCTTCTGGAAGTGAGACTCCGTCACACCCGCATCTGTCTCCAATGATGTTGCAGAAGATGGTGTAGGTGCCGGGCTCGAGATTGAAGGTCTTGCTCTCCGTGGTCCCGGCGTCGAATTCGGCAATCTCGCCGATCAAGGCGCCATCCGGGTATGTCGTCCTCGACGACATGACCATCGGCGTCCACCGGGAGGTCCCCTGGGGCAATGTCCTTGACGATGAGCATCTCGTGCTGCTCGCCGCCGTCGTTGGTGACGCTGAACTCAACGTCGCCGGACTTCGCCGTAGACGGTGCCGGGTCGACCTGCCACTCCGAGAGCGACACGTCGATCGTGTTCCCGCCCCCGCTGCATGCAGCGAAGATCATGGCCAGTAGGGCCAAACACGCGATACGTACCAATGTTTTCAAGTTGTCAGCCTCCTCCTTTTCCGTTACATCGATGGGCTCGTCGCACAAACCACACATCACGACGCCCCGCCGGCAGCTCTTGGCTGCAGCGCCATCCTATGTGATCGAATCGGGGATTGCATTCGAATGGCCTAGACCGGGAGTCCAGGAGCGGCGGACCTATGCGTCGGGTGATTGATCCCCAGGCGGCTGGTCGCCCCCACCACCAGGCTGGTCGCCGCCTGAGCCCTGATCGCCCCCGGGTGGCGGCCCGGCCGGCTCGACGGTGAGCGTGCCCTCCATGCCCTGCTCGCGGTGTCCCTTGATGGTGCAGTAGAGGGTGTAGGTGCCCGGCTTGAGGGCAATCGTCCCCATGTCGACGTCCCCATCGTTGGAGACCCGGAGCAGGATGTCGTCCTCCATCCCCTCGATGGTGAGGGTGTGGGAGAGGTTCCCGTCGTCGGTGTAGACCAGGTTGACCTCTCCTTCGGTCACGCTCCAGGAGTTCGCGTCGAATGAGATGTCGGGCTCGGCGTGGATGTCGACCTCGCCGCCAGGTCCCAACACTTGTGGCCCGCCTGACCCACCCGTGGCGTAGAGCAGCGCGACGAGGGTGACGATCACTGCTCCGATCCCGATCACAGAGCCCATCAGCCTTCCGAAACCGAGCTGAGCCTCGTTGTGGGATCCGACCCTCGACGCCACGGCCAGGATTGCCCCAGCGGCGGCGATCCCGATCGCCGGGGCGACGAATTCTGAGAGCTCGAAACCGTGGATCAATGACCAGGAGACCAGCCCGACTATCGCCAGCAAGATGAACAATGCAGCGAATGGGATGGTCACGGCACCGAAGAGACGTCGTTTGACCCGCTCGGTTTCCCTCTGTTCGTCCGTCTTGAGCATCACAGACTGGTCACCACCCGGGCCAACGCATCGGTGACGCCCGAGCTGTTCTCACGCGAGAAGAGCACGAGCAATATCACCACTATGACCGTCCCAATGCCGATGATCGCCACCATCAGTTCCCCAAAGCTAATACGCATGTTGGGTCGCGAGCCGGCCAAACTGGCAAATGCGAGGATCCCTGCGGCGGTCAGCACCGCCACCGCGGGTGCCCCGGCCGCCGAGAGCTCGGCCGACCGGATCAGCGCCCAGGCAAACGGCAGCACCAATCCGAGAAGGATTATCAGCCCGGCCACGGGGATGCTGATAGCCCCGGCCAGCCTTCCTCTGACCCGGGCGATCTCCTCCCGGTCGTGCTCCTCGACTGCGACGGGCACGCCGACGGCCTGGGTTATGGCGGCGGTCAAGCCACCAAGGATGGCCCCGCCCAGAACCATGATGGCCAGGGTCGGCAGCATCGGGAGCTGGGTCATCCCGTCCTGACCCTCGACCGCGGTGCCGAAGCCGCTGGTGAGCAATGCACCGGCGATCACCCCCAGGATCAGCCCGATGATCGCGCCAAGCCATGCGGTTGCCGACTGTGGGGTGCTCAACTGCATCGCTGGGCTCCCCCTGGCGATAGCGGAGCGAGACATTGCGGCCACGATGGCTCCGAAGAGGATCGAGACCAATGCGCTACCGATCATCACACCGGTGGTTCCGGTGATGATTGCCGGGCTGTAAGGCCCTTCACCAACGACGGTCACGTTGGATACCCAAAAGGCGGTCGCGATCAAGAAACCGATCACCCCCAGACCTGCTCCCGACCATGCGCCGATGGTGACCGCGGTCCGGATTCTCTGCCCGACCGGGATGGGCTCCAAGACGATCTCGGGTGCGTCGGGCTCGGCAGCCGGGACAGGTGCTGGAGTCGGCTCCGGCATCGTCGCCACTGCGGCCGCAGCCGGCTGGACTTCCTCGGCGATGGGCTCTGCTGACGGCTCAGGCGACGGCGCTGGGGGAGCCGCAGGCGCTGCCGCAGCGGGAGCGCCGCCTGCCCACGCTGCCAGGATTTGATCAGCGGTGGTCCCGTTGGCTTCTGCCCGCGCTGCCGCAGAGCGCTCGATCAGCGGTTCGGGGACACCGAGCGATTGCGAGGCGTTGGCGAGGTCACTCACGGGCGGGGACTTTAGCGGTCCGAGGATGGCCGGCCCCGATGTTGCGACTCGGCCCGGGGCACGACCCCCTTAAACACGCCACACCGCTGACGTAAGCTCACCTCGAGTAACGATGAGGACGACAGATGGCTGAGGAATACCCCCCAATCCTCGATGCGGCGCAAGTAGCGGAGCTGTTGAGCATGAACGTGCAGATGGTTCGGCGCTATGCGCGGGAGGGGCGGCTGCCCGCCTACAAGCTCCCCGGTGGCCGAACCTTCAAGTTCTTCCGTGACGAGATCTACGACTTCGTCCGCTCATTCCCCGTCTCCGCGGAAAGGGACGACGATGTCAAAACTCCCGAGTCGAGCTGACCAGGGCGGTGATCATGCCGAGTGGTATCACCACTCGATTCGAGTCCTGAGCCATCTCGATGTGGTCCCTGGCAACCACCTCGATGGTTCCGACGAGGGCGGTGCCGCTCGATGTCACCACACGCACCTGTCCACCACCATCTGCAATCTCCCTCAAGCGCGCCATAAAGGTCATATTGGAGCCCGATTGCTCACTGCCGCCGCTGGAGCTGGGCTCGACGGTCCACACCGCATGGGCCAGAACGACATCCACGCGGTCCTCGGGCCGGTCAATTCTGGCGAAGTCGGCCCCAATGGACCCGACGGGGCCCGCGAAGGTTTGCCCGGCGGTCTCGGCGCGGACCCGGTCGCCCCGGCTGGAGGCCTCTCGCAATCTGTCGGCGACATCGAGGCGGCGTCGCCTCAGGAGCTCGGTGAGTTGCTCGTCCTCGGCCGCTTCTTCGACCCACTCGCGGCCGGCTCCCTGCCTGAGCTCACTTCCGAGGTGGCGATCGGGGTCGGATTCCTGGCTCACGCTTTTTCGCGCTCTCGACATCGCATGATGACGCCACGATAGGTTCACTGTCCGTGGCGGCAACTCCCTCCGTCAGGACGAGGGAAGCGGGTACCTCGAAGCCGATCCGTCGATCATGGCGCGGGCGGATCGGCTTGTCGCATGTTCTCATCGCGGTGACGGCAATCCTTGCGTTTTTCCTCAATTTCCTGGCCCTGCAGAATCGTGACGAGACGGTGATGGTCGTCGTGGCCGGCGGCAACATCGCACAGGGCAGCCCGCTGTCGTCGGAGGTGGTTCGCCTGGAGCCGATTCCGGCCACATTCAGTGGTATCGACAACCTCCTGACCGAAGACCGGCTCGATGACATGGTGGGGGCTGTCGCCAGCAGGGCGCTGACCGAAGGGCAGCTGCTTGACGACTCGGCGTTCGTGCTGCCCGGATCAGACACTGGTCTCCGGAGCATGAGCATCCCGGTGGCCTTAGAGCACGCCGCCGGCGGCTTTCTGCGGGTCGGAGATCGCGTCGACGTCATATCCGTTGTCGACGGTTCGGCTCGATTCGTGGGGACCGACCTCGAGGTGCTGGAGATTCCAGACCAGAGCTCTAACGGGCGTCTCTCGGGGTCCAACGCGTTCCACGTCGTGGTTGGAGTCAATCCGGACGAGGCCCTGGATCTGGCAGCAGCCATCGACAATGGCTCGGTTGAGCTCATCCGATCGACGGGCGCGGAGGCGATCGAGGGACCATGACGTCCTTGCAAGGCCCCGAGCTCGCGTTGGCCGCCTCCGCAAGGGAATGGCCTGAGCGGCTGCACCGCTTTCTGCTCGATCACGGCGGTGGCCGGGTAAGGACGCGAGTGATGGGGCCCGAACAGGCCACGTCTGACGAGTACGACCTGATCTTGATCGACGATGTGTGCTCCTTCCTCAATCAGCGATTGGTCAAGACGCTGCGCGACCGGGGCAGGGAGGTTGTCGGCGTCTACAACCCCGAGGATGGGCCTGACGCCAAGCGATACCTTCTCGATTGCGGCATAACCGATGTGATCGAGGGCGATGCGTCGCCCGAGGAGTTTCTTGCGATCGTCTTGTCGACGCTGAAACACCGTGGACAGGTTGATCGACCGGCCCGGATCGGCCAAGCATCGCGCACATTGACACTCGCAGTGGTGGCGGCATCCGGTGGCGTGGGCGTTACCGAGGTAGCACTCGGTGTGGCACACAGTTTGGCTGGGAACAAGCGGGCGCTGCTCGTGGACCTGGATCAGAAGAGCCCGGGCCTGGCGCAGCGGCTCGACCTCCCTCTCCATCCGAACCTTCTCACTGCTATCGACCTCGCCCATCATTCGATGTCCCGACTACGTGAGGCGGTGCTCGTCATGGGCGAGCTATCTGTGATCGGTGGTCTGGCGAGATTCGACGACCAAACGCGTGTAGCGCCGATGGAGATCAGGGGCTTGCTCGATGAGTTGTCGTCCCTTGATTTCGACGCCCTGGTAGTCGATCTCGGCGAAATCGACAGAGATCAGATCGGAGTGATCGCCCCCGACATAGTGGTTGTCGTCGGTACAGGACAACCCGTTGGCATAACGAGACTGGTTCGCAAAGTGCGAGGCCTCGAAGCGTTGTCGGGGTCGATGGACCTCCTGGCGGTGGCCAACAAGGTCCCCCGAGGAAGTCGTAAGTCTCTCGAAATCCGATCCGAGTGGTTTTCGACTCTGCCGGACATCCCACTCCTATTGATCCCCCAGGACGGACGTGTGGACCGTGCAGCCTGGGATGGGGACGTGCCCACCCGCGGGCCGTTCTCCAAGTCGGTCGGCTCGATCGCTCGCCTGGTTTCGGAGGCTTTGGAGTGACCGTCGAAGCATACGAAGAGATACGAAAACGCACCCTGGAGCGGATCGACGGAGCGGGGGTTGACCCCGAGCGCGATCGGGAGCGCCTGTATGACGTCGTCCGATCAACCGTCGACGAATATCAGAGGTCGGCGCATCTTGGGGACAACCGTTCGCTGGCCGATCCGGAGGCCACGGTCCGGAGACTGATCCAGTCCGTCTCATCGTATGGGTCCCTTGGAGACCTGCTGCGCCGGAGCGATGTCGAGGAGATCTTCATCGAGGGTGACCGCGTGAGCTACCTCGAGGCCGGTGGGAGATTGAGGGGCTGGTCCATCCCCACCACGGAGGCGGAAAACCGCCAGGTGATCGAGAGGCTGATGGCAGCCACCGACCGGCGCCTCGATGTCTCCAACCCGATCGCACAGGCCCGCATCCTCGAAGGCTCGGCGCGGTTGACGGCGGTGATTCCGCCCGTTGCTGATCGACTTTCGGCCACGATCCGGCGCTATGCCTTGCGGCGTGAGACTCTCGACTCCTTGGTTGCCCTTGGCTCGCTTACTCAGGGAGCAGCGGATTTTCTCTCTCTCGCCATGGAGGTGTCGGCATCAGTGATCGTCAGCGGGCCGCCCGGTGCAGGCAAGACGTCGTTCTTGTCGGCATTGATCGGCAGTGTGCCGGCTCACCACTGCATAAGGGCATGTGAGGAGGTGCGTGAGCTTCACGTGCCATTGGTTCATGGCTCCTACTACGAGTCTCGCCCTCCATCTCTCGATGGCGGCGGTGAGATCAGCTTGCGGGACCTGGTCAAGACCACCCTCGCCATGAGGCCGGACTTGATCGTTGTTGGTGAGGTGAGGGGTGCCGAGGCCTTCGAACTGACTCGGGCAGTGAACGCTGGATGTGGGCTGGCCTGCACCATCCACGCCAATTCGGCAATCGACGCCCTTCATGCGCTCGTCAATGCCGCTCTCATGGCGGGGGAAAACGTCCCGGAGACGGTGGTTCGTAAGATTTTCGCCTCATCCATCGACCTCGTCGTGCATCTCGATCGTGACCTCGACACGGGCTCGGGTGGCATCCGTCGTCAGACTCTCGAAGTTAGGGCGCTCGTCCCGTCACTTCACGATGACTTCTCCACAGAGCCTCTCTTCGTGCGTGATCGGATCGGAGCCCCACTTGCGTGGAGCGGGGCACAGCCACCGCCGTCACTCCAGCGAAGACTCGAACGGATACTCCCGGTTGGATCCGACCTCTCCAACGTGATGGGGGGCGGGGGAAGGTGATCCTGTTGGCCTCGGTGGTATCGGCTGCAGCAACGGCACTGATCCTGGTCACGCTGCTCGGATCGCATCGCAGAAATGGTCGAAGTCAGGAGACGCCCACCACTTGGCTCGTCGAAGCCGGCCTCGACGTGACTCCATTTCAGTTTTGGTTGACCTCGGTCGGCGCGGCAGCTGGCACGTACATGGTCGTCGTGGCAGTGACCTCACTTCCCGTAGTCTCAGTAATGCCTGCCCTGGTGGTAGCGGCGTTGCCCAAGGCGTACTTCGCGAGACGTCGGGCCCGACGTCTCGAAGAAGTGACCCGTGCATGGCCCGATGGCCTACGCGATCTGGTGTCGAGCGTTCGATCGGGCGCTTCCCTGCCTAATGCGATCGAGAACCTCGCCGTCTTTGGGCCCCTGCCCTTGAGGGCGGCGTTTCAGGGCTTCGGGGTCTTTGCACGAAGCATCGGGGTGGTCCCTGCCCTCGAGGTGGTCAGGTCAGATCTCTCCGATCCCACCTCGGATCGTGTCATCGACGTGCTGATCCTGGCATACGAGCGTGGTGGTTCGGTCGTGCCTGAGATTCTGGGCGACCTGGCACAGGCCACAACGCGGGACATCTGGACACTCGAGGAAGTGCGCACAGAGGCGCTGGAGCAAAAGATCAATGCTCGCATCGTCTTCGTACTGCCTTGGCTTGTCCTCGTGGCGATGACAGCTCGTGAGGGGCCTTTCCGCGACTTCTACTCTTCCCGCGCTGGTGTGGTGGTCGCATTGGTCGGAGCGGTCCTGAGTCTCACCGGAGTCGTCATAGCCTCGCGTCTGGGACGTCAAGAGCCCGAGCCTCGCGTCCTGGTCTCAACCGAGAGAGCGCCATGAGCTCGCCACTGGTTCTCGTGTCGGCCGCTTTCACCTCGCTGAGTGTCGCGCTGCTGGTCCGCGTGGTCGTGCCTCCGCCCCGGTCTCTGGCCTCCCGTGTGCGCCCTTATCTCAAGCCCTCGTCGGCCACGGCAGGGCGATCAGCGGGTGTCGACTCGGGAACGATCCAGCAGGTGTTAGGCCCCATTCTCCGATCTCTGGCCGACTGGATGGGAAAACATCTCGAGCGGTCGACAGGTGAGGTGACCGTGCTGAGACTTCGACAGGCAGGCTGGTACACCGATCTACCAGAACAGGAGATGATCTCCAGCTATCGGATTGCGCAACTTCGATCTGTGGCCCTTGGTGTGATTCTGGCCTTGGTCGCAGGTTGGGTAAGCCAGATGTCTCCTCTCCGGATCATGTTGGTGGCCGTCCTGGGGCTGGTGATCGGAGCCTCCCGCCAGCGCTCGATGCTCGACAAGGCTGTCGAGAAGCGGGTGGAACGGATGAAGATCGAGATCTACACGGTCAACCAGTTGCTCGCCATGCGGATTCGGGCTGGGGGAGGTGTGATCCACGCGGTTAGACAGCTGACCGAACGCGGGAGTGGCGAGGTGGTTGGCGAGCTCGCCGATGCGCTCCGGCTCCATCGAGCAGGTTGGCGGGCGGGCGATGCCTTCCGGCGCATCGCCGAATTGACTCCGGAGCCCTTCGCCGGTCGCACCTATCGTCTGCTCGCTGCCGCTGAGGAGCGAGGGGCGGACCTCGCCACGGCGCTCCTTCAACTCGCCGAAGACGTGAGGGAAACTCGCAGGGAGTCGATCCGCCGCTCTGCGACCAAACGCCGGGCGGCGATGCTCGTCCCCACGATCGCCATCCTCGCCCCCGTCCTAATTCTCTTCGTGGCGGCTCCACTTCCGTATCTGATAACCGGCTGGCAATGAAAGGAGGCTACGAATGGCGGCACTGATGAGGAGGTTCCACATCTTGTGGGACGACGACCGGGGGTTGAACACCGCTGAGCTGATGGGCAACGCAGCGTTGGCCATTGCGGCGTTGGTAGTGATCTGGGGTGCGCTCCAGACCCTGGGTGTGGACATAGTCGGATGGATTCGCGCCGAGCTGCTGGGAGGCTGAGCGAACGGGGCATGACCTCGGTTCAGTTCCTGTTGGCGAGTGCTCTCGGTCTCGTCCTCTTTCTGACTCTGGCCAACATCGTCGTCGTGCAGTACGGGAGGGGGGCCATTCGCTCGGCACTGGAGCAGGGTGCACGAGTTGGTGCCATCACCGGCTCGGTTGCCCGTTGTGAGACTCGCGTCGACGACGTGCTGTCTCAACTGCTCGGTGGGCAGATGGGTGTGGGAATCGCTGCACGTTGCACGGTTTCGGCGACTGTCGTGAGGGCCTCGGGGGTCGGCTCGTTCCGCTCTTGGACGCCGTTCTCGCCCGACTTCGGTGTCGACATTCAGGCGTTGGCGACCAGGGAGATCCTGCCGTGACGGGGGAAGACGGGCATGCCGCGGTCGAGTTGTCCCTGGCCGTCGCGGTGCTGTTGCTGCCGGTTGCGATCGCGGTCCTCGGATTTGGGCCTTGGTCGGAACGACGAGTGTTTGCCCGTGCCGCCGCTGCTGAGGCAGCTCGCGCTGCCGTTATCGATCTCGACGTCGAGTCGGGGAACAGGGTGATTTCTGAGATGGCCTCCGATCAAGGCTTGTCCAACGAAATGGTCCGGGTGACCTGGTGCGGCGGCGAGCCGACGGAGCTGGGCACAGACAGCGGGACGTGCGTCTTTGCCCGCGGTGGGGTGATCACGGTCGGCGTCGAGGTCTTCGTGCCAGTGGTGGCAACGCCCTGGGGCGCAATCGGAGGAGTTTGGGCTGCGGCCGCCCACGGCGAACCTGTCGATCTCTATCGAAGTCTCTCATGAGATCTGAACGAGGCTCGGCTTCTTTGTGGATGCTGGGGCTGTCCGTGCTTCTCCTGGCTTTTGGCGGACTCGCCGTCGATCTCTGGCGAGCGCTGGCGATGCAACGCGAACTGGCCGCGGTAGCCGACTCGACCGCGATTGCAGCTGCAGCTGGCATCGATGAGGTTCTCTATCGGGATACCGGTGTGCTGGCTGTCGAGTCGACAAGGGCTTGGGCTCTCGGCTCGGCCTACGCGCTCTCCCAGGAGGCAGATCTGATCGACATGGACATCGTCACCTCAGCTGACGGATCGGAAGTCTCGGTCATCATGGTGGGAGAGCTGGAACTCGGGTTGATGGGCCTGTTCGTCGGAGATGAGGCCCCTTTGACCGTGCGCGCCACGGCCACGGCATCACCCATGCTGGTGCCCTAGGCGACTTCGCACTGGTGGGGGCTTCGATTATTCTCCTGCTTTATCCCGCGTTGTCTTCGGGCAAGCGCGTTCGGGGGTGGTGTAATAGGTAACACGGCAGGTTCTGGCCCTGTTATTGAGGGTTCGAGTCCTTCCCCCCGAGCCGGGTCGATTACCGTCGACCTTCGTCAAGGTCCCGTCGTCTAGCGGCCCAGGACGCCGGCCTCTCAAGCCGGTAACGCCGGTTCAAATCCGGTCGGGACTACCAACTTCATCGGTTCCAACCTCTTCGATTTGTCACTCGACCATGCCCTCAACGATGCCTTGTCGGATCGAGGGGGCGGCGATGGGCCCCTTGCTTGGGGTCTGGTGAGTCGGATTCGGCTTGGTCCGATCCGGTGGACTTGTAACCCTTGTTGGTGGATGGCGATGTGATGGTGATACCAGCAGAGGGTGGTCAGATTCGGTTCGATGGTGAGCCCACCCAGGGATAAGGGGGTGATGTGGTGGATTTCGAGCCGGTAGGAGGACCGGCATCCATCGACGGTGCACCCGCCATCACGTTGCAGGACGTGTGTTCTGAGTTTGCGGGGAACGATCCTGGTGATCTTGCCCAGGGAGAGTGGTCTTCCTTCCTCGGTTAGCCCGATGACACCGATCTTGGTGTCACAGAGGATGGCTTGGAGGGCTTGGACACCGATTCGAGGCCCGTTGAGGACTGTGACACCGGTCTGACCGTTGGTCTCTGCTGCGGTCCTGGCGTCCACGGTTACCGTCAACTCGATAGGAGGGGCAATGGAACCTGGTTCCCGGATGGTGTCGGATTCGATCGTGGTGTGGCCCGAGCTGGTGTGGTCTGGGCTGGAGTCTGTGTAGAGACTGTCGGTGCAGATGCTGATCAGGGCCAGTGCCCTCCGTTCGGCCACACTCCAATGCTCTCCGTCTTCCACGGGGATGATGTGGTCGGCTTGTTGGTCTACCGCCTTTTCCACGATCCTCGAGTCCACCCCGGACAGTTCTCCCCAGAGGTGGACGGTCAACTCGTCGAGAGAAGACTGGAAGTTCAAATATGACCGGGAAACCTCCCGTTCCCGTTGCGTGGTCAACCGTTTGTAGTGGGCGACTTTGCGGCGTAGCTGGCTGATATCACACCACTCATGGTTCTTCCGCTGGTCTTCGGGGAGACGGCACACCTGTTCCGCCCGGTCAAAACTCATTTCACCAGCTGATAAGGCTTCGGCCACTTCGGGAGCATCGGTGAGACGAGACCCTGTCCATACCAGACGACGGGCCATCCGATGCGAGATATCAGCCCGGGCCGCCATCCAATCGATGATCGACCGGTAACCATCACCATGATGCGACTGACGTCTCCTCTTCTCAGCCACCGCGGCCATCTCCATGGACCGAGCCGCAGCCACCTGGCTTTCACAGCCGGTGATGATCTGATCCAACTGGTCCTCGGTGAGACTCTCCCATTCCATACCTCGAACATACGTTCGACCCCTGACAGATTCAAGAGTGTCGCCGACGATTCGGAGGACCTCTTCGTCCGGCATCGACTGTCGGGCTCACCTAGTCTCGGCGTGAGTCCGTGGAGGGTCATGACCGACAGAGAAACTACGAGTTTGCCGCTCGGAAGCGACGATATCCACCTGGGCGGCACCCCGGCCGGTGGCGAGCACTACAACTCCAAGGGTCGTCTCAAGAGGTCGTTCTACGAAGCCGAGCTGACCCGTCTCCAGGAGGAGTTCGTCAAGCTCCAGTATTGGGTTGAGGAACAGGGTCTCCGGGTCCTGGTCATCTTCGAAGGGCGTGGCTCGGCGGGCAAGGGCGGAGTGATCAAGAGGATCACCGAGCGAACCTCACCACGGAAGGTGCGAGTGGTGGCCTTGCCCAAGCCAACCGACCGTGAGCGCACGCAGTGGTACTTCCAACGATACGTAGAGCATCTGCCGGCTGCCGGTGAGATCGTCCTGTTCGACCGCAGTTGGTACAACCGGTCGAATGTCGAGTGGGTGATGGGCTTCTGCACCCCGGAGCAGCATCAGGAGTTCCTCCGCAGTTGCCCCGAGTTCGAGCGGATGCTGGTCCGGTCCGGGATCCGTCTCCACAAATACTGGTTCTCGGTGAGTTGGGAGGAGCAAAGGAAGAGGTTTGAGTCACGGAACCGCGAGCCGGAGAAGCGTTGGAAGCTCTCGGACATGGATCTCGAGGAGCATCGTCTCTATATCAAGTACTCAGAGGCGAAAGACACGACCTTCCAATACACCGACATCAAGCAGGCTCCGTGGTATGTCGTGCCGTCCGACGACAAGCGGGCAGCCCGGCTCAACTGCATGAGTCACATCCTCAGCCAGTTCGAATATGGCGACGTCCTGCCCGAGCCGGTAGTGCTTCCCGACAGGGAGGAAATCAACTACATCAGGCCGCCCATCCACGAGCAGACCTTCGTCCCGCAGGAGTACTGAGAGCTCATCCGGTCGGCGTGTGGTGAGGCTTTGAGCCCATCATTCGCCGCAAATTGCGGTAGCCGACCCAGCCTGCCCACGACAGGAGTGAGGCGGCGGCGACTGCCACCAGCCACCAGAACCAGAGGCCGATAGGGCTTTCCAGCGAAAAGAGGAGATTTCGCCCCGTGTCGGTATTGGTCGCAGTTGGCGGTTGATCACCTCGATCGGGAGCCAGGAGGCCGTCCAATTCCCCTTGGGGAAGGGTCGGCGTCTGATCGCCTGCCCATGGGTTGATCAGATTGCTCACCCCGATCCACGGGGTCGGAGCGGCGAGGGAGCCTTGGACTCCCAGGCTTATGGGTGGTGTGGTGGGTGGTGGGACAGAAGTGGTGGGGGCACCCGCGGCGAAAGTCGTGCTGGTCGCCGGGACGGTCGTAGTAGTCGTGGTGCTCGTGGTTGTCGTGCTGGAGCTGGTAGCAGGCACGGACGATGAGGTGGTGGTGATCAGCGAGCTGGTGGTAGTCGGCGCCAGTGTGGTTGTGGTCGGTGGCAACGTCGAGGTGGTCGGCGGCAGCGTTGTGGTCGGCGCCAGTGTGGTCGTGGTCGGTGGCAGCGTGGTGGTGGTGGGCGGCAGCGTGGTGGTCGCACCGATGACTTGGAACGAGGCTGAGGCACAGCTGAATCCGACCTGGCAGGCGTAGATGAGATGGCCGCCGGGGAGGGCACTTGACGGGATCGCGACCGACTGGTTGAAGGATCCGTCCAATTGTGGGATGGCGGTGCCGAGATCGGCACAACCCGAAGTGTCCCAACACAGCGTTATCGGCGTAACGGAGTCGAAGGCCAAGCCCCCGAGGACCGTGTTGGAGCCGGCGGGGCCGGCCGGCGGACTCGCGGTCATGTTCGCCGCCCTTGCGATTCCGGCCGTGACGAGCTGAAGTGCCAGAGCGAGCGCGAGCAAGCTGATCGCCCCCGCTAGACGTCGCAAGCGAAGTCTTTGGATTCCCTGCACACCCACACCCATTGGTTGTCAACCCTGACCTTACCCGCCACTGAGAGTGACCAACGGCCTCTTCGGGCGTCGTCCCCGGCGCCCGGTCCCCGGCCCCCAGGTTTCGGGGTGAGCGGTCATGGGTATCACATATGACAGAACTCCAGCGGAGCCGGACGGAGCTGTGTTGACCATCAACGCCAGTTGCCGTTCCCAAACATCGAGAACGGGCACCCAAGCCCCGAACGACGGAGGTTTCACATGGCCAAAGAACATGGCCCGTCCATCAAGGACGATGAGCAGTACGAGGCCCTTCGAGAAGAAGGGATGAGCAAGGAGAAGGCGGCTCGGATCGCCAACACTCCGAGACACGAAGCCGCCGAACGTGGTGGCAATGCCAATCCGTACGAAGAGTGGACCAAGGACGATCTCGAGAAGCGGGCCGAAGAGATCGGGATCGAAGGCCGTTCCGACATGGACAAGGCCGAGCTCATCTCGGCTCTGAGAGACCACTGAGCGACCGAGATCGAAAAGGAGATTTCAAATGACAGTACGAGAAGAAGCCAGCAGAATCGGAGGGTCCGATGACCTGTCCGACGTCCACCGGAGATTCGGGAAGGGTGACTTCCTGGCGTCAGTGGTGGGGATGTTGGCCGGTTTCGGGACCCTGGTCTTCCTGTCGGCGCTGATTGCCGCGGGACGAGCGTCCATCGCCTACCAGCTCAATCTGATCGCCGACGACGGAACCCTCAGTCAGGCTTCGATCGGTGGCCTGGTCGTTGCCCTGTTGGTCGTCTTCGCATCCTTCATGGTTGGCGGGTTCGCCGCCGGTCGGATGTCGAGATACTCCGGGGGCCTAAATGGGTTCGGCGCCGGTCTCTGGATGCTGTTTCTCGTCGCCGTGTTTGCCGCCCTGGGCGCCTTCGTGGGGGCCGAGTACAACGCATTCAACCGGGTCGACCTGCCCAACTGGGTAGCGCAGATAGATGTCGACCAGGTGACAGGGGTTGCCATCGTCGCCAGTGTCGTGTTGGCGGCCACAACTCTGCTGGGTGGCTATGTCGGCGGCCGTATCGGCGAGCTCTACCACCAACGGGCCGATGCAGCCATCGCCCAAACGATTCGCAAGGAGGCTTGAACCATGTACATCAGTATCGGAGGACTCATTCTTCTCATCCTGATCCTGATCCTGATCTTCTGAATCGGGATCGCCAAACGAAAGGAAGTCAAGGAAAGTGACTATGACAACTGCACTCAGCGCCAGCACCCTCAAGGGTGACACGGTGCGAAACAAGGCCGGTGAGAAGCTCGGCATCCTCGAGGAGTTCGTCCTCGACATCGACCGGGGCCGAATCGCCTACGCGGTCTTGGCCTCCGGAGGGTTCCTGGGAATGGGCGAGAGGTACTTCGCCATCCCGTGGGACCTGATGGCGGTCGATACCGACAACAAGGAAGTCGTCCTGGACGTGGACAAGACGGTTCTGGCCGACGCTCCCGGATTCGACAAGGACGACTGGCCCGACATGAACGACTTGACCTGGGTCAACGCCGTCTACCAGTACTACGGACGTGATCCGTACTGGGAAGCCGCGGTCTGAGGGGGCTCGCATGCAACCAATGAACCAGGGTGAGACCTTCGACGAAGGTCAGGTGGTCAGAGTGCTCAGTGACCTCGTCGAGACGCTCGAGGACAGCCAGAAGGGCTTTCTCGAGGCCGCCGAGCATCTAGATCGCTCGAGTCATCACGAGCTCGCTGAGAGACTGAAGCAGTTCTCCGACCATCGCACCCGACTCTCGCTCGAGCTGCGGGAGATGGCCAAGGAGGCGGGTGAGGCGATCGCCGAGTCCGGCTCGGTCGCCGGCGCAGTCCACCGCGGCTGGATGTCGATCAAGGACGCGGTCACAGGTGACGACCCTCATGAGGTGTTGGCTGCCGCTGAGAAGGCGGAGGACCATGCCGTTGCCGAGTACGAGAAGGCCCTCGACAACGTTGAGATCCCCGGGGATGTGCGCAAGACCATCATCAAGCAAGCGAGCGAGATACGCGCATCGCACGACGAGGTAAAGATGCTTCGCGAGCGCTATTCGTGACGAGGCCGGCGAACGACTGGAGAGAGGGCCCGGTTCGAACCGGGCCCTCTTTCTATTGGCGGGTCAGTCCTCGATCTTGGTAAAAGTCCATTCACCGAATTTCCAGATATACCGGCCGCCATGGTCGCGCAGGATCCCGACGGCCTTTGTTGCCTCATCCGGTGTGGTCGCCACAGAAACGACCAGCGAGTCCTCAGCCAGGGCTTCGTCGAGTTGATCCAGTATCCGGTATTGGTCGCCGAAGAGGTCGATCAGCCGCTTGATCGTCGCCTGTATTCCCTCCTGGCCTCCCGGGTCGAGACGGCGCCGGCCTTCGTCTCCCGACATGATCTCGTACCGATATCCGGCGGCCGCCAGCTCGAGACCGACGTTCTCGGTCTCGGACGGATGGTCGAGCACGGCCACAACGGTGTTTTCCAGGTCATATGTGTCTGTCATCTGTGTCTTTCCTTGGTTTGTCGATGGTCTTGGCGGAAGGTGACGAGCGGGAGGTAGAACCAGGCCCACGCCGTGACAACCATGATCAATGTCGTGGCGGCTGCGGCCGCGGTCTCCGCAAACACCAGTGACGAGACGAGATAGACGACGGCACCGATCGCCACCATGAACACCAGCGTCCCTGCGATGGCGAGACGTGTGGCGAACATCACATGTGCCCATGTTCTCCGCCTGATGCCGCTTATCGGCGCTCGAGCTCGCTGGTGGACGCTGGGGGCGATGAGTAAGACGGCGGCCAGCGCGGACGACCCGAACGCGAGATAGAAGACAGATCTGTTGAGACCGGTCAGGTCGGTGAAGGCGGTGCGCAACGGAAGCGTGAGCAGGAATGCGAACAACACCATCACCCCGGGAATGGTGGTGCGAAGCCCCTCCATGAGGGCCCGGAACTGATCGTCTATGTCCTCCGCCGACCGGGTGCCCGCCGATTGGCCGGCCCCATGTGACTCGGGGCCCCCCTGGCTCATGCCGGTAGGGGCCCCGAAGTCAGTGGAACTCTGGGAGGGGCTCACCCGGTGGCGTCACCATCCGAGTCGCTCATCGAGTCCATGATGTCGTTCATCTTCTGCTCGATCTTCTCCGTGGTCTCACCGGTCTTCTCCCGGATCTTGCCCACGAGTTGATCCCAGTTCCCCTCGGTCTCCTCGACCTCGTCGTCCGTGAGATCGCCCCAGGCTTCCTTGACGCGGCCCTTGGCTTGCTGCCACTGGCCCTTGAGCTGGGTTTGTGTCGTCATCAGTCTTACCTCCTGTGATTGGTTGATATGCAATTACCCGAAGCCTGCGGCGGCGAAACCCGAAGCCACCTGTTTGGGCGAGGCGTTGCTGGTGGTATCGCTAAGACGTAATCATTCAAGGAGACATAGTGGAACATCGCTTCTCGCCGGCTGGACTGGAAATCCCGAGCGCCGAAAAGGCGGCCCGGATCCTTCAGCACAGGCTCTCATCCCTCATCGATCTGTCGTTGATCCTGAAACACGTTCACTGGAACGTCGTCGGCAGCGGTTTCATGGCCGTCCACGAGCTGATGGACGCCCAGACCGAGTCGGTTCGCGGGCTGGTCGACGAGTTGGCTGAGCGGATAACGACGCTTGGCGGCGTGGCCGCGGGCCTGGCCTCCCAAGTGGCCGACATGAGAGCAAGCGAAGGCGACTACCCCCTGGGACGGGCCCCGGTGCCAGCCCATCTCGGCGCATTGGACAAGACATACGATCGCGTCGCGTCGGCGCACAGAGAAGCCATCGTGGAGCTGGATGATCTCGATCCGGTGAGTGCCGACCTCGTCACCACCCAGACGGCCGCACTCGAGAAGAACCACTGGTTCGTCCGAGCGCATCTGGAGAACACCGATGGTCGTCTCTCCACAGAGGATGCCAACGACGCCCTCGAGGCCGCCACCGCCGCGGTCTACTCACCGCGGCCGGCCGAGGAGACCGATCAACTGCAGCCCGCCTAGAGGCTCTCAACGAAGGGAAACGGCTCACCACCTCTCCGGCGCTGGTTGAATGTCCCGTCATGACTCCAAGACGCGGCATGAGCTGGCCCCTCGTCATCGGCCTCATCGGGCTGGTCGGAGTTCTGCTGCCTTCGTCGGTTTTCGAGTTGGTCGCCGCCACGGGTTGGGAAGTGGAGATGCTGCGCTTCCTGGGTCTCACTGCGGCGATCGTCGCGACGCTGTGGCCCTGGGCGAGTCGTCAGGGAGGGCATTCGGCGGTGAAATTGAGGAGATGGTCGACTGCGAGCGTCATGCTCCTGGCGGTCTACGTCCTCAGCGCGCAGTCACTCTTGCTGGTGATGTCCTTCTGCCTGTTGATCGGGGCACTGCTCGATGTGGGAATGGAACGCGCCGAGCTCGCCTCTAAGCGGCTCATGGAGAGCATGGAGCGTCGGGCGCCGGGGGTCCCCAGGGACTGATACATGTCTGGTCGCCGATACCGGGCGATTTGATCCCCCAACCGTGACTTAGCTTCAAACCGGTCTAATCCCTATAATGCCGCCCGCTCCGAATCCCTTTGATTCCCCGGAGGTTTTCTTCAATGTCGGACACGATTCTGTACATCGCGCTTGCAGCGGGGGCGCTGGCGCTGCTACTCGCTGTCTACTACACCCGATCGGTGATGGCGGCGCCCGAGGGCAACGACCGCATGAGGGAGTTGTCTGCGGCGATTCGGGAAGGCGCCATGGCGTTCCTTCGTCGCGAATACACCTGGGTCTCGGTTTTCGTGGTGATCATGGCCATCCTCATCGCGTCGTTCCTCGATTGGGGTCGGCCGTGGGGTGCCATCGCCTACGTCTTCGGAGCGGTGCTCTCGGCCGGAGCCGGATTCGTCGGCATGCGGATCGCAACCGCCGCCAACTCCCGGACCACCGAGGCTGCGAGGACGGGTGGGATCCCTGCTGCGCTTCCCATTGCTTTCAGGGGTGGCGCAGTCATGGGATTCACCGTTGCCGGTTTGGGCCTGCTCGGTGTCGGCCTTGGATTCCTCTTCTTCAACCAGATACTCCAGTTGGACAGCTGGGCGGACATCATCACCGCCATCGGACTGGGTGGTTCGTCAATTGCCCTGTTCGCCCGTGTCGGCGGTGGCATCTTCACCAAGGCTGCCGACGTCGGAGCCGACCTGGTGGGGAAGATCGAGGCCGGGATTCCCGAGGATGACCCCAGGAACCCCGCGGTCATTGCTGACAATGTCGGTGACAACGTTGGCGACGTCGCCGGGATGGGAGCGGACCTATTCGAGTCGTATGTCGGCTCCCTCGTGGCGCCGATCGCCTATTCCGCGCTCGTGTTCGGAGGCGCCGCCTTTCTCGAGGAGGCGATCATCTTCCCCCTGGCGGTGGGGGCCCTCGGGATGTTCGCCGCCATCGTTGGCTCCTTCCTGGTGAAGGCCAAGGACGAGGGTCATCTGGCTGCCGCTCTCCATCGCGGCACCAACTTCGCTTTGATCGCGACCGCAGTCGGTGTCCTCGGGTTGGCGTACTGGATCTTCGGCGACGTTGCCGAGAACCCGCTTGGCCTGTGGCTCGCCGTGGTGGCTGGCCTCGTGGTCGGATGGTTCGTTGGGAAGATCTCGGAGTGGTTCACGTCCGACCACTACAAGACGGTCAAAGAGATAGCCCGCCAGTCGCAGACCGGTCCGGCCACCGTGATCATCACTGGGATCGCCGAGGGGATGCGATCCGCCGCCTTTTCGGTCATCGTGGTGGCGGTTGGAATCGGGGTTGCCTACTTCGCCGGTGACTGGGCTCTTGGGGCGGGAGGCGGAATCTACGGGGTGGCAGTGGCCGCGATCGGTGTGCTCGCCACGCTGGGCATCACCATATCCGTGGATGCATACGGGCCTATCGCCGACAACGCGGGTGGGATCGCCGAGATGGCCCATCTTCCCGCCGAGGTGAGGCAAGCGACCGACGCTCTCGACTCTCTCGGCAACACCACGGCCGCGGTGGCCAAAGGCTTTGCCATCGCTTCCGCAGCGGTTACCGCCCTTGCCCTATTCTCGGCTTTCACCAAGGCGGTACAGCTCGAGTCGATCGACCTGACACGGGTGCAGACCGTCATCGGCCTGTTCATCGGCGCCATGTTTCCCTTCCTGTTCGCAGCACTCACCATGAATGCAGTGGGGCGCGCCGCCAACAAGATGATCGATGAGGTTCGCCGCCAATTCCGCGAGATCAAGGGTCTCAGGGAGGGCGATCCGGACGCCAAGCCGGAGTACGCCCTGTGCGTGGACATCGCCACGGCCGGCGCCCTCCGAGAGATGGTCATCCCGGGCAGCCTCGCCATCGCCCTGCCTCTCGTGGTCGGATTCATCGATGTCGAAGCCCTGGGCGGGTTGCTGGCAGGGGCCCTGGTGACCGGATTCCTCCTCGCCATATTCATGGCCAATGCAGGCGGCGCTTGGGACAACGCCAAGAAGTTCATCGAATCCGGGGCCTACGGAGGCAAGGGCAGCCCCAGTCACATGGCTGCCGTGATCGGTGACACTGTCGGCGATCCCTTCAAGGACACTTCCGGCCCGGCCATGAACATCGTGATCAAGGTCATGACAATCGTCTCGCTCATCTTTGCCTCGGCTTTCATCGGATGATCGGTTGTGGCCGGCACGCCGGATAGTGCCGAGCTCGGTGGGATGATGAAGTCCGGCATGCGGCCCCAGACGGTCGCCGGGCCACAACGTCGATCCCAACAGAGATCAATGCCAGAGATCACCCTGATACGTCACGCTGAGTCGGAGTCGAATGCTGCCGGCATTTGGAATGGGCGGCACGACGGCGATCTCAGCGAGAGAGGCCTCTCCACACTCGATCTCCTGGGTCGCCGGCTCTCCAAGAAGACCTACGACATTGTCATCAGCAGCCCCTTGCGGCGGGCTCTCGCCACCGCCAGGTCCTTCTCCGACGATGTGGAAGTCGATGCGGCGTTCACCGAGCTCGACCTTGGCCAATGGGAGGGGAAGAGCCGGGACCAGGTGCGCGCTAGTGATGCCGACTATCTCGAGCAGGCCATCTCCGGTGGGAATCTCCCCATGGGCCATACCGGGGAGTCGTTGCGGGATGTGAGCCGGCGGGCGATCGCAGCCATCGAAGATCTCGCCCGCCGCGTGGGAGAAGGGGGAAAGGCGGCCGTGGTCACACACGGGGGATTTCTCCAGGCGGTGCTCAATCGCCATCTCGATGGCCGAGGTCGCCGGGTACACGCATTCGTGGCCAACACATCGATCCAGAGATTGGTGTGGTCCTATGAGCGCCCCAGACTCGCGGTGTTCAACGACACCGCACATCTCGGGCCTCGATCGGCCGCAGTGTTAGAGCATTTGGATCGAGGAGACCCGGTGATGGCACTGATCAGGCACGGTCAGACCCGCGCCAACATCGAAGGCCGCTGGCAGGGTCAGTCGGACTGGGGCCTGGACGACACCGGGATTCGCCAGGCCGAGGCCCTGGCTGATTGGTACGGCCACTTCCAGCTGGTCTACACCTCCCCGGTGGGTCGGGCACACAGCACCGCGAAACACCTCGCCGATAGCGATCCTCGTGTGGTCGACGGTCTCAAGGAGATCAACATGGGCCTTTGGGAAGGGCTCACCTCAGACGAGATCTACGACAAATGGCCCGATCTCATGCCAACCATCTATCGGGATGGTGTCGACCTACGCCGCGGTGAGGTTGGTGAGAGTTGGGGGGAGCTCGCCTCCAGGTTCCGCCATACAGTCACACGCCTTTCACCCGCACCGGACGGCCCGACCGTAGTGGTGTCCCACGGTGGGGCGATCCGCTCCTTTGTCTCCTCGCTGACAAAGACGACGGACACCCATTCGGAGTCGTTGTACACACCCAGCAACACGTCGTTGACCCATGTCGCCATGACCGGGAAAGGCCCTGTTCTCCTCGACTACTCGGTGGCGGCCCACATCGAAGGCCTGTCGGATGGATCCCGCCGTGGGTGAGTACGACTCCAGGACATACGCGTTGGTCAATCGATGGGACCCCCAGCATCTCAAGCGGATCGACCGGATCCTCCCCCTGAGGGCCGGGGAGCGGGTTTTGGAGGTTGGCTGTGGCCAGGGCCACCTGACCTCTCGGCTTGCAGAGCGCGGCATCGACGTGGTCGGCATCGACGCCAACCCGAATGCCGCCGATATAGCCGGGTCGGATCGGGTGGTGTGCATGCGTGCCGAGCAACTCGAGTTCCCCGACGACGAGTTCGATGCCATCGTCTCGGTCCATGCGATCGAGCACATCCCGGGCCTCGGCCAAGCTGCACGCGAGATGGCACGGGTGCTCAAACCGAGAGGGCGGGCGCTGTTCATCTATCCGGCCGAGCCGATCCAGGGCCTCTACGCGGTGCCCACGGCCATCATCCTGCACGGGAACCCGACCAAGGCTCGTCAGGTGCATTGTCACAAGCTCAGCCCATCGAAGGTGCGGGCCATGTTCGAGCCCTTGGGCCTCACTGAGACTCATCATGAGTTCAACCTCTGGAAGACCCCGCAATTCATCTCGGTCTTCGAGAAGGTTCCACAGGACCGTCGTGTCGGCGGCTCAGGCGTGACCTGAGTTTTGGCCTCGGGCCACTAGTTTCAAGACATGTTCACCTGTCAGGACTGCGGTAAGGACTTCGAAGTCCGTCAGGATGTCCTCGATCGTTATCCGGGCTGGTCCCCGCGTCAGTGCCTCGACTGCCGAAATGCTCGAGGCGGCTCGAGCTCACGGCAGCAGGCCAAGAGCGGGGGTGGGGGGAAGAGTGTCACGAAGTCGCGTGACCTGACCGTCGCGGAGGTTCTCGAGACCTTCACAGACGGGCCTGACACCGGCGTGTTCACCGATGGCGCAACCGAGGGCAATCCGGGGCCGGGTGGCTGGGGCGCCGTGCAAGTCACCGCAGGCGAGATCATCGAGGAGGCCAAGGGGTCCAAGCCCCACACCACCAACAACGAGATGGAGCTGACTGCCTTGGTGGCCGGTCTCAAGATGCTGGCTCGCGATTCGGAGATCAACGTATACACCGACTCACAGCTGGTGGTGAACATCATCACGAAGTGGGCCGATGGCTGGAAAGCCAGGGGTTGGACCAAGAAGTCACCGGGCCCGATCGCCAACCTCGAACTGGTCAAAGAGGCACATGCCCTCTTCAAGGAGCGACCCGGCATCAATCTGCTCTGGATCAGGGCCCACAGCGGCAATCGCTGGAACGAGTACGCCGACTCGCTGGCCACTTCGTACAGACGCACCACCCATTGACCGATGCCGGGCGGGGCACAGCGGAGTATCTGGTCGCCTGGGCCGAGTACGTACACGGGTCACCGCTCTACAAGCACCTGACCTCCGTGATCGCGGAGGATCCCGACCTCTTGAGAATCCTCGGCGGGATCGAGCATCTTCCCCAGCCAAACGTGTTCCTCGGGGCCGTGCACCTTCTCCTCCTCCAGGGCCTGGAGGTCGAGCTCAGGTCTTTCTATCGGTCTTTGACCCCGATGCCGCGGCCCGCTGCCGATGTGGGTCCCTTCTTTCGCCAATTCGTCCTCGAACACGAGGACGAAATCCTGGTCATAGGTCGGACGAGATACACCCAGACCAACGAGGTACGTCGCTGTGCCGCCCTGCTCCCGCTGGTGACGCTCGCCCCGTTCGACCGATTCCATCTGATCGACGTCGGATGCAGCGCCGGTCTCAACCTCGGTCTCGACCTCTATGGCTATCGGTGGGGTGAGGTGACGTGGGGCTCGTCTTCCGACCTGGTGATCGATTCCGATAGTCGTGGGATCGAGCCGGCGATTCCTTCCTTTGAGATCCTACGCCGGGTGGGGTTGGACCTGATGCCCGTCGACTCGAAAGATGAAGCTGCCGTGGCTTGGCTGGATGCGTTGATCTGGCCCGAGCACGTCGAGAGACGCGCCCGTCTCCGTTCGGCACTGTCTGTCATCTCGGCTTTGCCGCTCGAACTGGTGGCCGGTGACGCGTTGGAGATGCTCCCGCGGGTGCTCGATGCGCTGCCACGGGGAGAGCCAGTCGTGATCATGGGCTCTTTTGTCCTTCTCCAGTTCACGTCTGAGGAGATCAGCCTGTTGACCGACACCATCGATCAGGCGCGCGCTGCCCGGGCGATTCATCGCGTCTCGATGGAAGTCGAGCTGGGCGAAGGGGATTGGGCGAACCTCGTGATCGATGACGGGTCGGGAGAGGTGCTGGTGGGCAAAGGCCACCCCCACGGTGACTGGATCGAGTTGTACGACTCCTATGCCCGACCGTAGACGGGCAGCGCGGCGCCGTTCATGACACCTGATTCATCCCCGAGCAGGAAGTGGGCCACCGCCGCGATCTCATCCGGAGTGGGCCAATTGACATAGTCGGCGTAGGGCAATGACTGGCGGGTAGCCGGCGTGTCGATTACCGAAGGCATGAGGACGTTGGCCGTGACACCGCTCCCATCCAGCTCGGAGGCCGCAGACCTTGCCAAGGTGACGACACCCGACTTGGCGATGTTGAATGCAGCCTGACCGGTCGGGTAGTCGAAGACGGCCCTGCTCCCGACCAGGATGATGCGTCCCCAGCCCGTCTCCTTGAGATACGGGATTGCCGCTCTCACCGCATAGAAGGCGGATCGGAGATTCAGATCTAGCATTCTCTCGAATCTGACGTCATCGGTCTCCTCGATGTCCCGGCCACCCGCCCAACCACCTACCAGTGCGCACAGACCGTGGATGGCGCCCCACTTTTCGGCGACATCCTTCATGAGACTGTTGACCGCTTCGGGGTTGGTCGCGTCGACTCGCATCAGAAGGAGGCGGTCCTCGTCGATCTCGAACTCGCTCTCGAACTGCGTTGCTTCCTCGGGCAGGAGATAGGTGACGGCCAGCCGATAGTCCTCGAATATGAGACGCCGGACCAGGGCCGTTCCCAGGCCACCGGTTCCTCCAGTGATGACGACTGTCTTTTCCATTGCTCCCGTTCTCCGTCGGTCACTCTACGGCGAGACTTGCCTCTGTCGCCACAGAATCCAAAGATCTGCGACGTTGGTCCCGGTGGGCAGACATATGAGCAGATCAGAGGTCTTCTCCAGATATGAGGCTGAGTTGCAGGCAAGCAGGGCCGGCCCAGGATCTCCACCGCGATCAACCGTACCCCCGTCGACCAAACCCCCGGCCGAGCCAGAAACACCGTCTACACCATCGGTGGCGAAGGCGGCGAAGGTGGCGTCTGTCCCGGCAATCCGTCGGGCGACCATCAGAGCTGCATGAGTGTTGCGACCCCCTCGTCCGTGCCCGGTTAGCTCCACGACCGGCTCGCCCACCGCCACCGTTAGAGGCTTGTCGGGCAAACCCAACATCCAGGAGACGCAATCCTCCACCGGTCCCGCCAGCCACTCCGAGCGGATCGCGGCATCCATGCCGGCAGCCGCCACCACGCCCTGAGCCGCATCATGGCCATCGGCGAGAAGGGTGATGTGTGGCATCGCCTGTGGAGGGGACGGAGCTAACATCGACTCCCGGACTGGCTCGGGCACCACGATCCCGAATCGGCTCATCAACGAAAGCGCTCGCTCGGGCTCGTGGGGTCTGGGGACAGTGGGCCCGGAGGAGACCACCGCCGGATCGGACCCGGCCACGTCGCCGATGACATACGTGTCGATCGGCATCCCCGCGACGCGGCTCACTCCGCCGGCCTTGAACGACGAGAGATGGCAGCGCACCGTGTTGATCTCGTCGATCGTCGCCGCATGGGCCATCAGCGATTCGTTGACCTGGGCCAGATATGAGAGCGAGACACCGGGTTTGGGCAACTCGCACAGCGATGATCCGCCGCCGGAGATGAGAGCGATGACGGTGGAGCCCGCAGGTATGTCTGCTGCGGCGGCCAAGACCGCCCTGGCCGCGGCCACGCTTGCAGATCCGGGGATCGGGTGATCCCCGATGAGAAGCTCGACGTTGGTCGGCACCGGCTCGCGGTGATCTGAGACGACAATGCCGCCGGTGAGGTTCCCGGCGAGAGCCGCGCCCCTGGTCATGGCAGCGGCCGCCTTGCCGATGGCGATGACGAAGAAGTCGTCCTCGGTCCGTGTCGAAAGTGATTCCTCGACGAGACGCTGCGGGTCGACAGCTGTCAGACCGGCCTCGAGCCACCCAAGCATCCGAGCCCGGTCGACCGGATCGGGTCGCAGCACCGATTGGTCGAACCTGCTCAGGACAGAGCTCCTTCCAGCCATCGTCCTCGGGCATGGCCTTGTGCCGACTCCATGTCTCGCACCGAGTCGACATCATGCAGCAGGCCGGTGGTGGCGACGATCAGAGAGCCCGGGAGGAGGGCGAGATGGCGATGAAAGCTGCCAGGGCCGTATCGAAAGTCGACCTCGTCTTGGGCAGCGAGCGCTGAGGTGCCCCCGTCAGCGGAGGGGGCGATGACGCCGGCCCCTTCTTCAATGGCGTTGGCAAGCAGTCTCAGCTCGCCTTCGGTGACGAGAGGTAGATCGGTATGAAGGACCACCCAATCGCATCGTGCCTGGCGGGCCCAGGTAACTCCGGTTCGGGCGGCATCGTCGAGACCGGTTCCCGGATCGGGGATCGAGGCCAGGCCCGCCCCGATGGCCCACTCGGCAACGTCGGAATCACCGGCAACCAGCAAAGGGATCATCCCGGCTTCGGCCGCCTTGGCCGCAGTGTTCTCCGCCATTACCTTCCCCAGCCGAATTCGAAAGGCCTCGGTCAGATCGCCGGCCATCCGTCCCTTGCCCAGGGCAAAAGACTTGACGGGCAGCACTGCGACGATGGGCACCGTGCGATGGTAGGGAGGAATAGGACGGAGCCACCATGTGGTTGGAGGCAAAGAGCGGACGGAATGGAGCTTCGATAGTGCGAGCGATCTGGAATGGCGCGGTCCTGGCGGAGAGCGACGACACGGTCGTGGTCGAAGGCAATCACTACTTCCCGGTAGATGCCATCAACCAAGAGTTCTTTCGCGAGTCGAGCTCACACACGGTTTGCCATTGGAAGGGCGAGGCGAGCTACTACGACGTCGTTGTCGACGATCAGCGCAACTCCGACGCGGCCTGGTTCTATCCCCGGCCCTCGGAAGCGGCGTCAAACATCAAGGGCAGGGTGGCCTTTTGGCGGGGAGTGCGCGTGGAGGCCTGAAACTCAGGGCACCACCAGCACAGGAACCGGGCAGTGATGACAGAGTCGATCTGCCACTGAGCCCAACATCACCCGTTCGGCGAGACCCGCACCGCGCTTGCCTATCACCACCAAATCCACGTCCCTCGTCTCGGCCACGCTGATCAACTGTGAGACTGGGTCGCCCAACTCCTGGACCGTCTCATAGTCGATCGTGGCCAGATCGAGGTGCTCGACGATCTCATTGAGGACCTGCTGCTGTCCCTCGATGAGGGCGGCGGAAAGGGCCTCCGGCGACGGCGGCGCCCCGCCGATTCCCCACCACCCCTCCGGTGGTCGCACCACGGTCACAAGGAGCAATTTGGCGCCGCGGGCCCGCGCGACTGCAGTCGCGATCTCCGCGGCCCTCGTGCTGCCTTCAGACCCATCGACACCGACTTCAATAGTCCTGGGCTGCCATTCCATGTTGATCAGTTACCTCCTGTTCCGAACCATAGGAGTTTCCACCGTGTTGGGAAGGGCAAGAATCCCCTAAAAGAATAGGGCCTTGACGGCATATCCGACGATCAGCCCGTACAGGCCGGCGACCAGGTCGTCGGTGGTGATCCCGATCCCGCCGGGTAGGTTCTCGGCCTGGGACACACCGGGGAAAGGCCTCTTGGCGATGTCCGCCACCCGGAACACGACGAAGCCGATCAGCGCCGGCCACCCGGCCAACCCGACGGTGGCGACCATCGTGCCTGCGGCCTCGTCGATCACGATCCACCCGGCGTCGCCGGTCTCTGGGGCGAGCGCCGACGTGACCCACAGGCTGATCCCCGTCAACAGCGCGGCCGCTGCCAGCTGGATTCCCCAACCCCACATGGCGCCCAACCAGAGTGAGAGGGCCATGGCGAGGAGCGCTCCGACGGTCCCGGAGCCCGAGTCGGATCCTCTGATTCGACCGAGCAAGAGGCCCGATCCGAAAAGTGAGGCGATCAGGCAATGCATTGGCGGCGAGGTTAAACCGCCACGATCCTCTCTCCGGGCCAACTCCTTCCTGGATCGCCAGTTCCGACTCGGGACAGCAGCCATTACGCTCTGACGGATGGAACCGGCATCCAAGATATGGGTTGACGGTGAGTTCGTCGATTGGGACAACGCAACCGTCCATTTTCTCTCGCACGCTCTTCACTATGGAACTGGGGTCTTCGAGGGCATACGTGCCTATAAGACACCGGAGGGAACCGCGGTATTTCGGCTCCATGAGCACATGGAGAGGCTCGTCGCCTCAGCGCATGCGTATGCGATACCGATGAAGGAGACGGCCGAGGAGATGGACGAGGCTTGTCTCGAGTTGCTGAGGGTGACGGAGCTGGAGTCGGCCTACATCCGCCCTTTGGTGTTTCATGGAGTGGGTGGTTTTGGGCTCAACCCGGCGCACAGCCCGGTGCGCAACTTCATGGGTGCCTTCTACCTGGGCAGCTACCTGGGGGAGGACGGCGTCGCCAACGGCATCGATGCCATGATCTCCAGTTGGCGGAGGATCTCTCACTCCAGCTTCATCCCCACAGCCAAGGGCTCCGGTCAGTACCTCAACTCCGTGCTGGCCAAGCAGGAAGCGGTCAACTCCGGCTATGACGAGGCGATCATGCTCAACGACGCGGGCTCGATCTCTGAGGGCAGCGGCATGAACCTGTTCATTGTCAGCAGGGGCAAGGTGTCGACTCCGCCCGTTTCGGCGGGGATTCTCCAGGGGATCACCCGTGACACGGTCATTCAACTACTGCGCGACGAGGGAATCGAAGTGGAAGAGTGCGAGCTCGCCCGTGGGAGTCTGTACACCGCAGACGAGGTTTTCCTGACTGGGACCGCCGCCGAGGTGACCCCGGTGAGATCGGTGGACAGGCGTGACATAGGCATCGGGGAGCCCGGGCCTGTGACGAGGAAGGCGCAGGAGATGTTCTCGGACCTGGTCGCGGCCAAGTTGCCCGACTATCGGGACTGGCTCAGCTTCGTCTGATGGGTCAGCAGCCGAGTATCGAGATAACGGAGTCCGACCAGCCGCGAAAGGTCCTGCTAACGCCTCCTTCCCAGCGTTGGAGACCGGTCAGGCCCGGTGTCATCACAGCACCCGAGCAGGTCCCGACCGGCGGTCACTTCGGTCTCATCGGACCGGACACGGGCTGGGCGTTTCGCATCATCGACGCCAACGGCCTCCCCGATGCCGACCCTTCGCTCCGTGAAGTGGTCGCGGCCCTGATGGGGGCTCGGGCGGCGATCTGGGGCCGAGGGCCGACGAGGGAGGATTTCGAGGTAGCTCTGACTATGTGTGGTTTCGGGTACGAGGCAATCCCGGAGATCGTGGACCGAAGGGTGCACTGGATTCGGGCGGTCAGTCACGACGTGCGTCCCGGTGAGACCGCGGTGGCCGAGGTCGATCCCGCCTTGTTCTCGATGTCGGTGGACCAGGTCCGGCGAGCTCAATCTCATCCTGCGCAGTGAGCCCCACCTCTCTCGGGCCCGACGCTGAATGAAGATCGTCCGAATCAAGGCCGGCGATGACATCGCCTACGGCGTGGCCGACACCGACGGCGTCCTCGTCTACCGAGGCACACCATTCGTCGCCTGGGAGCCGACCGAGACGGAAGTCCCCTGGGAGAATGTCCAGCTGCTCGCACCGGTTCTGCCGTCGAAGGTGGTCTGTGTTGGCAAGAACTATGAGGAGCACGCCGACGAGTTGGGCGGTCAGGTGCCTGACGAGCCGCTCATTTTCCTGAAGCCGGCCACGTCGGTCGTGGGCCCCGATGCTGCGGTGGTACACCCGGAGATATCCGAGGAAGTGCATCATGAGGCCGAGCTCGCCGTGGTTGTCAGCCGGGTAGCGCGGCATGTCAGGGCCGAGGATGCCTCCCAGTTCATTTTCGGCTATACCGCCGCCAATGACGTGACGGCCCGCGACCTGCAGCGAAAAGACGGGCAGTGGACCCGGGCCAAGGGCTTCGATACGTTTTGCCCGCTCGGCCCCGCCATCGAGACCGAGCTCGACCCACTCGAGCGGCTGGCGGTCATCTGTCGGGTCAACGGAGAGGTGCGTCAAGCCGGGTTCACATCCGACATGGTCTTTGGCGTCGCCGAGATCATTGAGTTCGTCACCAAGGTGATGACCCTCCTGCCGGGCGACGTGGTGCTGACCGGAACACCGTCCGGGGTGAGCAAGGTCGTTCCCGGAGACGTGATGGAGGTCGAGGTCGACGGGATCGGCACACTGCGCAATCCCGTGGTCAAGAGATGACGGTCCGCCTCCGGATCGCACCATCACCGACCGGGACACTTCATGTGGGGACCGCTCGCGCCGCATTGTTCAATTGGCTCTATGCCCGCCACGAGGGTGGCGTCTTCATCGTCCGCATAGACGACACCGATCGTGAGAGGTCGACGGCCGAATTCGAGCAAGACATCCTCGACTCGTTGCACTGGATCGGGCTCGAGTGGGACGAAGGCGTGGGAGTCGGCGGCCCTCACGGCTCCTACCGTCAATCCGACCGATTCGACCGGTATCGAAAGGTCGCATTGGCGCTGGTCGATTCGGGAGACGCCTACTTCGATGACAGGGCGCCGGAGGAGTTGGAGCGTCTCCGGGAGAAGGCAAAGGCCGATCGGCTTCACCCGGGCCATTACATAAGACGTCCCGAGTCGCGCTTCGAGAGCGGTGTGATCAGGATGGCAGTTGCCCAGGGTGATCCGGTGCGCTTCGACGACCTGGTCAGGGGCGAGGTCAGCTTCGAGGCCAGGGACATCGACGATTTCATCATCCTGCGCAGTGATGGGACTCCCACTTATCACCTCGCATCCACCGTCGACGACGTCGACTATGACATCACCCATGTGGCACGTGGGGAGGACCTGCTTCCTTCCACGCCGAAGCACATCCTCTTGACTCGGGCCTTGGGTGGTGCCGAGCCGGCGTATGCCCATCTTCCACTCCTCTTCGGCACCGACGGTAAGAAGCTCTCCAAACGGCATGGGGCCATCTCGCTCTCGGTCTACCGTGACGAGGGCTATCTGGCCGATGCGGTCTTCAACTACCTGGCCCTGCTCGGCTGGTCGATCGATGGGGAGACCACGGTGTTCAGCCGAGAGGAGGCTGTTGCTGCGTTCGACCTGACCGATGTCTCGAGAAATCCGGCGACTTTCGACCTCGACAAGCTGGCATGGATGAACGGCGAGTACATCCGCTCGATGCCCGTCGAGGACTTCGTGGATGCGGTCGGCCCTCACGTCGAGGCTGTCGTCGGCCGCAAATTGGAGCCTGTCGAGTGGGAGCGGTTTCGCTCAGTGGCGCGCCTGGTCCAGGAACGGACCAAATTGCTCCCGGATGCCGGGCAACAAGTCGTGTTCCTATTCGAGGACTTCGATGACTACGACCAGAGGTCCTGGGACAAGGTGATGGGCAAGGAGGGGGTGTCAGACACCGTACGGGCCGCGACCGAACGTCTCTCCGCTATCGACGACTGGTCGGGTGAGGCGATCGAAGCCGTGTTGAGAGACCTGATCGAGGAGATGGGGATCGGCTTGGGAAAGGGCCTTCAACCACTGCGGGTGGCGGTGACGGGCTCGTCAGTCAGCCCACCGTTGTTCGAGTCGATGGCCGCCCTGGGCAAAGAGAAGACTATCGAGCGCCTGGGTCGGGCTCTCGCCCGGCTCGACGCCATGTGACTCAACTTCCGCAACACTCGATACTGGGTGCTGCGCCATTAACCTGCCTTGGTCCAGGTCCCGTCGTCCAGAGGCCCAGGACGCCGGCCTTTCAAGCCGGAAACGCCGGTTCGAATCCGGTCGGGACTGCTGACTCTTCCCCCTGGTCAGGGGGTTTTCGGGGGATGTGTCGGTGTCTTCCTCGTCGGTTTGGGCCGCTCCTGGGCCGCTCCAGCCCTCGGCCAGCTCGTCGAGACGGTCGGCGGTTCGACTGTCGAGACCTTCCATGAGATGGCCGTATCTGTCCATAGTGACCTGGATCGAGGAGTGTCCGAGGCGGGTCTGAATGGTTTTGGGATGCTCGCCGGCGGCGATCAGCCATGAGGCTTGGGTGTGACGGAGGTCATGTGGCACGCAGGGCTGGCCCACGGATTCGGCGATGGCTTTACGCCAGATCCGACTGAACGACCCGCGACGGAGGAACCCGCCTTGATCGGTGGTCCACACCAGACCATCGACCGGTGGATGGGAGTGGAAGTGGATGCCGAGAGCCTCGGTGACGATCTTGGGGAGGGTGATGGTCCGCTCCGATGCTGCGGTCTTGGGCACACCTAACCGTGGTGGTTCTCGGGCTGCTTCGATGAGAGCCGTGCGGACGGTGAGCCGGCGTCGGAGCATGTCGATGTTGGCGACGAGGAGTCCGGCGAGCTCTCCCCAGCGGAGTCCGGTATAGGCGGCGACGATGGGCAACGACCGGTATCGGGTGGGCATCGCTTCGGCGAGTTGTTCGACTTGGTGTGGGTCGAGGAGACGCATGTCGGACCGGCGCGGGGTGGGCAGTTGGATGCCGTTGGCTGGTGAGGTGAGGATGCGACGGTCTTTGACCGCTTGGTTGAGGGTGAGTCTGACCCAACGCATGGTCTTGGCAACAGTTTCGGGGGCGTATCCGGCTGCGGTGAGGTCGGCGATGACTCCGCGAAGAAGTTCGGTGCTGAGTCGGCTGAGAGGAACGTCACCGATGAGCTTGACGGCTCGGACATGACATGCCCGATAGGTTTCGGCGGTTCGGACGGCGACGTGGACCCGGCTGGCTTGGAGGTGTTCGGAGTATTCGGCCCAAGGAACTCTTCCTAGGGCGGGGTCGACCCATTCGCCGCGGTCGAGTTTTACCAGTTGGGCACTCAGCCAGCGTTCGGCGTCGATCTTCCGGTCGAAGCTCTTCGATCGTTCCCGACCGTCGAGGCCGTAGTAGCGGGCCCGCCACGGTGTGGAGCGGTCGGGTCGGTGTTGGATCCATCCTCTCATCGGCGTGTCATCCCCAGCCGAGCTCTCCACCGCGACACTACCGGCAAGCCGAGAAAGCACGTTCGTCCGGTGTCGTCCTCATCGTTCCCCTCCGAGTTGTAGCTCGATCCATGCTTCGACGTCCCGACGGCGGTAGCGGAGATGCCGGCCCACTCTGAGTCCCGGTGGTCCCTGACTGCGATGCCGCCAGGTGTAGATGGTGGCGAGGGGAACGCTGAGATAGTCGGCGAGCTCTTGTGCGCTGAGCAGCCGATCGAGTGGTCTGATCTCTGAGTGGTCCATTGGATTCATAGATATCTCTAGCTAATCCTAGCTATACTAACACTAACCAACTAGTCTGAGAAGGGATGTCTCCGCTTCACCGTCGTCCGGTCCCTCCTTTGGCCCACTGATCACGATGTCTTCCACGTCAGTCACCCGCTTCTCGTTGCCAGGTCGATCCTTCCGCACACATATGCATCTTCTGGATGCGGAGGGTTGAGGCCATGCAATCGTTGGGGAAGCTCGTGGCGTCGCAGGCTTCGTATTACACCGAGCAGCTTCGTCATTCGGTCGGTGAGGATGTTCCGGTCCTCCGGCGGAGGGCGAATGGGGGACGGGGGGATTACTACGCAGGTCATGAGTCGCCGTCGCGGTGGATGGGTTCGGGTCTCAACCGGCTCGACCTCGAAGCGGGTGCTGCGGTGGACCCGGAGGTGTTCACCGGGCTGATGGCCCATCGAACACGTGATGGGGAGAAGATGAAGGTGCCGCGCAGTCACGGCAACGTGGCTGGGTTCGATCACACCTTCTCGGCTCCGAAGTCGGTGTCGCTGCTCTACGCGTATGGCAGCAACGAGATCCGGTCTGCGGTGGTGGCAGCTCACCGGCGGGCGGTCTCAGACGCGGTCGACTACATGGAGGAACGCTGCGCCCGCTCCCGGATCAGCCACCACTACACCGACTCTGCTGGGAAGTCCGGGTCCACTTCCCGGCAGGTGGCATCGGAGGGGTATGTGGCCGCCGGGTTCGACCATTTCACTTCACGGGCCAATGACCCTCAGGTGCACACCCATGTGGTGGTGATCAACCGGGTGTGGGCGGAAGGCGGCTGGCGGGCGGTCCACGCCAAGCTTGCCTACGCCCATCTCAAAGCGGGCGGAACCGTCTACCAGTCCGCTCTCCGCGCAGAGCTCACCCAACGGCTCGGGGTGTCCTGGCAGGCGGTCCATGACGGCATGGCCGACATCACCGGTTTCACCCCCGAGCTGTTACGGCATTACTCGACCCGGCGTGAGGAGATCGAAGAAGCCGTAGCCAGATATGTGGCAGAGACCGGGAAGGCGGCGCATCCTCGGGTCTACCAGAAGTTCACCTTGGAGACCCGCCAACCCAAGGCCTATCCGCGAGGCGAACCGGCGGTGACCCAGGAGATGAAGGACTACGGAATCACCACCGACATCGTCGAGCATTGGGACCAGCTTGCCCGCACCGCGCCCGAAGAAGTCAAGGCTGTCGTCCGCAACTCGGTGAGAGTGGCAACACCGGGCCGGCCCGGAATGGTTGAGGTGGATTCGTGGACGGCGGGGCGGATCGTGGAGCGGCTGGCGGACCGTCAGGCGTTGTTCACTGAAAGAGACCTTCTCCCCGACGTGGCTGCGGTTCATCCCGAGGGCGCCACACCAGCCGATCTGGTCGGTTCGGCACATCGGGTACTCGAGGTCGCACTCGAATCCGGAGAGGTGGTCCGGGTTCTCCCACACCGGGGCCCCGAGCAGCGTCTTCCCGAGGGGATCGACCTTTCCGACGACGAGCTGGCAATCCTCCATCACCTCACCCCCTACGCCGATCCCATTGGCAGTGGCTCGGATAGGATGCTGCCGGGAGAGGCCCGCTACACCACCCGAATCCAACTGCAGCGGGAGCGGCGGATCCTCGACGCAGTCAACACGTCATCCCCGGTAAGAGTCGACCGGGACACTCTCGAGGCAGCTATCGAGGACCGAGATCTTGTCGACGGGCAAGCCACCGCGGTGAGACATCTCACGGACCTGAATGGCCGGATTGTGACGTTGGTGGGGCCGGGAGGCTCCGGCAAGACACATGCCGTCGGCGTCTACGCCGACGCAGCCCGCATCGCCGGCTACCACGTCATCGGCGTGGCGACTTCGGCTACCGCAGCGCGGAGACTCGGCGAGGAGCTGGCTGGTTCGTGGTCGGGGACGATCGCCATGATGCGGTATCAACTCGACACCTACCACACTCAACTTGCGGCAGGCACCGTGATCGTCGTCGATGAGGCGTCGATGGTGTCCACCCGGGATCTGGCTTGGCTCGTCTATCAATCAGGCCAGTGTGACGGAAGGATCGTCCTGGTGGGAGATCCGAAACAGCTCCCCTCCATCGACTCCGGAGGTCTCTTCCACCGGATCGTCGCCGACGGACACGGAGTGGTCACCGACCTAGCCGCGGTCAACCAGCGACAGACCCACGAAGTCGACCGTCATGCCCTCGACCAACTCCGCCACGGCGAAATCGAGTCGGCAGTCCATGACTACACCCAAGCCAAGCGTCTCCACCTC